>NZ_CP022754.1:2443333-3055000 GCF_002257605.1 Parabacteroides sp. CT06 | reverse complement strand
GATATGAGCCGTGTGACTGCCATGAATTATTACATGCGTCCTTATCAGGCTGCTGTAGAAGCAGGAGTAGGAAGTATCATGACTTCATTCAACGAATTTGAAAGTATCCCCGCGACCGGAAATACTTGGCTTCTTAATGACGTGTTGCGTAAACAATGGGGATTTAACGGCTTTGTCGTGTCTGATTTTACGGCAATAGCGGAGATGGTAAACCATGGAATAGGTAATAGTCAGGAAGTCGGAGTCAAGGCGCTAAAGGCGGGTGTCGATATGGATATGATAGCGGACTGTTATCATGCCGTATTAAAGAAATCATTGGAAGAAGGGAAAATAACAGAGGCTGAGATTGACTCTGCTTGCCGGAGAATACTAATCGCAAAATACCAATTGGGATTGTTCCATGATCCATATAAATATTGTAATCCGAAAAGAGCCGCCAAAGAGTTCTTGTCGGTAAATAACGTATCCGCGGCCCGTCGTATTGCGGCGGAGTCTTTCGTGTTACTTAAAAATGACAATAATCTGCTTCCACTTAAAGGATGTCGTAAGGTCGCTGTAGTCGGTCCTTTAGCG
This sequence comes from Parabacteroides sp. CT06, assembly GCF_002257605.1. GTDB lineage: Bacteria > Bacteroidota > Bacteroidia > Bacteroidales > Tannerellaceae > Parabacteroides > Parabacteroides distasonis. The sequence goes on along the minus strand of NZ_CP022754.1, from coordinate 3,054,427 downwards.
GATAGCAAGGCGAATATGGCTGGATCGTGGAAATATGATGAGCAGACTAAATCTTATCATGGATTGGTAGAGGATTTACAGGAATCTTTGGGAAATGGAGTAGAGGTTGTTTTTGCAAAAGGCAGCAATCTAGTCGATGATTCCGTCTATGAAGCAAACTTTACGGATCAAAATCGTTCAACCCGGGATGATAGAAGCGATGAACAATTAATCGCCGAGGCCCTAAAAGTGGCGGAAGGCGCTGATGTGATTATCGCTGCTTTGGGTGAATCGATAGATATGAGTGGAGAAGGCGCTAGTAGAGCCATCCTTGAAATGCCGCAAACGCAGAAAAAATTACTGGATGCTATCCAAAAGACAGGAAAGCCGATCGTAATGGTACTTTTTACCGGAAGACCTTTGGCATTACAATCCGAGGAAAAGCAGGTGAATGCGATCTTGAACGTATGGTTCGGTGGTACGGAAGCAGGAGCGGCTATTGCCGATGTCTTGACCGGAAAGGTTTCTCCGACGGGGAAGTTAACCATGTCTTTTCCTCGTGTAACAGGCCAATGTCCGATCTATTACAATCATAAGATGACAGGACGTCCTATGTCTCCTGATGCTTGGTACACTCGTTATGTCTCCAATTATATAGATGTGTTAAATGAGCCTCTTTATCCATTTGGTTACGGTTTGAGTTATACGACTTATACGTATGGCGATGTATCTTTGAATACGAATTCTATGGATGCAAATGGAAAAATTCAAGCATCCGTGATTGTTACCAATACCGGGGCTCAGGATGGAGAGGAAATCGTACAGCTTTATTTACGTGATATCGTACGCAGCATAACCCCTCCGGTCCAAGAATTGAAAGGATTCAAGCGAGTTGCGTTAAAAGCGGGAGAAAGCAAGAAAGTAACCTTTGATATTGATGTGGATATGTTGAAATTCTACGATTCAACCTTAGATTATGTCGCTGAGCCGGGTGAGTTTCAGGTAATGATCGGTGGAAATAGTAAAGAGGTGAAAACAGCTTCGTTTACATTAAAATAATCCTAATCGGAAGGAATCAGTTATGGGTCTTTGCTAAATTCGAAATTATATGTATCTTTGCCAAAAGAAATATTACAAAACCATGGGGATGACCGGTTTTGACAGCGGGTAGAAGTGGTTTGTAAGCATGTAGTGCGTGGTTGGCTTGCACTTAAATCTCAGACAACGAACAATTAACTGGCGAAAATAATTACGCTCTCGCTGCTTAATCGAAGTATAGTAGATTCAAGCTTAATCCCTGCAAAAGTTGCGGGGACGTGACATCACCCGGATGCTGTGGCTCCGAAGCGTTCCGATCAGGTGGTGCAGCAATATCGGAGATAGTTTGAGATAAGCCTCGGGTCTCAGGCGAAACTTTAGAGGATAAGGGATGAGTGGGTGGCTTCGGTCTTGCTCTTCCCCGACAATGAAGGCGAAGATAAACATGTAGAAAGCAAATTAATTCCTCGTTTGGACGAGAGTTCGAATCTCTCCATCTCCACGGAATGAAAAAAGGCCTTACGGATTGTCCGTAAGGCCTTTTTTCATTCATTGTAAACCCATTTATAAGGAGGTGGCGGTACGTATGGACCAGCCTTTTGATGGGGTAATATATCAACCGATTTGACGATTACGTTATTACCTTTCTGGGTACAAACCAGACATTTTGAACGTAATTTCCTCTTAGCCATGTTGAAGACGATATTCGGATTGAAATGAACTCCGTTTATACGAGTCTCAAAATGTAAATGCTCGGTAGTAGCCCTGCCGGTACGTCCGGTTAAGGCGATCGGTTGTCCGGCGAGAACACGATCTCCGGGTTTAACCAAGTTCTTGGAGTTGTGGCTATAGATCGTTTCCAGTCCATTATAATGGCGGACAACGATAACGTTGCCATAGGCGGCGAATGGTTTCGCCATCCTGACAATACCATCGAAAGCAGACACGATCGTATCGTTGGCACAAGTCTTGATATCTACTCCGGAATGATGTCTTCTCCTTCCCCCGTAAGGAGAGATCACGTTTCCTTTAGGAAGGGGAAATGCGTATTCCCCGGAGGGGATCAAGGATAAATCAATAATTTCCGTGTTATTCTCATCGAATAGCTTGGGGTCCTTGATCGCTATCTGGCTTTTATCACGGGGCGTAAAGGCTTCCGTGATATCTTTTCTAGGAGAATGACAAACCGCTAGCTCTGGAGTTTCCGGCAACATGAAATTGAAATCCATGACAGGAAGAGGAATATTCGCCGTAGGGAAATCCACAGTCTCGGGAGGGGCCGGGCGTGGAGCAGGCTTTTGCGTACGGCAAGACGCAAATAAAATTAGCGTAAGAATGAGTATTCCGTTGTGTATTTTAGATGCCATTAGATATTGTTTTACCACAAAAGTATAAAAAAGCCTCTTTCAATGGCCTATATTTCCGATATGTTTATACTTCTTTTTATTCTTTGTGTTTTTTCTGATAGTTGAATTTGCCTACCTTTGTGAAGGTAAAATGGAGATATTATACGATGATTGAGGGGACCAGTTTGTCTCTTTGGTCAGGGAGGATGACGATATTGTATTTGCTGGCATTTCTCTAAACTGAAAACGACCAATTTAAAGTACACAGAGAAATAGACAATGCGAATACACCTGTATTTGGTGTGTTCCTTTGCCTTATTTCTGTTGTGTACAAGGCATTTGGTCGTGCCGCAGTTTGACGGGTTTAAGGTAAAGTGTAACACACCTTTTCTCAGATGTGGGTTTATTTATGAGATAAGATTACCTTAAAAACGGCTTTTGTATATGAAAGAACAAAAGGAGATACATATCGGTTCGTTAATAAAGGAGAAAATGGAAGAGCGGGGACTTTCGGTTTCCGATTTTGCCCATGCGTTGCATTATGAACGTACCAATATTTATAAGATATTTAAGCGAAGCAGTATTGATGTGGATTTGTTACTGCGTATATCGGAAGTCTTAGCCTATGATTTCTTGCGGGAGGTGTATTTAGCGGACGAACCCCGGCGATATTCAATCACTATAGAAGCGGACAAGGAAGATATAGAGGAGATCCGTAAATGGCTGTTAGAGAAAAGGCGTGAATAAGTTTCACGCTTTCGTGAAATAAGATCACGGTCGATATAAGACCGGTCACTTTGATTGTTTCTACATTTGACCGTCTCGATGTTTCATCATAACATTAGAGAAATAGGTTAAATCAAGGCCGTACTCTTCTTGTTCCGTATGTGAATATAGGCAGGAAGAAAGCGGCCACTTTTTTCTTCTGTGTACGTGCACAATTCGATTATTTCCTTTATATTTGTCGATAAACAACGAATTGTTAACATTTCTAATATGAAAGTTCTAAAGACCGCCCTGCTATTCCTGATGTGCGTATCTTTCTCCTTCTCCTGTAAGGAAGGGGTAAAGGAAGTAAGGGTGCTGAAACTGGCGCACGGATTGCCCCCCAGCCATTCCGTCCATTTGGGATTGCTCTATATGAACGAGCGTCTGAAAGAGTTGTCCGGAGGAAAGATGAGCATGGACATTTATTCTTCCGCTCAATTGGGGTCTGAAAATCAATGTATAGAGTTGCTTCAAATAGGAAGTCTCGATATCACGAAAGTTTCCTCCGCCGCGTTGGAAGGATTTGCCGATCCGTTTAAGGTATTTGGCATACCTTATCTATTCCGTTCCCGTGAGCAGTTTTTCGAGGTGTTGGATGGTTCGGTAGGTAAACAGATATTGGGATCAACGGAACCTTATTGGTTTAGGGGACTCGCTTATTTTGACTCGGGGGCCCGTAGCTTTTATACGGTAAACAAGCAGATTCGTACTCCCGAGGATCTGAAAGGACTGAAGATCCGTGTGCAAAAGAGCCCGATAGCCGTGGAGATGATGAAGACATTCGGTGGTTCGGCTACTCCCGTGGATTGGGGTGAATTGTATACGGCCTTACAAAGTAATGTCGTGGATGGAGCCGAGAATAATACGCCTTCCGTGACAACAGCGTTCCATCATGAGGTGGTAAAATACTATTCAGTCAATGAGCACACGATGTGTCCGGACGTGATCATCATTAGTTTGGCTACTTGGCAGAAGCTGACGGAACAAGAACGTAATTGGCTGCGGCAGGCCGCTGACGCCGCCGCTATTTATCAACGGAAACTTTGGGCGGAGCAAGAGAAGCAATCGCTAGAGGAGATGGAAGCGCACGGAGTGGAAATTATTTACCCGGATAAGCAGCCGTTTATGGATGCCGCCGCCCCGATGATCGAGCGGTTTAAGAATGATCCGGTTTTTCATGATTTAATCGATCAAATACAGAATACCCATGAGAAAGATAATTGATAAAGGATTGGAGCTATCGTTGATTTTCTTGATGGCTTTCTTGGTCGTGGATGTGTTATGGCAGGTATTAAGCCGGTATATTCTGGTTTCCCCGAGTTCCGTGACGGATGAATTGGCCGGATATTTATTGATCTGGGTGGGATTGCTGGGGGCCGCTTATGTATCCGGTAAAAATGAGCATCTAGCGATCGATTTATTACTTCAACATATACGTCCTTCCCGCAGGAAGCTCTTGCGATTGTTTATCTTCTTGATCGTATTTTTATTCGCTGTATTTGTATTGATCGTAGGTGGGACTTGGCTGGTATACACTCGTTTTCATTTGGGAGTTACTTCGGCTTCCTTAGAGATTAATTTAGGATATGTGTATTTGGCATTGCCGCTAGGAGGATTGCTTACCGCTTATTATGCGATAGATAACGCGATCGCCTTATTTCGTTCCTCTAATTCTTAAAAGACTGATGATATGGATATTATAGGTATACTTGTATTAGTGATAAGTTTCTTTTTCCTGCTGGTGGTCGGGGTTCCGGTAGCGTATAGCATCGGTGTGGCGGGTATATTGACGATGCTCGTGAATATAGACTCGCTTCCCGCCCTTACGACTTATGCGATGCGTATGGCTTCGGGTCTGGACAGTTTCGCTCTGTTGGCGATCCCGTTTTTTATATTGGCGGGGAATATCATGAATAGCGGAGGTATCGCCTTGCGCTTGATCGATTTCGCTAAAGTGCTGGTCGGACGGTTGCCCGGAGGACTGGCGGTAGTCAATGTCGTGGCGAATATGTTATTCGGGGCGATCAGTGGCTCTGCCGCCGCCGCTGCCTCTGCTATCGGGAGTATTATGACACCGGAGATGAAAAAGGCCGGTTACGATCCGAATTTCAGTGCCGCCGTAAATATCTCTTCCGCCACTACCGGCATGACGATACCTCCGAGTAATGTCTTGATCGTTTACTCCTTGGCGAGTGGTGGAGTCTCTGTATCCGCCTTGTTTATGGCTGGTTATCTACCGGGAATTCTTACGGGAGTGGCGATCATGATCGTAGCCGCTATGTTTGCCGCACGAAAGGGGTATCCGGTTGGCGTACGTGTTCCGTTCTCGGAGGCGACAAGGGTATTTTTCAGGGCGATCCCTAGTTTGATGCTATTGGTGATCGTGATCGGAGGAATCTTGGCGGGACTGTTTACGGCGACCGAGGCTTCGGCGATCGCTGTATTGTATGCGTTAATCCTCTCTTTTATCTATAAAGAACTTACTTGGGCTAAATTGCCGCAAGTGTTATTGCGATCGGCCAAGACTACGGCTATCGTCCTTCTTTTGGTGGCGACTTGTACGGGCTTGTCTTGGATCATGAGCTATGAGAATATTCCTCAAACGGTAAGTGCCGCTCTGCTGAGCATAAGCGACAATCCGGTGGTCATCTTGATACTTATAAACGTGATCCTATTGATTGTCGGGATCTTTATGGACATGACGCCCGCTGTCTTGATCTTTACCCCGATCTTCCTGCCGATAGCGACGGGGCAATTGGGGATGGACCCGGTACATTTCGGGATCATGATGGTGTTGAACCTTTGTGTGGGATTGTGTACGCCACCGGTGGGTTCGGTATTGTTTATCGGATGTAGCGTGGCGGGGACAAAGATTGATCAAGTGATCCGTCCGTTGCTGCCGATGTTCGCGGCGATGGTTATCGTCTTGTTCTTGGTGGCGTTCTTGCCGGATTTAAGCTTATTGATTCCCCGGTTGTTCGGTTTGTGATGTTCCCCCATAGGGTCGAGGTAGCCTTGTGCTATAAATAGGGCAGTACTCTGTACGAAGTATTCCAGTACTTACGTGCTGAGTACCGCAATACTTCGTGCAGAGTACTGTAGTACTTCAGCCACAGTACTGCGGTACTTCGTACACAGTACTGTGCTAACTGTAAGACGCTGTCTTTTTAATGTCCTTTGAACAGGGATAAGGCGATACCCATCTCCAATCCCCGTAGCTCGGCCAGACCCCGTAAACGTCCGATGCAGGAGTAGCCCGGGTTGGTTTTCTTCTTTAGGTCGTCTATCATTTGATGTCCATGATCCGGTCGCATGGCGATGGAGCATTGGCGGCGTTGCTGCAATTCAAGGAAGGCTTTCATGACACCATACATGTCCACATCGCCCTCCAGATGGTTCGCCTCGAAAAAATTACCCTCCGAGTCTCGTTGCGTGCTGCGGAAATGAACGAAATCGATCCGATCCCCGTAACGTTCCATGATCCCGGCCAAGTCGTTATCACTTCTGACACCGAAAGAACCTGTGCATAGGCAAAGCCCGTTGCTAGGATTCGGCACGGCCTCTATTAACTTCCGGAAATCATCTTCCGTGCTCAAGATACGGGGAAGCCCGAGAATGGAATAGGGGGGATCATCCGGATGGATAACGAGCTTGACACCGGCCTCGTCCGCCACGGGAGCTATTTCCCGTAAGAAATAGATCAGGTTCGAGCGAAGTCTCTCCGCGTCGATATCTTTATAACGGTCTAACGCTTCCCTAAACTGCTCGATCGTAAAAGTCTCTTCCGAGCCGGGTAGTCCGGCGATCATATTGCGAACCAACAGCTGGCGGTCTTCCTCGCTCATAGCGTCATAGCGTGCCTTGGCTTTCGCCTTGTCCGCCTCCGTATATTCGGCTTCCGCCGCCGGTCGTTTCAATATAAATAAGTCGAACGCCATAAAAGCCGCGCGTTCAAAGCGCAAGGCTTTGGAGCCATCCGGCATCGTATAAGCCAAATCGGTACGAGTCCAGTCCAATACCGGCATGAAGTTGTAAGTAACTACCCGGATATCGCAAGCTCCCAGATTACGGATGCTTTGTTTGTAGTTCTCTATATAGGTTTGAAAATCCCCGGTTTGCGTCTTGATATGCTCGTGTACGGGCACACTCTCAACCACACTCCACCGTAATCCGGCGGATTCGATCAAGGCTTTCCGCTTTTGAATCTCTTCCGTAGTCCAAACTTCCCCGTTCGGGATATGGTGCAACGCATTTACGATACCGGTGGCACCCGCCTGACGGATGTCCCAAAGGCTGACAGGATCATTCGGTCCGTACCAACGCCAAGTTTGCTCACATAGATACATAATGAATAATTTTTAAATTTATCAATGTGCCAATATGCCAATGCGGTTTGATGCATGGCTGGTTGGCACATTATTTAGATGGAGAAAGCGTCGAAACCTCCGTCTATGGGGATCACGGTACCGGTTACGAATGCGGAGGCGTCGCTCGCCAGCCATTGTAAAGTACCGAGTAACTCCTCCGGTTTTCCTAAGCGGCGGAACGGCGTGTGCGCGACGATCGTGTTGCAACGATCACTAGGTGATCCATCCGGATTGCTCATCAATGCCCGGTTCTGCTCGGTAAGGAAGAATCCCGGTGCCATGGCGTTCACTCGCAGGCCCTCTCCGAATTTAATCGCCAGCTCCCCGGCCATGTATTGCGTGAAATTGTTGATAGCGGCTTTTGCGCATCCATAGCCAACCACACGAGTCAATGGGCGTAGGGATGATTCGGACGAGATGTTAATAATGCTTCCTTTCCCTTGTCCCACCATGACCTCGGCGAAAACCATTGTCGGCAGTACGGTCCCGAATAAGTTCAGGTCTACGACTGTCCGGAAAGCATCGATATCCAGATCAAAGATCGTCTTGTCGGGAGGAATCGTCGCTCCGGCTTGGTTGCCACCCGCCAAATTGACTAAAACATCAATCTTCCCATATGCTTTCAATATCTCTTGTTTGTTTTGCTCCAGCAAGGCTTTATCCAATACGTTTGAAACCAAGAATAAGGCCTCGCCCCCTTCCGCTTTAATTTCATTGACCAAGGCAGATCCTTTTTGCTCGTTTCGTCCGAGGATTACGACGTACGCGCCTTCTCTCGCCAAGTGCTTGGCCATGCAGGCTCCTAATATACCATAGCCTCCGGTCAACAAAATCACTTTCTCTTTTACGCTAAATAAGGAGTTCATCAGATATAATTATTGTAGTATTGTATATTTTCCTTTACCAAGATATCGATCGGCATATAATTGACAGGCTCAATTTTCTCCTTAAGGATCAGATGCCTGAAGAGTGCCTTGATACAATGATATCCTTGTACCTCCGGTCGTTGGGCGATCAAATGCGTGATCAAGCCGTTTTCCAGATAACGGACGTTCGGTTCTATCACGTCGTAGCCAAGAAGCTTGAAAGGATAGTCCGGCCGTTCGCTACTTAGATAATCTCCAAGGAAATGGGCCCTCGAATTAAAGATGATACCGATTCTTACTTGAGGATATTTCTCGAAGAAAGTATTCAGTAGCCTCTTATTCTCCTCCTTATCATCTGCGTGCACATGCAGCAAATGAATCTTTCCCTTGAATGGGGTGTTGGCGAGATAATCCCGGAATCCTTCCTCTCGTTTCTGCACTTGCGTAGAACATGAATCCCCTTTACGGGTGAAACGGAAAATCACTAGATCGTCCCCTTGACGGATTTGCTCGAATAAAAGGCGTCCCGCTATATAACCCGAATCATATGAATGCGTTCCGTAATAAGAGATACAATTCGTGTGATCGATAAAAGAATCGATCAATATATAAGGAATACCTTTCTGGTCTAGCCGCTGGGTCAAGGTCAAGACACTTTGCTTAAATAATGTAGCGATGATAACCCCTTGGCAATCCGCGGTCTCAATCTTCGGGATTAATTCGTCGAAACTGTTGCTGTCGTATTGGTCAAAATAGATTTGCTCGACATCGATATTATAGCTAAACAATTCCCGTTTTGCTTTCTCGATCCCTTGGCTTAGTTTCGCCCAATATTCCCCTTCATGGAAAGAAGGGATCAAGGCGATGAAATGATATTTTTTCTTCAACGCTAAAGAACGGGCTATCAGATTTGGTTGATAGTCAATTTCTTTTAAGATTTTCTCCACCTTTTTCCGTGCGTCCTCCGATACCTTTCCCCGCTCATGTAAAATGCGGTCTACCGTACCGGTCGATACGCCGGATAATTCGGCGATATCTTTTATCCTGTAATTTTTATTCATGGTATAGATTGTAGTGTGTATTCGTCCTCTCTGTTTATTCGAGTATTTGAAGAGGTGTGTTCAATTTACGGAAAACGTAGCCATACATCATATAGATAAGAGGAACGGCGACGAAAATTCCGATACCGAACAAAATACATCCTAATATCAGGATCCCGATCATTACCAACGCCAGAATGAACAGAGGCAATGCTTGTCCTTTCGTTATCTCCCAGCTTTTATGCAAAGACTCGATAATTCCAGCGTTTTCCTCGATAATAAAGGCTTGGAAGAACTGAAGGCGCAATGCCAGATAAATACCGGGGATGATAAAAAATAAGAAACCCGCCAATACGACAAATCCCGTGATAAGACTCGCTAGAAAGTAGGTGATGATATTCTTTGTCTGTTGTCCATATGCGGAAAACTGAGGTTCTTCCCCATCCAACGCCTGAAATATATTTTTCATATATCCTAAGGAGAAAATAATGGAGAATAACGCGCTGATCACGTTTACGATGATTTTACCGATAATAGAACTTTGCATGGGCATCGCGAACGCTGTCAGCGTGAAAGACAAGATACAATATCCGATTAATAATCCGGCTAATATCCATAGTTGCGACTTCGTTCCCTTCCATGCGGTACTGAATACTTCTGATATTATAAATTTAGGTTCCATAATGTATAATATTTGTTTATTGTGTGTGGACACAAATGTAAAATATATTGTTGAAAAAAACAATTTTATTTTCGTTTGAAACCAAAATAGATGTATTTCAACAGGTGCTTCCTTCTAAGTGCTATTAATTTAGGTGAAAAAGATAAGTAGGAAACAGAAAATCGTGTAAAAAGTTTCTACATTTGTAGGATGAAACAGCGAGTAAAGACCCTATTGTGTGAATAGATGTAAAAGATCTCCACTTGGGTTAGAAAGAGAAGGTAACTGAAAAACAGCCTTGAATATATAATTATATACAAATATGGATAAACGAATGCTGAAAATTACGATTACTCAGTTAAGGCAGATCGCATTGTTTGCGGTTGGTATGTCTTTATTAACTGCCTGTGGAAACAGTCAGAGTGGTATGAAATTAGGGGATGCTGAGTTCGCTGTGATGGCGGTCAATTCAACGACTAGCGACCAAACAACATCCTATCCGGCTACCATCAAAGGTACGCAGGATATCGAAGTCCGTCCTCAAGTTTCTGGATTTATCGTGAAATTATGTGTGGATGAGGGAGCTACGGTTCGTAAAGGACAGGCGTTGTTCCAAATTGATCCTACGCAGTACGCTGCTGCGGTAGGTCAGGCTAAGGCCGCGGTCGAGATGGCGAAGGCAAACGTAAGCACTTTAACATTGACCGAGAGGAATAAGAAGACTTTGTTTGATCAGAAAATCATCAGTGATTTCGAGTATCAAACAGCCGTGAACCAGCTGATGTCGGCAAAAGCGAGCTTGGCGCAGGCAGAGGCTCAATTGGTGAGCGCTAACCAGAACTTATCTTTCTGTACGGTTACAAGTCCCTCGAACGGTGTTGTCGGTACATTCCCGTATCGTGTAGGTAGCTTGGTAAGCGCTTCGATCGCTCAACCGCTGACTACCGTATCTGAGATCGGTGATATGTATGTGTATTTCTCTATGACGGAAAAGGAGTTATTGGCATTGACGAAAGCCGGTGGTACCTTGAAAGAGCAATTAGAGAAGATGCCGGCCGTAAGACTGCAATTGGCGGATGGCTCTACGTACCATCATGAGGGTAAGATTGATGCCGTGAGCGGTGTTATCGATCAATCTACCGGTTCTGTAAGCATGCGTGCTATTTTCTCTAACGAGGGAAATGTCTTACGAAGCGGTGGTACCGGTAATATTATCTTCCCGTATACGATGAACGATATCATTACGATCCCTCAATCGGCTACCGTGGAGATCCAGGATAAGAAGTTCGTATTTGTATTGCAGTCTGATAATACGGTGAAGAATACGGAGATCAAGGTTTCCAATTTGGATGATGGTAAGAACTATTTAGTAACAAATGGCTTGAAGTCTGGCGATAAGATTGTCGTGGAAGGCGTACAGATCTTGAAAGACGGTCAAGAGATCCAGCCGATTACTCGTGAGCAACAAAAAGCAAAGTACGATCAGGCCTTGAAAGACCAGCATGACGGTAATTTGCAGACCGCTTTTAATTAATATGTAATCATAGAATAAGACAAATATTCGCTTTTGTCGAGTAAAAACGAAAAACATGAAATTAGATAGATTTATAAACCGCCCGGTGCTCTCCACGGTGATTTCCATCTTGATTGTCATCTTGGGTTTCCTAGGCTTGATTTCCTTGCCGGTTACCCAATATCCGGATATCGCCCCTCCAACCGTATCGGTGAGAGCCACTTATACGGGTGCTAACGCGCAAACCGTATTGAATAGTGTGATTGCGCCTTTGGAGGACCAGATCAATGGTGTTGAGAACATGATGTACATGAGTTCTACCGCCTCGAATAACGGTTCCGCGGAAATTTCCATTTATTTTACGCAGGGAACAGACCCGGATATGGCGGCTGTAAACGTGCAGAACCGTGTGTCTATGGCTCAAGGTTTGTTGCCTGCCGAGGTAACGCAGATTGGTGTGACTACCCAGAAACGCCAGAACTCTATGTTGTTGGTATTTTCTGTATTTGCCGAGGACGATCGTTATGACTCTGAGTTTTTGGAGAATTACGCGAAGATTAACTTGATTCCGGAAGTGCAGCGTGTACATGGTGTAGGTGACGCGAACGTGTTGGGTACGGATTACTCCATGCGTATTTGGTTGAAGCCGGATGTGATGGCTCAATATAAATTAAGTCCGAGCGATGTGACCGTAGCTTTGTCTGAACAAAACGTAGAGGCGGCTCCGGGTTCGTTTGGCGAAAGGGGTAATCAGTCCTTTCAATATACGATTCGCTACAAAGGACGTTTGCAAGAGGTTAATGAGTTTGAGCAGATTGTTGTAAAGGCTTTGCCGGATGGTGAGGTCTTGCGTTTGAAAGATATCGCTGATATCGAGTTGGGGCGTTTGACTTACAACTTTATCAACCGTGTAAATGGTCACGACGCCGTTACCTGTATCGTTTACCAGATGCCGGGAACCAACGCTACGGAAACAATTAGTAACATTGAAACCTTGCTGGAGGAAACTCAGTTGACAATGCCTCCCGGAATGAAGGTGAATATTTCCATGAATGCCAATGACTTCTTGTTCGCTTCTATCCATGAGGTAATCAAGACTTTGTTGGAGGCGTTCGTATTGGTGTTTATCGTGGTATATGTGTTCTTGCAGGATTTGCGTTCTACGTTGATTCCGGCTATCGCTATTCCGGTTGCCTTGATCGGTACCTTCTTTATGTTATCCTTGATCGGATTTAGTATCAACTTGTTGACTCTTTGTGCTATGGTGCTTGCCATCGCGATTGTGGTCGATGATGCGATCGTCGTCGTCGAGGGTGTCCATGCCAAGTTGGACCAAGGGTACAAGTCGGCGAAACTCGCTTCTATCGATGCCATGAGTGAGTTGGGTGGCGCTATCGTCTCCATTACGTTGGTCATGATGTCCGTGTTTATTCCCGTAAGTTTCATGGGAGGTACGGCCGGTACGTTCTATCGCCAGTTTGGTCTGACGATGGCGATCGCTATTGGTTTGTCCGCTTTGAACGCCTTGACATTGAGTCCCGCCTTGTGTGCGATATTCCTGAAACCACACGATACGGAACATAAGGAAAAGAAAACGACCTTCGTTTCCCGATTCCATACTTCGTTTAATGCGGCTTATGATTCTTTGTTGGCTAAATACAAGAAAAGTATCGTATTCTTCATCCAGAAGAAATGGCTTTCATTCGGTATTGTTGCCGCATGTATTGCGTTATTGGTGTTCTTGATGCAGGTTACTCCTACGGGTATGGTGCCGAACGAGGACACGGGTACGATTATGGGTGCCGTTACGTTACCCCCGGGAACTTCTCAGGAGCGTACCTTTGAGGTAATGAATAAGGTGGATAGCTTGATCGCTGCCGATCCGGCCGTTGAGTCTCGTACGGCGGTTGTCGGTTTTAGTTTCATCGGTGGTCAGGGGCCTTCTTACGGTTCATTCATCATCAAGCTGAAAGATTGGGAGGAGCGTTCTATGATGCAAAATTCCGATATCGTATATGGTAGCTTGTTCATGCGTGCCCAAAAGATCGTAAAGGACGCTCAAGTATTGTTCTTTACGCCTCCTATGATCCCCGGTTACTCAGCGTCTAGTGATATCGAGTTGAATATGCAGGATAAGACCGGTGGTGAGTTGGATCGTTTCTTTGATATCTCCAAGGAATATATGGCCGCTCTGACGGCACGTCCGGAGATCAAGTCCGCTCAATCTACGTTTAACCCGAACTTCCCGCAATATGAGATCGATATCGACGCTGCCGCCTGTAAGAAAGCCGGTATTAGTCCAGCTGATATCTTGTCTACCTTGCAAGGATATTATGGCGGTTTGTATGCCTCTAACTTTAACCGCTTCGGTAAGATGTACCGTGTAATGGTGCAGGCGGATCCTGATTTGCGTAAGAATATGGAATCTTTGAAAAACATCAAGGTAAAGAGTGGTAACGATATGGCTCCGATTTCCCAGTTCATTACGATGAAGAAGGTGTACGGCCCGGATATCATCAGTCGTTTCAATATGTACACTTCTATCAAGGTGATGGTTGCTCCGGCGGATGGTTATACCAGTGGTCAGGCGTTGAAGGCGATTGACGAGGTGGCTAAGGTAACGCTTCCGGCAGGCTTTGGTTATGAGTTAGGAGGTATGGCGCGTGAGGAAGCAAGTACGAGTGGTAGTACGACGGCTTTGATCTTCTTGCTGTGTTTCGTATTCGTTTACTTGCTGTTGAGTGCGCAGTATGAGAGTTACATCCTTCCTTTGTCCGTATTGCTCTCCGTGCCGTTCGGTTTGATGGGTAGCTTCTTGTTCGTCCAAGGTTGGGCCGCTTTGGGAAATATCCCGGCGTTGAAGATGATCGTAGGAACCATGTCTAACAATATCTATATGCAGATCGCCTTGATCATGTTGGTAGGTTTGTTGGCGAAGAACGCTATCTTGATCGTAGAGTTCGCTTTGGAACGTCGTCGTATGGGTATGAGTATCACATGGGCTGCCGTGTTAGGAGCCGCCGCCCGTTTGCGTCCGATCTTGATGACCTCATTGGCGATGGTGGTCGGATTGTTGCCTATGATGTTCGCATTCGGAGTAGGAGCGCACGGTAACCGTACATTGGGTACAGCGGCTATCGGCGGTATGTTCATCGGTATGATCTTCCAGATCTTTATTGTTCCGGTTTTGTTCGTGGTATTCCAGTACTTACAGGAGAAATTCAAGCCGATCGAATGGGAAGATTTGGATAACAGCGATATGAGTACGGAAATAGAACAGTACGCTAAAATAAAATAAGAGATGACAATGAAGAAACAAATTATATATATGGTATGTGCGACTGCTTTGTTAAGCAGTTGCCATATCTATAAGGCATACGAGCGTCCGGATTCCATCGATGCGACGGGAATTTATCGTGATCCGGTTTCCGAGACTGATACATTAGCCTCCGCGGATACGACCAATATGGGAAACCTTCCTTGGAAGGAAGTTTTTCGTGATCCGAAGTTACAGGCGTTAATTGAGGAGGGATTAGCTAATAACGTAGATATGCAGGCAGCTGTTCTTCGGGTAGAGGAAGCGAAAGTATTGTTGACTTCTGCCCGTCTGTCTTTCTTGCCTTCTATAAACCTTGCTCCCCAAGGTACGATTACGAAGATGGAAAGCAGTGGGTATGTAAAAGCTTACACGGCTCCTGCGGCCGCTAGCTGGGAGGTTGACCTATTCGGAAAGCTCTTGAACGCGAGCCGTGGCCAAAAAGCCTCCTACTTACAGAGCCAGTATTCAAGACAGGCCGTGCGCTCTCAATTGATCGGTGGTATAGCGAATACTTATTATACCTTGTTGATGCTTGATCGGCAGGTGGAAATTACCGCTAAGACGGTTGATATCTATAAAGAGAATATTCGTGTCATGGAGGCTATGAAGATAGCGGGTATGGCTACCGAGGCTGCCGTGACGCAAATGCGTGCCGCTTACCATCAGGTTTCCGGCTCGTTGATCGAGCTGGAGAGCCAGGTGCGTAGCGTGGAAAACTCATTGTCCGTGTTATTGGCTAAGGCCCCTCAACAGATTGATCGGGGTACTTTGGAGGAACAAGTAATGCCGGAGGATATCATGGTTGGTGTGCCTTTGCAATTGTTGGAGAATCGTCCGGACGTAAAGATCGCGGAGATGACACTTGCCAGTGCTTATTATACGACGAACCAAGCCCGTGCCGCTTTTTATCCGGGATTGAATATCACGGCTACGGCTGGTTGGACGAACGGTTCAGGCATACAGGTCGCTAATCCGGGTCAATTCATGTTTCAAGCTTTGGCTTCGTTGGCCCAACCGATCTTCAACAATGGTAAGTTGGTCGCTAACTTGAAGGTATCGAAGGCAGAAGAGAAGATCGCTCAAATGAATTATCAGCAGACAATTCTGGAAGCTGGTAAGGAGGTGAGTGATGCTTTACATGAGTATGATGCCACGAGCAAGAAGCTTGTGCAAGACAGAGCGCAGATCGAGCAGCTAGAGAAAGCGGTGGCTTATACCAGTGCCTTGTTCCAGTCGGCTCAATCTACTTATTTGGAAATCCTTTCCGCCCAGCAGAGTCTTTTGAGTGCCCAGTTGACGGAAGTGTCCGACAATGTGCAGCGTATGCAAGCGGTTGTCAGTTTATACAGTGCCATCGGTGGTGGTAGAGAATAATAACCTTAAATGTAGTAAAGTTATGATTAGTCCATTAGCATATGTAGATTCAAGCGCAAAGATCGGGAAGAACGTTACGATTCATCCTTTTGCGTACATTGATAAGAACGTGGAGATCGGGGATGATTGCGAGATCATGCCTCATGCCAGCTTGATGAGCGGTACACGCATGGGAAATCGCAACCGTGTATTTAACGGGGCTGTTATCGCTGCTGAGCCTCAGGATTTCTTTTATAAGGGAGGTGATACGATCGCCGTAATCGGAGATGACAACGTGATTCGTGAGAATGTGGTGATTAACCGTTCCTCGACAGCGGAAGGACGTACTAGTATCGGTAATGGTAATTTCTTGCATGAGGGGGTACATGTTTCTCATGATACGCAGATCGGAAACTGTAGTGTATTCGGCTATGGTAGTAAGATTTCCGGAAATTGTATCTTGGAAGATTATGTGATCTTCGGAGGCAATGTATTGATGAGCCAAGGATCCCGGGTTGGGGCTTGGGCGATGATTCAAACCGGCTGTCGTTTCCGTAAGGATATACCTCCTTTTATCGTAGCGGCTCAAGAGCCTACCACGTATTATGGCGTGAACTCTTTCATCATGTCTCATGAGGGATTCAGTGAAAAGGTTATCAAGCACATCAGTCATGCGTACCGGATCATCTTCCAAGGAAACAGCAGCCTTACGGATGCCTTGTTAATGATCAAGGATCAGGTTCCGATGAGTAAGGAGATCCAACATATTATAGATTTCGTTGGTGAGTCTAAATTAGGTATTGTCAAATAAATACCAATAACAAACGATAGGTAAAAGCCGAAGGAAATCATTTCCTCCGGCTTTTTTATGTAATGGAAGGACGGTTTGGTTAATAATGTTTGTTAAATAATGGTAAACGTGCAGCATTTGTCTCTTTTTAAGTGTCTTACTAATAAGACAACACACAATGAAATCCAATAAAGGAGGTTTAATATGAAAAAGTCATTTTTATTATATCTTATCATGTCTGTATTTCTCATCGGTTATTGCGCTTGCGATAATGATGAGGAAAATTTTGATACGGCTACTACCGGACAAGTGATCAAAGTCCCGGATGATATCAAATCTTTTAATTCAGTTACAAAAGAAATCGTTTTCGAGAAGAATATTTCTATCAAGCAAGACGTGCGAGGCAATGAGAAGGTTGAATTCCGGATAGCTGGAAACGGTCACTTCACGGTAGGCAGTATCTCTTCGATAAGTTCCGTTATCTATAATGCCCCAGTCTTATTAGGGGATTATCAGAGATATTATTTATATGATGGATATCCTGTTGTAGATGTTCTACAAAATGAGGTAAGTAACCAAGAGGAAAGGGACGAAAACATGCAAAAGATAGAGAAAGCTTGGAGCAACTTCCTGAAAGTATTGAATGAGGCTGGAAAGTTGAAGTAGTGATTACCGGTTTGGGATGTAATTCTGCGATACATCTTTTTTGCGCATTTAATAAGTACGTTCTGTATTACATTTGCTAGCGTTTAAATTTAAGTAAATGTGATGAGTATGGGAAAGAACGATTTTGTATGCGGACGTACATAACCGAGTTATGTGAGGGAGGACATCATTCTACGGCGAAGAGTTATCAAGATGCCTTGAATTCATTCAAGCGGTTTAGTGGTCGGGAGGAAATCCCTTATACCTATATTAATAACGAGAACCTTCTATTTTATCAAAATTTCGGAGAAACTTTGCGTCGACAGATTGGAGAAACGTGTGGCGAGCCAGCCGGAAGGGGAGAAGGATTATGAGGTCTATGTCGCTTCCCAAAAGGAGATGAGCCTCACTGCTGCAGGCAAGCGGAAGTGGGTAGAACGAATCCTGTTCCGCTCCATAGTTTTCATCCGCTGTACCAATACCTTACGTAGAAAGGAGATCGTGCACCTTCCATACATCAAACGTTTCATGGTGAACATCGCCGGAGAGAGGCGAGGCGGCATACGTCCCGTGGCCTTCATCCCGGACGATCAGATGGCCAAGCTTCGCCGGATAGTGGGACCTGTTTTGTGATTCGCATAGACTTGCTTGGCTGTGCCAAGGTCAGTATTTCCCGTGATCTGCTTGGTGGGGTTTCTTTGCTTGTTGCTAAATTATATGCATGTATGTCTGAAAAAGGCAGACAAACCCTGTATCGTGGCTTTTGATGAATTTCAGCAGATTTCCAAATACCCTGAAAAAAATATTGAAGCTTTATTGCGCTCCCATATTCAGCATTTATCTAATGTGCATTTTATCTTTTCAGGCAGTGGGTGTCATTTGGTAACGGAGATGTTCCTCTCTTCCGCTCGTCCATTCTATAACAGTACATCGATTTTGGAATTGTATCCTATCGTCGCTGAAGAATACATACCTTTTGTCTGTCATTGGTTTGATGTGTATGAACGGGCTATTCGTGAGGAAGATGTATTGGTTATATATCGTTTGTTTGAGGGGAATACATATTATATGCAGAAAACTTTTCATGAAGCTTTTATAAATATCCCTATAGGCAGTAGTTGTACGTTGGATATATTACGGCAGACAGTTGATGGAGTTTTGGAAGAGGCAGGCGATGGATATCGCCAACTATTGTCCAGAATTCCCGAACGTCAGAAAGAATTGCTGTATGCCATAGCCTCAGCAGGTAAGGCGGAGAAGATTATGAGTGCCGGTTTCATTCGTAAATATTCATTGGTCTCCAGCAGTGCAGTCCAAGCGGCTGCCCGTAAACTGATGGAATTGGATTTGCTGACTGAAGAAGATAATATTTATTTTATCCCGGATATTCTGTTCCGTATGTATCTTCAGTGGCTAAAGAACACGAATATTATCTTCATTCCGTCGTAACTATCCGTATCCACATAAAAAGAAAGAGGCTAACCCCGAAGGATCAGCCTCTTTTATCGCTTTAATAGAAATTCAAATTAAAGTGCACCCACTTCTTTCAAAGCCTCGTTAGTCTTATGAACAGCGGCAGCGCTCTTAGCGAACAACTCTTTCTCCTCAGCTGTCAATTCCAACTCAACGATCTTCTCGATACCGTTCTTGCCAAGGATAACAGGAACACCGATGCAAAGATCAGATTCTCCGTACTCACCTTCCAAGTAAACAGAGCAAGGAACCATCTTGCCTTGGTTGTGGATGATAGACTCAACAACGAATGCTCCAGCAGCACCCGGTGCGTACCAAGCGGAAGTACCTAACAATTTAGTTAATGTAGCGCCACCAACCATTGTGGAAGCAACAACCTCTTGCAATTTCTCTGCGCTTAACAATTTGCTAACAGGAATACCTTTGTAAGTAGCCAAGCGAGCCAACGGAATCATTGTAGTGTCACCGTGACCACCGATTACCATACCCTCAACCTCGTTAGCGTTACAGCCTAGAGCCTGAGACAAGAAATATTTGAAACGAGAGCTATCCAAAGCACCACCCATACCGATGATACGGTTCTTCGGCAAGCCTAAAGACTTCAATGACAAATAAGTCATTGTATCCATCGGGTTAGAGATAACTACCAAGATTGCGTTCGGAGAGTATTTCAAGATGTTTTGAGCTACGCTCTTAACGATACCAGCGTTAACACCGATCAGTTCTTCGCGAGTCATACCCGGTTTACGAGGAATACCAGAAGTGATAACTACAACGTCAGAGTTAGCTGTCTTCTCATAATCGTTTGTGCAACCTACAACCTTAGTATCGAAACCTAGCAATTGAGCGGTCTGCATCATATCCATCGCTTTACCTTCGGATACGCCTTCCTTTACGTCTAGCATTACAACTTCGTCTGCCACTTCATTGAAGGCAAGAACATTTGCGCAAGTAGCGCCTACATTTCCGGCACCAACAACTGTTACTTTTGACATAATAAATAAGTTTTAGTATGTTATTACTTAATAATACGCTATGTTTTTTAACGATGGCAAAGGTACAATCTATTACGGAATAAAGAAATATTTCCGTATATATTTTTGAGGGACATTATTAAATATCGCTAAAGCCTTGTCGAGGCTTCTTGACAACTTGGTACGCTTTTATTTTTAAGATCTTGAGGAAATGTTGTATCTTGGGTGCGAACAAAACTAAACCGAGGGAAGTTTTATTTATATGGGTTATTAATCTTAAATCCAACGTACTTATGAAAGTTTTTATATATATCCGAAAAGTCTTGTTTTTGTTTCTCTGCGGGGCCTTGTCTTTCTCTTACGGCTACGGTCAGGAGCTACCGCTTCTGCCGGATACGATCAAGCCTCTCTTGTCGGACTCCAATTTGATAGATGAGTTGATCACTGTCGGATATGCTACGGGCAATCGTAGTACTTTATCCGGTTCCGTAAATCGGGTGAATGAAGGAGGGATGAATGAGGGATTGATCTCTACACCCTTGGACGCTCTTAGGGGAAGGGTGTCCGGCGTTAGTATCCCGGTTGGAGGAAATAGCGCCGCTGCCTTGGCTGCCGTCCGGGTCCGGGGTACAACTTCCTTGACGGGAGGTAATGATCCGTTGGTGATTATTGATGGGGTTTTTGCCGATCTTAATTTACTTAGCTCGATCTATCCGGCGGATATCGAGAACTTCACGATCTTGAAAGATGCCTCTGAGACTGCTCAATATGGTTCTCGTGGTGCTTCCGGTGTTATCGAGGTAACGACAAAGAAAGGGCGGCAGGGAGCTTTTAGTATCAGTTATGATGGGAGTTTCGGTGTGGAGGCGGCTTATAAAAGTTTGGATATGTTATCGGCGAATGGTTTCCGGAAACTGGCGGAGGAACGTAATATCGGTATTTTAGATTTAGGGAATAATACGGACTTTCAGGATGAGATTACCCGGTTGGGGTTGGTGCAGAATCATCATATCGCTTTTGGGGGTGGTTCGGAGACTTCCAGTTATCGTGCCTCCTTGGGATTTGTGGAAAGGGAAGGGGTTATCCGAAATACGAACTCACGTAATTTTACGACCAAGTTGAATATTACGCAGCATGCGTTCAATGATCTTCTGGTCTTTGATTTAGGCATATTTGGTTCCTTGCTAAAAAATGCTTATTTAAATGATGTACAGAAGATGTTCTATTCCGCCGCTACTTTCAACCCGACATTTCCGAATCATAAGAATATGGAGACGGGTAGCTGGGATCAAATAACCAACGCTAGCCAGATCACGAACCCTTTGGCCTGGTTGGAGGTGAAGGATGATGATTCGAATGCTCATATAAATACGCACTTAAAACTGGTTTTTAACTTGAGTAAGCATTTAATGTTTACGGCTTTCGGTTCGTATACCTATAATGTAATAGATAACGCCCAATACCTCCCTACTTCGGTTTGGGCGCATGGGCAGGCTTATCGGGGGGAGCGGAAAACAGAATCTTTATTAGGAGATTTCATGTTGGCCTATAGAAAAGACTTTGGTTTGCATCAGCTAAATGTATTGGGATTGGCGGAAGCTCAGAAAATGATAACGAGAGGTTTTTATACGACTGCGACGAATTTCAGTACCGATCGTTTTGGTTATGATAATTTACAGGCAGGTGCGGTACGTTTATGGGAGGGGACCGGTTCTTACTATGAGGCTCCTCATCTGGCTTCTTTCCTTGGACGTGTGAATTATATTTATGATGGAAAGTATATCGCTACCGTGAATGCCCGTGCGGATGCCTCTTCGAAAGTGGGGGCCAATAATAAATGGGGTTTTTTCCCTTCGGCTTCTGTCGCTTGGGTGTTGACCGAAGAGGAGTTTATGGAAGGTGTCTCGTGGGTAAGGAATTTAAAGATTCGTTCGGGATATGGCCTATCCGGTAATCAAGACGCGATCGATTCTTACAATTCTTTGCGATTGATGAAGCCTAATGGGGTTGTTTCCGTAAATGGTGCGCCCACCGTTACCTTGGGTACGATCCGTAATGCGAATCCGGACTTGAAATGGGAGGTGAAACGTACGTTCAATGCCGGTATCGATGCCGGGTTTTTCGACAATCGTTTTATTCTTGCCGTAGATTATTATAATTCCAAGACGGATGATATGTTGTATTTATACGATGTAAGCGTTCCGCCTTTCGCTTATAATAAAATGTTGGCGAATCTGGGATCGATGCGAAATAGTGGCGTGGAATTGGGTATTGGCGTCACGCCCTTGCGTACGAAAGATATGGAATTGAATATAAACGTAAACGTAACTTTCCAACGGAATAAATTGCTCTCCTTGAGCGGTTACTATAAAGGGGAATATATGTCCGCCCCGGAATATACTAGCATCTCGGATTTAAATGGGGCTGGTTTCCATGGAGGGTATAATCATATCGTTTATCAAATGGTCGGACAGCCTTTGGGTGTTTTTTATTTACCGAAATGTACAGGTTTGGTTTCCGATGGGAACGGTGGCTATAAGTATGAGATTGAAGACTTGAATGGAAACGGGGTGAGTTTGGAGGATGGTGAGGATCGTTATATTGCGGGACAAGCTATGCCGAAAACACTTTTAGGCTCTAATATCAGTTTCCGGTATAAACAATTCGATCTATCAGTACAGATTAACGGAGCCTTTGGGCATAAGATTTATAATGGAACATCGCTAACTTATATGAATATGGATATATTCCCGGATTATAACGTGTTGCGAGAAGCCCCATCCCGGAATATCCAAGATCAGACGGCTACGGATTATTGGTTGGAGAAAGGGGATTATATCAATTTTGATTATTTGACGTTGGGTTGGAACGTGTCTCTTGGTAATTTAAGGAAATATGTAAGAAACGTACGGCTTTCGGTTTCCGTAAATAATTTGGCGACAATTACAGGTTATTCGGGATTGACTCCGATGATAAATAGCTCTATCGTAAATAATACCTTAGGTATAGACGATAAGCGATCTTATCCGGTGGTTCGTTCCTATACGATGGGGTTGAGTTTTAATTTTTAAAAAGGTGTTCGTATGAGAAAGCTTTCTATTTTATCCTATATATTTGCGGGTTTGATGTTATCGTCGTGCGATGGCTATCTGAAAGAGGACCCTCGTGATCAGCTTTATCCGGAGGATGCGTACGATACCCCTCAGAATGGCTATCTGAATACGGTTGCTTCCTTATATAATTATATCGGAGGTTATAGCGATAGCCAAGGATTGCAGGGAACGTACCGGGGTGTCTACGACTTGAATACCTTTACGACTGACGAGGCCATGCTCCCGACTCGTGGCGGCGACTGGTATGACGGCGGTTTCTGGCAAGGTCTCTTCTTGCATAAGTGGGGAACGAATAGTGACGCTATCCAAGCTACTTGGGAATATCTGTATAAAGTAATCGTATTAAGCAATCAATCTTTAGAGATATTAGGCGAGTTGCGGCAAAAAACGGATTATAACGATTTAGATCGGTATGAGGCGGAGGTTCGTGCTTTTCGTGCGATGTATTATTATTATTTAGTCGATATGTTTGGCCGTGTCCCTCTTATCGTTTCTTCTTCCATTCCGGTGAAAGACGTGCGGCAGAGTGACCGGAAAGAGGTCTTTGATTTTGTTGTAAAAGAATTACAAGAATCCCTTTTGTTATTGAGTACGGCGCATAGTAATTCGCCCGGCGATTATTATGGAAGAATTACGAGACCGGTTGTTTATTTCTTATTGGCGAAGTTGGCCTTAAACGCAGAAGTGTTTACGGATAACGACTGGACAGATGGTCTGCGTCCGAATGGACGGGAAATCTATTTTAGAGTAGGCGAGAGGAAGTTGAACGCTTGGCAAACGGTTGTGGCGTACTGTGATTCAATAACAGACTTAAACTATAGCTTATCTCCGAACTATGCGGATAATTTTTCTGTATTTAATGAATCGTCAGGAGAGAATATTTTCACGATTCCGATGGATAAGAACTTATATACGAACCAAATGCAATATCTTTTCCGCTCCCGTCACTATAATCATGCCAAAGCATATGGATTGGGGGGAGAGAACGGCTCTTGCGCTACGATAGAGACCCTTCGGGTATTTGCGTATGGGACGGACTCGGTCGATACCCGATTTTATGAGAATTATTACGCCGATACGATGTTTGACCTCAATGGTGATACGATTCGGTTAGATAATGGGACTCCTTTGGTGTATTTACCTCTAGAGGTTAGGTTGGATTTGTCTAGGTTGCCTGCCGAGAAAACGGCGGGTGCCCGCATGAAGAAATACGAGATCGATAAGATGGGGACGAAAGATGGAAAGCTATCGGATAATGATATCGTATTATTCCGTTATGCGGATGTCTTGTTAATGAGATCGGAAGCGAAAGTTCGTAATGGAGAGAATGGGGATGAAGAGTTGAATGCCGTTCGTTTCCGTGTGGGAATGTTACCTCGTAAGGCGACATTAGAAAATATTTTGGCTGAGCGTCAACTGGAATTGGCTTGGGAAGGCTGGAGGAGGCAGGATTTGGTGCGTTTTGGAAAGTTTACCCGCCCTTATACGGATCGCCCTCAATTGCCCCATGAATCGAATGGCTATACCACTGTTTTCCCCATTCCCGATAAAGTCCGTTCCTTGAATCCGAACTTGACACAGAATCCGGGGTATTAACTTGAATTTTGGGTGAAAACTAATTCTTTGTTTTCACCCAAAGAGCATATCTTATTCTACATACAATACTAAACCTTTCAGATATTCCCCTTCCGGATGGTAGATATTCACCGGATGATCTGCGGGTTGGGTTAATTGATGTAAGATTCGGACACTACGGCCGGATTGGGCGGCAGCACTAAATACGGCTAAACGGAAATTCTCTTTACTAACTACTTGAGAACAAGAGAAAGTAAACAAGATTCCTCCCGGCTTGATCTTCTCGAAAGCGATCGCATTTAATTTGCGATACCCTTGTAAGGCGTTACGTAGTACATTCTTATGTTTAGCGAACGCAGGAGGGTCCAATATGATTAAATCATAATTACTTCCCATTTTTTCCAAATACTTAAACGCATCTTCCGCATATGCCTCATGACGGGGATCTCCCGGGAAATTCAACTCGACATTCTTTTTCGTCAAAGAAATCGCTTTCGCCGAACTGTCTACGGAATGAACTACCTTAGCGCCTCCTCTCATCGCATAGAAAGAGAAACCGCCCGTATAACAGAACATATTCAATACGGAGCGATCCTTTGCGTAATGCTCCAACAAAGAGCGATTCTCCCGTTGATCCACGAAGAAACCTGTCTTTTGGCCTTTCTGCCAGTCTACACAGAATTTCAGTCCGTTTTCTATAGCGATATCTTCCACTTCGCCTCCGAATAAGTAACCATCTTCGCTACCTAAATTCGCTTTATAAGGTAAAGTCGCTTCCGATTTATAGTAGATGTTTTGTAAAGTATCGCCCAATACCGCTTTCAAAGCCTCCGCGATCTGATGACGGGCATAATGCATTCCTACCGAATGTGCTTGCATAACCGCCGTATGCGCATACATATCGATCACCAATCCCGGTAAATTATCGCCTTCGCCGTGAATCAGGCGGAACGTATTATTATTTTCTACCCCAGCCAGCCGCAAGGTCTTTCTGAGTTCGTAAGCAATACGGATACGTTCGATCCAAAAAGCATCGTCGATGGCGATTGGGGTGAAAGATAACACACGTACGGCGATACTGCCGATTTGGTAATGGCCGATTGCCAAAAAACGCTGGTTCGCTCCGTATACCTCTACCAAGTCACCCTCTTCCGGGTCGCCTTCAACAGATTGGATCGCCCCGGAAAATACCCATGGATGGAAACGCAATAGCGATTCTTCTTTCTTAGGCTTGAGAAAAACTTTACAATACTTCATTTATGCTTGATTCAATAAATTATATATTCTTAGGCAAGCCCAAGCATCGAGGGCCGCATATTTCTTTTGTGAGTCTGTCAATACATCCGCCTCCCAATTCGTGAGGCGTTGTCCTTTTGATATTTTTTTTTGGAAAAGTATCGCATATATCTTTTGCAGGCTGGCATCCTCGATGCCGAACTGGCCTACGTAATTCTGTAAATCAAGGAAATTGGCGGGTTCTATATCCGAACGCTTCCGTATCGCCCCGAAATCATCCCGTAAAGATAACCCGATCTTTAAGGTCGAACTGCTTTTCAGGAATTTCTCCAGAGATTCCGGTATACCGATATGATTCAAGCGGAACAAGAAACAAGTATCATCCGTTGATATCTGCATCAATGAGATCTTGTAACGCTGTCCTTTCTTAAAGCTGGGACGGGTCTCCGTATCAAAACCGACGATCGGAAAACGCAGCAAGTACTCTACGGCCTTGTCTGCCTCCTCTTTACTAAGGATCGTAATGATACGTCCCTTGAATTCCTCTACGGTAAGTTTCGCTATTTCCTCTTTAGCAATTGTATGTATAAATTGTTGTATCATTCTTCCTCTTCATTCTTTTCCAAATCCTCATCACCACTGTAACGCACAGCGTGCAACGCTTTCAAGGCATTCAATAATTGCTGTCCCCAGTATTCTTGGAAGTTCGTGCGGCACAAAGCGATAGCCTCTTGCATAACTTCCTCGTTTCCTTGACGGAATAAAGATACGAAATTTCCTGTATCTTGATAGACATCTGCCAAATTCTCGGAAATAAACGCTGCGATAGGAGTATCGCTATACCGCATATCCGCATGAAATGTTTCCAGATAGGAATCTCGTTCGCCAAGCAAACCGGCTATCCGTGAACGAACCGACTCGTACATGTCTTCTGAAACGGAAAGCTCAAGCTCGGTTTCCTCTTCAGATTCCACTTCGGGCAACAGGCTGGCCTTTAAATATAAAAGAGGCAAAAGTTTTGTTGCCTTATCTACGAAGTCGAAAAGCCCGGTATTTCTGGCGGCCTCAACAAAGGTACAATATTCCAGTGCTACCGTAACAAATTCTAGCGTGTTGCGCTCGTATATCGGATTTTCTTCTTTTTCCATGTGCCTGTTCGTCTAATCATTCTTGATAACAATTCGCAAAAATACAACAAAAATCCGTTTTTTTCGTGATAAAGCCCCGAATATTCTTTTTGCTCTTGAGTTCAAAACATCGTTTATGTTAATTTGCTTTTTTTGTGATAAAAACGAACGTATTATTTATGTAAACAGAAAAATGATCTTATATGTTACGTAAAATTAGATTAACACTCGCTGTCATTATCTTTACTATGACCACTCTTTTGTTCCTTGACTTTACGGGGGTAACGCATTGCTGGTTGGGATGGATAGCAAAAATGCAATTCCTGCCGGCCTTATTGGCGGTGAATGTTGGGGTTGTATCGGTATTATTGGTATTAACCTTACTCTTTGGACGTGTCTATTGTTCGGTTATTTGTCCGTTAGGCGTATTTCAAGATGTTGTTTCTTGGATAGCCGGAAAACGCAAAAAGAATCGTTTCTCTTATTCCCCGGCAGTCTCATGGTTACGTTATGGAATGTTAGGAATTTTTATTATCGCTTTTTTAGCGGGTATCGGTTCTCTGGTGGCTCTATTAGATCCGTATGGAGCCTATGGACGAATAGCCTCGAATCTTTTTGCTCCTTTATATCAATGGGGAAATAATCTCTTGGCTTATTGGGTGGAGCGTGCGGATAGTTATGTCTTTTATTCTGTAGATGTGTGGATAAAAAGTGTGGCTACGTTTGGGGTAGCGCTCGTTACGTTTGTGGTTCTTTTCCTATTGGCTTGGCGTAATGGACGTACGTATTGTAATACGATCTGTCCGGTGGGTACGGTCTTGGGATTTGTCGCCCGTTTTTCTTTTTTAAGACCGGTGATCGATGTAGAGAAATGCAACGGATGTGGCTTATGTGCCCGTAATTGCAAGGCTGCCTGTATAGATTCGAAAAATCATTCGATTGATTATAGTCGTTGCGTTACTTGCTTGGACTGCATCGATAAATGTAAAAGAGGAGCTTTGACATATGTGCCTCGTAAACGAAAAACAGAATCGGAGAGAGAGGCTGATCGACCTGAAGAAAACACCCGCCGTAATTTCTTAACCTTTACGGGATTGCTGGCGACATCGGTATTGAAAGCCCAGTCGGGGGTAAATGCGGATGGAGGGTTGGCGGATATTGCGGATAAGTTAACCCCGGATCGTATGACCCCGATAGTTCCGCCCGGGGCTTTGAGTTTACGAAACTTCACCGGACATTGTACGGCTTGTCAACTCTGTGTCTCGGTATGTTCGAATCAAGTTTTGCGTCCTTCTACAGATCTAAAGAAGTTTATGCAACCGGAAATGTCGTATGAGCGAGGATATTGTCGTCCGGAATGTACGAAATGCTCCGAGGTTTGTCCGACCGGTGCGATCCAATTGATTACGAAAGCGGACAAATCCGCCACGCAGATTGGACATGCGGTATGGATCAAGGAAAATTGTGTGGTGAATACCGATGAGGTAAATTGTGGCAACTGTGAGCGGCATTGTCCGACGAAAGCTATTCAGATGGTGGCGAAAGACCCCAATGATCCTAAATCATTGAAAGTACCGGTTATCGATACGGAACTTTGTATCGGTTGTGGCGCATGTGAATATTATTGTCCGTCTCGTCCGTTAAGCGCAATCTATGTTGAGGGACATGAGAGACATCGTACGGTTTAATAATCTCAAAAAATGTATGGTAATGAGTAATAATAATATAGATCGCAGGAATTTCTTAAAAGTATTGAGCACCGGTACGGCCGCTGCCTCGACAGGGCTTTTATATGGATGTGGTGGAGATCCTAAGCGGCAAGGTGTGTCGCAGACCGGAAGCTATTTGGGTGAAGTCCCGACAGATAAGATGACATACCGGACGAATCCGCATACGGGCGATAAGGTCTCCTTGTTAGGATATGGATGTATGCGCTGGCCGTTGCGTCAGAAAGCGGATGGATCGGGGGAAGAGATCGATCAAGAAGCGGTGAATGCATTGGTGGATTATGCGATTGCTCATGGCGTGAACTACTTTGATGTGGCACCGGTTTACGTGCGCGGTCTTTCCGAACAGGCAACAGGGCTAGCTCTTAGTCGCCATTCCCGGGATAAATATTTTATCGCCACGAAGCTTTCAACCCATCGTCCTGTACCGGAATGGCGTACTCTTGAGGGCTCCAAGGGCTTGTTCGAACAGTCGCTAAAGAATCTGCGAGTGGATTATATCGATTATTATCTGATTCATGGCGTAGGTCTGGGGGGCATGGACGATTTGAGGAAGCGCCTTTACGATAACGGTGTCTTGGATTTCTTGTTAAAGGAGCGGAAAGCCGGTCGTATCCGCAATTTGGGCTGGTCGTTTCATGGAGACGTCAAGGTCTTCGATTATTTGTTATCCTTGGATATCCCTTGGGACTTCGTTCAGATCCAGTTGAATTACGTGGATTGGAAAAATGCTTCTGGTTGGAACGTGAATGCGGAGTATTTGTATGGGGAATTGGAGAAGCGTAATATTCCCGTCGTTATCATGGAGCCTCTTTTAGGCGGGCGTTTATCTCGGCTGAATGCCCTTTCGTTGGCTAAATTGAAACAGATGCGTCCGGATGACAGCCCGGCCTCGTGGGCTTTTCGGTATGCGGGCTCTCCAAAAGGAGTACTGACCGTGCTGAGTGGTATGGTGTATATGGAGCATTTACAAGAGAACATCCGAACCTTCTCGCCTTTGGAACCGATTACGGAACAAGAAAATAAGGCTTTGGAAGAGGTGACGGAGAGGATGCTACATTCGGATTTCGTACCTTGTACGGAATGTCAGTATTGTATGCCTTGTCCGTATGGCTTGGATATTCCGGGAACGTTCGCTCATTATAACCGTTGCGTGAATGACGAGCTGGTTGCGAAGAGTTCACAGGATGCGAATTATCGGGAGGCTCGCCGGGCGTTCTTAGTCGGTTATGATCGTAAGGTTCCTAAACTTCGTCAAGCCGGACACTGTATAGGATGCGATAAATGCGTACCGAAATGTCCGCAAGGCATTAAGATACCGGAGCAAATGCGAAAGATCGATCAATACGTGGAGCAATTGAAGCAAGAGACTTTATAGTCTTATTTAAAATACCTGCTTTATTCGTGATAAATCCCCGATTATTCTTTTTAGTCGGGGATTGTTCTCTATTATTACCTGTTTTACTATTTTTGTCGAAATAATAGAAGGAATGTTAATGATAGACTAATGTTGGATATACTAATAGGATAAAAAACCGATCGAGTTATGAGTTCATGTGGAAAGAATGAGAACCCTCAAGAGATGAATCGCCGTAAATTCTTGAAGGTATTTGGGGGTGGGGCTGTCGCCTCTTCGGCGGCGCTTTACGGTTGCGCTCCCAAGAATGAGCCGGGGGCGGCTGTGGCGTTAGGTGAGGTTCCTACCGATAAAATGACCTATCGCCAACATCCTACGAATGGCGATAAGGTTTCTATTTTAGGATATGGTTGTATGCGTTGGCCCTTGAAACAAGGATCGGACGGTAAAGACCAGATTGATCAAGAAGCCGTGAATCGTTTAGTGGATTATGCGATAGAGCATGGGGTGAATTACTTTGATACTTCTCCTGTTTATGTACAAGGTATGTCCGAGAAAGCGACCGGTATCGCATTGGCACGCCATCCTAGGAACTCCTATTATTTGGCCACTAAACTGTCAAACTTCCAGAACTATACGAGAGAAAACTCGTTGGCGATGTATCGGCAGTCGTTCCGTGATTTGCAAACCGATTATTTGGATTATTATTTGCTTCACTCTATCGGTGGGGGGAATGGTATCGAGCTTTTCAATGACCGCTATATAAATAATGGAATGCTTGATTTCTTGGTGAAAGAACGGGAAGCGGGACGTATCCGTAACCTAGGTTGGTCTTTTCATGGGGATGTAAAAGTGTTTGATTATGTGTTGGATATGGGCGTGAAATGGGATTTCGTTCAGATCCAGCTGAATTATCTGGACTGGAAACATGCCTCGGGGCGTAACGTAAACGCTGATTATCTGTATGGCGAATTAGAGAAGCGAGGTATTCCGGCGGTTATCATGGAACCGCTATTAGGAGGTCGCTTATCGAATGTTCCGGATCATATCGTTGCTCGTTTGAAACAGCAACGGCCTGAGAATAGCGTGGCTTCATGGGCTTTTCGTTTCGCCGGCTCTCCGGATGGGGTCTTGACGGTGTTAAGCGGCATGACTTATATGGAGCATTTGCAAGATAATATCCGTACCTATTCCCCGCTTATCCCGGTAACGGACGAGGAGAAAGACTTTTTGGAAGAGACGGCCCAGCTTATGATGAAATATCCGACAATACCTTGCAATGATTGCAAATATTGTATGCCTTGTCCATATGCGTTGGATATTCCGGGTATTCTCTTACATTATAATAAATGTGTGAACGAAGGAAATGTTCCGAAAAGCGCACAAGACGAAAATTACGCGAAAGCTCGTCGTGCCTTCTTAGTCGGTTATGACCGGAGTGTCCCAAAGTTGCGTCAAGCGAACCATTGTACAGGGTGTGAGCAATGTAATCCTCATTGTCCGCAGGGTATCGATATCCCCAAAGAGATGCAGCGTATCGATAAATTCGTGGAAGAGTTGAAAGTGAATGGTTAACCTTTAAACAAACGGAAAATTATGTTACGAAAAATAAGAATATTCGCCGCCACCTTTTGCTTTGTGCTGATAACCCTGTTATTTCTTGATTTCACGGGTACGATTCACGCTTGGTTCGGATGGTTGGCAAAGATACAGTTTTGGCCTGCGTTGTTGGCTTTGAATGTCGGTGTTGTGGTAGGGTTGATAATCTTGACTCTTTTATTGGGGCGTGTATATTGTTCCGTTATCTGCCCTTTAGGGGTATTGCAAGATATCATTTCGTGGTTTGCTAGTAAACGGAAGAAATACCGCTTTTCCTATTCTCCCGCATTGAAGTGGGTACGTTATGGTACCTTGGTTATTTTTATATTGGCTTGTATCGCTGGTATCGGTTCCTTGGTAGCGTTGATTTCGCCTTATAGCGCTTATGGGCGTATCGCTTCTAATTTATTTGCGCCAATCTATCAAGAGGGCAACAATCTATTGGCCTATTTCGCAGAACGTATGGATAGTTACGCATTCTATTCGGTGGACGTATGGGTGCGTAGCCTGGCTACGATGGGAATCGCTATTCTGAGCTTTGTCATATTGGCGATTTTAGCTTGGAGAAATGGACGTACATATTGTAATACGATCTGTCCGGTAGGTACGGTTCTCGGTTTTTTGTCGAAGTATGCTTTACTTAAACCTCGTATTGATACCGATAAATGTAATGGTTGCGGATTATGCGCACGTAAATGCAAGGCTTCTTGCATCGACTCTAAGAATCATGCGATCGATTATAGCCGTTGCGTGACTTGTATGGACTGTTTGGATAATTGCCGTCAAGGCGCGATTTCGTATACGAGGGCACACAAGGCTGATAAAGCTACTTCGGTAAAAGAATCCTCAACGAAGGACACTACGGATGTTTCCCGCCGTCGAGCCTTGTCAGCTACGGCATTGGTAGCCATGTCTTCTGTTTTGCATGCTCAGCAGAAAAAGCTGGAGGATTATGTGGAGATGAAGAAAGACGGAGGCTTTGCGCCGATTAAAGAACGTAAAGAGCCGAATCGTTTGGCACCATTGGTTCCTCCCGGAGCCTTGAGTATTGGGAATCTGGCCCAACATTGCACGGGGTGCCAGCTTTGTGTATCTGTCTGCGAGAATCATGTCTTGCGTCCGTCTACGGATCTGATGAAACTGATGCAGCCGGAGATGGCTTTCGATAGAGGGTATTGCCGTCCGGAATGTGTGAAATGTTCGGAGGTTTGCCCGACGGGAGCGATCAAACCGATTACGAAAGAAGACAAATCTGCTATACAGATCGGTCATGCCGTATGGGTAAAAGATCTTTGTATTGTCAATACGGACGGTATGAGTTGTGGTAATTGTGAACGCCATTGCCCGACAAAATCGATCCAGATGGTGGCGAAAGATCCTGCAGATCCGAAGTCGTTAAAGATCCCGGTGATCAATACGGAAACTTGTATTGGTTGTGGTGCTTGCGAGTACCTTTGTCCATCTCGTCCTTATAGTGCGATCTATGTAGAAGGACATGAGATGCACAGATCTATTTAATGCCGTTAAAATCTATCCCCAAAAACATGTACGTGTTTCTGCGAAAACATGTACATGTTTTTCAGAAAACACGTACGTCTTTTTTTCAAAGGTTCGTCAGACTCGATTTTTCTATGTACATTTGCGTGTTATAAAAGAATTATTGAGAAACTATTTATGGCAAAGAAGACAACAACAACAAAGCAAAATCATACAGAGCCGAGCTGGTTCGCAGCCTTGAAGACTTTTTTTACAAATGAACGGACCCGTTTCATTACAGGTTTGATTATCTCTATACTAACCATTTACGTAGGGCTTGCCTTGATTTCGTTTTTCTTTACAGGAGCCGCCGATCAAAGTAAAATAGAGAATGTTCCTTTAGGGGATTTGTTGACCAATCGAGGATCGGTAGAGAATTGGACGGGCGTACGCGGGGCGTATTTGTCTGATCTATTGATGAACCGTTGGTTTGGCATCTCTTCTTTTATGATCCTCTTTTTCTTGGGATCGGTTGGGGCGAAACTCATGAATTTAAATAAAGTATCCTTGTTGAGACGTTTCTTGTTCAGTGCTTCGGCGTTGATCTGGGGATCTGTGTTTTTTGCTTTCATATTTATCAAGGGATATGAGGATACGTTTATTTATCTAGGCGGTCAACACGGATATTACATCTCGGAGATGTTTATTACCAATATCGGAATTCCCGGAACGATCTTGCTTTTATTAGGCTCATTCTTAATCATCGCTATTTTTACCAGTAAGAAGACTATCCCGTTCTTGCAGCGTATGTTCTCTTTAGGTTGGGTGAAAAATCGTTTGAAACGTGAAGGCCGAGAAGATGAGGTTGAAGTGGATCAGACGGAAAAAGAGGATATTGTAATTCCTCGCTCTAAGCCTGTCGTAGAGCAACCGGATGAACAACCGGAAATGAATGATTACGAAGAGTTTGATACGGAGGCTGAATTGTTGGAGGCCGAAGGGAAAGAAAACCGTAAAACAGTACCAGAATATGAGGAGGAAGAGGTAGCTGCTGATGATGATTTAGTCGTTACGATCGCAAAAGGTGACGATGATCCGATAAACGAAAAGACAGAGGAGATAAATACCCCGGAATTAGGGGATGAGGAGGATGCCGGATTCACGGTGGAAGTTGCTGCCGGTAATGATGAAACCTACGATGCTTCGGCCTTGGGTACGTATGATCCCCGTTTGGATCTTTCCCGTTATGTATTTCCTACCTTGGACTTACTGAAAGCGTATGATAGTGGGAGCATGGAGATCAATCGGGACGAATTGGCGGAAAACCAACGCTTGATCAAGCAAGCCTTGGAAGATTTCAATATCAAGATCGCCTCGATCAAGGCAACAGTCGGACCTACGGTTACGCTTTATGAGATTGTACCCGAGGCGGGTGTCCGTATTTCTAAGATCAAGAACTTGGAGGATGATATCGCCTTGAGTTTATCCGCTTTGCAGATCCGTATTATCGCTCCGATGCCCGGAAAGGGAACGATCGGTATCGAGGTGCCGAATAAGAATCCTCAGACGGTATCGATGCAATCTGTTATCGCTTCACGCCGATTCGTTGAGGGTAAGTATGAGCTGCCTGTGGCGATGGGTAAGACGATTACGAACGAGGTGTTCATGTTCGATCTTTGTAAGACACCGCATCTATTGGTAGCCGGTGCTACGGGGCAAGGTAAGTCTGTCGGTCTAAATGCGATCATCACTTCCTTATTATATAAGAAGCATCCATCGGAGTTGAAATTCGTGATGGTAGACCCGAAAATGGTTGAGTTTAGTATCTATTCCAAGATAGAACGTCATTATCTGGCGAAACTTCCGAATGCGGAGAAGCCGATCGTTACGGAGCCAGCTGACGCTGTCGCTACATTGAACTCGTTGGTGATCGAGATGGAAGACCGGTACCGTTTATTGGTGAATGCGAATGTTCGTAATATAAAGGAATACAACGCTAAGTTTATTGAACGGCGGTTGAACCCGCAGAAGGGACATCGCTTCTTACCCTATATCGTGGCAGTGGTGGATGAGTTTGCCGACTTGATCGCAGTGGCCGGACGTGAGATCGAGTTGCCTATCTCTCGTATTGCGGCGAAGGCCCGTGCGGTAGGTATCCATATGATCTTGGCTACGCAACGCCCGGATACAAAGGTGATTACCGGTACGATCAAGAGTAACTTTCCGAGCCGTATTGCCTTTAAGGTTGCTTCTATGATCGATTCACGTACGATTCTGGATGCTCCGGGTGCTAACCGTTTGATCGGACGGGGTGATATGTTGATTGTTGTAGCGGGACAAGAGCCGGTTCGTGTGCAATGCGCTTTTGTAGATACGCCCGAGGTGGAGGATATCGTGGATTATATCGGTGAGCAGGCTGGCTTCCAAACCGCTTATCTGCTTCCGGACTATGTACCGGAAGGGGGAGAGGCATCGACTTCGGGAGCTGTCGATTTATCAGATCGAGACCCCTTATTTGATGAGGCGGCTCGCTTGATCGTGATTCAGCAACAAGGTTCTACTTCTTTGATCCAGCGTAAATTCGCTATCGGTTATAATCGTGCCGGACGTTTGATGGATCAATTGGAGGCTGCCGGTATTGTTGGCCCGTTTGAGGGAAGTAAGGCCCGTCAAGTATTGGTGCAAGATGAGTATTCGTTGGAGCAAGTATTAAATGCTTTGAAATAAATATGAGAAGAGAATATAAAGTAAGAGTGTGGCGGTGTATCGCGTTTGTCGGATTATTCTTGTGTTTCCTGCTGGGACTAGGAGTGGGGGCGTATGCCCAGAATGCGAATGATATCTTGGGGAAGGCGGCCGCTGCTTATGAGAATTCAAATGGGATAAGTGCTTCTTTTACGATGTTTACCCGTTCTGCCGGTCAGAATGCGGGAGAGAGTTTTGAGGGAACCATCCAGATGAAAGGTGATAAGTTTACATTAGTTACGCCGGAGGCGCTTACTTGGTTTAATGGTACGACGCAATGGACGTATGTGGAACGGAACGATGAGGTGAACGTGACGAATCCTACGGGAGAGGAGTTGCAATTTACAAATCCCGCTCTTTTATTAAATAGTTATAAGAAGGGATTCACGGCGGCTTATAAAGGCGAGAGTACGGCACCGAACGGAAAAGCCGCTTACGATGTGGAATTGACACCGAAGAAAAAAGGGGATATCGTGAAAGTGGAGTTGCAAATCGAGAAATATTCAAATTTCCCGGCTCGTATCACGGTTACTTCTAAAAACGGCGTTAGCAGTACGATCCAGATCAGCCAATTGAAAACAGGTATAAACCAACCAGATCGTTTTTTTGTTTTTAACGAAGGGGATTATCCGGACGTAGAGGTGATAGACCTTCGATAATAGAGAATTGAAAATTGATAATTAATACTTAGATACTATGAGCGATTCAGTGAATGAGAAAGTACGTTGCCTTATTATAGGCTCGGGTCCAGCAGGTTATACGGCAGCGATTTATGCTTCCCGTGCAAATTTATCTCCGGTGCTTTATGAAGGAATACAGCCGGGGGGACAATTAACGACAACTACGGAGGTGGAGAATTTCCCGGGATATCCGGACGGTATAACCGGTCCTGAGTTAATGGAAGATTTAAAAAAACAAGCCGTCCGTTTTGGTGCGGATATCCGTTTCGGTATCGCTACCGCCGCTGATTTGGGTGAGGCTCCTTATAAAATTACGATTGATGGCGAGAAAGTGATCGAGACGGAGACTTTGATTATCGCTACGGGTGCTTCCGCGAAGTATCTGGGTCTTCCGGATGAACATAAGTATGCGGGTATGGGTGTATCCGCTTGTGCTACTTGCGATGGTTTCTTCTATCGTAAAAAGACGGTAGCGGTAGTGGGTGGTGGAGATACGGCCTGTGAGGAAGCGATTTACTTGGCTGGTTTGGCGAAGCAGGTTTACTTGATCGTGCGTAAACCCTATTTGCGTGCTTCAAAAGTAATGCAAGAACGTGTCTTCAAAACTCCGAATATCACGGTACTTTTCGAGCATAATACCTTAGGTTTGTTTGGAGAGAATGGCGTGGAGGGTGCTCATTTGGTAAAACGTATGGGAGAGCCGGATGAGGAGAAAGTGGATATCGCTATCGATGGTTTCTTCTTGGCGATTGGTCATAAACCCAATTCGGACATCTTCAAGCCATGGGTAGATACGGATGAGGTTGGTTATATCGTGACGGTTCCGGGAACTCCCCGCACGAAAGTTCTGGGTGTATTTGCCGCTGGAGATGTCGCTGATCCCCATTATCGTCAAGCTATTACCGCTGCGGGAAGTGGTTGTAAGGCAGCTATTGAGGCCGAACGTTATTTATCAGAGATCGGAAAATAATCCGTGGGAGGAGGGTGTGCCATATCATAAATTATGACACACTGTCCTCTTGCCTTGAAATACAAGTTTACCATGAATTTAAAATCTACTCTTCTTTTGCTACTTTGCCTGATGATGGCAGGAATGGTAGCGGCAAAGGATAATACGAAAGTGATAGCCCATCGGGGGTATTGGAAAACGGAGGGCTCTGCCCAGAACTCTATCCGCTCTTTGGAACGTGCTAGCGAAATTGGTGCCTATGGCTCGGAATTCGACGTGCATCTTACAGCAGACAATGTGTTGGTTGTCTACCACGATAATGATATCCAAGGAAAACATATCCAATCTTGTACATACGATGAATTGAAGGATCTACAATTGAGTAACGGCGAAAAGCTCCCTACTTTGGAACAATATTTGAAACGTGCGAAGAAATTGAAGAATATCCGGTTAATATTTGAATTGAAATCCCATGATACCCCGGAACGTAATCGAGATGCGGCAAGGTTATCTGTGCAAATGGTAAAGCGTATGAAATTAGCGAAACGTACGGATTACATATCTTTTAATATGGATGCTTGTAAAGAATTTATCCGTCTATGTCCGAAATCTGAGGTTTCTTATCTGAATGGAGAATTATCCCCGATGGAATTGAAAGAGCTTGGTTTTACAGGATTAGACTACCATTATAAAGTCTTGCAATCTCATCCGGATTGGGTGAAGGATTGTAAAGTCCTAGGCATGACTTCGAATGTCTGGACCGTAGATGACCCTAAATTAATGGAAGAGATGATCGATCTGGGAGTCGATTTTATTACGACTGATTTACCGGAAGAGACTCAAAAAATACTACATTCGCGGGCTCAATAAGGCATTATAAAGATGAGAAAGTTTTGTCTGTTGCTTATCCTGTCGCTGGCTTTACCCGTTTTTTGTCTGTTACAAGCGGTGGAGCCTCCAAAAAAGGAAATTCGTGCGGTTTGGTTGACTACGGTTTATGGTCTGGATTGGCCTCATAAACCGGCTACTACCGAGGCGGGACGAAAAGCCCAGCAACAGGCATTGCTTGATATCTTGGACCGGCTTCAAGAAGCGAATTTTAATATGGTCTTCATTCAGGCTCGCTTGAGGGGAGACGTGATGTATCGTTCGGCTATCGAACCAGTCAGTAAGACATTCTCCGGTAAGTATGGAGAATTACCGGGATATGATCCGCTCGCTTTTGTCGTTGATGAATGCCATAAACGGGGAATGGAATGTCATGCGTGGTTCGTGACTTTCCCGTTGGGAACGGAAAAAAGCGTGAAGGAGCAAGGAAAGCTTTCCGTGGTTAAAAAGAAACCAAAACTCTGCAAACGGCATAATGGAGAGTGGTATTTGGACCCCGGTGTACCGGAGACCGCTGATTATATCTTATCCTTAGTCAAGGAGATCGTGAATGGCTACGATATAGATGGCATCCATTTTGATTATATCCGCTATCCGGAAGAGGCGAAAAAATTCCCGGATAAAGCGCTGTATAATAAATCCGGTAAGAAAAAGTCTCTGGCAGACTGGCGTAGGGAGAATATCAACCGGATGGTTTATCGTATTTACGATTGGGTAAAGCAAACGAAACCTTGGGTACAGGTTAGCAGTTCGCCACTCGGGAAATATAATCGTATTGAACGGGTACCTAACGCGGGTTGGACCGCTTACGAAAGTGTCTTCCAAGACCCTAAGATGTGGATGCAACAAGGTAAACAAGATATGATTGTTCCGATGATGTATTACCTGCATAAGAATTTCTTTCCTTTCGTGGATAATTGGGTGGATAATTGTAACGGGCGTTTGGTCGTACCCGGCTTGGGAGCTTATCGAATGGACAAGAGCGAGGCGGACTGGGCCGTGAATGATATAACGGACCAGATCGATTATAGTCGTTATTACGGAGGAGCCGGCTGTGCGTTCTTTCGTTGTGGAAATGTCCTGTATAATGATAAAGGACTTTATAAAGAGTTGAGAGACAATTACTATAAATATCCGGCCCAATTGCCTC
Source organism: Parabacteroides sp. CT06 (assembly GCF_002257605.1). GTDB lineage: Bacteria > Bacteroidota > Bacteroidia > Bacteroidales > Tannerellaceae > Parabacteroides > Parabacteroides distasonis. Next base: position 3,014,673 of record NZ_CP022754.1, on the reverse strand, counting down.
CATTGACTTGGCTGAATGATTCGGTACCTGCCGCACCGGAGGGGATCAAAGTGGAACGTTTGGACGATGAGTTGCACTTAACTTGGCAGAAACCTGTGTCGGAAAAGCAGGATTTAACTTATACCGTTTATTATTCATTGACGGATTCGATCGACACAGCTTCGGCAAAATCCATATTAGCTACGAATATTTATGGCAACGAGCTTTTTCTTCCTATCGATGTAGAGTCTGAACGTGGGTATACATTTTCTGTAACGGCTTCCACCCGTTACCGGATAGAGAGTGAACCTTCTCCGGATACCTATTATTACCTGTCTAAATTTATCAAGTAAAGGGAGTATTTTGATTTCGAGTTTTTTTGCTTATTTTTGCGGCATATGAGACGATTTGCCACATCCTTGTTTCTTGTAATTCTTGCTTCCTTAATCTTTTATGGGGGAGCGGGGGTTAATTTCGTATCTTATTGTTGTGGCGTTTGCGAGAAAGAGGGAGTGGAGGCTTTATTGGAAGCTAAGTGCTGTGAGATTCATGGACATGATCATAGTCGTGATAAGCTTGCGAATAATACGGTGGAGTGTTGTGGCATGAATGGCTGTGGCATTGAACGGGTTGATTTTGATTGGAATTCTGTAAATATACAAGTACCGGATCTGCAACCAGTCGTACATGATTTGCTCTTCTCCTCTATTTTCGAGAGTTTACAAATTGCTTCCTTATTTGCTGATTCCTATGAGATTAGGGTGATAGGTCCTCCCGTAGCCTGTCCTCGTGTGTACCTTTCTTTATTGACTACGCTTTTGATTTGATTGTATTCGTGAGGGTGGAAGCTGCTCGCTGAATACCCTTTGGTTTTAAGGTAGGGAATGCTCTATCCCTGCGGAAACTGTATTTAACGATTCAATCAAATAACAACTATCATGTTAAGACAATTATATCTGATATTTTTACTGTTCTGTTTGACTTTTACTTTGACTTGGGCCGAGGATTCCGGCAAGAAAGTGAAAGGACGTGTATGTGATGAAAACAAACAACCTATTATCGGGGCAAATGTATATTGGGAAGGAACCCAAAATGGAACCACGTCCGATGTGGATGGAAATTTCGAGTTAGAACGAAAAGGTGACTCCAAGAATCTGGTGGTTAGCTATATCGGTTATATGACTGAGGTCACCCCTGTGGATGAGAAGGACGATGCTATGCAGATTATCTTAAAAGGTGAGATCGCCTTGGATGAGGTCGTGGTTAGTGAGCGCAAGATGGGAACCATCGCTTCCCGTACGAGCGTATTGCAAACTCAGAAAATTACGTACGATGAGATTTGCCGTGCGGCCTGCTGTAATCTGGCGGAGAGCTTTGAGACAAATCCGTCTGTCGATGTATCGTACTCGGATGCGGCTACAGGTGCCCGGCAAATTAAGCTGTTGGGATTGGCGGGAACCTACGTACAAATGTTGACCGAGAATTACCCGAATTTCCGGGGGGCCGCTTCCTTATATGGCTTGGATTATGTTCCGGGAGCTTGGATGGAAAGTATTCAGGTGTCTAAAGGAACCTCTTCGGTTAAGAATGGGTATGAGGCGTTGGCCGGACAAATCAACGTGGAATTCAAGAAGCCCCCTACGGCGGATATTTTCTCTGCTAATGTGTTCGCTAGTGATGCCGGGCGTTATGAAGGGAATGCGGATGCTTCTTGGCATATCAACGACAAGCTCTCTACCGGTTTATTGGTACACTACTCGAATGATAAAATGCAACATGACGGTAATGACGATGGTTTTCTCGATACGCCGCTAAGGGAACAGGTGAACGTAATGAATCGTTGGTATCATAAATTGGATAAATACGTGGCTCAATACGGAGTTCGCTATCTGCATGAGAGCCGTACCGGTGGGCAGGATACGAAACACCATGATTTCACCGACCCGTATCGGATTCATTTAAATACGAACCGGGCCGAATTATTTACGAAGCAGGCCTATATTATCGATAAGGAAAAGGTAGAGAGCGTGGCATTGATACTTTCCGGTTCTTATCATGAGCAAAAATCAAGATATGACCGTACGCCCTATAATGTATATCAGAATAATGTATATGCCAGTTTGCTGTATGAAAAGGAGTTTACGCCGATGCATAGCTTGAGTACCGGATTAAGTATGAACTATGATGGTTTCGACGAGAATCTGGTTCAATATGCGGGAGGAGAGTCGGTCCGTCATGCCTATGACCGTACGGAAGTCGTGCCGGGAGCTTATGCCCAATATACGTTCAATCTGAATGATAAACTGATCTTATTGGCGGGTGTACGTGCGGATTATAGTACGTTGTATGATTTCTTTGTAACCCCTCGTGTACATATTAAATATAATCCTTTTGACTGGTTCCATATCCGGGCTTCGGCAGGTAAAGGATTTCGGACAGCGAATGTGCTGGCAGAGAACAACTTTTTGTTATCCAGTAGTCGAAAAATGTATATCGCCGACAATCTGGATCAAGAAGAAGCGTGGAATACCGGTCTGAATCTGTCATTTTATATACCTTTGTTCGGGAAGGAACTGAGCTTGAGCGGGGAATGGTATTATACCGATTTCTTGAAGCAAATCGTGGTGGATATGGATAGTGATCCTCATGCGGTTCGTTTCTACAATCTGGATGGGCGTTCCTATTCGAATAGCTTCCAAGTGGAGGCTTCCTATCCTTTTTTCCGGGGATTTACGTTAACGGCCGCTTATCGTTATACAGATGCGAAGACCGATTACCGGAATGAGGAGGGGGTGGCGCATCGATTGAAAAAGCCGTTGGTTAGTGATTATAAAGGTTTATTGACCGCTTCTTATCAAACCCCGTTGAAAAAATGGCAGTTTGATTTGACCAGCCAGTTTAATGGAGGTGGCCGTATGCCGACACCGGATGCATCTAATCCGTTATGGGAGCCGAATTTTAAGGCTTATACGGTAGTGAATGCGCAGATTACGAAATATTTCCGTCAATGGTCTATTTACGTGGGAGCGGAGAACCTGTTTAATTACAAACAACCGAATCCGATTATCGATGCCAGCAATCCCAGAGGGGATAACTTCGATGGATCTATGGTGTGGGGACCGGTGCATGGACGGAAAATTTATGCGGGTATCCGCTTTAATATAAGCAGGGATTGACACGTATATACGTATAAGCCCGCACGTATATACGTGTAGGCCTATGCGTATACTGGTGTGGCCCTACGCCTATATACGTGTAGCCCGATGCCTATAGTGGTGCTTTTCTTTTGGTAGATATGAATGGATAATTAGAATTGTTAATATTAAAAATGATTGATTATGAAACGATTAATTATGTTGCTGTTTTGTGCTGTATGTACGGTATCGATGACATTCGCCCAAGACGCGAAAAAGAAGAAGGACTCTGTGACATTCTTTATCGAAGCGATGGATTGTGATCACTGTATCAAGAAGATCGAGAAAAATATCGCTTTCGAGAAAGGAGTGACCGACTTGAAATGTGATCTGAGTACCCGTACGGCCATTGTGACTTACAAGACGGATAAGACTTCGAAGACCCGCTTGGCCGCGGCATTCAAAAAGATCGGTATGGAAGCGGTTCCGGTAGATAATGGCGCCGGTTGTCCGGTACCTCCGGCGAAAAAAAGTGAGCATACTCACGCTCATTAACATGGAAATTCATAAGAACATCTTATCTTTGCAGATGTTCCGTGAGGGCGGGCCGGAGTGTCCGCCCTGTTTATGAAATAATTTTTCTACGGAATGCAGCGTTTGTTTAATTATTTACATCCTAATATTGTACAGTCTCCAGAAGGGAGACGTTCAAGGCACGACTGAATGAATGAGCTACAACTGATAGAGGGTTGTCGGAAGGGGGAGAGACGAGCTCAAAAAGAGCTTTATGATGCATATTCCCGAAAAATGATGGGAGTTTGCCTTCGTTATGTGAACGACAGGGAAACGGCTCGTGATTTGTTGCAGGATGGCTTCGTGAAAATCTTTACCAGTATGGATTCCTATACAGGGAGTGGTTCATTTGAGGGGTGGATGCGGAAGATCTTTGTTAATTGTGCGTTGGAATATCTGCGAAAGTCGGATGTGTTGCGTGAAGCGACCGATCTTGACAATACGGCGGAACTGATTCAACCCGATAGTTCGGCTATCTCGGACATGTCGGCGGCTGAGTTGATGAATCTAGTGAAGGAGTTGCCGGTTGGCTTCCGTACCGTATTCAATATGTTCGCGATAGAGGGATATTCTCATAAGGAGATCAGTGAGATGTTGAACATAACAGAGAGTACTTCCCGTTCACAATATACCCGTGCCAAGCAGTTATTACAACGTAGAATTAACGCATTGTATTGAGATAAGATGAGTAAAAAGGAAAGAGATATATGGGATGATGCGATCCGGTCGAAGCTAGAGGATTTCGAGATGGATACGCTACCCGGCGACTGGGAGGCTATAGCCGATCGATTGCCCGGAAAGGCTCCGGTTCCTTTGCGTCGTACGCTTCGCTACTGGGTTGCCGCCGCCGTGATCTCCTTATTGGTCGTATCGGGTGGTATCTATTTATATGACAGGGAGATGGAAGATCTACCTATAGCCCAAGAAATACAGTCTTCACAAGAGTCGACATCCGTGGATACCCCGGTTGTTCCGATAGAGAAAACGATGGAGCAAGCGCCCGTATTAGCGACTATTCCTGCTGCTGCGGTCGTGAAGGCAAAAGCGGCATCTGGAGCGGTTAAAGTGGGAGCTAAGGCTAGGATGGCAGCGTTCCGGCAAAATGTAGAGAGTGCAGAGGATCGGCCTATTTCTGAGTCGGAGGTAATGTCTGCTGATAGATCGGCGAATGAGAAAAATACCGTTGAACCGGAGGTTGAAAGGAATAATGATGAGATAGTTGTTCTCAAGAATGATGTACTTGTCGCGGATGCTACTCCTGTTACTAAAAAGAAGCCAGAGAAGACCGCGTCTCGGAAATGGGGGTTCGGTATGGGAGGTGGAGGTCTTTCCATGGGCGCTGATAATCTGGTCCCTCAGTATGTGACGAATAGCAGTGTGCTTAAGAGCGAGAATCTGATGAGCTTAAATTCGTTCGATGCGGAGAAGAAAGATCCTGCTAAGACGGATATTCATCATAAGACGCCTATTGGGGTGGGTATCTCAATTAGTCGTTATTTGAATAATCGTTTTTCTTTGCAGACTGGATTAACTTATTCTTACTTAAGATCGGAGTGGAGTACGAATAATACGTACCATATAGAGAATGATCAGCGATTGCATTTTATAGGAATTCCATTATCATTGACTTATAAGATCGCGGAATGGAATCGTTTTATGTTTTACGCCTCAGCCGGAGGTATGGCGGAAATGAATGTCGCTGGCAAACGTAGAATGAAATTATTCTCGGATGAGGTAGAGATCGCAAAGCAAAGTGAACATATTCGAATGAAAGAATGGCTATGGTCTGTAAATGCCCGTGCCGGCGTAAGTTATCCGATTATCCGTTTCGTAAGCGCTTTCGCAGAGGTGGGAGCCAGCTATTATTTTGATAATGGTAGCGAGATCGAAACCATCCATTCGGAGAAGCCGTTTAACATGAGCCTTCAGTTCGGATTTCGTTTTGGTTTTTAATACTCGATAGATTAACAGTGTAAATACAAATACTTAAAAATAGAAAAATTGAATTATGAAAGCATTTAAATTAATTGGAGCAGCGGTGGCTGCGTCATTATTGTTGTTGACCTCTTGTCTTGGAGAATCGAATAATACGGTGACTCGTGCCGGCTTTGGTGTCGCAGGTCTTTCTGAAAAGACATATAAAACGGTACTGAATACAAATATGGGAGCATTATACTCTCCGTCTTTATCGGCACAAGTAGTTGACGGAGCTTGTTACTTGATCAACTATGAATTAGACCTAAATTCTCCGGAGAATGCGAATGCGGCGACAAATGGTTATTTAACAGCGACAATCTCTGTGGCAGATGAGATAACAAAAGGACAGCCAGTCTTTTATAATGTGCCAGATTCGGCCAGCTTACTTCAGAATGAGATACCTGTAAAAAACCTATTTAGCAATGGCGACTATGGGGTGTATGTAGACGGTTATTTATTCTTCTTTATAACAATGGATATGTTTAAGGATCAGAAAAATTCTTATACTTTATATTGGGATCGTTCAAAGGAGCCTACTATGGTGGATAATGTCCCGACATATGACTTGTTCTTGCGTGTCGCTAAAGTAGCGGACGGAACAGGTTCTGCGGCATCATCTATAGGAGAAGTCCGTGCGTTTAATGTTAAGTCTGTATTGGAGTCTGTGAATAGCGCTGAGGCTAATAAAGATTCAAAGTCTTTTAATCTTAAGGTCAATTATCTAAATACGATTAATGAAAAAGATAGTACGGATTTGAAATGGGCTTCTTATACCGTTCTATTCCAAGTCGTGAAAAACTCATAAAGAAATTAGTATAGAAGTTGAGGGCGTACCGATAAGAAGATTATCGATACGCCCTATTTTTTTGCCGTTTTTTTTATGTATATGGGTAAAGATCGTATCTTTGCGTACTTTAAGAGGAGTATTGTGAAATGAGATACAAGAATTTAATAGGTTTTGTCTGGGTGGCGGTTTTCATGAGTCTGTTTACTTCTTGCCTAAAAGACATAAATAACGTCTATAATCCGGGAACGACCGCCGCTGTGGTTCGTCAACATGGAGATAGCGCGTTGATGATGGCTAATACCCGGTTCGGTTGGATCTATTCGACGAAGCTGAGCTCATACTCAGAGGGTAAATGCTTGTTAGTGAGCTTTGATTATGATCCTAGCTTACCGGAAAATACGAATGCGGAACAAAAAGGGTATTATACGGTGACGATACAAGGGGAAACCGCTGTTAACCAGCAAAACGCTGAGAGCCCTCTTACGGATACGCATAAATTATTGACTAATGAGCAACCGGTACTTGCGGTCAACCCCAATGATTCTGTTTTATACATCAAATTAGAAGACTATTTATTTCTGCCCTCTGCTTGTTGGACGACAAAAGATCGGACTTTAAATTGGCAATTGACTTACGATCCGGCTCAGGAAGCTGTTGTGGAAAATCGGAAATCAATTTATTCCTTATATTTACGGGCTGCCGCTACGACCGGAAAGCCGGAGGATAAGGCAGAGGAGGCTATCGCGGTTATCAATGCCTTTAATCTGGCGAATTTTATCAAGGATATGCGAGAACAAGGTGGACGCGACGCGGATATGTATGTTCGGATTCATTATATCGATCAAATTAATCCGAAAGATAGTACCCAGTTTACATGGGGAGTAACGGATCCTTTACTTATAAACTAAAGAAGATGAGAAAGCGAATTTTATACGGCTTATTTTTATCCTTGTTTTTCTTAATGACCTCTTGTATGGGGGATGGAAGTAACTCCATCAATTATCATCGGGTAGGAGTGATACGTGAGAATCCTATGCGATGTATCTATACGGCGGATGATCAAGGGAATATATTTATCGTCTCTTCCTCTGAGTTTGAGAATCGGACGGATTTGAAAGATGGCGATTGCTGTGTGGTTGATTTCAAGACGAATTTTAGCGAGGAATTGGGCAATGGTGTTTACAACGCTGAGATTTATAAGTATGATTCGGTCGCTGTATGGCCTTTGCATGAGACATTGACTGATACTACGGTTGTATTGGACAAGGAGCGTCTGGTTACGCTGGACTTTAAGAAAAGTATTTATTTGGAAGGACGTTTCTTCTTGCAAACCCAACATGTAAATCATCAGGTAGACCAAAAGGATATTTTCAATTTATCCTATAACCCTGATCAGGAGGTGGAAGAAGACAGCACCGGACAACGGGTCTATAACCTATACCTTCGGGTAACCCAAGAGGGGGGTACCGGCGATTCCACTAAATGGATCAATACGACCGCTTTTACAATCGATAAGTTTTTGGACCAAGCCAAAGCGATAGAGAGTAGTGAGGGGCAAAATGTGATAAATTTTAAAATAAATTATGCCGAACGCTATAATGCGGATACAACCGCATGTGTTTGGGGGGCTACCGACGTATTTACGTTGCGTTTTACGAATTAAATATATACTTTTGCTATTTAAAAGTAAACAGAGATGTATAAGGAGATATTTAGGTGGGTAATCGCTATCATCTCACAGCCAGCGAAGGCGTGGGTCTTGTTAGCGAAAAAAGGAGAGAAGCAGGAGGAGTTCTTATCCCGATTCGTGTATCCTTTGATCGGCTTCGTTACTGTTGCGGCTTTTCTGGGCGTATTGTTTACGCGGAAGGAGTTTGATTTAGAGCTGGCCTTGAAGTCGTCTATCCGGACATTGGTGTCCTCGTTCGGTGGTTTTTACCTCGGGGCTTATCTGATGAACGAGATATGGCAAGGTATATTTAAACGGGAGAAGGATTTGAAACTGTGGTTGCGCTTCGTCGGGTATTCCTCGTCGTTGATGTTCGCTTTGAATATCGCATTGATGTTGCTTCCCGAGTTTTTCTTCTTGCGGATATTTATCCTTTATACATTCTATATTGTTTGGGAAGGCGCTGGTCCGTATATGGGAGTCGAGGAGAAGATCCGTCTGAAGTTCGTAGGATTTACAACCGCCATTATATTACTGACTCCGGCAGTTATCGAGATTTTGTTATCGATGTTGATGCCCGGTTTGAGTTTTTGACAGAATAACACAAGATGAAAGAGAAGATTAGTAATAACATACAGATAAAGAATAAGCGGGCGACGTTCGACTACGAGTTGCTCGACACTTTTACGGCCGGGATCGTACTGACCGGAACGGAGATTAAATCGATCCGTTTAGGGAAGGCGAGTTTGGTAGATACGTTTTGTATCGTGGAAAAAGGGGAACTGTGGGTGAAGAATATGTACATCGCCGAATATTTTTACGGTACGTACAATAATCACAACGCACGGCGGGACCGGAAATTACTTCTTACCAAAAAGGAATTACGAAAGATCGAGGGTGCGGTTCGTGCTAGTGGTTTTACGATCGTTCCCACTCGTTTGTTTATCAATGAGAAAGGATTGGCGAAAGTAGTCGTCGCGATCGCACGAGGTAAAAAGGAATATGATAAGCGAGACTCCATCCGGGAACGTGACGACCGACGGGAGATGGATCGAGCTTTCAAACGATAAGTCGAGATGGAAACAGGGCAAGGCGTGATCGGTAGGGTTTGGGGATGTATCCTGAAAGCTCTGCCTAAAGCAGGCAAGACGTGTTTATGGCTGCTAAAGATTATTTTGCCTATTTCTTTATTGGTCCGTATATTGCAATATTCCGGAATATTAGGTCAGATCTCGGATTGGTTAGTGCCCGTGTTCTCGTTGGTGGGTCTGCCGGGGGAGACAGCCATTGTTTTTATAACCAGTATATTCTCCCCATTATATGCTCCGATCGCTTTGATCACCTCGATGTCTTTAGGAGTCCGTGAAGCTACGATATTGGCATTGATGTGCCTTACTTCCCATAATCTAATGGTAGAATCCTCCGTACAGGCAAAGACCGGGTCTTCTTTCTGGGAGATGACGCTGCTCCGTTTGATCATGAGTTTCGTGATCGCCTTTTCTTTGAATTGGGTAATGCCCCATGAAGGATGGGGACAGGTCGGGATCGCTCAAAGTGCGGCTGTATGCGATAATTGGTTGGAAGTATTCGTACTTTGGTTTACCAGCTCGATGAAGGTGGTGATTTCTATTTTGATAATTGTTACGGCTTTAATGATCCTTCATTATATATTGGAAGAGTTTAATCTAATGAAAGGATTGTCCTCGGTCTTTTCTCCGCTGATGCGATTATTTGGCTTGCCTCAAGATGCCGCTTTTTTGTGGTTGGTAGGTAATGTGGTCGGACTGGCTTATGGCGGGGCTATTATGGTAGAGCAAATGGAGCAGAGGAAGTTGTCTTACGGTGACGGCAACTTGCTGAACCATCATTTGGCCGTGTGCCATTCCCTGTTGGAAGATACGATCATCTTTGCCGCGATAGGGGTACCCGTTCTTTGGGTGGTGCCTACCCGTCTGTTTTTCGCCATCGCTGTGGTATGGATCCTCCGGGGATATAGTTATATGTACGCAAGAAAGGTAAAACATATTTATGAATAAGGAACGATTTCTGCGACTCTTGAATGAGCGCATTTTGATCTTGGATGGTGGTATGGGTACCATGATCCAAAGTTTCAAACTAAACGAACAAGATTACCGAGGCGAACGTTTCGCCGATTTTCCGGGACAGTTGAAGGGGAACAATGATTTATTGTGTATCACCCGCCCGGATGTAATCCAGTCTATTCATCGTCAGTATTTGGATGCGGGAGCGGATATCTTCGCTACGAATACGTTTAACGCGAACGCTATTTCCATGGCAGATTATGCGATGGAGGCCTATGTACGTGAGATAAATCTGGCCGCCGGACGATTGTCGAGGGAAGTGGCGGATACCTATATGGCAGAGCATCCGGATCGTACGATCTTCGTGGCCGGATCGATCGGTCCTACTAATAAGACAGCTTCTATGAGTCCAGATGTAAGTGATCCCGCTTATCGTGCCGTAACTTATAAAGATTTGTATAATGCCTACAAGGAGCAAGTCGAGGGACTTGTTGACGGCGGGGTGGATATCATCCTTTTCGAGACTACTTTCGATACGTTGAACGTAAAAGCGGGATTGGAAGCGGCTGAGGTCGTGTTGAAAGAGAAAGAAAAAGACCTGCCGATTATGTTGTCTTTGACTTTGTCCGCACAAGGTGGACGAACATTTTCCGGACAGACTTTATTGGCCTTCTTAGCTTCCATACAGCATACACATATTGTTTCGGTTGGCTTAAACTGCTCTTTCGGAGCGGCGGATATGAAGCCCTATTTACAAGAGTTGGCGAAGTATGCCCCCTATTATATCAGCGCTTATCCGAACGCCGGATTGCCGAATAGTTTTGGTACCTATGACGAGACGCCGGATAAAATGGCCCAACATGTGAAGCCTTTTGTGGAAGAGGGATTGGTGAACATTATCGGAGGCTGTTGCGGAACGACTCCAGCGCATATCTCCCGGTATCCGGAGTTGGTGAAAGGAGCTAAACCGCATATCCCGGCTCCGAAACCGGATTGCCTGTGGCTGTCGGGCTTGGAACTGCTGGAGGTGAAACCGGAGAATAATTTCGTGAACGTGGGAGAGCGTTGTAATGTGGCCGGTTCTCGGAAATTCTTACGCTTGATAAAAGAAGGCAGTTATGAGGAAGCGTTGACGATCGCTCGTAAGCAAGTGGAGGATGGCGCCCAAGTGATCGATATCAATATGGACGATGGTATGTTGGATGCCGTGAAAGAAATGAAGACATTCTTAAACTTGATCGCCTCCGAACCGGATATTGCCCGTGTACCCGTCATGATCGATTCTTCTAAATGGGAAGTGATCGAGGAAGGCTTGATGTGCGTGCAAGGAAAGAGCATCGTGAATTCCATCTCCTTGAAAGAAGGAGAGGAGGTCTTCCTTAAACATGCCGCCCGTATTAAGCAACTGGGTGCGGCTGCGGTCGTGATGGCTTTCGACGAGAAGGGGCAGGCGGATACCTATGAAAGAAAGATTGAGATTTGTGAACGGGCCTATCGCCTATTGATCGAGAAGATCGATTTCAATCCCCAAGATATTATTTTTGACCCGAACGTATTGGCGATCGCTACCGGTATGGAGGAACATAATGGCTATGGTCTGGCGTTTATCCGTGCCGTTGAATGGATCAAGAAGAACTTGCCGGGTGCGAAGGTGAGTGGTGGTGTAAGTAATTTATCTTTCTCTTTCCGGGGGAACAATCATGTACGCGAGGCTATGCATTCCGTATTTCTATATCATGCGATCGGGAAGGGGATGGATATGGGTATCGTGAATCCGTCTACCTCCGTACTTTATGAGGATATAGAGCCGGAGTTCCGTACCTTGTTGGAAGACGTGATCTTGGCACGCCGTCCGGAAGCTGCCGAGGAATTAATTACTTATGCTCAAAATTTACATGTTCAAGCTTCCGGAGAAACTCCGGAGAAGCATGAGGCTTGGCGTGAGCTTTCATTGAAGGAGCGTTTGGAACATGCCTTAATCAAAGGGATCGGAGACTATTTGGAGGACGATTTACAAGAAGCCTTGCGGATTTATCCGCATGCCGTGGATATAATTGACGGTCCGTTAATGAGCGGAATGAATAAGGTCGGCGAGTTATTCGGTGCCGGAAAGATGTTTCTCCCTCAAGTCGTGAAGACCGCACGTACGATGAAAAAGGCCGTGGCTATTTTACAACCGGCCATTGAATCTGAAAAGAAAGCTTCCGGCTCCGCGAAGGCCGGTAAAGTGATTTTCGCTACGGTAAAAGGGGATGTACATGATATAGGTAAGAATATCGTCTCTATCGTATTGTCTTGTAATAACTACGAGGTGATTGATTTAGGGGTAATGGTTCCCGCAGATGTGATCATAAAGAAAGCGATCGAGGAGAAACCGGATCTGGTTTGCTTATCCGGCTTGATAACCCCTTCTTTAGAAGAGATGGCGCATGTCGCAGACGAGATGCAGAAAGCGGGACTTACGATTCCTATGATGGTGGGTGGCGCTACGACCTCCAAATTGCATACGGCGGTGAAGATCGCTCCGCATTATGATTATCCGGTGATTCATGTGCTGGATGCCTCACAGAATCCGTTGATCGCCGCCAAACTATTGAATCCAGATACCCGTGACGCTTATATCAGGGAGTTGGAACAAGAACAAGAAGCCTTGCGTGCCTCTTTAGGGCAGAAGAAAGAGACCTTGGCTTCTCTTTCAGAGGCTCGTAAGCATCCGATAGAAATAGATTGGACCGGGTATACACCGGTTGTTCCGGCCCGGATGGGGGTACATGTTATCCCTTATATCCCCTTGGAAGAAGTGATTCCTTATATCCACTGGACCTTCTTTTTTAGCGCATGGAAATTGAATGGCCGTTTCTCGGAAATCTCCCAGATACATGGTTGCGATTCTTGTCGTGCCTCTTGGTTGGCCGGATTCCCGGAAAAAGATCGTGCGAAGGCTACCGAGGCGATGCAATTATACAAGGATGCTGTTAGGTTATTGGATCGGCTGGTCAATATGAAGGTTGAATATTGTAAAGCGATTTACGGATTTTTCTCAGCGAATAGTGAAGGGGATACGATCCGAATGGGTGATATAGCGCTGCCTTTATTACGTCAGCAAGTAAAAAAAGAGGAAAATATTTATAAATGTCTTTCCGATTATGTAATACCGGTTTCCGAGGAGCGAACTGATTATGTAGGGGCGTTTGTCGTTACCGCTGGAGCTGGCGCTGATTGTTTGAAGGATAAATTTGAGGAAGAAGGCGATACCTATAATTCAATGTTGCTGCAAACCTTGACCGATCGCCTAGCGGAAGCTACAGCCGAATATCTTCATGAGAAAGTACGTAAAGAATATTGGGGATATGCTAAAGACGAATCCTTGTCTATCCCGGATCTTTACAAGGTGAAATACCAAGGAATCCGTCCGGCTATCGGTTACCCTTCTCTACCGGATCAATTATTGAATTTCACATTGGATGGATTGCTCGATATGTCGCGAATTGGTGTTTCGTTAACCGAGAATGGTGCCATGTATCCTACGGCTTCGGTTAGTGGGATTTATATTGCCCATCCCTCTTCTCAATATTTCATGATCGGTTCTATCGATGAGGAGCAGATGAGAGATTATGCGAGCCGCCGGAATTTAACGGAGGAGCAAGTCCGAAAGTTATTGAGTAGGAATATAGGATAATTTAGTAGCATCACTGCAACCCGGGTTGCAGTGATGCTGCAATGCCTGTGCAGTAATACTGCAACACCTATTGCAGTAACACTGCATAGGCATTGCAGTAAAAAATCGATCAATACGATCTATCTGCCATAGTAATGCTTGGCGGAAGGAACCATGATAACGTTCAATTCCGGATCAGCCATGTCTGGATCGATCGGGAACATCGGTCTCACGATATTCTTATAGGGAAGCTTCTTGAAGTCCTGATCCACGCCTCCCCTTGTAAAAGCCATCACCCAATCCGCTTGTATATTGTACCATTGGGTTACAAGGTAACCCTGTTTAACCATTACGATATCCATTTCCTTCGGGTCAATTCCTGAACCCTCTAGGTTTGGAGTGGGAGACGATGTGCCTACTACCACATAAACGCTTCCGGTCTTTACGATAGCGATATCTCTTTTCCGTCTCCATGATTCTGCGTTCTTGTCTTCTTCCGGACTGACATAAACCACGGTACCCGATAATTTCACGGGACCTTCGTAGGAATTATCGACCATGGCACCTACCATGCCTTCTACGTGTCCGCCTACGCCGACCTTACGTGCCTGCTTAACCACTTCTTCTCCCGGGATGGAGCAATAAAGAACGCTCTTTCCCTTATCAGTCTGGAATTCCGGACGCTTCAAGAGTCTCGCCAAAGTCCAAGTGACCTCGCCTGAGCCGCCTCCGCCGGGATTATCTCCCATATCACTGATAAAGAAAGGCTTCTTTTTGCTTGCTATTGCCAAATCGATACATTTCTCGAGCGAATATCCCGGAGCTTCCAGCGAGAACTGCTTACGGACATCCCAGAATTTCTGGGCGAGTTTCTTCGCCCCGGCTTTTACCTGTTCCTCATCGTCACCGTAAACCATCACGGTTCCTTGGTTCCGTGGGTTGTCTCCCCAAACATAACCGATCCAGATCCCTGCGTCTATCACTCCGGGCATGGCTTCAACCTCGGGAACCAATGCGTACAGCGATTTCGCAGGCTCGACACGGGTACTCGACCATTCGCCGGAAACTAGGACAGGAACAGCAACCCATGCCTTGTATGCCGGACGCCCTTTCCCTGATTCAAGACGTTCCAACAAATTGACAACCCCTCGCCGATGTGATTCACGAGAATCCGCATGCGGTGCTTGACGATAAGTCGTAATCAAATCGGAGTTGAGAGCTACCAACCAAGACGTATTTCCGTGAAGGTCCATCGTGGTGGTAGTCAAGACATCGTTTCCGATCAAGCTACGCACCTTCTCCATGAATTCGCCCTCGGGATCGGCTACGCCTTCCACGCTACAAGCTCCGTGGTTATAAAACCAGAAAGCGTCATATGGCATATTGGCCTTGATCATCTCCAATGTTTTTTCCACAAACGCGTCGTACGATTCTTTTGTCACGGGGCCTCTTCCACCGCCATAGCCAATCTGCGTGGGAAGCCAAGTGGCCGCCTGTCCCATTGCGGAGTCTGGGCTGAGATAGTCCGGCATTCTTACGGGGTGTCCTACGAGCGGCTGCCTATTCGGGACGAACACGCTGTTTTCTATCTGTATACCGGCAATACCGATACGAGGTTTTTTCTTCTGTCCAAAGGCCTCTCCAACGAACGATACGGCCAAGAGACAGATTCCGAGCAATACTAAATTCCTTTTCATGCTATTATGATTTTTGCGAATTGTTATTTCCTTATTAATTAGTTATTAAACCGTCACTAATATCAATCTCGGTTTGAGGTATAGGCAATACTTCCGCACCGGCGCTGAAAGGAGTCTTAGCTCCAAATTCCGCCTTCTTGGTTCCGTTAAAGACTTTCTCGCCCCATCCTACACGTACCACGTCAAAGAACCGGAAACCTTCCATTCCGAACTCCAGATGACGCTCATTCATGATGTCTTCAAACAATTGGCTTCCTGTATGGTTCTTAGGAGCCAAGTTGACATGACTTCTTACCTCATTCAGATACTTTTGCGCATTAGCGATATCGCCGCTGAAATAACAAGCCTCGGCATAGTTCAAATATACCTCCGCAAGGCGGATAAGCCTGAGGTTCGTGGGTTGATTATTTCCCCTATTCTCCTCTCTTTGCCCGGGCGCGAGATATAGTTTGCGATTGTACCAACCGGTTCGGTCGTCCGTAACGGGTGCCACATCGCCTTTGGCTGCGGTCTCGATCTCTATGGCCTCTTCCGTGGAAAGGAGAGTGGTCTTCTTTCGTATGACATCCCCCTCGGCATCATAAGCGTCCGCCAAGGCCTGTGTAGGTTGCGCGCAACCGAAGCCGATCGTCATGTTTCGGGGCATAGACATCAATACGTGGCGGTTACCGTTATTTACGTTATACGAGCTTTGAGTGGAAGAGTTATACATATTCACTTCTAGGATCGATGAGGAACAATGCTCGCCGTCCAGTGAGAATTGCCAAGTGTAATCTTCCGGAGCTACTAGGCTATACTCTCCCCCGCACTCATTCTGGAATTTCTCGAAAGCCTTTTTTACCTCATCGTATTTTTTCTCATACAGATAAATACGTGTTTGCATGGCGATGGCCGCGCCTTTGGTAATCCTTCCCGCATAGCTTGACTCGTAGTTAGCCACCTCACTTTTCTTAGGTAATACGCTAACCGCATCGTTTAGGTCTTGCTCGATAACCGAGTATATCTCTTCGACAGACGCACGTCCGAGTCTCTCATGATCGAGATCCAAGACTCCCGTATAGCAAGGAACACCACCAAAGGTTTTCACAAGCTCGAAATAAGTATAGGCGCGAATAAACTTGGCCTCACCGATCATCTGTTCCCTGTTATATTTCGAGAATAGGGCATCGTCTGCCATTTCCATATCCCGTATAAACAAATTGGCCTTATTAATACATTGGTAAGAATACCGATATTTGTTCAAGATCTCGGTATGATCCGCTTGATACTGATAATTCTCCAGCAACGTGAAGGTTTGTGCGTCGTTCGAAGAACCGCTGTAGGTCGCGTCATTCGACAACACGTCGCCGAAACATTGCATTGACCATGTGTAACGGAAGTCCTTCATGACGGAATAGACAGCGGTCAGACGCAAGAAAGCTTGTCTTTCCTCTGATATCTCTCCAGCCTCCGGACTTCCTAACGGAGCTAAATCCAAATCTGCGCAACTGCTGAATCCTGTTAAAATCGCTAGTACGATTCCTATGATATATTTGTTTTTAAACATGACATTATAAATTTTAAAAAGTAACATTAATACCTCCGGTGAATGAAATGTTCTGAGGATAGATACCGTAATCTATACCTCTAGACAAAGAGCTGGACTGACCCACTTCCGGATCCATACCCGAGTAACTGGATATCGTAAACAAGTTCTGGCCGCTTACATAAAAACGTACTTTTTGTAGTTTTATCCTCTGCGTGAGAGAAGCGGGCAGGGTATAACCTAGCTGGGCGTTTCTCAAGCGGAAATAAGTCCCGTTTTCTACGTACATGTCCGAGAAGCGGTCATTGTCGTTTACGTCCGTAGCCGTCAGGCGAGGGATGTCCGTATTTGTATTATTTGGCGTCCAATAGTTCATTAACGCTCTATCCTTGTTCGTTATATCGTTCGGGAAGTAGGTGTAATAACGCATCGCATTAAATATTTGATTACCGATTGTTCCACCAAACTGCAAATTGAGGTCGAAACCTTTCCACGCCATACCCATGTTGATACCGTATATGATATCCGGAATAGGATTACCGATCATGCATCTATCACTCGAGTCTAATTTACCATCGCCGTTCGTGTCTACGAACAATACATCGCCCAATTCGGCATTAGGTTGGAAATCCGCCCGCTTAACGGCATTCAACTGTTCCTGTGTTTGGATAAGCCCGTCTGTCTTATAGCCCCAGAATGCGCCGATAGGCATACCTTCATTCGTATAGGTGAGGTACATGCTTCCGTTTCGGAATGGTCCATCGGAGATTGGTGTGCCACCATTCAATTTCGTCATGCGGTTACGGATGGTCGACATATTTACTCCCACGTTGTATTCGAAACCACTTTCGGTCTTGTCTCTCCACTCGAGATTCATCTCGATACCGCGGTTGTTCGCCTCGCCGATATTGGTATAGGTGTTGCTGGCATATCCCATATAGATAGGCATAGGAGCGGCAAGCAGCATGTCCTTCGTTGTCTTGTAATAATACTCGAAGCTGAAGACCATGCGGGTGTTAAAGAAGCTTGCGTCAAGACCGATATTCAGAGATTCCGTGGTTTCCCATTTAATATCCGGATTGCCCAATCTGCTCACGGCAATACCTTGATACAAGGTCTCATTCTCTCTCGCTCCGAATAAAGCGCCGTATTGCGTACTCAATGACAGCAAACTACGATCCACATAATTGGTGATATTCTGATTTCCGATCTGTCCCCAGCCCCCGCGGAGTTTCAAGGAGGAAACCCATTCGGCGTTCAATTTCTGGAAGAACGGTTCGTTGTCGATTCTCCAACCTAGAGCGAACGAGGGGAAGTTACCCCAGCGATTCTTGGAAGAGAATTTAGAGGAGCCGTCTCGCCGGAAAGTGGCCGTAATAAGGTATTTGTTATTGTAATCGTAGTGTAGGCGGCCCAGATAAGACATCAAACCATATTCCGTAGCGCTATTGCTGGCCGTGGTCTTGTTCTTGTCCAGCGTAGCGTCTATATAATGCAGGTTATCCGACTCTCCGATAAGATCTCTCGCGTTTACGCTCAAGGTTTCCTGCTTACCCCATTCGTTGGTATAACCTACGAGAGCGGATATGGAGTGCTTCTCGGCAAACGTTTTCTCATACGAAAGGGTATTCTCGAACGTATAGTAATGCCCTTTGGTCTGCGACTTCGATAAACTACTCTCTAAATTTCTTTGGCTTGAGGATACCTCATAGACAGGCGAGAAGGTTTTATTGTCTACCCTTCTGATTTCCGCTCCGAAGCTACTCTTGAACTTCAATCCTTTTATAATCTGCCATTCCCCATACATATTGCCGATGAAAGCAAGTTTCTCCCGTTGATTATCCCGATACATGATACTTGCCAATGGGTTATAGTAGTCAATATAAGGAGAGTAACCATATGAACCGTCTGCGTTTTGGGCGGGAGTTACCGGATCCAAACGGATCGCGTTACTTACGACACCATAGTCGGAGTCGTACACATTACTACTGTTGCGCTCACTAATACTTGCGTCGGTAGATCTCGCGATCGATGCGTTGGTACCCACTACCAAATGATCTTTGAGCACCGTTTTTTCCGTGCTTTGACGGACACTGAACCGTTCGTAGTTGGATTTCTTGATCGTTCCATCTTGGTTGATATAGTTCAAGCCCAGATTGAATTTATAGTCGTTCTCTTTACCACCGCTTATGCCGACACTGTAGTTATGCATAAAGGCCGTATGCGTAATCTCGTCCATCCAATTGGTGGAAACATTACGATTGACAAGGGCCAAGTTGATGGGAACGCTCCTCACTGTGTTCAACTGCTCCTGATAGTCGTACCATTCCGGACCTGACATCAAATCGAGATTATTCAATATTTTGTTCATACCCCAATATGCGTCGAGCGTAACGGTGGTTTTTCCAGCGGCGCCTTTTTTCGTAGTGATAAGGATTACGCCGTTCGCGCCACGGGAACCGTAGATAGCGGAAGCGGAAGCGTCTTTAAGCACCTCCATAGACTGTATATCCGATGTGTTCAGGTAGTTTATATCCGTCACGGGCATCCCATCCACGACGAACAATGGCTCCGCGTCGTTTACCGTACCGACACCTCTGATACGGATCGTGGCGGCGGAACCCGGAGATCCGGAACTGGAAGTGACGGATACACCGGTAGCCAAGCCTTGCAATGCGGTAGAAACATTGGCCACTGCTTGGCGAGCGATTTTCTCCTCGCTCACGGACGAGATAGCCCCCGTGATATCACTTTTCTTCATCGTACCGTAGCCAATCACTACCACCTCATCCAACTTTTGTGTGTCCTCTTGCAAGGAGATGCTTAAAACCGATTTATTGCCTACCGGAATCTCCTGGTTCATATAACCGATATAGGACACTTGCAAAATAGCGTCTTTGGCTACTTCCAACGTGAATTTTCCATCTATATCCGTTATTGTCCCGTTTGTTGTCCCTTTTACCATCACATTGGCGCCAATTATCGGCATACCGGTAGCATCAATCACGGTTCCGGTGATCTGACGGGTGTTTTGTTGCGGGGTGGATACGATTGATGGTTTCTCTATAATCATGATGTCGCTTTTAATGCGCATGTTTGGGGAGTGTACGGAAGCGTATACACCTGTGGTAAAAACAAATAGCGGGATTGAGGTTAACTTCATGGCTCTGCCCAATTTAGTTTTTGTGTTTAATCGGGGGTTAGGATTCCCCTTACAAATTTCATTCATACATTTGTAATGTTTTAGTGTTAGTATTAATTGATTTAAAGGCGTTTAGAAACTTGTTTGGCTGGATTATATAGCCATATCTTCCAGCCAGTTTCCTTGCTAGATATGGTTCATGATGGTTCCTGTTTCATAGGCTCTCCTTTCTTTAAGATTAACTTTAGTAAACTGAATATGTTTATTTGGTTGTTTGATTTGCAATATTCGTGAAAAAAAACGACACCTGCAAGCAAGTCTCTGCTAATTTAATATTGTGTATTCAATCGATAGAAGTCATTAATACGGCTTAATTATGTCAATTTGTCATTTCTCTCTCCTTCTGCTTCTCGTATTTGAGATAGGATAGTGTGTGTGTTTATTATATGCGATTCTCCGGTTGTTAAGCTCTGACGAATAGAATGTGTATGAAGGAAAATACTTGCAGTTTGCTTTCTTTTTATCAATATCCGCCGAATAATTATACCTCTTGTTTCTGAAAACTAATAAATGCTTCCTGAATGATATTTGAAAATCAATCGATTTTTTTGCCGTTCTAGAGCGCAAAGGCTCTATATAGTCTCGTTTTTCAGTGTACAAAAGATTGAGATTAGGAGTAGATCCCAGCTAAATTAGAGCAAGTGCCGGATAATCCGAACTAGATGCCGGGTAGATGTCGGTTATCTGCCGGGAAATAGAAATTATAAGCCGACTAAATACATACAAGTTCAGGATATATCCTAAAAAATGTGCTATTTTGGGTACTAAAGTTCCATAATATTGGTTTAAACGTAACTGTTTTGAAAAAGTATGTGTTTAAAATATGTTTAGAAAGTAAACATTATGATAGTGTTTCGGTAATTCTTTTTGCATTCAGATAGTATGAGTTACATTTGTCAATTCATTTCAAATATTATTTAAAAACAGAGAGATATGGATGAGAAAGGATTCGTGGAAGGGGTGAGAAGGTATATGTCCCAGTTACGAGAGGAAAAGCGTTATTCCTCCGCCAAAAGTTATCAGGATGCGTTGAACTCCTTTATAAAGTATAGTGGAACAGAGAACATTTCCTATTCGGATATCAATAAGGCCAATCTTCACCGATATGAGGCTTATTTGCTGGAGAAAGGCTGCATGTGCAACACGGTTTCCACTTATATGCGTCGTATCCGTTGCGTCTATAACAAGGCGATCGAAGATGGTGATGCGGAATATATCCCTGGTTTGTTCCAAGGAGTTTTTACGGGAGTGGAGAGTAAGCGCAAGAAATCCCTATCCTTAGAGAACCAACATAAGTTGATGACGGTGAAGGTAGAGAGTGAGGTGCTAAGGGAGACACAACTGGTCGTTTGTCTGTTGTTTCAGTATGCAGGAATGTCGTTCGTGGACTTCGCCCACCTAAAAGAAAGGAATATCAAAAACGGGATATTGGACTATAATCGGCAGAAGACAGGCACACCGATGAGACTGGAAATTTTGGATACGGCAGAATTGATGCGCAAGGAATTAATGGGTGACAAGAGGCCGGCCTCAGGCTATTTATTCCCTTTTTTGAGTGGAACGAAGACGGGCTATGAGGCATATCTCGAATACAATGCGGCCCTATCCCGGTTCAATCGAAATTTGAAGGCGTTGAAAAAGGCCGCTGGAATAGCATCGGATGTTACCTCTTATACGATCCGCCATTCCTTCGCCATGGCATTGAAAGAGCAAAATGTCCCTATAGAAATGATCAGTGAATTATTGGGGCATAAGTCCATCAAGACCACCCAGATTTATCTGAGAAGTTTCTCTTTGGAAAAAATGACAGAGGTGAATAGCACTTGCTTTGGTTGTGTCTATAATTATGTGTCGAAAGTGGGATGAGGCTACTTAGTGAGTAGCGTTTGTTTCACGCCGCAAATGTAGTAAAAAATAACAAAAAACAAGCAATCATTAGGGTTTGTTTGTGTTTCCAGTTGGATTCTCGTTAAATATTCGTTCTTATTTCTGATGTATAGACATGGCAATAGAGACGAAATGGCCTCGTATTTCCGAAATCATCACGTCCCCCCTAAAATCGAACATACATTCTTGTAGAGATGGGTATACCCCGTCTCATCCCCTCTAAAAGATGTTTTAAATTACTGTCAGACGGTGGGAGATGGAGCATGCTCCGTCTCTACAACTTGGTAATAACCATTCTCCCACCTTTTGCGCTACTCACTAAGTAGCCTAATTTCTCACATGGCGAAAAAGGGTTATGGTGTATATATCAAACTATCTCTTTTAAGCAATCAACGAGATGCGAGCGAATGTTGTAAAAACGGTTGTAAATTCGGTACCTCATGAGGGTATCGACGCCGTAGGCGTTGAAAGAACCATTCCTGAAAACCCGTTACGGCGAAAATCTGATCAGAAACATTGGTACATCGCTATCGTCAACAACAAGTCCGAGAAACTATGCCGTGACAAGCTGGAAAAGCGCATAGCCAGTCAGCCGGAAGGCGAGAAGGACTATGAGGTTTATATAGCCTCCCAAAAAGAGATGTGTCTTCTGCCAAGCGGCAAGCGTAAGCAAGTAGACCGGATCGTCTTCCGTTCCATTGTATTCATCCGTTGCACCGATGTCTTGCGTAGGAAGGAGATCGTGCATCTTCCTTATATCAAACGTTTCATGGTAAACATAGCTGGCGAACGGTCTGGAGGCATACGCCCCGTAGCCTTCATTCCGGATGAGCAGATGGTGAAACTCCGTAGGATGCTGGACGATTCCGAAGAGCCTGTCATTATCGATCCCCGTCCGCTGCCTCTTGGAGCGAGGGTACGCATTAACGGCGGTAAGTTGCATGGTCTAGAAGGTAACGTGCTGGAAGTGGAGGATGGCAATCTTAACTTTGTGATCCGTGTAGATCTACTGGGATGTGCCAAAGTAAATATCACCCGTGACCTGCTAGAACTATTATGATACACATAGATGGATACGCACTACGGTAAAAAAGAGGATAGATCCGGAGTACGCCTTATCTCGTTGTTAGGAAACCATTTGAAAGAGATTCTTAAGCGAGAGTCGGATAATCGTGCCTTCATCCATCTTTACTGTACGGGTCCGTATTGGGTGGCGTTCGAGAAATCAGCTTACCTGTTACGCCAAATATCTTCCCGTACCTTAGTGACCCCGTTAAGCCTCACCACGTACCCGTTTCCAATCGTGATGGTCTCTTGGACAGATGGCGAGTTACGTTCCTATACACGTAACCATCTTTTCCATTGCGAAGGCAATGACTACGGTCGGTTATCCGTCCCTACTCGTACGCTTGACGGTTACAAGGAGTGGCATAAGGAAGAGGTGAGGTATTTTCCGATGCCGGAAGTAAAAACCACGTCCATGGATCGTGACATGGAGATTGATTAAAGATACTTCTGAGGTTCAAGAGAGCCTCCAATCAAGAATATATTATCGCTAGGTCGCAATTAGAAAATGAGAATTAGGCGGCCGATATCGATCAAGAGGTCAGCTATCTCTAGTAGCGAGGAGAGTCCCTTTTTCTTTAACCGATAGACTAGACTCTTGCTTTAGCTTATACCACTCCAACCACTTGAGAGGTTCGGTCGCTTATTATTATAGTTAGATAGATATGAATAAAACAAATATGGAAAAGGTGAAATATCGTTATAATCGCTGGCGTTTAGCGCTGGGGCGTCTGGTAAATTTGCGGTATATCAACCGCTGGATCATTTTTTGTGCGGATCTTTTCATTTCCCTATGTGTATCTTTGATAGGAGTGCTGGGATTATTGTCCATCATGCATGTATACATAAGCGGGATTAGTGTATTAAAGGTAGGAATAGCTTCCTTTGTGGCCAGTATCCTTTCTTTTCTTACGTTCAAGGTTTATCACGGGGTGATCCGTCATTCCACGCTACGTGGACTATGGAGGATTGGTGGTGTCGCCATCACAAAATCCATCCTCATGTTTATACTGCTTCATCTTTTGAGGGCGGATTTCAATTCCTCTATATATTGGGTGGGAGGGATAACCGATTGTATGTTGACGATTATTCTGCTGATCACCTTACGTGTATTCGTGATTAATGTATATAATAGCGTGTTGTCCCAACTTGGAAAAAAGCGCAAGCGTGTACTGGTGTTCGGTATGGATGAGGATAGCGTGATGATAGCCACATCACCCAACCGGCAAGTATTCATGCAAAATTATAGCATCATCGGCTTCTTGACGTTTGATAGCGCTAAAAAGAACCTTCGCATAGCGGAACTTCCCGTTTACCAGATCGAGGACATTGATGACTTGTTGCGTCTGATCCCCAGAAATAACTTGGATGGTATCCTTTTCCCGAATATAAAGACCGTCCGACGAGAACGTGATCGTTTGATTCATTATTGCGAGCAGGCCTCCTTGAAGCCTCTCGTGGTTCCTGATATGGAGGAGGTCCATGAGGGCGGAATGAAGCGTTCAGTCCGTGAGATCCGTATTGAGGACTTGCTGGGTCGTGAGGAGATTAGTATAAATCTGGGCGAGATCGGTCTCTTATTGAAAGATAAGACGATCCTTGTTACGGGAGCGGCCGGTAGCATTGGTAGCGAGATCTGCCGCCAGCTGGCGCATTTCCCGATCAAGAAACTGATCTGCCTTGATGCCGCCGAGACTCCGATGCATGACTTACGCCTGGAATTGGAGGAGAAGTATAAGGAACTGGATTTTGTACCTATCATAGGCGATGTCCGGAATCCGGACCGTGTAGATTACGTATTCCGCAATTGGCATCCCCAGGTAGTATTCCATGCGGCAGCTTATAAGCACGTCCCCTTGATGGAAGAGAACCCTTGCGAGGCTGTTCGTACCAACGTGTTTGGTACCCGAGTGATAGCGGATGCCGCCGTAAGCTATGGTGTAGAGAAATTCGTGATGATCAGTACGGATAAGGCCGTTAATCCAACGAATATCATGGGATGTAGCAAGCGCCTCGCTGAGATATATGTGCAGAGCTTGAGTGTGGCGATCAGTAAGGGGGCTCTAGCGGGAAACACTAAGTTTATCACGACCCGTTTCGGTAATGTATTAGGAAGTAATGGCTCCGTGATACCTCGTTTTCGCGATCAGATCGCCAAAGGAGGCCCAGTTACGGTAACCCATCCCGATATCATCCGCTACTTCATGACAATCCCCGAAGCCTGCCGTTTGGTGTTGGAAGCCGGTACGATGGGCAAGGGCGGCGAGATATTCATCTTTGATATGGGTGAGCCGGTCAAGATCGCTGACTTAGCGAAGCGTATGATCGAGCTTTCTGGTTTGCAGGTGGATAAAGACATAGAGATTAAATACACAGGTCTTCGTCCCGGTGAGAAATTATATGAGGAACTATTGAGCAACAAGGAGAATACGAAGGAAACCCCTCATGAGAAGATTCGTGTGGCAGCAGTCCGGGAGTACGCCTACAAGGATGTGGTAGAGCACATTGATCTATTAGCTGAATTATCCCTTCATGTACATATTCTTCCTATGGTGAAAGAGATGAAATCCTTCGTCCCCGAGTTCAAGAGCCAAAACTCTCAATTCACGAGATTGGACGGAGTGAATTAGCAATTTAGTTGGTAGTTATAAATCTGAATTATAAATGATTATCGCAGTAGATTTTGACGGAACAATCGTTGAGCATAAATATCCGGCGATAGGGAAGGAGATCCCTTTCGCTTTCGAGACATTGAGAAAGTTACAAACAGAACACCACAAGCTGATCTTATGGAGTGTGCGAGAGGGCAAGCTTTTGGATGAGGCTGTCACCTTTTGCCGAGAGCGGGGCTTGGAGTTTTACGCAGTGAACCGAGATTATCCGGAAGAAGAGAAAAACCTGAACAACCATTTCTCCCGTAAGCTGAAGGCCGATATTTTTATTGATGACCGTAATCTTGGTGGTCTCCCGGACTGGGGTATGATTTACGAGATGGTGAGTAAAAGACTTTCCTATGAGGATTTAATGCGGAAATACGAGTCGGAATACGAACCGGAGAAACCGAAAGGCCTTTTCTCTCGTTTGTTTCGCTAAATCCATATCATTCTGTGTTCAATGAAATAAAAAAAGAAAACAAAATAATATGAAAATCAAAAGATTACTACTTTTATTAGCTCTACCTCTATTGGTAGCGAGTTGTACTTCTTACAAGAACGTACCATACCTCCAAAACCCAGAGGCAGTGAACGATTTTGAGGAGACCCTTCCGTTGTATGACGCCAAGATCATGCCAAAAGACTTGTTGAGCATCACGGTCAATACGACAGACCCGAAGGCTGCGACTCCATTCAACTTGACGGTACAGACTCCAATCAATGCGGCTTTGACAAATATCAGTACGACCACGCAACCGACCATGCAGCAATACTTGGTGAATAATAAAGGAGAGATCGATTTCCCTGTTATCGGTCGCTTGGAAGTGGGTGGTCTCACCAAGAACGAGGCGGAGGACTTGATTCGTGAGCGTTTGAAACCTTATTTGAAGGAATCCCCGATCGTTACGGTCCGTATGGCTAATTACAAGATCTCCGTGTTGGGTGAGGTGGCCCGTCCGGGTAGCTTCACGATCGGCAACGAGAAGGTGAACGTTCTGGAGGCTTTGGCGATGGCAGGTGATATGACGATTTACGGTGTCCGTGATAACGTCAAGCTGATCCGTGAGGACGTGAACGGTAAGCGTGAGATCATTAACTTGAATTTGAATAATGCCGAAGTCGTGACTTCCCCGTATTATTACCTGAAGCAAAACGATATTATTTACGTGACCCCGAACAAGACGAAGGCTAAGAACTCCGATATCGGTAACAGCACGACCCTTTGGGTAAGCTCACTCTCGATTCTGGTATCTATTGCCGGCCTGTTGGTAAACATACTTAAGTAATTGAAAATTGAGAATTGAAAATTAAGAGAGATGATAGACGAACGGATAAATAATAACACTGGGATAGAGAACGAGGAACAAGAGATTGATTTGGTCGCTCTTTTATTTAAATACCTTTTTTATTGGCGTTGGTTTGTGGCTAGTATATTGATATGTTGCATCGCCACTTACCTGTTTCTTCGTTATCAAACGCCTGTATATAACATTTCCAGTTCCGTGTTGATAAAGGAGGAGGATAAGCGAAGCGGTTCGGGCAACAATCCGTTGGCGGCCATTCAAGACTTGGGAATGTTTTCCATGACAAATAATTTTGATAACGAGGTGGAGATATTGAAATCCCGTACATTGATAAAAAAAGTCGTGAACGACCTGAATTTATATGTTCGTGTAGCGGAAAAGCGAGCGTTCGGTTATGCGATGCCTCTTTATAAGAATAGTCCGGTGCGGATTTATATGACACCAGAAGAGGCCGATAAATTGGAGGAGCCGATTAAGCTGGATCTTACATTTACAAAAACAGGAAAATTGTCTGTTAAGGCTGAATATGTGCAAGATAAGGAAGAGCAAGAGATAGAACAGGCATTTGATCAATTGCCGGCGGTGTTACCAACACCTGTGGGTGTTTTAAGCTTTACGCAAGGCGATACCTTGTATATGGAAGAAGAGGAAATCGCTTTACGTGTTACCATAAATACGCCGACGGAGACCGCCGAGGATTATATGAAAGACTTGAGCGTGACCGCCTCTTCCCAGACCACGACGATAGCGAAGATCAGCGTGAACAATACAGTAAAGGAGCGAGGCGTGGATTTCGTGAATCGTTTGGTTGCGTTCTATAATCAAGATGCGAACGATGAGAAGAATGAGGTAGCTCAGAAAACCGCTGAGTTCATAGAGGAGCGTATCGGTATAATTAACCATGAGTTGGGTACGGCGGAGAGCGAGTTGGCGGATTTCAAGCAACGATCCGGTCTAACGGATTTGACAAGTGATGCCCGTCTAGCCTTACAAGAGAGTTCCAAGTATGAGCAGCAACGTACGGAGAACGCTACACAGATCAGCTTGGTTCAATTTCTGCGTACCTATATCAACGATCCGGTCAACAAGGAAGAGGTAATTCCTGCAAACGTAGGGTTACAGGATCAAAACCTCACTAGGGTGATTGAACAATATAACACGATGATCATCGAGCGTAAACGTTTATTACGTACCTCTTCGGAAAATAACCCGGCGGTGATAAACATGAACACCGGCGTTGAGGCGATGAGACGCAATGTCGAGACAACCGTGAATAGTGTCTTGCGAGGACTACAAATCGCCCAGAAAGATATTGAGCGTCAGGCTAGTAAATTTGAGAGCCGGATTAGTGATGCTCCAAAGCAAGAGAAAGAGTTCATGACTATTTCTCGCCAGCAAGAAATCAAGGCGACTTTATATATCATGCTGTTGCAGAAGCGGGAGGAAAATGCGATCACATTGGCAGCCACGGCTAATAATGGTCGTATTGTAGAGGAACCATTACCCGGGAAGGATCCTGTGGCTCCCAAGAAGCTCGTGTTTTTATTGGCTGCGTTTGTGGTGGGCCTGTTTATTCCGGTGGGAATCATCTTTGTCGTGGAATTATTGAAATATAAGATCGAGAATCGTGGCGATGTGGAGCAATTGACGAATGTTCCGATTTTGGGCGAATTGCCCTTGTGTGGTCATAAATCCTCCGATAAGGGAGCGATCGTAGTGCGCGAGAATAAGAACGACATGATGGAGGAGACCTTCCGAGGTTTGCGGACCAATCTGCTCTTTATGCTCCGGAAAGATCAAAAGGTCATACTTTTCTCTTCTACGCAGCCCGGAGAAGGTAAGTCTTTCGTGACTGGAAATCTCGCTGTCAGCTTGGTTTATTTGGGAAAGAAGGTGGTAGTGGTTGGTATGGATATCCGTAAGCCGGGCTTGAATAAGGTCTTCGATTTATCGAAAAGGCAGGAAGGAATATCAAATTATCTGATGGATCCGGAGGATAAGGATCTTTTTGATCTTGTGCAGCCTTCCGGCATCAGTCCGAACCTGGATATCCTTTTAGGAGGAACGATTCCCCCGAACCCGACGGAACTGGTAGCCCGTGATACCTTGGAGAAGGCGATAGAGCAATTGAAATCCCGTTATGACTACGTGTTGCTGGATACAGCCCCGATCGGTATGGTAACTGATACGGCCATAATAAGCCGTGTGGCCGACATGTGTGTTTATGTCTGCCGTGCGGACGTGACCCCGAAAGCCGCTTTCTGCTACATTAATGTTCTTAGGGACGAGCATAAATTTGACAAGTTGGCGGTAGTGATCAATGGAATTGACCTGAGCAAACGTAAGAACACCTATGGTTACGGTTATGGTAAGAAATATGGTTATGGCTATGGTAAACATTATGGTTATGGATACGGCTATGGGTATGGCTTTGAGGCGGAGAATAAGAAAAAGAAATAATAAGGAAATTTATAAAGAGTCATGAGACACGTATTATTTAGTCCCCCTGATATAACAGAGGCAGAGATCAGTGAAGTTGTTGATGCTTTGAAGTCCGGTTGGATAACTACCGGACCTAAAACTAAAAAATTAGAACAGCTGGTAGCAGAACGTTGTCATACCTCAAAAGCTGTTTGTTTGAATTCAAATACGGCATGTGCTGAGATAACTTTGCGTATATTAGGTATAGGAATCGGTGATGAGGTTATTGTTCCAGCCTATACTTATACAGCTACCGCAAGTGTGGTAGAGCATGTGGGGGCAAGATTGGTCATGATAGATTGTGAGCATGGAAAGTTCACGATGGATTATGAGAAATTAGAAGCGGCGATAACCGAGAGAACAAAAGCTATAATCCCGGTGGATTTGTTTGGTATTCCTTGTGGCTATGATACGATTTTCGATATAGTAGAACGGAAAAAGAATTTATTCCATCCAAATGATAACCCGATTCAAAAAGCCTTGAATCGAGTGATTGTTATGGCTGATGGTGCTCATTCTTTTGGAGCCTCATATAAAAAATTCCCAATAGGTTCTGTCGCCGATTTTACGAATTTCTCATTTCATGCGGTGAAAAACCTAACAACAGCGGAAGGCGGTGCGGTTGTTTGGAGAGATATTGAAGGGATAGATAATGATGAGTTATATCACCAATATATGTTATTGAGTCTTCATGGTCAGAGTAAAGACGCTTTGGCAAAAACGAAGTTGGGAGCGTGGGAGTATGATATTATTGGGCCATGGTATAAATGTAATATGACAGATGTCTGTGCGGGCATAGGTCTAGGACAAATAAAAAGGTATGATGAGATTTTGTCCCGTCGAAAAGAAATTATAGACCGTTATAATAAAGGATTGAAGGGGCTACCTATTACGGTGGTAACGCATTATACTTCAGATATTGTCTCTTCTGGACATTTATATATTATAAATCTGAATGACAAAGATGCCGAACAACGGAACAAATTTATAGAGGAAATGGCCGGATTAGGAGTTGCGACCAATGTACATTATAAACCACTTCCTATGCACACAGGCTATAAGAAATTGGGGTTCAAGATAGAGGACTATCCAAATGCTTATAAGCAATTTAAAAATGTTGTGACATTGCCGCTTCATACCTGCTTGTCTGATGAAGATGTGGATTATGTGATTGAGTGCGTGAAGGAATGTTTAAAATGAGATAGGATATGACATTTGAAAGATTGTATCATATAGTTCGAATCTCTTTGCTGAGAAATGGGTTTTATTTTGAAATATGATTGGTATATTTTGTAGTTGAATTAAATTTTAAATATGTATGAACGATATGTAAAACGTGGAATAGATTTTATTCTTGCGTTGATAATTTTGCCATTTGTACTATTTGTAATAGTCATAATGACTCCATTTATTCTTATCTCAGATCCAGGTCCAATATTCTACAGTGGATTAAGAAGGGGACGTAATGGAATGCCTTTCAAAATGTATAAGTTCCGTTCAATGTATGTTAATTCTCCGGATGTAAGGAATCTCGATGGGTCTACATTCAATGGACATGATGATCCTAGAGTGACACCAATAGGTCGGTTTATGCGGAAGACTTCTATCGATGAGATTCCACAATTCTTGAATGTCCTGATTGGGGATATGAGTTTTGTTGGACCTAGGCCTACTTTAGCGACTAAATCATTTGAAGAAGTTGAAGTAGAAAGAAGAAAACGATATGATGTGAAACCTGGTATTACTGGATATGCTCAGGCTTATTTTAGAAATTCTATTTCTCAAGAAGATAAATTTAAATATGATCTGTACTATGTAGATCATGTTTCTTTTAAGTTAGACTTGAAGATTTTGTCGCAGACGATGATTTCTGTAATAAAACGAGAAAATATTTATGTTAAAAAGAAAAATAACGATAATCGATAAGATAAACAAGATCTATTTATAAGTGAAACGATTATTAATTATAGGAGCTTCAATATTGCAATTGCCAGCAATATTGAAAGCCAAAGAAATGGGATTGTATGTAGGAGTCGCTGATTTTAACCCACATGCGATTGGTGTATCTCATGCTGACGAATACTTCAATGTGAGTACAATTGATGAAGAGGGAGTGTATCGAGCCGGAAGAGAATTTAAAGCAGATGGTATTGTTACATTGGCCACAGACATGCCAATGCGGGCTGTGGCCTATGCTACTCATAAATTAGGTCTTGTTGGAATATCATACGATACGGCGATTAAGGCAACTGATAAGGGAGAAATGATCAAAGCTTTTGAAGTTGCAGGGGTAGAACATCCATGGTATTATATACTTCACACTCCAGAAGATTTGAAGAAGGTTGTTTCTGAAATTACGTATCCTTGTATCAGCAAACCTGTGGATAACGCGGGCAGTAGAGGTGTTGTTCTAATTGAAAGTTCCAAGGATTTGGAGAATGCAATTCAATATAGTTCTCTAAACGGACGAAATGGTGATGTCATTATTGAGGAATATTTAAAAGGCAGTGAGGTCAGTGTTGAGGTTATGGTTGTTAATGAAGATGTTCATATATTGCAAGTTACAGATAAATTGACAACAGGAAGCCCCCATTTTGTTGAGATGGGACATAGCCAGCCTAGCTTATTAGACTATAAGGATATTAGGGCGATCAAGGATTTGACAAAAAGAGCCGTGAATTCTATCGGTATTAATCATGGCCCAGCTCATGTGGAAATAATGCTAACAGATCAAGGACCAAAAATGATTGAACTTGGAGCAAGGATGGGTGGAGACTGTATTACTACACATTTAGTGCCATTGTCTACGGGTATTGATATGGTGAAAGCTACTATACAAATAGCGTTGGGAGAATGCCCTTCTATTGCTCCGAGATTTGATAAAGGAGCGGCGATACGTTATATAGAAGAGACAAATGGTGTTATTGAGAATATTTCGGGAATTGATAAAGTGAATAGCATAAATGGTATTGAGCATGTCGTGTTGACTAAAGCCGTAGGCGATGTCGTTAATCG
Organism: Parabacteroides sp. CT06; assembly: GCF_002257605.1. Classification (GTDB taxonomy): domain Bacteria; phylum Bacteroidota; class Bacteroidia; order Bacteroidales; family Tannerellaceae; genus Parabacteroides; species Parabacteroides distasonis. The sequence continues at coordinate 2,982,024 of NZ_CP022754.1, read as the reverse complement.
GATTAGCAGTAGTGTGGATCGTATCGGATATGTAATTTCTCAAGCGGATACAGCTCAAGCTGCTATTGATCTTTGCGAAAATGCGATGAAACATATTGTTATTACTACTAAATAATGATAAAAACATAAGTGTTGTTATGGAATTGAAAGGGAAACGTCTTTTATATATAGGTGGGAGTGCTTCAATAACTGATATTGCATTCTATACTAAGAGTCATGGTATAAAGTTGCTAGTTGCAGGGAAATCAATACCGCAAGATATACAAGCATTGACAGATGAACAATATATTATTGATGTTTGCGATAGGGAATGTCTGAAGAAAATAGTGTTAGAACATGCTGTTGATGGCATATTGGTTATAGGAAATGAGGACATTATAACAAGTGTGGTTGATGTGGCAGAGAATATAGGTCTTGATTTCTATGTAAATCGTAATCAATGGGTTGAATTACAGGATAAAAAGAATTTTAAGAGAAACTGTATAAAGTATGGTATTCCTATTGTAGAGACTTACGAGTTGTCAAATGATTCTGATTCAGTTCAAATACCCCGAAGTGCCTATCCGATTATTTTGAAACCTGCTGATAGTTGCGGGTCAAAAGGAATCTCAATATGTAATTCGGAAAAAGAATTGAAGCAATCAATTCAAAAAGCGAAATTATATTCAAGGACAAATCGGTTTTTATGTGAAAAATATATGGATTGTCCGGAGATTACCATTAAATATTTATTTGATCGTGGAAATATATATGTATGGGAAATAAATGATCGATTTGTTAATAGAGAGCAAAAGAATGTAGGAGCAATAGCGGATTGTACTATATATCCATCAAAACATGTGAAGCTATATTTTGAAACGTTGCATTCGAAGATGGTTGAAATGCTTAAAGATTTCAATATTTATAATGGAACTATGTTCATACAAGCATTTGTTGATGGAGAAATTATCCGGCCTTATGATCCAGGGATTAGGTTTTCAGGAGGATTATCGTATTTTATCACAAAGCATGTTTTTGATGTGAATCCATTGGAATTTATGATAAACACGTCACTTGTTGGACGGATGTATTTAGGAGATGAAAACCTTATCGAACGAATAAGCGTAGATATGAATGGCCGCTTTCTCGCCAATTATTCAATTTTAGCAAAGAAAGGAACTATTGCTGAAATCGAGGGTATGGATCGTGTAGCAAAAATACCTGAGGTGTTTAATACAATACAATTGCTTCATGTGGGAGATGAAGTAAATATGATAGGTACTTTGCAGCAGGTATTTGCAAGATTCCATATAGAAGCTAAGAGTAGAGAAGAGCTGAATCGGATTATAAATAAAGTATATAATGCAATTCAACTGAAAGGTATAGATGGGGAAAATATGAAACTCTGTCAAAAAATTAGTATATTATAAGTAAGTTTGAGCATGAAGAGATATACTGATATCTTAGTTGATTTTGTTGTTGCGCTTAAATATAAGGATTTACCGTCCTGTGTCATTGAACAGACAAAATTGTTTATAGCTGATTATTATGCAGCTAGTATAGCAGGATATAGAGTTAATAAGCAGTTCAATAAGGTGGTAATGTCCATTATAAAAGAAGATAGTGGAACAGAACAGGCATCAATATTATTTGAGAAGAAAAAATATCCAGTGACTAATGCGGCTTTTATGAACGCAGTTTATGCGCATGGCGCAGATATGGATGATGGTAATCGGAAATCTGCGGGTCATATCGGAGCCCATGTGATATCTTCTGTTTTTGCGTTGGGTGAGAAGCTGGGGGTAACATGGAAGGATATTATTGTCGCAATAAATGTAGGATATGAATTTTTTAATAGGATAGCAGGTGCTGCACAGCCAGGACTTTATAACAGAGGTTTTCATTCAACGGGGATTGCAGGAGCAATGGCTTGTGGGGCTGCTTGTGCAAAACTAATGGGATTAGATCGATGTGGAGTTTATAATAGTGTGTCTTTAGCAGCGATTCAGTCTAGTGGTTTGATTATTATAGATGAGAGTGGGCAAAGGTGTAAGCCGATTAATCCTGCAAATGCGGCAAGGATAGGTGTTCTTTCTGCTTTAATGGCAGAGAGGGGATTATTGAGTTCACAAAATCCATTGGAGAGTAAAAAAGGGTGGTTTCATGCTTTTACGGATCATGTTGATGAAACTATCCTTTTGGGAGGTCTTGGCGTGGATTTTACAATTTGTGAAAGTTATTTGAAGCTGTATCCAACATGCCGTCATACACATTGTTGTATTGATAGTATTCTGAAAATACGGGAACGAATGGGGGATAAAAAAACTTTTTTACCTGATATTATAGAGAAAATTGAAGTAAATATTTATCCAAGTGCGATTAAGTCGGCAGGAATAATTCGGAATCCACGTTCACAAGAAGAGGCGAAATTCTCAATTTATTATGCGATAGCTGTAGCATTCAACAATGGAGATTTCTCTATAGAGGATCTTCAGGTTGAAAGGATTGATTCTGTAATAAATGATTTGTTAGCGAAAATAGAATTAGTACCAGATCCTTTGATGGAAGATAGAGCGTGTGGGATCAGAGGTTCCCGAATAAAAGTTGTATTGTGTGATGGGGAAATTTTTGAGGAAACGATATTAATACCGAAAGGGGAAGGAATAGGATCGCTTGATTGGAATAATTTACGAGTTAAAATGTACGCATGTTCATATGGAGTTATCTCGGAAAAAATGTCTAATTTATTGATAAATAGGTGTATGGGTATTGATGTTGATGAACCTTTCGGATCGATTATGCTGTTTTTCGATAAGGATTTGCGATTGTTGGGTTATAAAGATCAACAGGATTGTTAACGTGTAAAAGAATGCTGATATGTCTAAAGTCTCGATTATTATCCCTGTATATAATGCGGAAAAAACACTTTGTAGGTGTCTTGATAGTTTAGTTGTACAGACTTATGAAGATGTAGAGATAATTTTAGTAAATGATGGCTCTGTTGATAGTAGTCGGAATATTTGTGAAACATATAGAGATAAATATTCTCAGATTATATTGATTAATCAGGAGAATGCAGGACCTGCTACAGCTCGGAATGTCGGAATAGATAGTGCTAGTGGTAAATATATTTCTTTTGTGGATGCGGATGATTATGTTGAATGTGGTATGATTGAAGAAATGGTTAATGCGGCAGAAACTAATCATGCGGAAATGGTTATTTGTGGGTATGATCAAGAACATTCTGGCGTTATTGTAAAACATGAATATAAATATGATGCTGGATTATATGTAGGGGAAGGAGCAAGGAAAATAGCAATTGACTTAATAAGCGATGTCTCTGCTAAAAGAATACCCCCTTATTCATGGGTGAGAATGATATTAAAAGATTCTTTGGAAAATCCTAAAGTTCGATATGCAGAAGGGATGATACGAAGTGAAGATTACTATTTTTTTGTGCAGCTTCATTTCCGTATAAAGAGATTGTATTTACTAGGAGATAAACCTCTTTATCATTATATGGAAATAGATAATTCCTTGACTCATACATATGTACCGAATTATTGGTTTTCAGTGAAAGAAATATATTGTGGGCTATTAGAAAAACTTCCGGAAGATGAGGAAATTAAGAAACGATTAGGGGTAATGCTTGTACAGCGTTCTTTGGTTGCTTTAAGTAATGTATCCAAAAAGAAGAGTAAGGGTATGTTAAGAAAAGAGTTGTATGAGATAGTTTTGGATGAAGATTTGAATTATGTCATCTCTGAGATAAGTGGTACCTCGTATTTGAAATCTTATGTTTGGTTAATGAGTAATCATATGTATTTTATTGTATACTGGAGGTATTTGTTGAAGTTTTATGGAAGAAAAATATTTTCATAATTTTAATTAAGTGGAAATGATAAAAGTAGACAGGTTGAAATTTAATATTATATTTCGATTTAGCTTAGCATTCTTTTTAATTTCGATATATATTCTTGCCGTAAAAGATTATTCAGTAGTAGTAATTCTTCCTTGCATGGTGTTTTTATTAGGTATTTATTTTTCTGTAAAGGATATTTATAATAATATTTTTTTATTTTCATTTTTAATTTGTTTCTTTACTTTCTTGTTAGGTGGACAGTTACTCGATAAGTTTATTAATGTGTATGGTTACGATTTTTCAGAAGATATAGAATTACATACTGATCTGATTTTATTGATTGGGCTGACAGGATTGATGTTGGGATATTTTTTGGCAGATAAAGCACAAGGAAATAAGCATGTTTTTATAGCAGTGGATTATAATAGTACTTATTACGTGAACGTAAGAACTGTTAGTAAATATTTATTTTTTGTATCATATACATTATGGATGCTTATCTTGTTAGATAATGTTCTTTATGTTGTTCAATATGGATATATTAGTTACTATTTGTCATATTCAAGTAGAGTGCCTGCTCTTATAAGAGTGTTTGGCTATATGGCTCCATCTGCATTCTTTTTGTATCTAGCAACAATGCCCAAAAAAGGAGAAGCTAAAATAGTTATTATAATGTACTTTTTTTATCTGTTATTGTCATTAGGAACAGGGCGACGAATTTATTTCATGACTGGAATCTTGATCATATTTGCTTATATGATGCTACGAAATATAGTTAATCCTGAAAGAAAACCTTGGATTAACAAAAAACAGTTGATTTATATATGTGTATTAGTTCCTGTATTATTAACGTTTATGTATTTATTCGAATATATTAGATCAGAACATGCGGTGGGTACAGCTTCCGCATATTCTCCTTTACTAGGTTTTTTTGTTCGCCAAGGAACCTCTATAAATGTTATCAAATATACAGAGTTATTTGAAACAAGGTTGAATCCTGATGCTTATTATTCATTATATAATACTTTAAAGTGGTTATCAGATAGTTGGATTGATCATCTTTTGAATTTAAATTTGAACTTTGAATTTGGACGGCAATCATTGGAAACTGCAATATCTGGGACATATCTTGCTGATTTTGTTTCGTATAATGCTAATCCAACTACCTATTTGACGGGTATGGGATATGGTTCCTGTTATCTGGAGGAATTATATGTTGATTTTGGTTATATTGGGGTATTCTTAGGCAATGTTATATATGGTATTTTGTTGTGTGTTTTATTAAAAAATGCGGTAAATAGAGGGAATATATGGAGGATTGCGATTGGATTGTTTATGATAGACGCAATATTCAAAGCCCCAAGAGCTACATTTGATGCTTTTTTTGGATCATTTTTGTATTTTAATTCTTGGGGACCATTTTTGCTGATCTTTATTTTTGTTAATGTTTGCATGACAAAGAATAATAGATATGTGAGATAGCTTGTTATAAACTCTATTTAGTGTAATGATAGTAGGTTCTAATAATATTACCAAAAATAATAAACGTATTGCTGAAAATACGTTTTTCTTATATATTCGGATGCTTTTGATAATGTTAGTGTCCCTTTATACTTCACGTGTAGTATTGAAAGTCTTGGGTGTTGAAGATTTTGGGATATATAATGTAGTTGGAGGTGTAGTAGCAATGCTGAATATTATAGTTAATACATTGTCACGAGCCAGTACCCGTTTTATCACATTTGCTTTAGGAAAGGACGACAAGGAAGAATTGAAACAAATTTTTTCAACAGTGATCTGTATTCATCTTCTTTTGGCTGGACTTCTTGTTCTTGTAGGGGAGACTGTTGGTTTGTGGTTTGTATGTAATAAATTGGTTATACCAGCAGAAAGAATGACCGCTGCTTTATGGGTGTATCATAGTTCTATTTTAATTGCAGTTGTTACTTTTGTGAATATACCTTATAATGCTTTGATTATTGCGCATGAGCGGATGGGGGCTTTTGCTTATATTTCTATAATAGAGGTTTTTCTAAAATTATTAGTGGCATGGACTTTGATTTATACGTCTCAGGATAAATTAATTATATATGCTGTACTTCTCTTTGTTGTTCAATTTTTAATACGGATAGTATATGGCTATTATTGTTCTATCCATTTCCCGGAATGTAAGGTTAAGTTAGTTTGGAATGTACAATGGCTGAAAAAAATTTTTGCTTATGTAGGATGGACATTAAATGGAAGTTTTGCGATTGTGGGATATACACAGGGTATTAATATACTTTTAAATCTTTTTTTTGGCCCTGCAGTCAATGCCGCACGAGCTATTGCTGTCCAAGTAGAAGCTGCTGTTGTTTCTTTTGTGCAAAATTTTCAAACAGCAGTTAGACCTCAGATTGTAAAATCATATGCTATGTCTGATATACTATATATGCATAAATTGATTATTATGTCTTCAAAGTATGGCTTTTTTTTGATGCTATTAATAGTTTTGCCACTTACATTATGCATAAATCCAATATTAAAAATGTGGTTAGGAAATGTGCCTGAATATACAGCTGGTTTTGTGCGTATAATGTTTATTGTTGCGTTGTTATGGCCTTTACGTGGTGCTATGATTGATGCAATTCATGCGACGGGGGATATAAAGAAATTTCAAATATACGAAGGGACTTCTCTTTTATTGACTGTTCCTATTGCTTATCTGGCATTGGAATTTTATCATATTTCTCCAGAAATTGTCATGTGTATCTACCTTTTTGTTGAACTTTTTACACAGGGCATACGAATTTGGATTGTCTTGAGTAAAATATCTATTTCCTATCGTTGTTATTTTAGAGAAGTCTTATATCCGATTGGTATATCTTCTTTGTTTGCTTTTATTCCATTCTTCTTGATTCATATGACAGAAAACGAGGAATTTTCTAAAGTTGTGCTTTATATGGCTGCGTCTTTTTTTTACGTATTGATGTGCATATTGATTTTTGGAATGAAATGGACGGAGCGGATTTGGACGTTTAATTATATTAAAAAATTAGTATGGATATTTATAAGGAAAGTGACTTTCTGGAGATGAAGTGTATATGTTGGTTGATATTGAAGGAACGAAAGTTCGGAGGGTTATAAAAATCATAAAAGAAGATATAGAATGAAGTTAGTACTTGGAACAATGACATTCGGAGAGTCCGTATTCGCTCCGAATGTGGATGAGTTTGTAGAGATGTTTCTAGATGCGGGATATGAGGAGCTTGATACGGCATATGTCTACAACGAAGGGAACTGTGAAAAGCTGTTGGGAGAGGTTCTGCCTAAACTCCGCAGCCCGTATAAAATTTCAACAAAAGTGAATCCTCGGATTACCGGTAAGTTGGACGGAGAAGCTGCCTATATTCAACTAAACGAGTCGTTAAAAAGGCTAGGGGTTCCTGTAGTAGATATTTTCTATCTTCATTTTCCCGATCCTGCAACGCCGGTGGAAAACGTTTTGGAGGCCTGTAATAATCTCTATCGAGAAGGAAAATTCAGAGAGTTAGGACTTTCTAATTTTCCGGCATGGATGGTTGTGGATGTATGGCATATCTGCCATAAAAACGGTTGGGTATTGCCGACTGTGTTCGAGGGTATTTACAATCCTTTGACTAGAAAAGCAGAAACTGAGCTGAACGAATGCTTGAATCATTTCGGGATTCGTTTCTATGCCTATAATCCGATGGCTGGCGGATTACTTACAGGACGTTATGGAAGATATGAGGACGCTCCGATGGATGGGCGCTTCACGCATCGTCCGAACTACCAGAAGCGTTACTGGAAAAAGAGCTATTTCGATGCAGTGGAAATTATCAAATTGGCCTGCGAGGAAGAGGGTATTACTACTATTGAAGCAACTTATCGCTGGCTTGCTTATCATTCTATGTTGAATGTGGAACGTGGGGATGCGATTATCATCGGTGCTTCCAAGGCGGATCACCTGAAGCAGAATATGGAAACAGTGAAAGCGGGTCCCTTGTCGGATGCGGTCGTGGATGCTTTTGAAAAAGCCTGGCAGCACTGTAAAGCGGATTGTCCTGAATACTTCACTTTGTATAAAGGTAAAGGCTCTGTGGGAGGAGAGAAGAAATAATGCTGAATCAAGAAAGAGTATTTGATGTGTTGGCAAAGCATGGTGTTACATTCTTTACGGGTGTACCGGATTCTTATTTGAATGGTTTCTGTAATTATGCCCTAAACAATTGTGGAAGTAGAAATATCATTGCGGCCAATGAGGGGAATGCGGTAGGTATTGCCTCTGGACATTATTTCGCAACAAAAGAGATTCCTCTTGTCTATATGCAGAACAGTGGACTGGGGAATACGGTGAATCCTTTGGTAAGTCTTGTGGATAAGGATGTGTATGCTGTTCCTATGCTTTTACTTGTCGGCTGGCGTGGGCAAGGAAACTCTGAGCCGAATCATCCGCAGCATAAGCTACAGGGGGAGATTACACCCGAACTGCTGGAAATCATGCACATCCCCTACACCATCCTTGATGATGACGATGATAAGTTTGCTAAAACAGTGGAGAAGGCGGTCAAATATTGTAAAGAATCCCGACAGCCTTACGGTTTGATCGCACCAAAGGGTGTCATGGCGGCGAGTGATAAGCCGAATAACGTGGACAATACTTATCCAATGAGTAGGGAAGAAGCAATGGAAATCATTTTGAACAATATGCCGGAGAATACCATCTATTCCGTAACGACAGGAAGAGCAACTAGAGAACTGTTTTTCTTGCGAGAAAAGAGAGGCGAAACAAAAGCGCATGACTTTCTCAATGTCGGTTCTATGGGACATGCAAGCTCTGTGGCGTTTGGGATTGCACTGGAGAGACTTGAACGGAAGGTTGTTGCTTTGGATGGTGATAGCGCCTGCATGATGCATATGGGAGCAATGACAATGGTCAGCAAGCTTGATGCTCCAAACTTCATGCATATCGTTTTGAACAATGGAGCGCATGAGTCTGTGGGCGGGCAACCATCTGCCGGTCATAAGGTTGACTTTACCAAAATAGCGGAGGCATGCGGATATACGACGGTCGGACATCCTGTAACAACAAAGGTGGAGCTGAAGGAGGCTTTGGAAATTCTACGTGATTGTAGCAAGGCGTCTTTCATTGATTGCCGAATTCATAAGGGATTGAGCAGAAAATTGCCACCGATTGTGTTTGAGCACAGAAAAGTGATAAATGACCTGATAGATGATTTGAACGAATAAAAATAATAATGGGTAACAAAACAAAGTCCCGTATTAATCGGAAGGGAGAAATATAATCATGAACAGTATGGAAAAAACAAGAGAATTTCTGAAGTCAATCGGTCTCCCCGGAGGGGATGCATACGATTTGCCTACTTCTGAAAAACGATTTGCGGATGGTGGCCAGTACCGCTTTGAAGTTCCCGGAATTCAAGGCCCGAAAGTAATGCAGGCTCTTTTGGAGGCAATGGATGGGTACGGTTTGTACCTGCACCGTGTGACGCAGACTCAGGGTATTATACGTTTGACAGATGAGGAGATTGGTAAGATGGTGGAGCTTGCCCACAAATGGCAGACTGATCTGATTCTTGCCATCGGCCCCCGTGCAACCACGGACACGTCTGCGTCGGTACATACGGAGGAGGGTGTTCGTATGGGGTATCGTTTGCGTGGTCAGGAGCAGATTGTTCGCGCCATAGAGGATGTGAAACGTGCCGCTCGTCTCGGATGCCGTAGCTTCCTTGTTTATGATGAAGGATGCCTGTGGGCATTGAACGAAATGCGCAAAGCAGGAGAGATTCCTATGGACTGTCATTTTAAGGTATCTGCCCATACGGGACACGGAAATCCTTGTTCCGCAAAGTTGTTGGAAAGAATTGGAGCAGACTCTATAAATCCTGTTCGTGACATTCAGCTCCAAATGTTAGCGGCTATGCGTCAGGCAGTGGACTGTCCAATCGACATTCATACCGAAAACCCGAAATCCACAGGTGGGTTTATCCGTCATTACGAAGTGCCGGAAATGATCCGTATAGCCGCACCGATTTACCTTAAGACCGGAGGTTCCGTGGCTGTGACTCACAGCTGGAGCAGTACCGAGGACGATGCGCGTAAGCGTGCAAAACAGTGCTGCCTTGTGAAGCGCATGATCGATGAGTATTATCCGGAAGCTGTTTGGTCTCCGAGAGGCAGTCTACTTTAAGATATTAAGATTGAAGTTCAGACGAATAGATAGAAAAGGAAAAGAAAAGAATAATCATGAGACATCATTTATATAATCCGGGTTTCAAATTTGTAGTGGAACCTGAGCATTTTAATAAGTATACTGACCGTGAGTTGCTTCAGTATTGCCTTGGAGCAACCATGTACATGCCGGGGTTCAAGGACTTTACTCCAAAAATATTAAATAACTCAATACCAGGTCTGACAACCATAGTTCTCTGTTTTGAGGATGCCTGCCCGGAAGAAAAAGTTCCAGAAGCTATGGATAACGTTCATCATCTGTTGGCAACGGTAACGGAAGCTGTGGAAAATGGAACGTTGGATGCCGATAAGGTTCCGCTGATCTTTGTCCGTATTCGTAATCTTGCTCAGTTCAAGGCATTTGGAGAAAGGTTGACGAAACAGGAGGTTAAGTCCTTGTGTGGTATTAACTTCCCGAAATTTAACGCCGAGAATGGCTATGAATATTATGCATACCTACGAGATCTGAATGACCGCTTTGGTGAGATCCTCTATGGTATGCCGATTATTGAGGATGCGGAAGTTGCTTATAAAGAAACTCGCATGATAGAGTTGATGGGTATTAAAAAGATTTTGGACAAGTATCGTGATCTGGTGCTACAGGTTCGTGTCGGAGGTACGGATTTTAGCTCCGTATTTGGTGTGCGTCGTGGTGTCGATTATTCGATTTATGATATTATGGCGGTGCGTGAGTGCTTGTCTGATATCATCAATGTTTGTGGACGCGACAATGATTATGTAATTTCCGGTCCTGTCTGGGAGTATTTTCGTGCTCCAAAGGAATTGATGTTTGAGGAGCTTCCGAATCATGGCATTGAGGACTATCTGATGAAGAGGTTGCCCATTGTAAATAATGAGATTGATGGACTGCTTAGGGAGGTCATTCAAGATAAAGCGAATGGATTTGTTGGGCGTACTGTCATCCATCCCACCCATGTGAAGTTTGTCAATGCATTGATGGCGGTTACAAAGGAAGAGTACGACGATGCCTGTCAGATTCTCGGTACAGGCGGTGGTGTGGTAAAGAGTTCTGGCGGCAATAAGATGAATGAAATCAAGCCGCACACCAATTGGGCGAAGAAGGTTTACAACAGGGCACGTGCATTTAGCGTTATTGAGAATGAAGGTGCTTATGTTAAGTTGTTTGCTGTAAATGAGTAATATGACAAGGAGAATATCATGAGTGTTGAAATACATACACCAATCACTGAAGAAGCAGCGGCAATCTTGCAAGTTGGAGATACCGTCACCATAACCGGTTATATCCTCTGTGGTCGTGATGCTGTACTACCTAAGGTCATTAAAATGGTAAAAGAGGGCAAAGTAGATGGGCTTGGTATTTCTCTGCAAGGAAATGTTATTTTCCATACTGCGGTCAGCCCTGCAGGTGTGGGACCTACATCCAGTAATAAACTGGAGATTGAGAGTAGTATGGAACCATTGAGTAAAGCGGGAATCAAGCTGCATCTTGGCAAAGGGGCAATCCATAAGGAAACAGTGGAAGCTTTACATAAATATAATGCTGTTTATGCGGTTATCCCGCCAGTGACGGCCTTGCTTGCAGATAAAACCATTGAGCAGAAGCTTGTGGCTTTCCCGGAACTTGGTATGGAAGCGTTATATCAGTTGAAAGTAGTACAATATCCGGCTATTATTGCGGCTGCACATGGGAGGAGCATTTATGAATAAGAATTATGAGAAAATAGTTTCGCTTGTTTGCGATACGCTTGTAGAGGCAGGCTCCACTTTCCGAGAAGATAAGAAGAAAGCTTATAAAAGAGTAATCGCATCGGAAGATAACGAGAGGGCTAAGTGGGTTTTGGAGACCGTACTTGCGAATGCGGAAGCTGCGGAGAAAAATCATAGTCCACTTTGTGATGATACCGGTATCCCGCACATGGTGCTGGAGGTTGGTCAGGATGCGGCAGTGACCGGTCGGATGCTGGACGCTATTAGGGAAGGAATTGCAGAAGGTCTGCGTAGACTTCCTGGACGACCAATGGGCATTATGGGGGATGACAGCCATAGAATTGATCAGTCCGGTGGTTTGAATCCTGATAGTGCGGGAGTGGAGCCTGCTCCGATATTAATCCGACGCTGTCAAGACAATGTTATTAGACTGCACATTTTGATGTTCGGTGGCGGTCCTGCTATTAGGGCAAAAACTTACCGTGTATTCCATAAGCACAATACGCAGGTGGTGTTAGATGAAATCGTAAACTGGGCGACAGAAGGTGTTACTCAGCTCGGATGTTCACCATGCACGTTGGCTGTGGGTGTTGGGAGAAGCCATTTTGAAGCTACATCTATGATGCTTCAGGCTCAAGTGGATGGTAGATATGATTTTCAAAGCGAGATGGAGCAGGAAATAACGAGACGTGTGAATGAAGCAAATATAGGACCTCTTGGCCTTCATGGTAAGACGAGTGTGATTGCGACCTTTATGAAGGTTGGTCCACAGCGTGCAAGTGGCGTTAGGATAGTCTGCGTTCGTCCGACCTGTTGCTTTGAACCGAGGATAGCGAGTGTTGAACTTGAGTAATAAGGGGATATATCTCCTCTTCTATGTCTTCAACTCCCATGGTGTCAATCATGGGAGTACATATCGCCGATATGCTTATCGGTATAACGCCAAAAAAGAAAGAGGAACTTCCATGGAAGTGTTTGCAAGAAATGAGAACCACAAAGGTGCGATGATGAATGTGTAGATGATAGAATAGACTGTAGAATCGATATAGAATAAAGATTTTGTACCGGTCTTCTTTTTCCCTTCGGGGAGGTAAGGAGGCCGGTTCTGTTTTTATGTATGCCTTGATGATCCGTATATATAATGTGGGATTCGGCCTTCTGCGGTGCAGGGATAAATATTCCCCCTGTGATCGTGGAAATGAAAAATCTTATGAAAGATTTGAAGGGACTGTTGGGCGAGTTTCGGGGTTGGCCTACCGTTGAGTTGTTTAGTGTACGTCTGGCCGGATTGTCGGCGGAAGATAGGGAAAGGCATTTGCTGGGGTTTTGTAAGCTGGCTTTCGGGCATTATGAAGAGTTGCCGATGGGATATCGGAGATTGGTGGATGGTTATTTGGATAGGGAGCGAGGGGAGAACTTGATGGTGTGGTATTTGACAAGGCATACGCCGTGGAAGAATGCCCGTTATGAGTTGCATCGACCGGACTTGTTTTTGCGGATGGCGAAGCTGGTGGAGTTTACGGATCGGGATGGGCGTTTGCCTTATTCTCATTTGGCGGCTTGTTTATGTATGGCGTTTTTCGTCCGGAGTTTATCGGATCCTAATTCGGAGGTCTTGCCGAAATCCTTGGCTAGCCGTTTGAGCGCATTGAATATATTACCAAGTGATATTCTGGAACTGGCGGGGAAGAGGGAAATAACGGATGAGATGTGATTCTTTATTGATAAACGTTAAATGTACGTGGATTGAAGTCGATGAAATTTGGTGTGTTTTTCGTTGATTTGGGAATGTGTGTGTTGGCTGCTACGCCGTTAACTGTTTTGCATCATCTAAGTTAGGCTTTGTGGCTATTATACCTTTGTCATGTGTTCGAAGCATGGTTACATTCATTTATTCATTAAAAACGTATAGTTATGGCATTGAAATTTAAATTGGTAATGAGAAAGAATCTAGGTGAGGATCACGAATCTATTCCTGAAAAGGTATACGCTCAAATGGTGTATGGAGATCTGGTTACTTTCGATGAATTTGCGGAGGAGGTGGCGGATAGCTCTGGTGTAGGTAGCGCTAGCGTGAAGGCGGTTCTGGATCGTATGAATGTGGTGTTGGTCCGTCATTTACAGCATGGCAGGCGTGTCAGTGTAGGTGAGCTGGGGCTTTTCCGCTTTTGTTTCGGATCGTCGGGGGTGCCGGATGAGAAGACGTTTTCGACGAACTTGATTCGGGAGCCGAAAGTACGGTTCTACCCGGGCAAGGCGCTACGGGTAGCCAAGAGCCGGACAAGTTTTGAGAAAACTGCGCTTCCGAATGAAGAAGATGCGGGTGGAAACGGGAGTGATAGTGAAAGTCCGGATGAAATCTAAGAGCTATGAGGCGTTTGACGGTTCAATTAATTGTTGCGATCCTGCTCTCAATGAGCGGGATCACACTTCTCTTCAGTGGATTCTGGATTGATCCGCAAGGATTGATCGATAACAGTGTACTGGTGGCTTTCGGTGAGATCAGTACGTTTGCCGGAGCCCTTTTTGGGGTGGACTACTCTTATAAATTGAAAATTAATAATTGAAAATTATGGAAAGACATGATAAAAGGTTAACAGAGCATTTTTGTTTGGATGAGTTTACTTATAGTGGTATTGCCGTGGACAATGCGATAAATAATCAGCCTCCTCCTTGTGCATGTCTAGCGCTTCAAAATTTGGCAGTTGGTTTATTGGAACCATTACGTCTATTGTATGGGGCACCGATTGCTATATTGAGTGGATATCGGAATGAGAAGGTAAATCGTCTTGCTGGCGGGGTCGTTACCAGCCAACACTTGAAAGGAGAAGCAGCAGATTGCTATGTTGCCGATGGGCCGGAAAAACTGTTGGATGTGTTGCAATGTTCCGGTTTAGTATTTGACCAAGCTATATTATATAGACGAAAACGTTTTTTGCATCTTTCCTTAAAGATAAATGGAAATAACAGGATGCAAGTGTTAGTTTATAACAAATCTTGATACTTCGGTGCGGAAAGAGACTTGCCCATGATCAAGTGCGGAAGGGAAGATCTGTGATTTGGTGGACTGAAAAGGATATGATATATTTGCCTCCTATGATTAAGCTTGAATATCTAAAAAAGATACGTGTTCGTTGGATTATATTGGCGATCCTTCTCATCTCTGTATGGATCGTGATGGGAAATCCCAGATTAGGCGAATGGTATTCCCGTTCGATTTATCCATGGGTATCGGGTATGCTATCTCGTTTCTCCTGCTTGTTCCCTTTTTCCGTAGGGGATTGTTTTATTTATGGTAGCATCGCCGGGTTATTAGGGTATCTGTCGTATGCGATTATAAGGAGGCGGAGGATCGGGAGGACAATAAGTCATGTCGTGGAATATCTGGCATGGGTGTATGTCTGGTTCTATATCGCTTGGGGATTGAATTATTTCCGGGAAGATTTTTTCACTCGTACGCAAACCACTTATGTGCCTTTTTCCTCGGAACATTTCCAATCCTTCTTGGATGCCTACACGGATTCCCTGAACGCCTCATGGGTTCCGATAGAGACGATCGATCGGGAGGTCGTGAAAGAGGCGGTGCAGGAAGGGTATCGGGAATTGCCTACTCGTTTCGGGCTTACCACTCCCGGAACCTATCTTCATCCTAAAACGATGCTGTTCTCCCGGTTGATGAGTGGAGTAGGGGTGATGGGATATATGGGGCCGTTTTTCACGGAGTTCAATTTGAACGGCCAGCTCTTGCCCGTGCAATATCCCGCCACTTACGCCCATGAGATGGCTCATGCGCTTAGTATATCCAACGAGGCCGAGGCTAATCTATACAGTTATTTAATATGCACGAGTTCTTCCGTGCCGGAAATCCGGTTCTCAGGTTACTTCTCTTTGCTGCCTTATGTGTTGAGCAACGCATATGTGGCTTTGGATAAGGACTCTTTTGAGGCATGGAAGAAAAGATTACGCCCCGAGATCAAGGACTTGTATAACGAGAAAGTAGCCTATTGGCAATCCCTATACAGCCCGCTGATCGGCGAGGCGCAAGACGTGGTCTATAATCTTTTCCTGAAAGGCAATAAGATACCTGCCGGAACCGCTAATTATTCGGAGGTGATCGCTTTATTGATCGCTTTGGAAGGAGAATGATTTATTCATCATTTAACTTCCTCCAAATAAAGCACTCGGCTCGAGTAATCATTCTGCTTGTGATAATCGACAATGTGATTATAAGGGATTTCCAGTCCGTTCGCCATGAGATATTCCCCGGTGAAAGCTTTACCCTCGAAGGCCAGAGGCTCGTTGTCGATCCGGTTCAGTTCGCAGACTCTGTATTTCTTGTCTGGGGATAATCCGTTCATTTTTACACGGGGTAAATGTTGGTTGACAAAATGCTCGGTCTTCCACCAATAAAATACGGCTTTGTCTTTCTCCGGTGAGGTGTACATCAAGGAAGCTACTCCCAAACGATCGTACGGAGAAACCAGACGGTAGATATCGCCGAATTGCACGACGGGACGGATCGTCTTATAATCGGCGATCGCCTTACGGCAAAGTGTTTTCTCTTCTTCTGTCATATTCTTGGGTTGGATCTCCATGCCCAAACGGCCGCTCATCGCTACGTCGATCCGATATTTCAGGGGAATGACCCGGAATGTTTGATGGTTAGGGGCGGCGCTGATATGTGAGGCCATGGCGATAGCCGGGAAAAAATAAGAAGTGCCCCATTGCATATAGATACGCTGTAAGGCATCGGTATTGTCGCTTACCCAAAACTCATCGAAGTAAGGCATGACCCCGTAATTTGCCCGGCCTCCACCGCTGGCGCAAGCCTGTAGGATTAAATCCGGGTATTTGGCTCGGATACGCTCACAGACTTTCTTGAATCCTTCGTGATATTCGATATACATATGGCTTTGCTGATCCGAAGGCAGGTATTGGGAGCCATGGTTCAGGATGCTCATATTGGCGTCCCATTTGATATAATCGATCTCCGGGTATGTTGTCATCAAGTTGTCGACGATACCGAATATGAAGTCTTGCACCTCGGGATTGGAGAGATCAAGAACGACCTGTGTACCGCCACGCCCCAGGACGATTTCCCTGTTTGGAGCTTTCAATACCCATTCCGGATGCTTCTCGTACAATTCACTTGTCGTGTTGGCCATTTCCGGTTCGATCCAGATACCGAATTTAATACCATGCTTGTTGGCGTCGGCGATCAGGCCCTCGATGCCTCTTGGTAGTTTTCGGGCATCAACCATCCAATCCCCTAAGGACGAGTTATCTTTATTACGAGGATATTTATCGCCAAACCAGCCGTCGTCCATGACGAACAACTCGCCGCCCATAGACTGGATATCACTCATCATTTGGTCCATACCTTCTTGATTGATATCGAAATATACACCTTCCCAACTGTTTAGTAAGATTTTCCGGGCGGTCGCTCCATTCGCTATCTTATGTTTGCGTGCCCATGCGTGGAAATTTCGGCTGCTTCCGCTTAAGCCGTCCTTACTGTAAGTCAGCGCCAATTCCGGTGTACGGAAACTTTCTTTGGCTTTGAGGGTGTAAGCCGAGTTCTCCTCGTTTATTCCCGCAAAGAAATGGTGATAGTCGCTATCATCCGTATCGAAGAATAATTTGTAGTTACCGCTATAGCATAGGGCGGCGCCAATAACGGAACCGGTGTTTTCCTTTGGTTTTCCGTCTAGGGAGATCATCACTTCGGCGTGGGCGGTATGGGAGTTGCGGATACCATCCTTGTTTTTTATCATCTTGATGCCCGGTCGTAACGGTTCTTGTGCCAATTGAGCCTCGTTTGCCCATGAGCCGTATAAGTGGGAAACCCATACGTCTCCTTTCCGGATCGGCAGATAAGCGGAAGCGAAACGATTGAGGGTGATCGCTTTTTTCTCCTCATGCGTGATCTCTGTCCAAGTCTCGATGATATCGGCGTCCGGATAGGTTCTGTAACAGAGATTCATATAAAAAGGATACACTTTATCTTTTAATCGGATCGTTGTGATATCTGCCGTTTGCTCTTTTCGTGTATCTACTTTTATGACTTCCAGTTGAAGGGTCATATTCCCGTCGCCATGGGTAACGGACAATGCGCTTTCGGAGGGGCAATTCAAGCCGTAGACCGGATAAGCGGAAAATGTTTTCTGCTCGGTCTCGAGCAAGGTAGCCGCGTCGGAAGTGGATAACTTGTCTCCATAGTAGATGAATCTTACCTCTCCGCCGACAGGTGCGTCTAGCAATAATGAGGTATTCCTCGTGGAAATCAATACGTCTTGTGCCCATAAACTAGTGGTCAATAGGGAGGCGCAACATAAATAACCGAATTTACTCTTAATGTTCATTTTATTAGTAGGTGTTAGATTTAAATTCAGGGGCAAAAGTAGGAGAGAGCCGGTAGGTTTCCTAATAGGATTTTATCAGATACTGTTACTTTTCTGCTTTAACTAAAATTTGTTTCACGCAGAAGAAACCCGTGCTTTCATTAATGAAAATTCCATATTGTCTAATTCGAAAGAAATCACTAACTTTGCGGCAATTTTTTAGAAGCAAGATAAATACATCGCGATATGAGTAAGAAATTTACCGAATATTCTAAGTTTGACTTGTCGAACGTAAATAAAGAGGTGCTGAAGAAATGGAAGGATGGAGACATCTTCCATAAGAGTCTTGAAACAAGAGAGGGACATCCTACATTCGTATTCTACGAGGGCCCTCCATCCGCAAACGGTATGCCGGGTATTCACCATGTTATCGCCCGTTCGATTAAGGATATTTTTTGCCGCTATAAAACCATGAAGGGATTCTTGGTGAATCGTAAGGCGGGTTGGGATACACACGGTCTGCCTGTCGAGTTAGGCGTGGAGAAGGCTTTGGGCATCACGAAGGAAGATATCGGTAAGAAGATTTCTGTCGCTGAGTATAACGCCGCTTGCCGTAAGGACGTGATGAAGTTCACGAAAGAGTGGGAGGATCTGACGCAGAAGATGGGTTATTGGGTGGATATGGAGAATCCGTATATCACGTATGATAACCGCTATATCGAGACCTTGTGGTATCTATTGAAAGAGCTTTATAAGAAAGGTCTTTTATATAAAGGCTATACGATCCAACCGTATTCGCCCGCCGCAGGTACGGGCTTGAGCACGCACGAGTTGAACCAACCGGGTTGTTACCGTGACGTGAAGGATACGACTTGTACGGCACAGTTCCATATATTGGACCCGAAACCGGAGATGGCACAATTCGGCGATCCTTATTTCTTGGCATGGACAACGACTCCTTGGACGTTGCCTTCCAATACGGCGCTTTGCGTAGGCCCGAATATTACTTATCTGGCTGTACAGACTTATAATCCTTACACGGGTATCCCGATGACTGCTGTTATAGCGAAAGATTTATTGTCTGCTTATTTCAATCCGAAAGCTGCGGAGCTTTCTTTGTCTGATTACAAACCGGGTGACAAGCTGGTTCCTTTCAGCGTAGTAGGTGAGTGGAAGGGTTCCGAGTTGGCCGGTATGAAATATGAGCAATTGATCCCATGGGTAAATCCGGGTGAAGGTGCATTCCGTGTGATCACGGGTGATTTCGTTACGACAGAGGATGGTACGGGTATCGTACATATCGCACCGACGTTTGGTGCGGACGATAACCGTGTGGCGAAAACATTCGGGGTTCCTCCTTTGATGATGCAGGATAAGGATGGAAATATGCGCCCTATGGTGGATATGACCGGTAAGTTCTATAAGCTGGAAGACTTGGCTCCGGAGTTTGTACAAAATTGTATGAACGCCTCTGATTATGATCCATGGCAAGGAAAATTCGTGAAGAACGCTTACGATGATACGAAGACGGATAAAGATGAGACGTTAGATATAGAGATCTGCATGATGCTGAAGGCCCAGAACCGGGTGTTCAAGATCGAGAAGCATGTCCACAATTACCCGCATTGCTGGCGTACCGATAAACCGGTATTGTATTATCCGTTGGATAGCTGGTTCATCCGTACGACCGCTTGCCGTGAGCGTATGATCGAGTTGAACAATACGATCAACTGGAAACCGCAGAGCACGGGTACGGGACGTTTCGGCAAATGGCTGGAGAACTTGCAAGACTGGAACTTGAGCCGCAGCCGTTATTGGGGTACTCCGTTACCGATCTGGCGTACGGAAGATGGTAGCGAGGAGAAGTGTATCGGTTCCGTGGTAGAGTTGTTTGGCGAGATCGAGAAATCGGTGAAGGCCGGCTTTATGGAGTCTAACCCTTACAAGGACTTCGCTCCGGGAGATTATACGAAGGAGAATTACGAGAAGATCGATTTGCACCGTCCGTATGTGGATGATATTATCTTGGTTTCCGCTTCTGGTAAGCCGATGAAGCGTGAGACAGACTTGATCGACGTATGGTTCGATTCCGGCGCTATGCCTTATGCCCAGATCCACTATCCGTTCGAGAACTTGAAGGAGTTCGATAATCGTCAGATCTATCCGGCTGACTTTATCGCTGAGGGTGTTGACCAGACACGCGGTTGGTTCTTTACCCTGCACGCTCTGGGTACCATGATTTTTGATAGCGTGGCTTACAAGGCTGTCGTGTCTAACGGTCTGGTATTGGATAAGAACGGAAACAAGATGTCTAAACGCTTGGGCAACGCTGTTGATCCATTCTCTACGATCGAGAAGTATGGTTCGGACCCGTTGCGTTGGTACATGATCACGAACGCTTCTCCATGGGATAATATTAAGTTTGATATCGATGGTATCGAGGAAGTTCGCCGTAAGTTCTTTGGTACATTATATAATACGTATTCATTCTTCGCTTTGTACGCGAACGTGGATGGCTTCGACTACTCCGATCCGGATGTGGAATGGAGCAAGCGTCCGGAGATTGACCGTTGGATCCTTTCTCTGTTGAACAGCTTGGTGAAGGATGTGGATGGCTACTTGGAGGCTTACGAGCCGACTCGTGCCGGACGTGCTATCTCTGATTTCGTAAATGATAACTTGAGTAACTGGTATGTGCGTTTGAACCGCCGCCGTTTCTGGGGTGGTGGTATGACGGAGGATAAGTTGTCCGCTTACCAGACTTTATATACTTGCTTGGAGACAGTGGCTAAGTTGATGGCTCCGATCGCTCCGTTCTATGCCGATCAGTTATTCTTGGACTTGGTCGCTGTTACGGGACGTGAGAACGTTGAGTCCGTACACTTGTCCGATTTCCCGGTTTACGACGAGTCTAAGATCGACAAGAATTTGGAAGAGCGTATGCAAATGGCTCAAGATGTTTCTTCTATGGTATTGGCTCTTCGCCGCAAGGTGAATATCAAGGTTCGCCAGCCGTTGCATACGGTAATGATTCCGGTTGTAGACGCTCATCAACAAGAGAGTATCGAGGCTGTGAAGAACCTGATCTTGAACGAGGTGAACGTGAAGGAGCTGAAGTTCGTGGATAATACGGCAGGTATCTTGGTGAAGAAGATCAAACCGGACTTTAAGAAGTTGGGCCCGCGCTACGGAAAGATCATGAAGGCGTTGGCCGCCACGATTCAATCGATGAGCCAAGAAGATATCAACGCTTTCGAGAAAGCCGGAACGTTTACCTTGATGGTAGATGGACAGGAGGCCGTTTTGGAGCGTACAGATGTAGAGATCATCTCTGAGGATATCCCGGGTTGGTTGGTCGCTAATGAAGGTCGCTTGACAGTCGCTTTGGATATTACCGTAACCGAGGATTTGCGTAAGGAGGGGCTGGCCCGTGAGTTGGTGAATCGTATCCAGAACTTGCGTAAGAGCAGCGGTTTCGATATAACGGATAAGATCCATGTATCCATTCTTTCTTGCGAGGAGATGGATGAGGCGATCTATGATTATAAGGATTATATCGCTAACCAAGTATTGGCGGAATCTATCGAAATCATGGATAATGCGATCAGCGACGCTACGGAACTCGATTTCGAGGACTTTAAATTGTCCGTAAAGATCGAGAAAGCTTAAAAATAGAATAGCATTTCTTGCGGAAGAATTAGGAATGAAATATAGGAAAATCGATAATTATATTATCTTTGCATGCAAAGAAGAAATAATATGATTTTATATTCATTCTTAATTCTTCTTTTTGATTGATATTTGAACGATTGTTGAACCTAAATTTTTTTAGAACCATGGCAGAGAAGACAAGATATTCAGACGCTGAGCTCGAGGAGTTCCGCGCTATTATATTAGAGAAACTGGAAATCGCGAAGAGGGATTACGAGCTTTTGCGATCAGGGGTTACGAATTCCGACGGTAACGACGTGGCTGATACGTCTCCTACATTCAAGGTGCTGGAGGAAGGCGCTTCTACGTTATCGAAGGAAGAGGCGGGCCGTTTGGCGCAACGCCAGATGAAATTCATCCAGAATTTACAGGCCGCTTTGATCCGTATCGAGAATAAGACCTACGGTATTTGCCGGGAGACTGGTAAATTGATCCCGAAAGAAAGGCTACGTGCTGTGCCTCATGCGACTTTAAGTATCGAAGCAAAACAAGGAGGTGCAAAGTAAATGAGATATTCTAAAGGTTGGGGAGCAGTGTTAATCATAATACTGCTCCTTCTTCTTGACCAAGTGCTGAAAATATGGATTAAGACCCACATGCAGTTGCATGAGAGTATAGAGATAACTCCGTGGTTTTATCTCTATTTTACTGAGAATCCGGGTATGGCATTCGGTATAGAGGTGATTGGGAAATTATTCCTTTCCGTATTCCGTATCGTGGCTGTATTGTTTATCGGATATTATTTGTATAAGCTGGTTAAAGAAAATTATAAATTCGGTTTTATTGCCTGTATATCTTTGGTTTTTGCGGGGGCGGTGGGTAATATAATCGACTCGATATTCTATGGCGTGATCTTCGACCATAGTTTCGGGCAACTCGCTACTTTTATGCCGGAGGGAGGTGGTTATGCCTCTTGGCTGCATGGTAAGGTGGTGGATATGTTCTATTTCCCATTGATAGAGACCGTATTCCCGGATTGGGTTCCGATCTGGGGTGGACAGGAGTTCGTTTTCTTCCGTCCGATCTTTAATTTGGCGGACTCGGCGATTTGCGTGGGAGTTTTCCTTTTGTTAATATTTTATCGGCATACTTTGTCGGCTAGCCTTTCGAAAGAAGAGAAATAAATGCGGAGAAAATTACGGATATATGGTATGGCTTTATTAGCCACGACGTTGCTGGCGGCATGTAGTAAGGTTCCGGATGGTATTCTGTCGGAGAAAAAGATGCAGGGTGTCTTGACGGATATGTTGCTGGCTGAGGCCATGGTAAATGTGGATTATAATACTTATAAATCCGATACCATGAAGCTTGCCTTGTATGAGTCTGTATTCCGTAAGCATGATATTACACAGGCGGTGTATGATAGCTCGTTGGTGTGGTACGGCCGTAACTTGGATATTTATATGGAGGTCTACAACCGGGTCTTGGCCGATCTTAATAAACGGATCAATAACTTAGGGGATGTGCAGGCGGACGCTGCGCCGGTATCGAACCGGGATTCTGTGGATATTTGGCCTCGCCGTTCTTATCTGGTCTTGTCTCCTACCTCTGTATTTAATGGGGTGACTTTCGATATACGTCCGGAAACGAATTATTCCTCGGGCAGTAGTTTCGTGCTGGGCATGCGTGTCTGGGGATTGAATAACAAAATGGCTTATAAGCCGGAGGTACGTTTAAGCGCAGACCAAGGTGATACGACCTTGACGGTGAATAGTAAGATCACGAAAGATGGATATCACGAGACGATCTTGAAGACTATACCAACTAAGAAAGTAAAGCGTGTGTTTGGATATATCCGTATGGATAATATGGATACGACTTATTATAAGGTGTATATAGATAGCTTAAGCTTGATGAAATATAACTATGGTAAGGAGCTTGCCGAATTACCTAAGGATTCTATTAAGTAATCTCTCTATTTGTTTATTATACTTATGAGAAGAATTGCCGCTCATTACGTTTGGTGTAAGCAGGTTTATCGTATGCATTATATCGAACTGGATGATAATGGTGCGTTTCATGGTGTTTACCCGTTGAATGAGGAGATAGCTGGAACCGCTTTTTATGATGGAGTGCTGGTGCCGGTTCTTTCCTCGGAACCGGCGATTGGTTTTAAGCAGGTGATGGGATCTTGGCCGGCGTTAACCGAAAAGATTACGCCGGGTTGTTCAGTCCATATATATCGTTTAAGCGGGATTCCCTTGGCGTCTGCGAAACTCGGCACAGACCACAGCTGTAGCGATGGCCACATTGAGAGACTCTGAGGTGTCTCTTCCTTCCGGATAGTTCGGGATATATAATTTTTCGTTTACAAAAGCCTCTATGGCGGGACGTATTCCATTTCCTTCATTACCCATTATCAAGATACCGTTTCCGGATAAGGTTTTCTCATATAAGTTTTCTCCGCCAAGGAAGGTGCCGTATAAAGGTATGGCTTGGGCTGATTGGGCCTGTAAGAACGTTTCCAGATCGGTGTAATGTATTTTTACGTGGGCGAGCGCACCCATAGTGGCTTGTACGGTTTTTGGACTGAAAACATCGGCGGTATCTTTGCTGCATACGATATGGGAAATACCGAACCAGTCCGCTAACCGGATGATCGTACCTAAGTTGCCCGGATCTTGGATTCCGTCTAATGCGAGAACAAGCTCCTTTTCCGGCGTTATTTCCGTTATATCCCAATTGGGGCGTTTAAAGATCGCGAGTACATCTTGGGGATTTTTCAGGAAGCTGGCTTTACGAATATCATCTTCTTCCGCTACCAATAACTCCTTGGCCGGAATATCGCCTTGTGTAGCCATCCAAGATGGCTTGGCTATTAATAACTCACATTCAAAGGCCGGTAACATATCGGCTACCAATTTATTTCCTTCGGCTACAAAAACATTATTTTCATTCCGGAATTTCTTTAATTCCAGAGAACGGATGTATTTGACTTTGGTCTTGCTTAGCATCTTAGTTCTTTTTACAAAACAAAAGTACGGTAAATTCTTTAAATTCCAGTACATTCGCGATCGTAAAAAGCTTGGAATGATGAATCGATCTCTACGTATATGCTATTTTATCTGTATCGTACTACTACTAACCTCTTGTAGTACGACCAAGTTTGTGCCGGATGGGGAATATTTGCTGGATAAGGTGGAGATCGTGTCGGATAACAGGGACTATAAGTCTGCGGATTTAAAATCTTATCTTAGGCAGCAACCAAACTTCAAGGTGTTTGGTCTGATGAAGTGGCAGTTGTTTGTCTATGATTGGTCTGGTAAGAATGAGAAGAAATGGATCAATAAACAGTTACGTAGGATTGGTGAGCCTCCCGTGGTGCTGGATACGATGTTGGTGGAACAGTCCGCCATGGAACTAGAGCGTTTTTACATTAATAAAGGGTATGTCCATGCGGATGTATCAACGACGATTGATACGGCACGCCATAAGAAAGCGGTTGTAACTTACCATATAAAGGCGAACGATCCGTATAGGATACGCAATTACACGATGAAGTTCCCCGATCCGAAAATTGATAGTTTGGCACATCTGAAAGCGCCTCGCCGCTCTCCCTTAGCTTCTGCGTTCCGGTCCTCACAGGAAGAGTATAACCAATTAGTTAAGGAAGGAACTTTATTTGACCGGGATATATTGGACAAGGAGCGGGAGCGTATTACAACCTTACTTCGCTGGAACGGGTATTATGGTTTTAATCGGGATTATTTAGGATATATCGCTGATAGTTCTTTTAACCAAAATGTCGTGGATCTTGATATGTCCATGAAACCTTATCGGAAGGTGTTGCCCAATGGGTCGGTAGAGGATCAGCCGCATCGTCAGTATTATATTAAGGATGTAACGGTCTTAACCGATTATAATCCGATGGGGGTAGGAGAGGACGCTAGTTTCATGGCTACAGATACGATGCTCAGCGCAGGGGTGAATATCGTATATGGCCGAAACGGGAAGAGTATCCGTCCGAGCGTGCTTCGGAGGAGTACTTATATTCGTCCGGGGCAATTATTTAGTGAGAAGAATATAGAGCAGACCTATTCAGCGTTCGCTTCTCTAAGGGCTTTGAGGAACGTAAATATACGTTTTACGGAAGTAGAGGAGCGGGATACGATGAAGTTGGATTGTTACATTCTCACTTCTCCCGCGAAGATAAATACGGTGGGAGTGGATTTGGAAGGTACTAACTCGGCGGGTGATTATGGGTTTGCCTCCAGCTTGAATTATCAGCATAGGAATATCTTCCGAGGATCGGAGCTGTTCTCGGCGAGGGTGAGAGGGGCTTACGAGGCGTTATCCGGAAATAAGGCGAATGGCTTTGGTAATTACTGGGAGTTAGGTGCGGAAGGATCCTTGCTGTTTCCTCGTTTCTTGTTCCCGTTCTTGAGTTCGGATTTTCGTAGGCGGCTACGTGCGTCAACTGAAGCGAAAATAAGTTACAACCTGCAAAAACGTCCGGAGTATACGAGGGCGATTCTATCTGGTGGTTGGAGTTATATTTGGCAAGATCGGGGTAATACACAGGCACGCCATACCTTTAAGCTTGTAGACTTGAATTATGTGTATTTGCCGGATAAGAATATGGACTTTATCAATAGCTTGCCGGATTATATGGTGTTGTATAACTATACGAACCATTTTATCATGAGTTCGGGATATACTTATTCCTTCAGTAATTATTCTCCCCAGAATCGTTTGAGAAACACGCATTCCCTACGTGCGTCGGTCGAGGTCGCAGGGAATTTGTTGAGTGCCTTTTCGCATCTTACGGGGGCGAAGAAAAATGATGACGGTTATTATGAGTTGTTTGGTACGGAATATGCGCAATATGTGAAATTGGATTTCGATTTTAGTAAAGGAATCGTGCTTGACAGTCGTAACAAGTTAGCTTTCCATATAGGAGTGGGAGTGGGGATGGCTTATGGTAACTCAAACTATTTACCTTTTGAGCGTGCTTATTTCTCGGGGGGAGCGAATAGTGTCCGGGGATGGTCTGTACGAGAGTTAGGTCCGGGTAGTATGGAAGTTGACAGCACGACTTCTTTCGCTCTTCAATCGGGGGATATCCGCTTGGATTTGAACTTGGAATATCGAACGAAACTTTTTTGGAAGTTTGAATTGGCGGCTTACATAGATGCCGGAAACATATGGACCCGGAATGTATCTGATGAACGCTATAAGGCTGGAAACTTTGATTTCTCTCGTTTTTACAAGGAGATCGCTGTTTCCTATGGTTTGGGACTTCGTTTGGACTTTGATTTCTTTCTACTACGTTTAGATACAGGCTTCAAGGCTTATAATCCTCAGGAGAAAAAGTCTAGGCGTTGGGCGATAACCCGTCCTAATTTCAAGGATAATTTCGCCTTGCATTTTGCCGTTGGTTATCCATTCTAAATTCAATATGTAAAAAAGTGTACTAAAAGTTTGCAAGGAAAAGAAAAATCCTTACCTTTGCACCACGAAAATAAGGATGGTCAGGTAGCTCAGCTGGATAGAGCAACAGCCTTCTAAGCTGTGGGTCCTGGGTTCGAATCCCAGCCCGATCACGAGGGAGATTCTAAAAGAGTCTCCCTTTTTTGTGTCATAACTTCGTTGGCAAAGTATCTTAGGTGCGTGAGCCGATGTACTTAAGATACTTTTTTGGGGGGAGGGATCGACAAGAGGTTCTTTCTTTTTCCGACTGTGTCTTGTCCTGAAATAGCTTGACACTTTTAAGGGGCTAAAAAGTATAGAAATGATCAAAAGAAAGCCCAAAAGAGTGTTCACGGAACCCTTTAAATTATCCGTGTTACGCGAGTATTACAGTAGCGGAATGAGCAAGTATGCGATAACGAAGAAATATTCTTTGAGCCCTCCTTGCATATATAGATGGCTAAAAGAATACCCAGTGGGATCGGACCAGTTACCTTTGCCATCAGAAACAAAAGAGAGGTTACAGATGGTTCCCAAGCAATCGGATTTGACAGATATGGAGTCCCTTCAAAAGCGCATAGAGGAATTGCGTCGTTCTTTGGAGCTGGAGAAGATGCGTAGCCGTGCCTTCGAGAAGATGATAGAGATAGCGGAAGAGGAAGAAGGCATCAGTATATTCAGAAAAGATGGTGCCAAACAGTAACGGCGTTACGTGAGGAGTATCCCCATGAGAGTGTGGCTACCCTTTGCGGGCTGTTTGGAAAGAAACGCCAATGGTATTACGCGAACATGAAGGCGGATGTATCGGAGAGACAACGCGTCAAGCTTCTTGCTGACATGATAGGCTATTATCGTCTTTGTTGTCCCCGTATCGGAGGTTTCAAGCTGTTCCATTTACTGGAAAAGGATTTGGGACATGCTGTGACCCTCGGGCGAGACTCGTTCTTAAAGGTTTATGAATCAAAAGGCTTTAAGCTCAATCCCAACAAACGTAGGCGTACGACAGACTCCAATCATGTCTATAAAAGGTACCCCAATCTTATCAAGGGAAAAGACGCGCGGTATTCCAACCATATATGGGTGTCGGACATCACGTACGTGTGGATATTGGGGGACGTGTTGTACTTGCATCTTGTCACCGACGCCTATTCGCACGCCGTATTGGGCTGGTGCCTATCCGACAGTCTCAGCGCCTCGCATACGACAGAGGCCTTGCGCATGGCGATCCGGATCGCCGGAGGCGGCAACCTTTGCGGTACCATACACCACTCGGACAGGGGGTCACAATACGCCAGCGAGGCTTACGTCAGCTGCCTCATGGAGCATCACATACGGATAAGCATGACAGAAGGATATGAGCCGACAGACAACGCCATGGCGGAAAGACAGAACGGGATCTTCAAGGTCGAATGGATATACGAGCAGGAAATGTACAGGGATAAAGAACAGGCGATCAATGAGATCAATCGTATGATTGACTTTTATAACAACCGAAGACCTCATATGAGCATCGGAATGGAGTGCCCGATGGAGGTGTATAAAGGCAAACTGCCGGGGAAAAATCTTTGGCGAAAAAGACCCTGATTCTTTTTGATTCCTTACATTTGTACGCCGAGAATATGGATCACTCTGGTATATCCATTGTCCATTCTTGATGACAGGCTTTTTGGTAGGCTTTATCAGAGAGTGACAAGTAAGCCAGGAGGATCATGAGTTTATTGACAAGTAAAGTTGTTTAACTACCCCAAAAGTGACAAGTGATTTTAGGAATGGACAGGATTGAGGAATATGCCGTAAAAGTAAGTACTACTTACTTTGTCATTTAATATATACTGCAAGTGGCATAGAAGATATACTGTCCTTTCCACGGGTTTCTACCAAGCTGGCATTTAGGCTGATTTTAGAACTTCGTAGCATAAAAAAATCCCCCGCAGAAGGGCGAGGGAACCTAATGTTTTCACAACGGAATAATCCTTATTGTGATTTGCTTCATTTTAGTATGACAAATATATGAAATGGAATGCTTGCGTGCAAGTGTTTCTGAAATAAAATTTTTATATTTGGGAAAATGTAAAGATAACATACTATGAAAAGGATTTTAGGCTTGGATTTAGGGACAAATAGTATAGGGTGGGCGTTGGTGAACGAAGCTGAAACAGATGAGGAAGTCTCGTCAATCATCCGATTAGGTGTGAGAGTAAATCCTTTGACAGTAGATGAAACGCAGAACTTTGAAAAAGGGAAAAGTATCACTACAAATGCGGAAAGAACTCTTAAAAGAAGTATGCGCCGTAATTTGCAGCGATATAAATTACGTCGTGATGCGTTGGTTGAATTTTTGAAAGAGCTGGGTTTTATTACCGACGAAACTATCCTTTCGGAACAAGGAAACAGAACTACGTTTGAAACCTGTCGTTTACGGGCTAAAGCTGCTGAAGAAGAGATTTCTTTAGAGGAACTATCCCGTGTCTTATTGATGATTAATAAAAAACGTGGATATAAAAGTAGTCGAAAGGTAAAAAAGGAAGAAGATGGAGTTTTGATTGATGGAATGGAGATTGCTAAAAAGCTGTATGAGGAGGATTTGACTCCGGGGCAACTTTGTTCGCAGTTACTTGAATCGGGCAAGAAAGTTTTGCCAGACTTTTACCGTTCTGATTTGCAAGAAGAGTTGGATAGAATATGGAGTGTTCAAAAGCAATTTCATCCTGATGTTTTCTGTGATGCCGCCAAAGAAGAAATCAAAGGAAAAAACAGAAGCCAGACATGGGCTATCTTGGCTAACTATTTTGTTTGGAAAGAAGAAGTGGTTGGCTGGAATGACAGAGAAGCAAAGAATGAAACGATAGAAAAAGAATGTAAACTTGTCGGTCTTAAACGGACGACTAAGGGGTATGAACTGAAAAAGGAAAATTATCGTTGGCGTGCGCAAGCTCTTACTGAACAATTAGGTTTGGAAGAGATAGCCGTAGTCTTGCAAGAGATCAATGGTCAGATAAATGCGTCTAGTGGTTATTTGGGAGCCATTAGTGATAGGAGCAAAGTGTTATACTTTAATCATCAAACGGTCGGACAGTATCAGATGGCTGAGTTAGACAAGAATCCCCATGCAAGTTTGCGCAATATGGTATTCTATCGGCAGGATTATTTGGATGAATTTGATAGAATTTGGGAAAAGCAGGCAGAATTTCATAAGGAATTGACAGCTGAATTGAAAAAAGAGATTCGCGATATGATCATCTTTTACCAACGACGTCTGAAAAGTCAGAAAGGCTTGATTAGTTTCTGTGAGTTTGAAAGGTTGGAGATTGTAGTAGAAAAGGATGGAAAGAAACAGACCAAAGTCATAGGATGCAAGGTGATACCTCGTTCGCATCCATTGTTTCAGGAATTTAAGGTATGGCAGACATTGAATGACATAAAGGTATTGGGAAGAGAGAAGAAAAGAAATGCTTTGTCGGCAAGCGAAAGTAGGGCTTTGTATCCAGAAGAAAAAGAAATACTGGCAAGAGAACTTGCGATAAAAGAAAACATGAAGAAAGCAGATGTGTTGAAGCTCTTATTTGAAAATCCACAGGAATTGGATTTGAACTTCAAACAAATAGATGGAAATCGTACTGGGTTTTCTCTCTTTTCTGCCTATAGCAAAATGATAGAAAAGTATGGCTACGAACCGTTGGATTTTAAGAAACCAGCAGATGAGATAATCGGACAGCTAAGAACTATCTTTACCGATTTAGGTTGGAATACGAATCTGTTTACCATTGACTTAACCAAAGAGGGGAAAGAGCTCGAGATGCAACCTTATTTCAGACTTTGGCATCTGTTGTATTCTTTTGAAGGAGATAATACGTCGACCGGTAACGGCAAACTGATTGAAAAGATCATGCAACTTTGCGGAGTTGAGAAAGAATATGCTGTAGAGCTAGCCAGTCTTTCGTTTCAAGATGATTACGGAAGTTTGAGCGCGAAAGCCATCAAAAGGATTTTACCCTATTTGAAAGAGGGTAATCTGTATGATGTGGCTTGTGAATATGCCGGTTATCGTCATTCCAAATCTTCACTGACTAAGGAGGAGATAGAAAATAAGGTTTTAAAGGGCAAGCTGGAGGTTCTTCCTAAAAACAGTCTCCGAAATCCGGTGGTTGAAAAGATTTTGAGTCAGATGGTGAATGTAATCAATACAATCATTGATACGTATGGAAAACCTGATGAAATCCGAGTGGAATTGGCTCGTGAATTAAAGAAGAGTGCCAAAGAACGTGAGGAACTGACGAAAGCTATCGCAAAGAGTACCCGTGAGCATGAGGAGATCCGTAAATTGTTGCAAGATGAATTTGGTATGATGAACGTGAGCCGCAATGATATTATCCGTTACAAACTTTATGAAGAGTTGAAAGATAATGGATATAAAACATTGTATTCCAATCAATATATACCTAAAGAAAAGATTTTCAGTAAGGAGATAGATATAGAACATATTATTCCACAATCCCGTCTTTTTGATGATTCTTTATCTAACAAGACATTGGAGTATAAGGCTATTAATATAGAAAAGGGAAATAAGACCGCTTATGATTTTGTAAAAGAAAAATATGGAGAAGAAGGCTTGCAACAATATATAAATCGTTGCGAAAGCTTGTTCAATGACAAAAAGGCGAAACTTCGGAAATTGAAAATGGAACAGAAGGATATACCGGATGGTTTCATTGATAGGGATTTGAGAAATACACAATATATAGCGAAAAAAGCACTCGCTATGTTGAACGAAATCTGCCGTAGAGTAGTGGCAACTACCGGTTCCATTACAGATCAATTGCGTGAAGACTGGCAATTGGTGGATGTAATGAAAGAACTGAACCTGCCTAAATATGAAGCCTTGGGTTTTGTGGAAACATACGAAGATAAGGACGGAAGAAAAATCAAAAGAATAAAGGATTGGACAAAAAGGAATGACCATCGGCATCATGCGATGGATGCGCTGACGGTAGCTTTTACAAAGGATGCGTTTATTCAGTATTTCAATAATAAAAATGCGGCACAAGATTCAGGCAATAGAAACCATACGAATATAATAGGTATCAAGACCCGTTATTTTGACAAAGGAAGAGCTTTGCCTCCTATTCCATTGGAGCAATTCCGGATAGAAGCCAAACAGCATTTGGAAAAACTGCTGGTATCTATTAAAGCTAAGAACAAGGTGGTGACTGTCAATGTTAATCGAACAAAAAAGAGAAAGGGTGAAAATACGAAGATACAGCAAACTCCGCGAGGTCAGTTGCATTTGGAAACGGTTTATGGTAGTCACAAACAATATGTGACAAAAATAGAAAAGGTGAATGCTTCTTTTGATGCGGCTAAAATAGCGACTGTGAGTAAACGGGCTTATCGAAATGCCTTACTTAAACGGTTGGAAACATTCGGTAATGATCCAAAGAAAGCATTTACAGGAAAAAATGCATTGGAAAAGAATCCGCTTTATGCTGATAAGTATCAGACCATACGAGTTCCGGAGAAGGTACAAACAGTTGAATTTGAAACTATTTATACTATCCGAAAACCGGTCGATCCTGCTTTGAATGTGGATAAAGTAGTTGATGTAAAGGTACGTGCTATTTTAGAACGGCGTTTGAAAGAATACGGTGGAGATCCCAAAAAGGCATTTGTTAATTTTTGGGAAAATCCGATATGGCTGAATAAGGAAAAGGGGATAAGTATCAAGCGGGTTAGCATCCGAGGAATCAATAATGCCCAATCGATACACGTGAAGAAAGATAAGAATGGGAATCCGATATGGGATGAAAATGGAAAACAAATCCCTGTGGATTTTGTAAATACCGGAAACAACCATCATGTGGCTATTTATCGTAAACCTGTTTTAGACAAGAAAGGACAGGTGACGTTTGATGAGGATGGTAATCTGATGTATGAACTGGACGAGGTGGTTGTCCCCTTCTTTGAGGCTGTAACACGGGCTAATTTAGGACTTCCTATTATTGATAAGGATTACAGAAAAAGTGAAGGTTGGCAATTTTTGTTTAGCATGAAGCAGAATGAATATTTCGTGTTCCCGAATGAAAAGACAGGCTTCAATCCGAAGGAGGTGGATTTGTTGAATCCGGATAATTATGCAATGATTAGTCCGAATTTATTTAGGGTGCAGACTATGTCAAAAGTTATGTATGGAAATAATGTTGTTCGAGATTATAAATTTAGACATCATTTGGAAACAACAGTGAAAGATATGAAAGAGTTGAAAGATATTGCTTATAAACAATATAAAACACTTTCTTTTGGTAATAGTGTTGTCAAGATCCGAATTAACCACATTGGACAAATAGTATCAGTGGGAGAATATTAATAGTATCTATTAGAAATTGAAATAAATAGGGTGTATGCTATTCTCAAAAAGGTTGTACCCTTTTTAGAAACAGACTTTTATACTGATTAATAGTAATTTAAAATCTAACTGCTTATGATCAAGAAAACCCTTTATTTTGGAAACCCCGTTTATCTGTCTCTGAAAAATGCTCAGTTGATGATAAAATTACCGGAGGTAGTCAGGAATGATACGTTACCTGAAAGTTTCAAACGAACTTCAGAAGTGACGAAACCCATTGAGGATATTGGAGTTGTGGTACTGGATCACAAGCAGATCACCATCTCTTCGGGCGTGTTGGAAGCTTTACTTGAAAATAATTGTGCTGTCATTACATGTAACAGTAAAAGTATGCCGGTTGGTTTGATGCTTCCTCTGTATGGGAACACGACGCAAAACGAAAGATTCCGGCAACAGTTGGATGCCTCTCTACCGTTAAAGAAACAGCTTTGGCAGCAGACCATAAAGACGAAGATTGAAAATCAGGCAGCCGTATTGAAAGAATGTTCTGGCGCAGAAGTGAAATGTATGTACGCATGGGCTTCGGATGTGAAAAGCGGAGATACGAGTAACCTGGAAGCCCGAGCGGCTGCTTATTATTGGAAGAATTTGTTTTGGATAGAAGGTTTCACAAGAGACAGGGAGGGCATTCCGCCTAACAATTTGTTGAATTATGGATATGCTATTCTGCGGGCGGTTGTTGCTCGTAGCTTGGTGGCAAGTGGGCTTTTGCCTACTTTAGGAATCCACCATCATAATCGTTATAATGCTTATTGCTTGGCAGATGACATCATGGAGCCTTATCGTCCGTATGTGGATCAATTGGTCTGTGGTATCATAAAGCAGGGAGTGGATTATGCGGAACTAACGAGAGAGTTGAAAGCGCAGCTGCTTACTATTCCTGTGCTAGAAACTTATATGTCAGGAAAACGTAGTCCGTTGATGGTGGCTGTCGGGCAAACTACGGCTTCTCTGTATAAGTGCTTTAGTGGCGAATTGCGTAGAATCTCCTATCCGGAAATGTAATATGGATCGGTTTAGCGAATATCGTGTTATGTGGGTACTTGTGTTGTTTGATTTGCCTACCGAGACGAAGAAGGAGAAAAAGGCGTATGTGGATTTCAGGAAAAATCTACAAAGAGATGGATTTACGATGTTTCAGTTTTCTATTTATGTCCGCCATTGTGCTAGTAGCGAGAATGCGGCCGTACATGTAAAAAGAGTTAAATCTTTTCTTCCGGAGCATGGGAATGTCGGAATCATGTGTATTACGGATAAGCAGTTTGGGAATATTGAACTTTTTTATGGAAAGAAAACGGTGGAAGTGAATACTCCTGGACAGCAATTGGAGTTGTTCTAAAAGAAAAATCCCGCTGTCAAGCGGGATTTTTAATGGAAACAATATCTGTTTTTTTTATTCTGATGTGCTTTGTAATCCATTGATTAATAGTTTTTAATAGATAATATGCTGTTTCCAATGGCTCAAAGTTACTAAAATGAAAGCAAATCACAACCCTCAACCTGATAGCCCTAATCCGTATCTCGCTGTTTCCAATGGCTCAAAGTTACTAAAATGAAAGCAAATCACAACCTATTCTCTTCATTTTATTGTCATTAATTTGCTGTTTCCAATGGCTCAAAGTTACTAAAATGAAAGCAAATCACAACTGTACCGATCATCGTCCATCAAGGAAAAAGCTGTTTCCAATGGCTCAAAGTTACTAAAATGAAAGCAAATCACAACTAAGGATTATGCCGAGGTCATAGACTTATTGCTGTTTCCAATGGCTCAAAGTTACTAAAATGAAAGCAAATCACAACGCTCTCATTGTATTTATGGATTTTGAAAAAGCTGTTTCCAATGGCTCAAAGTTACTAAAATGAAAGCAAATCACAACCATTATTGATCGATTGCGACCGGGGATTTGGCTGTTTCCAATGGCTCAAAGTTACTAAAATGAAAGCAAATCACAACTTTCTTTTTAATGCTGATTGGTACGAGGTGCTGTTTCCAATGGCTCAAAGTTACTAAAATGAAAGCAAATCACAACGATTGCGCCAACGCATCCGGCTTTTGTGTGCTGTTTCCAATGGCTCAAAGTTACTAAAATGAAAGCAAATCACAACAGAGCCCCGGACTTGATCAGAAAATAGTCTGCTGTTTCCAATGGCTCAAAGTTACTAAAATGAAAGCAAATCACAACTCCTTTTGGGTGTCATGTATATCAAACCCAGCTGTTTCCAATGGCTCAAAGTTACTAAAATGAAAGCAAATCACAACTCAACGTATCGGCTCATGCTTTAAGCGAATGCTGTTTCCAATGGCTCAAAGTTACTAAAATGAAAGCAAATCACAACTAACTCCTCCTTCGAGTACAGTCTTGTTGTGCTGTTTCCAATGGCTCAAAGTTACTAAAATGAAAGCAAATCACAACTGCAATCGCATTGAACCAAAACGCAGAGAAGCTGTTTCCAATGGTCCAAAGTTACTAAAATGAAAGCAAGTCACAATAAAATATTGCAAAATATTGGGGCAGCTACACCAAAAAGTAAGCCATTCTCTTTTATGTCATCAAAATATCTCTTTTTCTGTCATTTTGCTCAAAATGGAGACTTTTAGCTGATAAAGGCTTTTTATGGAAATGCGAAAATAGAGAGAAAAGGAAGGCGGAAACAGCGTATTTCGCCATTTTTTAGTGTATGAATAGGCTTTGTAGAGGGATTATGATCCAATAGTAAGGTGTTTATAACGGCGTTGTATGCTGTTTTCGACTGCGATCCTTATTGTTTCCGACCGGAAATCCGATTGTTTTCGGATGAAAAGCTTATTGTTTTCAGATAAAAAGTCGCTTGTTTGTCCGACTGAGGTTGACAGAAGACGAAATCTTTCGCTAGAATAAATCAGTGAAAATTTGTAATGCGTTGTTCAATAGATTATTGTGAAAAAATATTTTCGAATTTGGAAGCAAGTCGTACCTTGCCTCGAAATAATCGATTCTCCAAGCGTTTAGATTGCAAAGTGTCAGAATGACAATTTGCATTGATTGAGGAATATTTTGGTGCGGTGTTCTGGTAAAAGATTGTTTAGGCACGGCTTTTTTATTTTTTTTGGAAAGATTATCCTATTTTTTAATACTGATTATCAGTTTCTTATATATAAGTTTCTCTCGTGAGCTTATTGTGCGGAATTTTACTTGAGATCCATGCATTCCGGCCTGCTGAAACGGATGGGTAAATGAAAGAGCCGTGTTGTTTAGGTCTTAGATAAATGATTTAATTTCGTACATTTGTTTTTGATAGGCTTAAGCTGGAAACTATGGGGCTTGGTTCCCTATGGTTGAGATTAAACAGATTGTAAATATATAAAGAGTAGGTAAGATGGAAACATTCGACGATATCATTAAAGGGGATAAACCTGTATTGGTGGATTTTTTTGCGACATGGTGCGGCCCGTGTAAGGTGTTGAGTCCGACGGTCGAGGCATTGGGGAAGGAGTTGGCGGGACAAGTGCGTGTCCTTAAAATTGATGTAGATAAGAACGAAGCACTTGCCACACAGTTGAGGATCCAATCCGTACCCACTTTGATCATCTTTAAGAAAGGTGAGATCGTATGGCGCTCTTCCGGCGTGATGGATCACGGAAGCCTATTGCGGAAGGCGCAAAGCTATATCGATTAAAAGCCGTTCATCGGGATCAATACCGTTGGGATCAATAATAGGAATCCTAGGATCACTAGGACAAGGATGAACTTCCATGCCCATTTGAACCATTTATCATACGGGATACGGCTTACTCCTAGAACCGCTATCAGGACACCTGATGTGGGAGTTATCAGGTTCGTGAAGCCATCGCCAAACTGAAAGGCCATGACGGTGGCCTGCTTGGATAAACCGATCAACTCCGAGAATGGGGCCATGATAGGCATGGTAAGGGCCGCTTTGGCGCTTCCGGAAGGAATAACTAAATTGATAAGCGTCTGGATAACGTACATCATCCCGACCGTAGCTACTTGCCCCAAGCCTTCCATCCCTTTCGCTAGGTTAAAGAGAATCGTATCGATCACTTTGCCTTCTTGTAGGATTACGATGATACCTCCTGCCAAACCGACAACCAAGGCGGCGCTCATAATATCCTTGCAACCCTCTAAGAATAGTTTCACAAGCTCATTCGGATCGCGTCCATTGGCGATTCCCGCCGCTATGCCCAAGGCGAAGAATAAAGTCGCTATTTCCATAATGTACCATCCATAGCCCATTACGCCTGTTATCAGGAAAAAGATCGTGAAGAATAAAAGGTTCAATATATATAAATGTACGGTTTTCCGCAGAGTGAATATCGAACTGATTATGAACGCTACGCTAAGAATCGGGATTAAGGGAAGTCCCTCGATTACACTATTCCCGATTTCTAAGGATGTCTGGGGATAATAGACAGAAAAGACCGCTAAGATGATTGCCAATAGGATAAAACTGACCCATGCGGCTTTCGGGGTCCTGTACACGATTTCCAAAGAATGGGTATTATGTAGGTCTCTCCAGTATTGATCATCCTCATAGACTGGTGACAATTGAGGGTTCTTTTTTACCTTGGCGGCATAACGCAATATCCATGTGAAGCCTACCACATTGATAATACACCAACAAACGATACGATACTCGATGCCGGAAAAAAGAGGAATTCCTGCTAAGCCTTGCGCTATACCGATAGTGAAAGGGTTTAAAATCGCTCCGGCGAAACCTAATCCCGCCGCTATAAAAACCATACATACGCCGGTTATGGAATCGTATCCCATAGATATCGCCATCGGGACCAAGACCAGACAAAAAGCGATGGTCTCCTCACTCATCCCGAATACGGCCCCGAATATACTGAAAAGTAGCATGATAGCGGTCAATAAAAAATTGTCTATGCCTATTTTATGAAGGATGGGGTTATTCTCCATTTTGCGTGCTTTCCGCAGGAAACTGACTGTCCCGATATCAAATGCCTTACTGTCGTTCACGATCCAGAATGCACCACCGATGATGAGGATGAAGACGATGATATCCGCCTTGTCCACAAATCCTTTATAAAAGGCGGAGAGTACCTCCCATGTTTGAGGTACGCTTTCCACGGATTCATATACAACGGTCCGCTCTCCATCTGGGCTGATATTTTCCGTGTATTGCCCACCGGGGATAATCCATGTCAATGCGGCGCAAAATAAGATGATGTAAAAAATGATTACGTAAGTGTGGGGTATTTGTCTCTTTTTCATGATTCTGCTTTTTCGTCTTCTTCAGTTAATATTCCGATCTCGGGAAGGATAGCTCGGGCCTCACGGTCGCTAAGCGTATCTACGTCTTTGAGTTTACGTTGGATGGCACGGGTACGGGTACCTAAAACCTCTTCTATTTGCCCGCTGGCGGTTTGCAAGTTCTTTTGGGCTTTCTCGAGCATACCGCCTACTTTCTCGAATTCTTTTTTCACGGCCCCTAAGATCGTCCATACCTCCCCTGAGTGCTTTTGGATCGCCAATGTACGGAAGCCCATTTGTAAACTGTTTAGTATGGCCGCTAGGGTAGTGGGACCTGTTACGACTACCTTGTAGTTTCGTTGCAAGTCCTCCAATAAAGCGGAACGGCGTACGACCTCGGCGTAAATGCCCTCGAACGGCAGGAACATAATGCCGAAATCGGTCGTGGCGGGAGGTGCCAGATATTTGTCCGAAATATCTTTAGCCATCTTCTTGATCGTTGTCTCCAATAATTTTCCGGCTGTCTCGATCGCTTGGGAATCTGCGGCATCGTAAGCGTCTAGGAGCTGTTCGTATACATCTTTCGGGAATTTAGCGTCTATGGGAAGGTATACGAATTCTCGGGCATCATCCCGCCCGGGGAGCTTGACTGCGAATTCAACGACCGCATCCGAACCTTTCCGGGTATGTACATTCGCCTCGTATTGCTCTGGTGCCAATAACTGCTCCAATAACATACTGAGTTGGATCTCCCCGATATTTCCCCGGGTCTTAACATTACTAAGTACCCGTTTTAATCCTCCTACATCCTGTGCTAAGGTTTGCATCTCGCCCAGTCCTTTTTGTACACTTTCTAATTGTTCGGTGACTAAACGGAAAGATTGCCCGATACGGTCATTCAATGTCTTTTGAAGTTTCTCGTCTACGGTGACTCGGATCTCTTCCAGCCTTTTTTCCGTGTTATCCACTAATCTCTGTTGGCGTTCGTCCAAGGCGGCGAATTTCTCTTTCTGCAACCTGTTAAAAGAATCGATTCCACGTTCGAAGGCTTCCTTGAACTCATTCATGGAACGAGCCAGCTCTTCTCGGTTATCTTTTGCTACTAACCGGCTTTCTTCCCGGTTCAGGCGGAAGTCCTCCCTAAAGTTTTTCTCGATACGGTCGAACGAGCGTTGTATCTCGTTTAGTAACTTTTCTAGGTCTTCTTTGTTATTATTTAGCTGTTTAGGACGCAAAAGGATTTGCGTCACGATGATTATAAGAAGTCCGCCGATAATAATCCAATCCATCTGTTTTTAATTTTGACGTCAAAGATAGGTAATCTGTATTTTGCAACAGTAGTTAAATAGAGTTAAATGAAAAAACATTGTTTATTTTCGTTTGTTTTATCGACAGAAAGCTGCTTATATTTGCGCAGCCAACTTAAAGTAAGACTATTTAATTTACATACAAAGATGGCAAAAGTAACATTAAAAGGTAACGAGATTCATACGAACGGCGAGTTGCCAAAAGTTGGGACAGAGGCTCCGGACTTTAAGGGTGTAAAAAGTGATTTATCCGAATTGTCGCTAAGCGACTTGAAAGGAAAGAAAGTGGTGATAAATGTTTTTCCGAGCTTGGATACAAGTGTATGTGCGGCATCGGTAAGACGCTTCAATAAAGAAGCCGCTTCGCATCCGGATACGGTGGTATTAGCTGTTTCTAAAGATTTACCTTTTGCGCATGGACGTTTCTGTACTACGGAAGGTATTGATAAAGTGATTACATTGTCAGTGTTCCGGTGTTCATGTTTTGAGGATAAGTATGGGATGCTTCTGGTAGACAGTCCGCTGAAAGGGTTATTAGCCCGTGGCGTGATAGTGGTCGATGGAGCTGGTAAGGTGGTTTATGAGGAACTTGTTCCCGAGATTACTACCGAACCGAATTACGATGCGGCTTTAGCTGCGTTGAAATAAATGTAGTAGATTATTGTTTTTCATTGGTTAAAGTTAAGGGTTAGTGTAGGAGGCCGTCGGATGTGAATCCCGCGGCCTTCGTTTTTTTAATACAAACACGTTTATATGGATAACTGGAAGCGAGTATTTGCCATTATTTGGACGGGGCAGTTCTTATCTATACTGACAAGTTCGATTGTTAATTTCGCGATAGTCTTGTGGTTGAGTCTGGAGACAGGTTCCGCTGAGGTATTGGCATTTGCTACGATGGCCGCTTTGTTACCTCAATCTGTTTTGGGGCTTTTCACGGGGATCTTTATCGACCGGT
The DNA here is from genome assembly GCF_002257605.1 of Parabacteroides sp. CT06. GTDB lineage: Bacteria > Bacteroidota > Bacteroidia > Bacteroidales > Tannerellaceae > Parabacteroides > Parabacteroides distasonis. Next base: position 2,940,903 of record NZ_CP022754.1, on the reverse strand, counting down.
GGAAAAGGAAGCGGGTGATGATTATGGCAGATAGCTTTATTGCTTTTTGTACGTTGATATTGGCGGTCTTGTTTTATTTTGATTTGGCTAAGATTAGTCATATATATGTGTTATTGGCCCTTCGTTCCGTAGGTTCTGCCTTTCATATGCCCGCTATGCAAGCTTCTGTTCCTTTGCTGGCTCCAAAATCGGAGTTGATGCGCATAGCTGGGATTAATCAGGTGATCCAGTCGGTGTGTAATATCGCCGGGCCCGCTTTGGCCGGTCTATTCATAACGATGATGAAGATGACGAATATCCTCTTATTGGATGTGGCTGGAGCGGCGTTCGCTTGTCTATCGCTCTGCTTTGTCTTTATTCCCGATCCTTCTCATGAGGAACGAAATTCAGAATTGCATCTTTGGAGAGAGGCGAAAGAGGCGATTATGGAAGTCCGTAACCAATATGGGCTATCGTGGTTATTCCTATTGTCTATATTGGCTACATTCGTGATTATGCCGGTAAGTGTCTTATTCCCGTTGATGACGTTGAATCACTTTGCCGGAAATGCTTTCCAAGTGAGTTTGGTCGAGGTTTCATGGGGTGGAGGAGCCTTGCTCGCGGGTGCTTTACTGGGGCTTAAGAAATATCGTTGGAATGAGATACTGTTGATTAATGGGATGTATATAGCGTTGGGATTGACATTCTTGTTTTCCGGGTTGTTACCGGTATCCGGTTTTATCTGGTTTGCGGTGCTGACGGCTTTAGGAGGTGTTTGTGGTTCCCTGTATTTTGCTACTTTTACTACGGTTATCCAATCTCGCATTGATCCGGGAGTTATGGGAAGGGTATTCTCTTTTTACATGAGCTTTAGTATGCTTCCTTCGATGATCGGTCTTTTGAGTACCGGCTTTTTGGCGGATTCTATCGGGCTTGGAAATACCTTTATAATAAGTGGGGGCTTTTTATGTTTGATAGGTATTATATCCTTTTTTATCCCTTCGTTGATCAGTCTGAAAGAGAGTTTTAAGAGATAACGATATCGTATTTAGACACTATTTAATATGAATAAGAAAATACTTCAACTGGCGATACCTTCTATTATTTCCAATATAACCGTACCTTTATTGGGATTGATAGATGTGGCGATCGTGGGACATCTTGGATCTGCTTCGTACATCGGGGCGATCGCTGTAGGCGGGATGCTGTTTAATATTATCTACTGGATATTCGGGTTTCTCCGTATGGGGACAAGCGGTATGACTTCCCAAGCGTACGGGAAACGGGATTTGACGGAAGTTACCCGGATCTTATTCCGGTCTGTCGGGGTTGGTTTCCTGATATCTTTGGGGCTTTTGATACTTCAATACCCTATCTTGAAGGTTGCGTTTACTTTGATCGACGCAACGGAGGAGGTAAAACAATGGGCCTCTCTCTATTTTAATATCTGTATCTGGGGAGCGCCGGCTGTATTGGGGTTATATGGCTTTGCCGGTTGGTTTATCGGTATGCAGAATTCTCGTTTCCCGATGTTTATCGCTATCGCGCAGAATATCGTGAATATTGTGGCCAGCCTATGTTTCGTGTTTGTGCTGGGTATGAAGGTGGAAGGCGTAGCGTTGGGAACACTGATCGCCCAATATGCGGGTCTCCTCATGGCGTTTGCTCTTTGGTTGAAATATTATAAACGTTTGAAAGCGTATATTGATTGGAACGGGCTTTGGGGTAGGGAGGCGATGCGTCGCTTCTTCTCAGTCAATAGTGATATATTTTTCCGGACCTTGTGCTTGGTCGCTGTTACGACTTTCTTTACTTCTACAGGTGCGAGACAAGGGGATGTGATATTAGCCGTAAACACCTTGTTGATGCAGTTATTTACCTTGTTCTCTTATATAATGGATGGATTCGCTTATGCGGGAGAGGCATTAGCCGGTCGCTTTATTGGAGCCAAAAACGATGTGGGGTTACGTAAATGCATTCGCTTATTGTTCCTATGGGGAATCGGCCTCTCATTGTCTTTCACGATCCTTTATGCGTTGGGAGGGAAGAATTTTCTGGGATTATTGACGAACGATACCTCAGTCATTGAAGCTTCCGGGGATTATTTCTATTGGGTGTTGGCGATTCCTTTATGTGGATTCTCCGCTTTCCTTTGGGACGGTATCTTTATCGGTGCCACGGCCACACGCCAGATGCTTTACTCGATGCTTGTGGCCTCGGGCACTTTCTTTATTATGTATTACTTGTTTTATCAATCGATGGGGAATCATGCGTTATGGATGGCTTTCCTTTGGTATCTGTCTTTACGTGGCGGTATGCAATGGGTACTTTGGCGGTTAAAAAAATAAGGCGAGAACCTGTAACTGATCCTCGCCTCATTTTATCCTAGGAAAACCTATTTACTGTTGTTTGTAATAAACTAAGTCCTCACGATTGAAGTTGTTGATGAAGGATTCGATCTTATCAATCTCAGCTTGTCCGTAGTTTACATAAACCTCGGCGGAACGGCGGAAGCTGTCATCTTTGTTTGCGTCTTGCAATAGCAAGTAGCCGAATACGCAATGAGCGGCTGCCTCGACCATACGGCGAGCTTGGAAGTCAATATATTCGTTATCCTTTGTCTCCGTAACCTTGGCTACCACTTTCTCATACTTCTCGGTCATAGCGGCAAGTTTGTTCTTCAGAGCCTCTAATTCCGGCTTATACTCGATCGCTTGGTATTCACGAATCTGGTTCAAATAAGTACCCGTGGTGACGTGGCGGATGGCCGCTACGACTTGCAATTGGGTGGTACCCTCATAGATATTCGTGATGCGGGCATCCCGGTAGATACGTTCGCAAGCGTAGTCCTTCATGAAACCGGAACCTCCGTGAACTTGGATAGCGTCGTAAGCGTTCTGGTTTGCGTACTCGGTAGTCATGCCTTTACCCATCGGGGTGAAAGCATCCGCGAGCTTGCTGTACTTCTTGAATTCTTGACGTTCTTCCGGAGTCAGTTTACGTTCCTTGGATATATCATCCAACGCTTTGTAGACGTCAACGAAACGGGCGGTCTCGTATAACATAGAACGGGAAGCATCCGCTTTCGCACGCATCAAGGCGATAATCTCAGCGATCGCCGGGAACTCGATGATAGACTTACCAAACTGTTTACGATCCAAGGCGTAAGCATAAGCCTCACGATAGGCAGCCTCGCTAAGTCCTACGGCTTGAGCCATGATACCCAGACGGGCACCGTTCATCAAAGCCATTACATATTTGATCAAACCTAGCTTACGATCACCGCAAAGCTCGGCTTTCGCGTTCTTGAATACCAACTCGCAAGTAGGAGAGCCTTTGATACCCATTTTGTTCTCGATACGACGGACATTCACGCCACCATTGCGCTTGTCGTAGATGAACATGGAAAGGCCACGTCCATCCTTCGTACCTTCCTCGGAACGGGCCAATACCAAATGGATGTCAGCGTCGCCATTCGTGATGAAACGCTTTACGCCGTTCAGATACCAGCAACCGTCAGCCTCGTTGTAAGAAGCTTTCAACATAACGGATTGAAGGTCGGAACCTGCGTCCGGCTCCGTCAAGTCCATAGACATGGTCTCTCCGTCGCAAACACGAGGGATGTAACGTTGGCGTTGATCCTCGTTGCCGAACTCGTATAAGGTCTCGGCACAATCTTGTAGACCCCAAAGGTTCTCGAAACCGGCGTCGGCACGGGAAACCAAGTCGGCGGCCATGATGTAAGGGACGATCGGGAAATTCAACCCATTGTAGCGGCGAGGCATAGCGATACCCATCAAGCCGGCCTTGCGAACGGCATCGAGGTTTTGCTGTGTCCCGGAAGCGTACGTGACACGTCCGTTCGCTACCGTGGGGCCCTCATGGTCTACGCCCTCAGCGTTCGGGGCGATAATTTCCCCGCAAATCTCACCAACGATCTCCAATACTTTCTCGTAGCTATCCATTGCGTCCTCAAAATCGATCGGAGCATAATCGTATGTATCCTTGTCGGCATAGCCGCGCTCTTTCAGCTCTACGATACGCTTCATCAACGGATGGTGAAGATGATGCTTCAAGCTGGGATTATCTGTATAGAAATTAGCCATAATCTTACTTACTGTTCTTTTTGTAATACTTAATCATCTTAGGAATCACCTCTTCTACCGTACCATTGATTACGTAATCGGCGATCGTGTTGATCGGGGCGTTCTCATCATTATTGATCGAAATGATGATACCGGCGTCTTGCATGCCGGCGATATGCTGGATCTGCCCGGAGATACCGCAAGCGATATACAATTTCGGACGCACCGTGACACCGGTCTGACCGATCTGACGGTCGTGGTCGCAGAAACCGGCATCGACAGCCGCACGGCTGGCACCTACCTCGGCGTGAAGCTCTTTCGCCAAATCGAACAATAAATTAAAGTTCTCCTTAGAGCCTACGCCATAACCTCCGGCTACTACGATCGGAGCGCCTTTCAGGTTGTGCTTCGCTTTCTCTACATGACGGTCGATCACTTTCACCACATAGTCTGTCTCGGGGACATACTTCGCTACGTCGTGGTGGATCACTTCGCCTTTATAGTTCTCGTCCAAAACCTCCTTTTTCATCACGCCCTCACGAACGGTCGCCATTTGCGGGCGATGTTCCGGGTTGATGATCGTGGCTACGATGTTACCACCGAACGCCGGACGGATCTGATATAATAAGTTCTCGTAGGTGATACCCGCTTTCTTGTCCTCGTGCGAGCCGATCTCCAAAGAGGTACAATCGGCCGTCAAGCCGCTTGTCAAGGCCGAGGATACACGAGGGCCCAAGTCACGACCGATCACCGTAGCGCCCATCAAGCAAATCTGCGGTTTCTCCTCCTTGAACAAATTGATCAAGATAGAGGAATGAGGAAGTGACGTATAAGGGAACAGACCCGGAGCGTCGAACACATGAACCTTGTCGACGCCAAAAGGCAATACTTGTTTCTCTACACCCTCAAGGCCGGACCCGGCAACGATCGCCTCCAGCCCACAGCCCAATTGATTGGCTAGCTTACGACCTTTAGTCAGAAGCTCAAGACTTACATCGGCAACGTTCGTGCCTTCTGTCTCACAATATACAAATACGTTGTTCATAATCTTATCCGATGGTGTGGTTAGCTAACAGTTCGACAATCAAATCCTCTACTTCTTGGTCGGCGCTGGAGATGGTCTTGCTTTCCTTGGCTTGGAAGACGATATTCTCGATCGCTTTTACCTTCGTCGGCGAACCGCTAAGGCCGCATTGAACCAAGTCACCATTCACGTCGGCTACGCTCCATTCTTGAATATCCAAATACGGGCGGGTCTCGTACAATTCCGGGTAGCGAAGAGTCGGCGTACCGTCCTGGTGACAGGCGGGTTGCACGGCCCGTTCCTGTTTACCCATGGCGTGTTTGTACTTTTGTACCAACTTCGCGTTGCGGGGACGGCAGGGAGCGGCGGAGCCGTTCACGGTGATAACGATAGGAAGCGGACCTTCCACGGTCTCGACACCCCCGTCGATATGACGTTTTACGGTGATACGTCCGGCCTCCTTATCAACGTTTAGGATTTCCTCGGCATACGTGATCTGGGTCAGTCCTAATTTCTCAGCGACTTGCGGACCTACCTGTGCCGTATCGCCGTCGATCGCTTGGCGACCACCGATGATAATATCATAATCGTTGATTTTCTTGATAGCCGTGGCAAGCGCATAGGATGTGGCTAACGTGTCGGCTCCGGCAAACGCACGGTCGGTCAACAAAAAACCGCCGTCAGCACCACGATACAAACCCTCGCGGATGATTTCGGCGGCACGTCCCGGGCCCATCGTCAGCAGCGTAACTGTCGTCCCGGGGTAAGCGTCTTTCAAGCGTAACGCTTGTTCCAACGCGTTCAGGTCTTCCGGGTTAAAGATCGCGGGCAAGGCGGCGCGATTGATCGTACCGTCCGCCTTCATGGCGTCCTTTCCCACGTTTCGTGTATCCGGGACCTGTTTCGCTAAAACTATAATTCTTAAACTCATATTATATAGGAATATTAGATTTTTATATTGATGTAATACTTCTACTTTCTTGTTAATCTCGAGGTGCAAAAGTAATCAAACATTCTTTATAACAAAGAACTTTGCGGAGGAAATTGCACACTTGGCGTGTGTTTGAGCATGTATTGCCTGCTGATTACTCGTAGCAATGATAGGTTCTCTTCCGGTTTGAGCCCGGTTTTTTTTTCTCGATGCGCCATTCCCAAGGCTGCGATTTCGTCAGCGTGCGGAAGAACTTGGAGAATACCGAGGGCTGCGAGAAACCCAGCTTGGCGGCGATCTCGGTGATGCTCATGTCCGTCCGCTCCATCAGCTCCTGAGCTTCGAGGAGAAGGTAGCGGTTGCGCCATTCCATCGCCGACATGCCGCCGATGGCGAGGATGGCGCCCCGGAGCTCGCTGGTCTTGAGTTGCATTATGCGGGCGTATTCGCTGGTGTCCATCCGGCCGTACTTGCGGATGAGATAGGCGAAGAGATCGATCAGGTTGTTGCCCGAGGGGCGGTTGCCGTCGAAGTCGGGAGGGACGCCCATCCAAAGCTCTTCTTCGGTGGGTTTACGCTTGAAGACGGTGATAAAGACATCTTCCGGGGGGATTCTCTTGAATGTTTCTTCCATGATGATATGTTTTAAGGTTGTTTTTTCTCAAGGATTTGATCTTGCGATTCTTCCGGGTCAAATCTTTTGGCTATCCAGCCTCTTTACGACTTGTCCATACACGATCAACGCTACGGCGGATACCAAGGCGATCGCACCGAAGTAATACCAGATGTAATGGGCGTTCGCGCTTGCCGCCAGCCATTCCTCGTGAGAGGCGAACAGGGTTGGCTCCGGGCAATACTTGCTTAAAAGGAAACCGGACAGCCCGAATCCGAAGATAGAGGAGAGGAAAGAATGCAAATGGCTGAATCCAAGATAGAGACCTTCTTCTCCTTTGGGTGCTTGCAAGGAGAAATACTCGAGAAAGCGAGGAGAGATGAACGTCTCCGCCAGCCCTTGGAAGACGATACCCACCACCATCATGAAGGCTACGGGATGCATCCCTAGGATCAAGGAATTAGTATCCAGCATATTACCGGATGCCATGCAAAGAGCGGACACCGGCATGATAAACATACCCACCGTCATGGAGGTAAGCGCTGTCCGCTTCCGCATCATCTGTGTTACAAGATTGACTGTCAGAACTACGACTAAAGGGTTTACGTTGGCATACCAAGAAGGAGAGGCTCCCTCGCCGGCCAAACGAAGCACATATTTTGGCATCGTGGCATACAGCTGGTGTTGTACCATCCAGAATCCGGTGATAATGATGATTAATGTAATGAGCCGTCCGTTACTACAAACCTTGATCAAGGCGTTCCAGATCTGCCCGAACGTCTTGCCCTCGCCCGAATGCTGAGCGCTTTTGTAGAAGAACCAGATGGCTAGCAAGGCAAGGAAGGTCATGCTCGCCGAGAAATAGTTCAAGGTAATCAAACCTTCGTTGCCCAACGCCTCACGAAGCGGCTTCACGATGGTCTTCCCGGAGAAGGCCCCGATATTTACCATCGCGTAGAAGATAGAGAAGCCCTTCGCACGGGTTTCCGGCGTAGTCTCTTTAGCGACCGTGCCGGAGATAACGCTCTTGATAAAAGCCCCGCCGCATACGATCAAGGCCATGATAGGGATAATGCCGTACTGAAGATTGCTCTCCAGCAATCCCGTAAAGGTAGTCGTCGTGCTGTATTCAACCAGTCCGGCGGATTGAAGCCAAGTAGGGTAAACAGCCAGTCCTAGATAGCCACAAGTTAACAAAGTGAAAGCCAGTAGCATCGAGTTGCGGAAACCGATCTTATCGGCCAACGCTCCGGCGAATGTGGGCAGCAGATACAGACAAGCGGAAAAGATACCGGCGATGCTGGCGGCCTGAATATCGTTAAAGCCTAAGATGCGGCTAAGATAAAGGGTGATGACGATAAATACGCCGTAATAAGCGGCTCGCTCGAACAACTCGACGGTGTTCGCTACCCAGAATGCTTTACTGAATTTGATTTTCTCTTGTTTCTTAGTTGTCATGATATTATTTATTAGTAAGATAGATTAGATGGATAAGTCAAAGAGGAGGCGCAGGCGAGAAAATGAAGAGCTGCGCCTCCTCGTCTTTGTTTTATCGTATAGTAATTACGAATTAGGGCTTTACGGTATACGGTTGGTGGATCGCCTTATCGAAAGCTTTCCAATGCTCATCCGTCATGTTGCCCGGCGTAAACAACGCCACGCCGGCCGCTCCGTTCTCCATGGAACCTCTTACGGCCTCCTCGATCTCGGACGGGATCAGTCCATGGCCTTCCGGGTCCTTGATATTCGCCTTGTTCTGCCAATCCTCGCAGATGAACAAACCGCTATAAACTGGCTTCTTGCCTTGCACGGAGGCTACTTCCTCTTTCACGATCGGAGCCAGCCAAGAAGCGTCCTCCAGATAGAAATCGTTATAATTCATCGGGAAGAAAGCGTCGATATTCCATTTATTCCATTCTTGGCGAACCATCCACTTGGCGTGAGAGTCCGGCCCCGGGAATACGGCGGCGCTCACTTTCTTGCCTTTGCCGTGAACCTCGTCGGCGATGCGATTTACCAATTTCGTGATCAGGTCGCAACGGAACTGCGCCCATTCCTCGCATTTGGAAGGATCCTCTACGGATTTGATGTCGATACCGGTAGCAGCCTTGAAATCGGCCACGCATTTGTCACAGTAGCAATAGTCCGCCGTAGGATATTCCTCGTCCATCACCAAGCCGTATTTTTCCCAAAGTCCGCGGGCCAGGATGACATCCACGTAACGGATATAATCCAGATGGATATAATCCACCTCCGGGATATCGGCTACCTTGCCATATAGATCCAGCAAGAACTCCGCCGTACCTTCTTGGTTCGGGCACAGGCATTTGTAATAAGGGACATAGGCCTGTACGGAATAGGTCGACTCGCCTTTCCGGTTCACGGCGTAGAGGGTGGAGTCCAATCCATGTTGCAACATGGCAGGAATCCATGCGTGGTATTCCATGCCATTGGCATGGGCCGCTTTGGCGGCACGCTGGATTTTCTCCGTGTCGTGGCCGGCGTTGTAGCACATCCCGTCTACACCGTGGGCATGCCATTTACTAAAGTCCGCTTGTAAGGTTTGCTCGGTGGTATTCCCGCCTTCGCCTTGCCATGCGTAGACCTTGACTGTTTTCTCGGGCGCCTTGACGCAAGCCGTCAGAGCGACGGCCGCCAAAGCGATAAAGAGCTTCTTCATATCTCGCAAGCGCATAAAGTCGGGATCAAGTTACGATCGCCATAAGCGTTATCTACACGGGCTACGTTAATCCAGAACTTGCTGTCGTGCAACCATTCCAGCGGGAAGGCGGCCTTCGTGCGGGGATACGCGTGTTTCCACTCGTCGGCGGTCACCTCGTATTCCGGATGCGGGGCGTTCTTCAAGACGTTGTCCTCCTTCGAAGCCTTGCCTTCCTCCACCTCCTTGATCTCGTTCCAGATACATTCCATTACCTCTACGAAACGATCCAGCTCGGCCTTGCTCTCGCTCTCGGTCGGCTCTACCATCAAGGTGCCGTGTACCGGGAAAGATAGGGTAGGAGCGTGGTAGCCGAAGTCCATCAAACGCTTGGCGATATCGCCCTCGTCGATGCCCGAACGCTCTTTTACCGTACGGCATTCCAAGATCAACTCATGACCTACACGGCCTGTCGCTCCGGTATAGACGATACCGTACGTATCCTTGAACTTAGCGGCCAAGTAATTGGCGTTCAAGATGGCCGTCTTCGTTACTGTCTCAAGACCTTCCGTACCCAGCAAGCGTATGTAAGCGTACGTGATCGGTAGGATACCGGCGCTACCATAAGGAGCCGCGGATACCGTATTCAAGTCGCTGCCCCAAAGCACCGGATGCTGCGGCAAGAACGGAACCAGATGCTCGGCCACGCAGATCGGGCCTACGCCGGGACCACCACCTCCGTGAGGAGAAGAGAAGGTCTTATGCAGGTTCAAGTGACATACATCGGCGCCGATCGTACCCGGATTTGTCAATCCAACCTGCGCGTTCATGTTGGCGCCATCCATATAAAGCTGTCCTCCGCAAGCGTGAACGATGTCGCACATCTCCTTGATGTCCACCTCGAAGATACCATGCGTAGACGGATAGGTAATCATGCTGGCAGCCAAACGCTCCTTGTTCTCCTCGGCTTTCGCACGGAAATCTTCCAGATCGATATTACCATTCTCGTCGCATTTAACGGTTACGGTCTTATACCCGCATTGGATAGCGCTGGCCGGGTTGGTTCCGTGGGCGGAAGCCGGAAGCAAAACGATATCACGATGGCCTTGGCCGATGCTTTCCTGATAAGCACGGATCACACGAAGACCCGTGTACTCGCCAGCGGCGCCGGAGTTCGGTTGCAACGTACAGCCCTTGAAGCCCGTGATCGTGCATAAGTAAGAAGACAGGTTCTCGATCAGCTCCGTATAGCCTTCCACTTGCTCCTCTGGAGCGTACGGGTGGATATTCATGAATTCCGCACGGCTAAGCGGCAACATCGTAGAAGCCGGGTTTAGCTTCATCGTGCAAGATCCCAGCGAGATCATGGATTGGGCCAAGGAAACATCCTTTCGTCCCAAACGGGTGATGTAACGCATCAACTCGGTCTCCGTATGATATTTCTTGAATACGTCTTGCTGCAAGAAATCGGAGGTACGGGCGAATTTAGCGTCGAAATAAGTCTGGGCGGGGATAGACTCGTCCAGCATATAGTCTTTACCTGCGGCGCCGGCGAAGATGTATAATAATACGCCTATGTCCGTAGGCAATGTCGTCTCGTCTATGCTGACGCCTACTTGTCCGGCCTCGAAGTAACGCAAGTTCACCTTGCACTCCAAGGCGATCTCACGCAGCGCGTTCACCGACACGTGTGCGGGAAGCTGTATCTTCAAGGTATCGAAATAATCCTTGTTTAATTGCGTATATCCCAGTTTCTCCAACTCCTTGGCCAAGAATCCGGCCGTGGAATGAATCCGTCCGGCGATGTTACGCAACCCCTCCGCTCCATGATATACGGCGTAGAATCCGGCCATGGTAGCCAACAACGCCTGAGCCGTACAGATATTGGACGTAGCCTTCTCACGTTTGATATGTTGCTCGCGGGTCTGCAAAGCCAAGCGATAAGCCGGATGGCCGTAAGCGTCCTTGGAGATACCGATGATACGTCCCGGGATCGTACGTTTATAATCGTCCTTCGTAGCGAAGAAAGCGGCGGAAGGACCCCCGTAGAACATCGGGATACCGAAGCGCTGGCTGCTACCGAATACGACATCCGCTCCCCATTCTCCCGGAGGAGTCAACAATACCAAGCTCATCAAGTCGGCGGCTACGCCTACCTTGGCTCCGGCGGCGCCCGCACGGGCCACGAATTCCTTATAGTCCTCGATCGAACCATCCGCGTTCGGGAACTGTACGATGGCGGCGAACACGTCCGGCGTGAACTCGAATTTCTTATAATCGCCCACTACCACCTGGATGCCCTGCGGGATCATGCGGGTGTGGATGACGGCCAGCGTAGAGGCGAACACGTTCTCGTCAACGAATACCGTATTGGCTTCCGCTTTCACCTGCGCACGGCTGCGTGAACCATGAAACATGGTAACCGCCTCGGCTGCCGCTGTCGCCTCGTCGAGTAGCGAGCAGTTCGCCAAGGGCAATCCGGTCAGTTCGCAGATAACAGTCTGGAAGTTCAGCAACGCCTCCAAGCGTCCTTGGGATACTTCCGCCTGATACGGCGTATAGGAGGTGTACCAAACCGGGTTCTCGAATACGTTACGTTGGATCGGGGCCGGGCAAACCGTGTCGTACCAACCCATACCGATATAAGAGGTGAATACCTCGTTCTTGGAAGCCAGCTCGGCGATATGCTCGGCGAACTCACGTTCCGTCATGGCCTCCGGGAGGTTCAACGGCTCTTTCAAACGGATGTTGGCCGGAATGGTCTGATCGATCAACTCGTCCAAAGACTTCACGCCAATCGTCTCCAACATAGCGGGAATATCTTCCGCTGAGATGCCCACGTGGCGGTTTACAAACTTATTTGTGTCCATAATTCTAGTATTTTATAAATAAGGATTATTTAATTTCTCATCAATGATTCGTGTCTCGGGGCCATGGCCGGGGTATACCACGGTCTCGTCCGGCAACGACAGTAATTTGTCCTTGATAGCGGCAAGCAGTATATCTTGGTTGCCTCCCCATAAATCGGTACGGCCGATGCTTCCGGCGAACAAGGAATCCCCGACGATCACGAAACCGTTCTTCTTGTTATAGAAAGCCACGCCTCCGGGCGAATGACCGGGAACGCTCAATACCGCCAGCTCGGATTTCCCGAACTTTATGATTTCCCCGTTTACCAGATATTTCCCTACCGGGACGCTTTTCGCCTTCATCGGCAGGCCGAACGCCTTGGCTTGCTCCTCGGGGGAGGGAAGGCCCTCCACGTCCGCTTTATGGGCTTCCGGGCTCAACCCGTAGGTGTTATGGACGAATTCGTTGCCGAATATGTGATCCAGATGGAGGTGCGTACAAAGGTAACGTTTCAGCGTCAGCCCGTTCTGGGCGATAAAGTCGCTTACTTCTTTTTGTTCCTCTTTGCGCAGGCAGCCGCAATCGATAAGGACTGCCTCCTTGGTATCATCGTATAGCAAGTAAGTATTCTCGGAGAAATAGTTTACTTCGAAAGATTTTATCGTAATCATAAGGGTACGTACACTACTTTTTTAGTTTCAAAAAACTCTTCTTTAAAATGGTCTTTCAGATCCATGCTTATCGCTTGGTTCCGGAAAGGCAATATCTCGTGCGCCAGCTCTCCACCTTTCAGGCAAATCAATCCGTTGGGCAATGCGTTGATCTGTTCTTTCTTTATATTCTTGCGGACGATCTTTACCAGATCCGCCAGAGGCATCACGGCACGGCTTACCACGAAATCGAAAAGCTGCTTTTCCTCCTCGCCCCGGCAATGGCGGAAGGATACGTTCTCCAGCCCGATCGCCTCGGCCACGGCTTGTCCCACCTTGATTTTTTTCCCGATACTGTCTACCAGATGGAAATGGGTCTCCGGGAATAAGATCGCCAAGGGGATGCCGGGAAAACCGCCTCCCGTACCCAGATCCATCACCGAGGAACCCGGCTTGAAACGCAGCATATCGGTGATACCCAGCGAGTGAAGCACGTGATGCGGATATAGGTTCTCGATATCCTTCCGTGAGATCACGTTGATCTTGGCGTTCCAATCCGTATATAGGTCATATAGGGCGGCGTATTGCTCTTTTTGCCGGTCGGTGAGATCGGGGAAATAAGATGTGAGAATTGAAAATTGAGAATTGGGAATTGAGAATTTCTCTGTATTTTGTTCCATAGGACATCTGTTTATAGGTTTATCTATCATTAATTTTCAATTCTCAATTTTCAATTTTCAATTAACTGACTTATCGGGCTGTCATCCCGCAGCAAATAGCGGATTTCCTTGTAAGGGAGATGGACGTTCGTGACGCCTACCACGTATGCCGCTATCTCATATTCGTTGAAAGAATAGGTGATGCCCGTCTCGTCTACGAGGAAGTTGCCGTTCGGGAAGATCTCGTCCACGCTAAAGAAACCGATATTTTCCAGTTCCTTGGCGTCGGATACGTTGTTTTGCTTGGCGATCTGATCTACCAATATTCGCGCCAGATTGTCTTGATAGTTGTCCACGAATATCTCCTCCTCGGTGATCGGCTTACCGGTCTTGAGGTTCACTACATGGTTATTGTAGGAATGTGCGCCATGCGCTCCGCCCGTATAGTTCTCGAAGCTTACCGTATAGCTGATGATATCGTCTTGGTTGAAGGCGATATCATCCGACGACATCTCATAGTAAGAGAACCAAGAGCCCACCGGTGTCTCGTCGGATTTCGCCACCTCAGCCTTGTAATCCTCTTCCAGATCCTTATAAGCGGCCAGATAGTCGTCGGTATATTTCCGTACCGCCTCCTCGGGGGATAATTGCTCATAATTCTCGCCGAAATAAGAGGAGACGAACTGTCTCTGTAGATTCTTAAGAACCTCTTTATCCGAATATTTCCGGGGATAAACGAACTTGATCTCTAGATTGCAATTGGGATTATCCGGATTATCTAACAAATGGTAAGTCTTTTCCACGCTGATAGAATCAAACGTGATACTGTTTTCAGAAGCCTTCTTCGTTCCGGTATCGCAACCCGTGGCTAAGATACCTATCAAAAGAAGCGCCAGCATGCTTTCGCGTAAATGCGTTCTCATCGGACTACAGATTTAATTTATTTGTACGCGAATGTACGTTATTAAATTGTATAATCAAATTGCACGATGAAGTTTAATAAGAGGACAACCATACCTTAAATTCCGCCGCCTTATTTTTAGCCACGAAAATGGGTTCGTCGGTCGGGAGGCTCAGATTTATACGTAATCGGCTATCGAACCAGATGGTGAAGCTATCTATTACTTCCTTGGAAAGGATAAACTGTCGGTTTACCCGGAAGAAGCAAGTCGGGTTTAATTTTATCATTAAGGAGTCTAGAGATTTACCGATGGAATATGATTGTCTCTCGCGGGTCACCACGCTACTTTCGCCGTTCGTGTTATAGAAATAAGCGATCGCCTCGGTTTTGATCGGTATAATCCGATCCTTGAATGGGACGAGAATCCGCTTTAGATATTCCGAGCTACAAACCAATTGGTCGATCCGGCTGATATGCTGCCGTACGGTCACCGGATTAAGTCGGTTGTATTTATCTAGTGCCTTTCGCATGCTCTCTAACGTGATAGGCTTCAATAGATAATCGACGCTGTTTACCTCGAATGCCTTGATCGCATATTGGTCGTATGCGGTAGTGAATATGATGGGAACCTCTATGATGACGCATTCGAAAATATTGAAAGAGTTTCCGTCCGCCAATTGGATATCCATGAAGATGAGGTCGGGCATGGGATGACTACGGAGCCATGTCACGCTATCTACTACCGTATCGAAATGATCCAAGATCTCGATATGCGGATCTATCTGTAGTAATAAGTTCTTGATGTTCTTGTAGGCTGCGGCCTCGTCTTCGATAATGATGATTTTCATGATTGTTTGGATTTAGATTAACTCTTTAAAGGTAGGGAAACACGGAAAAACTCATCCGTATCCTCTATCCTTATTCTTTTTTTTACGAGTAGGGCAAAGCGGTTATCTAGGTTTTTCAGCCCGATACCCACTTTCTCCACCTCGTCCAGCTTGGGCTGTTTCCGGTTTAGAATCACCAAAGAAGGTTCGTGGGTGCTGTAAATGGATAATCGCATTGGGTTGCGGGCGCTGATCTCATTATGCTTGATCACGTTTTCTATCAATGGTAGCAAGGAAAGAACCGGTAGCTGGCAGGACATATAGGCTGGGTTGATCTGTATGTCGAACGTCAGTTTCTCCTCATATTTGACGGATAGCATGAAGCGGTAGGTTTCCAAAAAAGATAGTTCGTCCTTTAACGCCACTAATTCTTTCTTCTCGCTTTGAAGTATATATCGGAATACATTGGATAGGTTGGAGAGATAAGCCAGTGATTTCTGATTCTGTCCTTCGACTATCAAGGCATGCAAAGAGTTCAACGCATTGAAGAAAAAATGAGGGTTGATCTGGTTGTACAAGGCATCTATCTGGCTTTGCAGGGATTCGTTTTTCAGTTTCTCGTAGTTTCGCTCCACTTCCTCTTTACGTGCGGCGAGGATATAAATCCGGCTGAACGTGTATATTCCAACGAATAGCGTGAAAAGGTTGTTGTACCATGCCTCCTCTGGCTCGTGGAACAAGTAGAAAAGCTTCTTCCCATGGAAACGGTGGTTTTCTTTCGGTTCGTTTCGCTCGTATTTCTCCCGGATATTTTGGTTTGTGCTTCGTATGACGGGTGAGACCCCGAGCCATACGATTAAGGAAAATAATACGGATACCAGCGACGAATAGGCGAATTGCTTGAGATGCCCTTTTTTCTCAGGCTGCCAACATACGTTAATTTGTAGTAGTATCCGAGTGAACAGGATGAAAAACAGGCATTGGAAGATCAACAATAATATACTGTCGATCTCGGGGTCAATCCCTCTGATCCGGGATAGCTCGATACAATCCATGATCTCTTCGGAGGTCACGAAGAAACCCGATAATACGGATACCCATATCAGTATGGATGGTTTCTGAAGGAGATAATGTCTTATTTTCATGGCTTCTCTTTTTATAGGCAAAAGTAAAGTTAAAGCTTGATATACCCTTTCTTTTCCTCCTGTTTTCGGATCATTTAATTTTCGCCCTCAATCCTTTTTCTTTCGCTTTGGACGGAAAAACAAAACTTTTGGCCTCTCCGGGAGTCATATTTGCGTAATAATAAATCACGATTGAATATGAAAACTGCATTGTTTTTTAAGCTTTTGTTCGTTTGTCTAGCGTGCGTTGCGATTCGTCCCGTATCGGCGCAAGTACTGGGAGCTGGTGTCTTTGAGTTGAAAGGACAGGTTGTGGACTCATTGACAAATGAGCCGGTCTCGTTCGCGACCTTGCGTGTGACGAGGGGTGAGGAGATTACGGAGCCTCTTGCTTTATTGGCTTGCGATATTGATGGGTATTTCTCTGTCTCCTTGCCCGAGGCCGGATCTTATTATTTCCATATGAGTTCTATCGGGAAAATACCTGCTCGGAGGAAAGTGAGCGTTTCGGCTCAATCGCCCGTATGGAACGTAGGTAAATTATGTATGAAAGATGATGCCCGGACGCTGGGAGAGGTGAGGGTCTCGGCGCAAAGACCTTTGGTCAAGGTGGATATTGATAAATTGGTCTATAACTTAGAGGAGGATCCCGAGGCGAAAGTCAGCAATACATTGGATATGTTGCGGAAGGTACCGATGGTAACCGTGGATGGCGATGATAATATCCAACTGAAAGGAAATAGTAATTTTAAGATCTACATGAATGGACGGCCCTCGGGATTGCTTAGCAGTAATCCTTCGACAGTATTGAAAAGTCTTCCGGCCTCCAACATCAAGGATATAGAGGTGATAACAGATCCCGGTGCCCGCTACGACGCTGAGGGAGTGAGTGGAATTATCAATATTATTATGGTGAGACGTGTCTTGGATGGATATACGGGGACGGTGAGTGCGGAGGTTACTACGAACGAGGCATACGGCGGCGGGACATTCGTCTCGCTGAAAGCAGGGAAACTGGGACTTACGGCGAATTACAATCTGGAGTATGAACGTGAGCCTATAGCGGATATCACTTCCTTTCGCAAGAACTTATCGGATGACGCTAACCGTTACCTCTCCCAGATCGGGGAGCATTGGGAAAGGGAGAAAATGCACCGGGGATATTTGGAGGGAACTTTCGAGATCGACTCGATGAACCTGATTAGCGTGGACGCCAATTTGTTCCGCAAGCGTCAGAAAGAGTTCTCGGATCTGAGCGTGGAGATGCGTGACATGAACCGAGACTTGATTTATGCTTACGATCGTTTTAGCCAGAATCAACCTGTCTTCGGCTCCGTGGAGGTGAATGCCAACTACCAGCATGAGACAAGGCGTAAGGGGGAGTTGCTGACTTTGTCTTATCGTTTCACCAATGATCCGAATGATGATGAGAACCGGATGCGGATAACGGGTACCTCGAATTACTCTGATTTCCTGCAATGGGACACGAACCGGGCGAAGACCAATGAGCATACGGGACAATTGGATTATATAAGACCCATTGCCGGGGGGCATGATCTGGAGACCGGAGTAAAATATATCTTGCGCCAGACCGACAGTGAGATCACGCAACGGCTTTATGATGAGACTTCCGGCAATTGGCATGAACCGTCGGGCAGCTTTGTGGATTTCAGCCATACGCAACATATTTACTCGGTGTATCTGGGTGGCACCTTTCGTTGGAATAAGCTGGGAATAAAGGCTGGAGTACGTGCGGAAGGAACGAGCTTGGACGTGAGCTATTCGAATGATCTGACGAAAGACTTTCATTCGAATTTTGTGGATATCGTACCGAACGTTACGTTGTCTTACTCGATCGGACAGTCGCAACAGATCCGTCTGGGATATAATATGCGTATCCAGCGTGCGGGTATTGATTATTTGAATCCTTATGTCGACGAGCGGGATCCGCTAAATGTTTCTTATGGCAATCCAGACTTGGATTCCGAGAAAAGCAATAGTGTGAACCTTAATTATACCTTATTCACCCAGAAGTTTAACATAAATGCCAGCGTAAGCCATGCATTTGTGAACAATTCTATCGAGCAATATACTTTTATGGATACGGAGCGTCCGAACGTATCGGTCTCTACCTATGGTAATATCGGCAAACGGCACCAGACAGGCTTTTCCCTTTATATGAATTGGAGCCCTCTCCCATTGTTCCGTTTTTTCATGAATGGTGGCGTGGATTATATCAGTATGGAAAACGAGGAAAGAAACTTGTCGAACAGCGGTTGGAGCGGACGTGCTTTCGCCGGTGTCCAATTTTCGTTTCCGAAAGATTTCTGGCTGAACATGAACGCCGGTTATATGTTACCCAAGATTCAATTGCAAGGGGAACGATCCGATTTCCTGTTTCACGGCATTACCTTGAATAAGGATTTTTTCCATAAGAAGCTCACGTTATCTGTCTATTGCAAGAGCCCTTTGACGAAGACTTGGAAGATGGAGAACAAGACTTATAACAATGCGTTCACCCTTTATGAGACGGAGAATAAGGTGATGCGTGAGTTCGGTATATCCGTATCTTATCGTTTCGGGAGCCTTACGGATACTTTCAGGAAAATCAAGCGGGGCATCGTGAACGATGACGTGAAGGATAGTGGGGGAAAGGACGTCGATTAGTAACGATAGTATTATGATTACGAATAGGTATTCGAGGACGATGTGGATTTTGATGCTGTTTCTCTCACGGCTTTTTCATTTAAGTTTTGAATTGGGCGTACAATGCCTCTACGCATGCCAGTGCGGCATGGGCGAGAATACTATTCTTATAGACATCAGTCGGGGTGGCGGTCTTTATGGAGTCTTCAAGCCCATAGCGCAAAGATCTTTGATTCTTGCCGAAGCGGATATTTCCCTACGGAAAACCTCTGCAAAAGCAGACATTCGATCAGCCATCTTTTCATTGTCTATGCTTTGAAACACACGGCAAAGCGTAGTTTCCAAGGGTAACCCATACGGAAATAACTCTTTCGCCTGCAGGCGTTTCAAGTGACGTTTGCCAAATTGAAGCATTTTAATTCTACCTACAAAGATAGGTGCGGAGGAAGGCAAGCTCACGCTCTTCCTTCTTGGCTTTCAGCCAGTGGGTGAAGGTGTGCGTATTGATCCCCCTTCTTTTCCGGGTATCCCTGAATAAGAAGAATTTTACAATAAGCAGAAAATCAGGTCGTGTTTTCAAGGGGTTGAAAATCAGAGTCGTAAAAACATCGTAATGTTTGCGTCGAAACACGTACATGTTTTTCCGAAAAGTCGTACATGTTTTTGGATATTCACGTACGTGTTTTTCCGGAAATGATATTGATGTAAAATAGGAACATTAAAAAAAGACAATAACCTTACCTTGTGAGATTCTGTCACAAGAGATATTCCGGGTATTTGATGGTTAGATCGATTTGGGTACGGTTCTCCTATTGGTATCCGAGGACGATGTGGATTTTGGATATTTTCTATTATCTTTGTCACTTGAAAGTGTATTATCAATTCAAAATGTAAATAATATCATGAGAAAATTATTGTTAGCCTTTTGTGCGTTCGCAACGATTTGTAGCGCCGGGGCGCAGTGGAAGCCCGCCGGAGACAAGATCAAGACGGACTGGGCTGAGAAAGTAGATCCCCGGAATGTATTGCCAGAATATCCACGCCCCGGGATGGAACGTGCGGATTGGCAGAATTTGAACGGCGAGTGGGAATACGCTATCCTTCCGAAAGGACAGGCAGAGCCGACGAGTTTCGATGGGAATATCTTGGTGCCGTTCGCCGTGGAATCCTCCTTGTCCGGCGTGCAAAAAGAAGTGGGGGAGAAGAATGAGTTGTGGTATAAACGAACCTTTACGGTGCCCTCCTCATGGAAAGGAAAAGATATCTTGTTGAACTTCGGCGCCGTGGATTGGAAAGCGGACGTGTTCGTGAATGATATCTTGATCGGTTCCCACACGGGAGGCTTTACCCCGTTTTCCTTGAATATCACTCCCTATCTGAATGGCAAAAGTACGCATAAGCTGGTGGTGCGTGTATGGGACCCGAGCGATAAAGGCTACCAACCCCGTGGAAAGCAAGTGGCCAACCCGGAGGGAATCTGGTATACGCCGGTCACCGGAATCTGGCAGACCGTATGGCTGGAGCCGGTCGCTTCCTCGCATATCACCTCTATCAAGGCGATCCCGAATATCGATAATGGCGTGATGAGCGTGACGGTCGGGGCTTGTTCCGACTCCCCGGTGTCGGACATCGTGGAGGTCAGTTTGCTCGATAAGGGGCAGGTGGTTGCTACCGCCAAGGGCGTACAAGGGACAGAATTACGCTTGGCCGTGCAAAATCCTACGTTGTGGGAACCTTCCAATCCTTATTTATATGATATGAAGGTGAGCTTGTCGAAGAATGGCAAGAAGGTGGACGAGGTGAAATCGTACACCGCCTTCCGTAAGATATCCGCCGAGCGTGACGCCAACGGCATCATGCGTATGCGCTTGAACAACAAGAACCTGTTCCAGTACGGCCCGCTGGATCAAGGCTGGTGGCCCGACGGGCTTTACACGGCTCCCACGGACGAGGCGTTGCTGTATGATATCGTGAAGACGAAAGCGTGGGGCTTCAACATGATCCGCAAGCACGTGAAGGTAGAGCCGGCCCGCTGGTACTATCATTGCGATAAGGAAGGTATGCTGGTTTGGCAGGATATGCCTAGCGGCGACATGGGTAACCAATGGGCGCCTCATACGTATAACGGTGGAACCGACAAGGAGCGTACCGAGGAGTCTATCCGTAATTATTACAAGGAGTGGAAGGAGATCATGGACCTGTGCGTCTCGAATCCTAGTGTAGTAGTATGGGTTCCCTTCAACGAGGCTTGGGGCCAGTTCGATACCGAGAAGGCTGCCGAGTGGACAAAAACATACGATCCTTCCCGTCTGGTGAATCCGGCCAGTGGCGGTAATTTCCGTGCGTGCGGCGATATCTTGGATTTGCATAATTACCCGGGCCCGGCGATGTACCTGTTCGATCCGGTGCGTGTGAACGTATTGGGCGAGTATGGTGGTATCGGCTTGGCCGTGGAGAACCATTTGTGGTGGAACAAACGCAACTGGGGCTATGTACAGTTTAAGAATAGCGATGAGGTGACCGCCGAGTACGTGAAGTACGCCCGTGAGCTGAAGAAAATGGTTCCGAAGGGCTTCTCCGCCGCTGTCTACACGCAAACCACGGACGTAGAAGGTGAGGTGAACGGCCTTATGACCTACGATCGCAAGGTGATCAAGATCAATGAGGCCGAGGTGCGCAAGGCGAACCAAGAGGTGATCAAGGCGTTGTCTGAGTAGAAAGCCGAAAAATTAGTAATTTTATTCGATGATAGATCCGGTCCGGGCAGAGAGATATTCTTTCCCGGATCGGATTGTTTTAACGGAATGAATATGATTCGAAATGTGAGTTCGCGAGACGCCAAGGCGATCGTGGATATATACAATGAATATGTCGTGAATAGCGTGGCTACGTTCGAGACGGAACCTTTGCGGGTGGAGGAGATGGAGGGTCGCATAGCCGGGATCTCGGCGAGTTATCCTTATCTGGTATACGTAGATCATGATGAGGTCGTGGGATATTGCTATGCCCATGCGTGGAAAGAAAAGGCAGCTTATAAATATACGCTTGAGACCACCGTTTATTTATCCCCGGGATACAAGGGCAAGGGGATCGGCCGGCAGCTTATGGAAAGGCTGATCGAGGAATGTCGGGTAGGCGGCTACCACGCCCTGATCGCCTGCATCACTGAGGGGAATGAGGCTAGCTGCTCGCTGCATGAGAAGTTGGGGTTCAGAAAAGTATCCCACTTTGAGAAAGTAGGGCTGAAATTCGGGCGGTGGCTGGACGTGGTAGATTATGAATTGATAATTAAGCCTAACGAGAGGTAACTTTCGAATCTCAATTTTCAATTCTCAATTAATATACCTATCTTCGCGATAAACAAAATGTAAAGAATGAAATACAATACAGAAGGAAAAAGATTGACTTTGCCCGAATACGGACGCAATATCCAAAATATGGTGGACTATTGCGTGACTATCCAAGACCGGGAAGAGCGCAAGCGTTGCGCCAACACGATTATCAACATCATGGGAAACATGTTCCCGCATTTGCGTGACGTAAACGACTTTAAGCATATCCTCTGGGATCATCTGGCGATCATGGCCGATTTTAAGCTCGATATAGACTATCCGTACGAGATCATCAAGAAGGAGAACCTGTATAGCCGTCCGCCTCGTATCCCGTACAACAATAACCGTATACGCTACCGCCATTACGGAAAGACCTTGGAGCTGATGATCCGCAAGGCCACGGAGCTGCAACCCGGTATGGAGAAAGACCAGCTCGTGCGGCTGCTGGCAAACCAGATGAAGAAATCGTTCCTTACTTGGAACAAGGAAAGCGTGGACGACCGTAAGATCTTCAAGGATCTGGACGAGCTGTCTAGCGGCAAGATCGTATTGAGCGAGGAGGAACACAAATTGGCCGAGAGCCGTGATATCTTGGCCCGTAATAACAGTGGCGGCAACAAAAGGAACTTTACGCGTAAAGGCAGATGAGCTCGTTCGTTATAGAAGGTGGTTATCGCTTGTCCGGCGAGATCGTTCCGCAAGGCGCCAAGAATGAGGCGTTGGAGGTGATCTGCGCGACATTGCTAACTCCGGAGAAGGTGACCATACACAATGTGCCCGATATCTTGGACGTGAATAACTTAATCCAGCTCCTTAGGGATATGAGGGTCAAGGTGGAGCATCCGTCCGCCGATACCTATACCTTTCAGGCGGACGACGTGGACATGGAGTATTTGAGTACTGAGGAGTTCCTGCGCAAGAGTGGTAGCCTGCGGGGTTCCGTGATGATCGTAGGCCCGTTGGTAGCCCGCTTCGGCAGGGCGCTGATCCCGAAACCGGGTGGCGACAAGATCGGGCGACGCCGGCTGGATACGCACTTCGTGGGAATCCAGAAGCTGGGCGCTTGCTTTAGCTACGACGCCGGGCGGCAAGTATACGAGATAGAGGCACGCCAGTTGAAAGGCGCTTATATGCTGCTCGACGAGGCTTCCGTGACCGGAACGGCGAATATCTTGATGGCTGCCGTGCTGGCCGAGGGGGTGACGACGATCTATAACGCCGCCTGCGAGCCTTACCTGCAACAACTTTCCACGATGCTGAACCGCATGGGAGCGAGAATCTCAGGTGTCGGTTCTAACCTATTGACGATAGAAGGTGTACGGTCGCTTTCCGGCACGGAGCATACCATCCTCCCCGATATGATCGAGGTGGGTAGCTTTATCGGTATGGCCGCTATGACCGGATCGGAGATCACCATCAAGAATACAGGATATGATAAGCTGGGGATCATCCCGGACGCTTTTCGCCGCTTGGGTATTACCGTGGAGCAGCGAGGCGATGATATTTATATCCCTCGGCATGATTCCTACGAGATCGATACGTTTATCGATGGTTCTATCATGACCATCGCCGACGCTCCTTGGCCGGGGCTTACGCCGGACTTGCTGAGCGTATTTCTCGTAGTGGCTACGCAATCCGTGGGGAGCGTGCTGATCCACCAGAAAATGTTTGAGAGCCGCTTGTTCTTTGTGGACAAGCTAATCGATATGGGAGCCCAGATCATCCTTTGCGACCCGCACCGGGCTACGGTGATCGGGCTGGGTAACCGCTTCAAGCTACGGGGCTCTACGATGGTATCCCCGGATATTCGCGCGGGTATCGCCTTGCTGATCGCCGCCATGAGCGCCGAAGGTACCAGCACGATCCATAATATAGACCAGATCGACCGGGGATATCAAGGGATCGATAAGCGATTGAACCAGATCGGGGCACGTATCACGAGGATTTAAAGATTTTAGGCGATGATTAGAGAAGAAGAGGTTTTCAAGATCGGGCAGTTTGCCAAGCCCCATGGCATCAAGGGGGAGTTGTCGTTGGTGACGAACAGCGATGTGCTGGAAGATGCCGAGGACCCGTACATTGTTTGCGAGATGGATGGTATCTTGGTACCGTTCTTCGTGGCGGATTTCCGCTATAAGACCGATACGGTGGTCTTGGTGAAACTGGAGGACGTGAATTCCGAGGAGGATGCCCGCATGTTTGTAGGTAAGGAGGTGTTTTATCCTTTGGACGCCGTGGACGAGGAGGATCTCGTGGGGGATATGACGTGGGACAGTTTTATCGGTTATACCGTGACGGACGTACAGAAAGGCTATTTAGGAGAGATAACAGACGTGGATGAGACGACAATCAACGTCCTTCTGCGTGTCGATCATAAAGGCGAGGAGCTGTTGATCCCCGCCGTGGAGGAGTTGATCACCGAGGCCGACCATGAGGCCCGTAGCCTCACGGTGTCTTTGCCGGAGGGACTTATAGAATTGATAATTGATAATTGAAAATTAGGGGTTGAAAAAGAAGAATACGAAATCGTTTTGGCACCGGATCCGGTTTAAATATAAACTTTCCTTTATCAATGAGGGGACGTTGGAGGAGGTGTGGTCTTTCCGGCTTTCGCAGTTATCGGCGTTTGTCACTTTGGCGGTGTTCGCCTTTTTCTTGATCGCCGTTACCGCTTTTATCATCATCAAGACACCGATTCGCAACTACTTGCCGGGTTATCTCGACGTGGAGGTTCGCAAGGAGATTATGCAGAATGCCTTGCGGGCGGATTCGTTGGAGCGTATGATCGAGATCCAGTCCCTTTATCTGGATAACGTGGCCGGAATCCTTTCCGGTACGATGCCCTTGGACTCGATCCGTCAGATAGATTCTTTGGCTAGCAACGATATTAACTATGAGATTCCTCGTAGTAAGGAAGAGACTCGCTTCGTGAAAGATTACGAGGAAGAGGAGAAATATAATTTATCGGTATTGACCGACCCGGGCAAGGTACCGACCGAGGGGGTCTTTTTCTATAAGCCCGTGAATGGCGTGGTCACCTCTCATTATGAGACGGATGTCCATCATTATGGCGTGGATCTAGCCGCGGCCCCGAAGGAGAGTGTCTTGGCTACGTTGGATGGTACGGTGATCTATACCGGTTTCGATCCGAACCACGGAAACGTAATTCAAATACAACATAAGAACGGATTCATCTCGGTTTATAAGCACAACGAATTGTTGCTGAAAGAGGTGGGAGACCATGTGGTAGCCGGTGAGGCGATCGCTCTGGTCGGGAATACGGGAGAGTTGTCTACCGGACCGCACCTGCATTTCGAGTTGTGGTATAAGGGCAATCCGGTGAATCCGGAAGAATATATAGCTTTTTGATAATCCATGAAAAAAAGACAGTTAGCGATATTAGGCTCGACCGGTTCCATCGGGACCCAAGCCTTGGAGGTAGTGAGCGAGCATTCCGATCTTTTCGAGGTGTATGCCTTGACCGCAAATAACCAAGTGGACTTATTGATCAATCAGGCCCGGAAATATATGCCGGAGGTGGTGGTGATCGCCAATGAGCGGAAATATCCCGAGCTGAAAGAGGCCTTGGAGGACTTGCCGATCAAGGTATGGGCGGGTGCCGACGCTATCGCCCAGATGGTGCAGTCGGAGCCGATCGATATGGTGCTGACGGCGATGGTGGGCTATTCCGGCTTGCGACCGACGATCTCGGCGATCAAGGCGGGAAAGGCGATCGCCTTGGCGAATAAGGAGACATTGGTCGTGGCCGGCGAGCTGATCATGAAGCTGGCCGCCGAGCATAAGGTGCCTATCTTGCCGGTGGACTCGGAACATTCGGCCATTTTTCAATGTTTAACAGGTGCGTATGATAATCCGATCGAGAAGATCTTGCTGACGGCTTCCGGTGGTCCGTTCCGGCGGAAGACGCTGGAGGAGCTGGCTACCGTGACGAAGGCGCAGGCCTTGAGGCATCCGAACTGGACGATGGGGGCGAAGATCACGATAGACTCGGCCTCGATGATGAACAAGGGCTTCGAGATGATCGAGGCGAAATGGTTGTTCGATGTCACGCCGGATCAGGTACAGGTGGTGGTGCACCCGCAGTCGGTGATCCACTCGATGGTGCAGTTTGAGGATGGCGCCGTGATCGCCCAGCTGGGAATTCCCGACATGAAATTGCCGATCGCCTACGCTTTCTCGTTCCCGACACGTATGAGGAGCATGGCGCCCCGTCTGGATTTCAACCAATATTCGACCTTGACGTTCGAGGAGCCGGATATGGAACGTTTCCGCAACTTGGCTTTCGCTTTCGAGGCGGCCCGCCAAGGAGGGAATATGCCCTGTATCTTGAATGCCGCCAATGAGGTGGTGGTGGCCGCTTTCCTGCAAGATCGTATCGGCTTCTTGCAAATGAGCGACGTGATCGAGCAGACCATGCGGAAAGCCTCGTTTATCGTCAATCCCTCGTATGAGGATTATGTGGCTACCGATGCGGAGGCAAGACGGTTAGCGGCCGAGTTATTTTGAAATAATTTAAAACAGAACAAACAATAGTAGATGGAAACTTTTTTGATTAAGGCGTTACAGCTTATCTTGAGCTTATCGATACTGGTGATTGTCCACGAGTTCGGGCATTTTATCTTCGCCCGGATTTTCAAGGTGCGGGTAGAGAAGTTCTACCTCTTCTTCGATCCGTGGTTCTCGCTATTCAAGTACAAGCCGAAAAACAGTGACACGGAATACGGCGTAGGCTGGCTTCCGTTGGGAGGATATTGTAAGATCTCCGGTATGATCGACGAGAGTATGGACAAGGAGGCGATGGCCCAGCCGCCCAAGCCTTACGAGTTCCGCTCCAAGCCGGCCGGACAGCGTTTGATGATTATGGTAGCGGGCGTGGTGTTCAACTTCTTGCTGGCTTTGTTTATTTATTCCATGATCTTGTTTACGTGGGGCGATACGTACTTGCCTTTGAAGAACATGAAGATGGGTATGAATTATAGCGAGACGTTCCAGAACGTCGGTTTTCAGGACGGCGATATTTTGCTGAGAGCGGACAATGAGGAGTTGGAGCGTTTCGGTAGCGACAGTTTCCGCAAGGTGGTGGAGGCGAAGACCGTGACGGTGCTCCGTGACGGGCGGGAGACCGTGATCTCCATACCGGAGGATATGATGCAACGTTGCATGCGTGACGGAAAAGGCTTCGCCGATCCTTTGCGTATCCCGATGGTCGTTCGTGAGCTTCCCGACAAGAATGCCCCGGCGGCTCTTGCCGGCATGCTGCCGAAGGATAGCGTGGTGGCTATTAACGGTGTGGCTACCCCGACGTTTTATGATGCCTCTGGGTTATTGTCAGAGAATAAGAGCGAAGAGGTGACGGTAGATTTCTACCGGAACGGCCAGTTGGAGTCCTTGACCATGAGGACGGACTCGGCCGGGAAAATTGGCGTAGCGGTGATGTTGCCTACGGATCTCTATCAGACCGTGACCCGCAAATACGGTTTCTTCGAGTCGTTCCCCGCCGGTATTAAATTAGGTATTAATACCTTGAAGGGATATGTGAACGACATGAAATATGTGTTTACGAAGGAAGGTGCCTCCAGTTTGGGTGGTTTCGGTACGATCGGCGGATTGTTCCCGTCTGTCTGGGATTGGCGGATTTTCTGGGAACGTACGGCTTTTCTATCTATCATCTTGGCGTTCATGAATATCTTGCCGATTCCGGCCTTGGATGGCGGACACGTGATGTTCTTGATCTATGAGGTAGTGGCCCGTCGCAAACCGAGCGATAAATTCCTAGAGTATGCCCAAATGGCAGGTATGTTTATCCTGTTCGCTTTATTGATCTATGCGAATGGAAATGATATATTTAGGTTCTTCTTCAAGTAGTGTACGTCTCTACAACTAGATACAAAAAACCTCCCGGATCACTTTTCTATGTGATCCGGGAGGTTTTTTTGTATGAATAAAGTCCTCTTTCTTATTTCAGGATGTCGTTGATAGAAGCGAGGATCTTCTTGGAGTTCTCGTCTTTCGGGTCGAGTTCGACAGCCTTTGTCAAATATTCTTTCGCTTGCTTGAAGTCTTTGTCGGCTTTCGCTTTCTCGGCGTTGTATTTATCCGGCTCGGAAGTAGCGATCGGGGTAGCGGCCTGTAATATCTTCGCTCCGTTGCCATACAGCATGGCGCCAAGGCTGTAGTAAGCGTTGCTCTGGTAATCCTTGTTCGATACGGCTAGGACCTCTTTGTACATTTTCTCGGCACCGGCCAGATCTCCCTTCTTTTGGGCGGCTTGTCCTTGTTTGATGCAGTAACCGTAAAGCAACTTTTCCAGATTGGTCTTATTCTTGTTTCCATCGGGAATCACTTTTAATCCCTCTTTTACCGTAGTCAGGAATTCTTCAGTCTTGTTTAAGTTACGGTAAGCCATAGCCTCGCCTACATAAGAGTCGTCTACGTTGTAGTTCATCTTAACAGCCATGTCGAAGTATTTGGCGGCCTCGGCGTAGTTCTTCGCTTGATTAGCGGCGTATCCGCAATTGAAGATACGGGCGGTGTCTTGGTAATTGTTTTGTTTCAAGTATTCGCCGTATTTTGTTACGACGGTAGCGTAATCTTTTGCTTTCAAAGCAGCGTCACCTTCATCTCTTAATTTGTCAGCGTCTTGTGCGAATAGGTTTCCGACACATAGGCATAAAGCCACTAATAAAACAATTTTCTTCATGGTAATTATTAAATTTGATTGATTTTGTGCTCTAAGTTAAGGCGTGCGGGAAAAGAAGCCAAGATATTTTACGTTTTTTAGAAAACAATAAAAATAGAAAACATAAAAAAGGGATTGCTTACGGCAATCCCTACTGATGAAAGATTCTTTGAAACTTATGCTTTGAGTGAAGGAAAAGCCTCAGCCACGGCGGGGTAGACAATCTTTCCTTCCACGATGTTTAATCCCAGTTCTAGGCCCGGATCTTCTTCGCAGGCTTTTTCCCAACCTCTGTCGGCAAGCTTGATCACGTACGGCAGGGTAGCGTTGGTCAAGGCTAACGTGGAAGTCTGCGGGACCGCTCCCGGAATGTTGGCTACGCAGTAATGGAGGATATCGTCTATCTCATAAACCGGATTGGCGTGCGTAGTCGGATGGGAGGTCTCGAAGCAACCGCCTTGATCGATGGCTACGTCTACCAATACGCTGCCCGGTTTTAATAACTTCAACATATCCCGGGTGATCAAGTGCGGGGCCTTGGCTCCGGGGATTAATACGGCGCCGATCACTAAATCGGTTGTGGGTAATTCCTGTTCGATCGTATGCGTGGAAGAGAACAATGTCTTCACGTTTTTCGGCATCGTCTCGGACAGATAGCGCAAGCGGGGAAGCGAGATGTCGGCAATCGTGACATCGGCGCCTAGCCCGGCGGCCATCAAGGCGGCGTTGTGGCCTACCACACCACCGCCTAAAACTAATACCTTACCCGGTTTCACGCCTGGCACGCCACCTAGCAATACGCCTTTGCCACCTTGCGGTTTCTCAAGGAAACGGGCGCCTTCCTGTACGGACATGCGTCCGGCCACCTCACTCATAGGAATCAAAAGGGGTAACGTATGATCTGGGTTCTCCACGGTCTCGTAAGCCAGACAGATGGAGCCGCTCTTTATCATGGCAAGGGTGAGAGCCTCGTCGGATGCGAAATGGAAGTAGGTGAAGACAAGCTGTCCTTTGCGTACCAAGGGATATTCGCTGGCGATCGGCTCTTTTACTTTTACGATCATTTCGGCAATTCCATATACATCCTCAATGGCCGGGAGTATCCGGGCCCCTGCCGCCACATAGGCGTCATCGGCGAAACCACTGTTTATACCAGCCGTGTGTTGCACATACACGGTATGACCTCTTTTCACCAACTCTTTGGCTCCGGCGGGAGTAAGAGCTACCCTGTTCTCGTTGTTCTTGATTTCTTTTGGAATTCCAATAATCATAATGGTAGCATTTAATGGGTTTATATGCCTGCAATATACAAAAAAGAGGAACAGATTGGTATTCTGTCCCTCTTTTTTTATCTTATTTCTTGTTCCTTATAAACCTTGTCCGTGGCAGTTCTTGTATTTCTTGCCACTTCCGCAAGGACATGGATCATTGCGTCCTACTCGTTTCTCGGCACGGACCGGAGCTTGCTTCGGTTGAGGTGCCTCGGCTTGGGTGTTGTTTCCGCTCAAGTCTGTTTTCTCCGTGCGGTAACGGCTCATATCCTCGTGCTTCTCCGGGGCGGCCTCTTGTACGGCGATACGTTGACGGGCTCTTTCCTCGGCGATCGCTTGGGCGGCTTGCTGGGCTACGGCCGCTTGACGGGCTTGCATGGCTTGGCGTTGCTCCTCGGTCGGCTCCTCACGTACCGGGATCTGTCCACGCATCAAGATGGCGGCTGTCTTACGGTTCATGTTGTCTACCATTGTCTTGAACAGGTTGTAAGATTCAAGTTTGTAGATCAACAAAGGATCCTTGTTCTCGTAGCTAGCGTTTTGTACGGAGTGGCGCAGCTCATCCATCTCACGTAGATGCTCTTTCCATCCCTCGTCGATCATATGCAATACGATTGATTTCTGGAAGGATTTAACGATTGCCTTACATTCCGTGTCGTAAGCCTCTTTCAGGTTGCAAGATACATTATACATGCGCTTGCCGTCCGTGATAGGGATCATGATATTCTCGTACATCGCTCCTTGATTCTCGTACACTTGCTTGATGACCGGGTGAGCGACTTGCGTCATGCGTTCCATACGACGTTTATAAGTCTTCAATGCCTCCTCGAACAATTTCTCTACGAGTTGCTCCGGTTTCATGCTCTTGAATTCGTCTTCCGTGAACGGGCTTTCCATGGCGAATGTCTTGAACAATTCCAACTTGAAGCCCTCGAAGTCCTCGGCGTGTTGATCGGCGATAGCTGTAGAAGTATCGTAAATCGTGTTCAATACGTCCAGACCGATACGCTCTCCCATCAAGGCGTGGCGACGGCGGGTGTAGATTACGTTACGTTGCGAGTTCATCACGTCGTCGTATTCCAACAGACGTTTACGGATACCGAAGTTGTTTTCCTCTACCTTCTTCTGGGCACGTTCTACGGACTTGCTCAACATATTGTGCTCCAGAACCTCGCCTTCCTTGAAACCAAGCTTATCCATCAAGCCGGCGATCTTCTCGGAAGCGAATAAACGCATCAAGTCGTCTTCCAGTGAAACGAAGAATACGGAAGAACCCGGGTCTCCCTGACGTCCGGCACGACCACGTAACTGACGGTCTACACGACGGCTCTCATGGCGTTCCGTACCGATGATAGCCAAACCGCCTGCGTCTTTCACGTCCTTGGACAGCTTGATATCGGTACCACGACCGGCCATGTTGGTAGCGATCGTAACCGTACTCTTTTGACCCGCCAAGGCCACGATCTCGGCCTCTTTCTGGTGCAACTTAGCGTTCAATACATTGTGCTGGATCTTACGCATCGTAAGCATACGGCTCAATAGCTCGGAGATCTCTACGGATGTTGTTCCCACCAATACCGGACGGCCTGCTTCCGTCAGCTGAACGATTTCCTCGATAACAGCGTTATATTTCTCACGTTTTGTCTTGTAGATACGATCGTTCATATCGTTACGGGCGATCGGTCGGTTGGTCGGGATCACTACTACGTCCAATTTGTAGATATCCCAGAACTCGCCTGCTTCCGTCTCCGCCGTACCGGTCATACCGGACAACTTATGGTACATACGGAAGTAGTTCTGCAAGGTGATCGTGGCGAATGTTTGTGTAGCGGCCTCTACCTTTACACGTTCCTTAGCCTCGATCGCTTGGTGCAGGCCATCGGAATAACGACGTCCGTCCATGATACGACCCGTCTGCTCGTCAACGATCATGACCTTGTTGTCCATAACCACATACTCATCATCCTTCTCGAATAAGGTGTAAGCTTTCAATAATTGGTTGATGGTATGTACACGCTCGCTCTTGACGGAATAGTTCGCCAATATCTCGTCCTTTTGGGCCTGTTTCTCTTCCTCGGTTCCTGTCATATTCTCCAATTGGGATAATTGGGAAGTGATATCGGGAAGTACGAAGAAGGTCGGGTCGTCCGTCTTACCGGTCAATAGGTCGATACCTTTATCCGTCAATTCGATACTGTTGTTCTTCTCGTCGATCACGAAATACAACTCATCGGTCGCCTCGTGCATATGGCGCATGTTCTCGGACATGAAATATTCTTCCGTCTTCAACATTTGGGCCTTTACGCCTTGCTCGCTTAAGAACTTGATCAACGCCTTGTTGCGGGGATATCCCTTGAAGGAGCGGTACAGAAGGATAGAGCCTTCCTCAACGACCTTCTGGTCGTCGCTAGCCATTTTCTTCTTGGCCTCGATCAATAGTTTGGAGCAAAGGTCTTTCTGCGCGTTCACGACAACCTCCACGTTCGGGCGGAATTGCTCGAATAATTGTTCCTCGCCACGAGGGATCGGTCCGGAGATGATCAGCGGCGTACGAGCGTCATCGATCAATACGGAGTCCACCTCATCGACGATGGAGTAGTTATGCTTGCGTTGTACCAAGTCTTTCGGGCTGATCGCCATATTGTCGCGCAAGTAGTCGAAACCGAACTCGTTGTTCGTACCGAACGTGATATCCGCCTCATAAGCCTTACGGCGAGCCTCGGAATTCGGCTGGTGCTTATCGATACAGTCTACGGAAAGCCCGTGGAACATATAAAGCGGTCCCATCCACTCGGAGTCACGTTTTGACAAGTAATCATTCACGGTTACCACGTGTACACCGTTACGTGTCAAGGCGTTCAAGAATACCGGAAGGGTAGCCACCAAGGTCTTACCTTCACCGGTAGCCATCTCGGCGATCTTACCTTTATGAAGAACGACGCCACCGAATAGCTGAACGTCGTAATGGATCATATCCCAAGTGATCTCGTTACCACCGGCTTTCCAGTGATTGGCGTAGATCGCCTTATCGTCCTCGATGCGGACAAAGTCGAAACGAGCGGCCAGATCCCGGTCGAATTGGTTAGCGGTAACTACCACTTCCTCATTCTCGGCGAAACGGCGGGCCGTATCTTTCATGATGGCGAATACCTCGGGCAAGGATTGCTCCAGTACTACTTCCATCTTGTCCGTGATGGCTTTCTCAATTTTATCTACCTCGGCCCAGATCGCCTCACGTTCTTCCAGTTCCTTATCCTCGATGCCTTTGCGAAGCTCTTCCACTTGCGCTTTCTCCTCGGCTACGTAGTCTTGGATACGTTGTTTGATCTCATCTGTTTTCGCACGCAACTCATCGTTCGAGAGTGCCTTGATTGACGGATATACGGCCTTTACCTTATCTACGTAAGGTGTGATTTCTTTAAGGTCACGCTGCGACTTATTGCCGAACAGCTTCGTCATAAACTCATTAAATCCCATGATTCTTATGTTAATGGATAGTTGAGCAACTATCGTCTGTTATTACTTTGTTGTTTGAATAATTAGATAATAATAAATAGAAAGAAGAGCCACAACCCTTGATAATTATCAACTTTAATAATCAATTCTCTATTATTTGGTTGTCAGCTCCCAGAGCGGCAAGCTTTGCGTAGCGTTTGGTGGCCTGATTCTTAGCACATGGGTTACCGTGGGGGCTACCTCAGTGGCCTTGACTTCGCGGTAGATATGTTGGGGTTTCAACCCGTTGCCCATAAATACCAGCGGGGTGATAACAGCATTATTGCGTATAATCTTGACTTTTTCTTTCGGATTGTCGAGGTTCACTTTCCAACCGGGTTGCAACTCGATGATCAGATCGCCCCGTCTCAGATGATGCGTACCTTGACGGAATTTGGCGGTTCCCTCGTTCCAGTCACCCGTAAGCAAGCTTCTACCCGTAGTGACGAGTTGTACGCCACTAAATTCCTGTATGAATTCGGCGGCCTTGTTCTGTAAAGTCGTCAAATCCAGCTTGGCGTCTTCTATCGCCTTGCGGTTCAAGTAGATCTGGTTGTCGTAGTATCCTTGTACCCAGCTGGTATGTTGGCCGTAAATGGCCATCAAGTACATATTAAGCAGGGCTAGACAACGTTTCGGGTGAAACTCGCCACCGTTCACCATCAAGCCGTCCGGATAAGACTCCTCGCTTTTATAATAACCGGAACCGGTGAAGACTACCAATGTATTGGCCAAGCCCACTTTCTTGTCGATCGTATCCAATAGCTTCTCGATGTCTTGATCGAGTTGGTAATACGTATCTTGAATCTCCCGGGTGTATTCCTTGCTCATCGTACCCCGGTAATTGCCTGCGTAGTACGTGATAGATAACATATCCGGGCAACTGCGTGTACCAAACCCTCCGTACTCTAGGAACTGGAGGGCCAAACGATTGATCTCCTTATTGATGAACGGCGAGGTCTTTAGGTTCGGATAGCAGTTCGCGAACTTCTCGCTGAACGTATAGCGGAAAGGTAGATCATCCAATACGTAAGGAAAGGCATCGTATTTCTCCATCGGAAGGGTAGGAGTCCATACCATGGTTTCCAAGCGTGACGCCAAGGATTCCGGGCCGTTATTATAGCGGTCTACGTACCAAGGGATTCCCTTATAATACGTCGTGGTAGCCCATTTCCCGTTGGTGTTATCCATCCAGAAAGCTCCGTTCGCCGCATGTCCGGCGGAAAGGATGGCGCTCTCGGCATCCGGGGCGATGGAATATACGTCGCTTCTTCCTTGAGAGGCGATTTTCAACTCGTCGCCGATCGTGGAACTGAATAAATTCTTGGGCGAATAATTCTCTTTCGTGTAATTACCCAGATATTCGGGATCATTTAAGATCGAGACCTCTTTCTCTTTCTCGAAATCAAACGTCTTATCTCCGGCGATACCGCTGAAGCAAGGGTTGCTTCCGGTAAAAAGAGTCGCAAACGCGCTGGCTTGGTCTATGTCAGAGAACTCGAAGCGGATATTGTTGTACACCAACCCCTCGTTCATCAAACGCTTGAAGCCCCGTTCGCCAAATGTATTATAAAAGTATTCTATATAGTCGCCCCTTAGCTGATCCACAGTAATACATACCACCAATTTGGGGGTACGCTGCTGCGCCTCAAGGTTTGTTACCACGAGGATAGCGATAAGTGACGTTATAATTTTTCTCATCCGATTCTCCATATCTTTCTGTAAACACCCCAACCCGAACGAACCCAAATCGAGGCTACAAGCGGAATAAAGGCACTGTTTAGATGTTGCGGAATGAAATGCCATCCCAGTAACATCAGCGTAAGCGCCGCAAAGTTAATAAAATGATAGTAATATGCAGCCTTCTTCAGCTTTTTTACGCAAAACAAAATAACAGCGATCAAATCGAGCGGCTGTAACCATACCAAAGACCAGTTCGGCCACGTGCAGGGATGGACGGATATGAAGCTAAGAAAGAAGAGGATGACACCTCCGGCTCCGGCTACTGAGAAAAGGACACAATCCACCCACAGGAAGTATTTTTTTTTGCGCCATTCGATCCAAGTAAGCCCTAAAACGATTCCGAACAGAAGCCAAGCGCAGACTAAAGGGGTGAATAAATCCCAGATATCTTTTTCCGGCTCGTCGGCTTCCCCGGCTCCGATCACGTGGGTCTCGCTCACCAATGGGCGGATTGTCCCGTCCGGGCCCGTGATGGTGGCTTTAGAGAACGCTTCTTTTAGATAAGGGGGGAGGAAGAGCATCTCGTGTTGGGTGGCCTCCCGGTCGGTGGGGCTGCCTAGCGCTAGGTCGCATCCGAATGTGAGCCACGGATGGTTTCGGGTACAATAATTAATAAGATCCCGGAAGGTCTGGGATTGATAGGGATACTGATAATCGACGCTCCCGTTGATCTCCTTTTCCAAGATCGCGGCAGGGCGGGTAGCGCAATTATCGAAGAAGAAGTTATAACGATATACCCTGTTCTCCGGCCTGTAATTAATAAGCAGGGCATCCCATATATGTTCTTTCTCTTCTTGGGTGAGGTTCAATACTTGTTCCGTGATATCGCTGCCCCGCATTTGGTACTCGATCACGTAGTCTTGGAAATCGGCTACTCCCAGTTTATAATCCGTCTCTCCTTTAGCGAATCGGTAGATAAAATTAGGTTTGGAGAAATCAAATATACCGTAATTGAATATATAATCTATATTTTGCTTGGGATCGTATATGCGTAGAGCGGCATGCCCGTACACGGTGAATACCTCTTCATCGTACGGTGCGCTGGTCATCAGACTGATACGGGCTTCCTCGCTCAGTTTGGGTTGCGCCATCGCCGATAGGGAAAGAATCCCCAGCAGGAATAGAAATATGCTTTTTGTCATTCTCTTCTTGATTATTTGACGCAAAGGTAGATTATTTTTCTTAAACAGTATAGATCGTTTAAGCATAACATATGGCTTTATGTCGAGAAAAGAGATAGCTTTGTTTTTATTATAAAGGGAAAAGGAAACTTGGTTACGTCTTTGATTATAAGAGTGTTGCAGTTTTTTGCGGATTTTTTTTTTAAGAAACTTTAGTTTCTTCTAGGGAAAACAAAAGTTTTCCTATGAGGAAACAGAAGTTTCCCTTGCACAAAACTCTAGTTTCTAGCTAGAGAAACAGACGTTGCTTTTAGAAGGAGCATTGAGGAGATAAAACAAAATTAGGAGACCATCCTTATTTGGATAATCGCCTAATGCCTGATAGAGCGGTAGGCGAGGCTCGAACTCGTGACCCTCAGCTTGGGAAGCTGATGCTCTACCAACTGAGCTACTACCGCATTGCGAGTGCAAATGTATACAAATCTTTCTTTTTTTAGTAACTTTGGCGAGAAAATTTTATAAAAAAGAATTAAGTATGGAAAAACTAGTCTTGATAAAGGTAGGAGGGAAGATCGTTGAGGAAGAAGAAACGCTTCGTCAATTATTGAACGATTTCGCTGCTATCGAGGGATATAAGGTCTTGGTGCATGGGGGAGGACGCTCGGCTACCAAGCTTGCCGCCCAACTAGGGATCGAGAGCAAGATGGTGAACGGTCGCCGTATTACAGATGCCGAGACCTTGAAGGTCGTGACAATGGTCTATGGCGGGTTGGTGAATAAAAACATCGTAGCGGGCTTGCAGGCGTTGGGCGTAAACGCTTTAGGATTGACTGGTGCGGACATGAATTTGATGCGCTCCGACAAACGTCCCGTGGCAGAGGTGGATTATGGTTTCGTAGGCGACGTGAAAGAGGTGAATGCCGATTTGCTAGCCTCTCTTATCCATCAAGGTATCGTGCCGGTACTGGCTCCTCTTACACATGATAAGCAAGGCCATATGTTGAATACGAACGCTGATACGATAGCGGGAGAAGCCGCTAAAGCGTTGGCAAAACATTTTGAGGTGACATTGATGTTCTGTTTCGAGAAAAAAGGCGTTTTGTTGGACGAGAACGATGATGAGAGCGTGATACCGGAAATCGATCGTATAGCGTTTAAGGGATATGTAGAACAAGGAATTATCCAAGGGGGCATGATCCCGAAGCTGGAAAACGCTTACCAAGCGATAGACGCCGGGGTGAAGCAAGTGATTATTACGCAAGCCTCGGAGATTCACCAAGGAAAAGGGACGAGAGTCTTTTAAATAGATGAGGGGCTGTTTATGGCCCCTCACGTACATTATATAATAGGTCTATCAAAGACTCCGAATCTTGATATTACGGAACCAGATTAATGAATCTCCATGTTTTCCTTGTAATCCGATAAATCCTTTGGTCGGTAATTCGGCGAAAGGTTTGGGCAACCAACTTGGGATATCGCTTCCATCCGGGTTCTTGGTGCCGGAAGTCCATTTGCTCATATCCATTTCGGTAACTTTCTTTCCGTTGAGGATAACCATGATATGTTGTCCGGCGCATTTGATACGCATATGATTCCACTCCCCGGGTTTTTTGACTACCTTGTCTTGCACGGCGCCTAGATGTCCGTAAATGGCTCCGCATTTCTCATACGGCTTGCCGTTTCCCCATTTTTCACAATGGTCGTCCGCTATCTGTATTTCTACCGAGTTGGGTATCCAATCCTTCGTGTCCGTACAGTAAACGACTACTCCGCTGTTCGTGCCCACGTCGGTCTTAAAATCAAGATCCAGCTCGAAGTTCTCATATTCATCCTTTGTCCAGATAGACTCGTCCTTCACGGCGCCTAACACGCCATCAGTCTCGCTCCAAACTTCCGGATTGTAGTTGGCGTTTTCCAGATTTTTACCGAAGAGAGGCTTCCATTTATTGTTATCCGCCGCGAATGAGGAGAATGTACTTGCCACACACCATAAAGTAGCCATGGCTAAAAGAAAATGTTTCATGCTATTAGTTTTAAAGATTTACGTAAGGCAAATGTATTCATTTATTTTGGAAGGAACATAGTCTACGAAGAACGATTTTATTTACAAGTGAAAGCGAAATAGGTTGAAATGCTATGATTCTTAAGGAAATCTTCTTTTTTTTATCAAAGATCAAATAGTTTGTTAAAATGATATTAAAATCTTGTATAATCTTTATTGTTGTAAAATAGATTAACTA
Source organism: Parabacteroides sp. CT06 (assembly GCF_002257605.1). GTDB lineage: Bacteria > Bacteroidota > Bacteroidia > Bacteroidales > Tannerellaceae > Parabacteroides > Parabacteroides distasonis. The sequence goes on along the minus strand of NZ_CP022754.1, from coordinate 2,902,053 downwards.
AAAAACACCTATTGCTTGATTGGTTTTGTGTTATTATGATATTGCTTATGTGTCAAAATATACATTTAATAGGTCTTGAAATGACGTTATGAAATATATTTGACTGTTTTAATGACACAAAATCATGGTATTATTTGTTTTTAACAGAAAATATTCTTTATATTTGCAGTGTGAGGATTAGGTGTATGTGTGATTGTATGTAAAAGTAAAGTAAATATTTTAATGTAATTTTATATATATGCATGTATAATCCTGCTGTTTTAAACTAAGTTCTTCGTAAACTATGGTAAGTTATGTGTGAAATTTGATTTAAATAATTAATTGTTAAATAAAAAAGTGTGTTTATGAGAAGGTTGACTTTTTTGTTATTATGCTTGTTTATAGGCATAGGAGTCGCAACGGCACAGACGATGAAGATAACAGGTAATGTTATATCATCGGAAGATCAGCAACCCGTGATCGGTGCGGCTGTCGTTGTGAAAGGCACTACGATTGGTACGGTTACGGACTTTGAGGGAAACTTTAGTTTAGATGTACCGAGAGACGCTAAGATGATCTTTATTTCTTATGTAGGATTGAAAACGAAGGAAGTACCTGTGGCATCCGTGATCAACGTTGTTTTGGACTCGGATTCAAAAGCGTTGGATGAGGTGGTTGTAACCGCTATGGGTTTGACTCGTGAGAAGAAAGCCTTGGGTTATGCCCTGCAAGAGGTGAAATCTGATGAGTTGACAAAAGCTGGCCAACAGAGCTTGGCGACCTCACTTTCCGGTAAGATCGCCGGTGTGCAGATTACTTCTCAAGGTGGACAGGTTGGTGCGTCGCAGAATATCGTGGTTCGCGGTAATTCCTCTTTTGGTAATAACCAACCGTTGATCGTTGTGGACGGTGTGCCTATCGCTAATGATAATGCGAAAGGTGCCACTGTAAACTTGGGTTCCGGCTTGAATGATATTAATCCGGAGGATATAGAGTCCATCTCTGTGTTGAAGGGTGGATCTGCCGCTTTGTATGGTATGCGTGCCGGTAATGGCGTTATCTTGGTTACTACTAAATCCGGTAAGAAAGACAAGGGTGTATCTATCTCTTATGAGGGTGATATCACGATTGACCGGGTTTATAATTTGCCTAGATTGCAGAATAAGTACGGACAAGGCTATTACGCTTCCGAGTATGATTGGAAGGAAGCGCAAGCGGGGGGATATTCTGGCGATTATCAAACTTTTGCCTTGGAGAATGGTTACAATTATGTAGATGGTATGGGTAGTGGTATCAACGATAACGCGGATGAGTCTTGGGGACCTCGCTTGGATATCGGATTGAATTTGCCGCAATACAATAGCCCGGTGATCGATGGCGTGCGTCAGGCTACTCCTTGGGTTTCCTGCCCGGACAATATCAAGAATTTCTTCCAAACGGGTTATTCAATGAATCATACGGTGGCTTTGTCTGCCTCTACGGATAAAACGTCTACACGCGCATCTTTATCTTTCCGTGATCAAAGCGGTACGACCCCGAACACTGATCAGAAGCGCTATGCTATGGCGGTGAACACGAAAATGACGTTTAATAAGTATATTGATTTCGACTTGTCTGCGAATTATATTCGCACGAAAAGCGCGAACTTGCCGGGTACGGGATATAACAGTACGAATGCTTTGCAGTCTATCATGCAGTGGTTTGGTCGTCAAGTTGATTTGAAGGATTTGAAGAATAATTGGGATCAAGTGGATGAGTATGGAAAATATACGCATTATAACTGGATACAGTCTTTCCATGCGAATCCGTATTGGACATTGAATAAGAATACCAATAGTTATGATCGTAATCGTTTCTATGGCAAGACCTCTTTGTATATCAAACCGACCGATTGGTTAAAGTTTGAAGGTCGTATGGGCTTGGATCATTACGATTCTAATCAGTTCTCTCGTATTTTATGGAATATCGACTATCCGAATGGATATTTCCGTAGCTTCGACCGTTCGATGACTGAGTTTAACGCGGACTTTATCGCCTACGTGAACAAGAACTTCGGTGATTGGGCCTTGAATGGTTTGGCTGGAGCCAACTATCGTGATTATCAAACAGCTATCATGGGGACAGGTGCGGACGAATTGACCGCAGAGGGGTTGTTTACCGTAGCGAACGCTCATGGAACCCCGTACACCTTGAACGACCATGAGAAACGTCGTTCAAACTCTGTATACGCTAATGCCTCTATCGGCTACAAGAATATGGCTTATGCCGAGGTAAGTGTCCGTAATGACTGGGACTCTACGATCAAGGACGCTTTCTTCTATCCTTCTTTCAGTGGTAGCTGGATCTTGACCGAGACATTCCCCGGATTGCAAAATGGCGATTATTTGAATTTCTTGAAATTGCGTGGTGGTTGGGCAAAGATCGGTTCCGCAACGGACCCGTATCGTTCGAACGCTTATTATTCATTGATCAGTTCTTCGTTCAATGGTACTACATTGTTCTATAATCCGACAATCCTTCCTCCTACAAATCTTCGTCCGGAGAGCGTAAAGACTTGGGAAGTTGGTGTTGAGGCTAATTTGTTCAACAATCGTTTGCATATTGATGCCGCATATTATAATAAGGTGACGAGCGATCAGATCATGAATGCGAATGTGGCTACCTCTACCGGTTATACCTCTATGTATATCAACGCTGGAAAGATCAGCAACAAGGGTGTCGAGTTGCAGGTATCCGGTGATATCATCAAGAATCCGAAGGGATTCAACTGGACGGCTACGTTGAACTGGGCGAAGGATAAGAGCCGAATCGATGAGCTTTATACAGATCCCGTTACCGGACAGTCCTTGGACGCTTACCAAATCGGTAGTAGCTGGAGCGTGAAGAACTATGCTATGGTCGGTAAGAGCTGGGGTACTTTGGTAGGTACTGGTTACGTATATAATGAGGATGGCTCGATCTTGGTAGAGGATGGTATTCCTGTGTACGAGGCCGGAAAAGAGATCGGTGATGTTACGCCGAAGTGGTTGGCTGGTTTCAGCAATGAGTTCTCTTATAAGGATTGGAGCTTCGGTTTCTTATTGGATTTCCGTTTGGGTGGTGACATATATTCTGTTACACAAGCATTCGGTTCTCAGACGGGTATCTTGAAACACACGGCAGAAGGCGATTTGCGTGAGAATGGCGTCGTACTTGGCCAGAATTATATGACGGACAAGGTCTTCAAGACCGCAGATGGTAAGATTAATGATGTCGCTGTCAACGCGGAGGACTTCTTCTATAATTATTATACGATTTGTGAGATGTCTGTATTCGATGGTTCTTACTTGAAATTGCGTGAGGCTCACCTGACATATAATTTCCCGAAATCAATTCTAGAGAAGACTAAATGTATCAAGGCCGCTCATGTATCATTGGTTGGTACGAACTTGGCGTTGCTTTGGGTGCATAAGTCAAATATCGCTCATATTGATCCGGAGTCTACAAGTACCGGTGGTGATGATCCCGAGACTGCGGCTACAAGCAGAGGATTCAACTCTGGTGTAGGTTTTGAGTCCAACTCTTATCCTCCTTCTCGTAGTTTTGGTCTTAAGTTAGGTGTAACATTTTAATCAACATTAATCTGAGGAATTTAATATGAAAAGATATATCAAGAATTTCATGATGGCTATGATGGTCGGCGCTACTGTATTCGGTAGCTCGTGTACCGATTCGTTTGAGGAGGTCAATACAGACCCAGATAGCCCTACGGATGTGCCTACGACGAATCTTCTGGCGTATTCTTTATATTACACATCCTATCGTCTGTATGATCGGTGGTTCGCAATGGATGAGCCGATGACTTTCTGCGGATATGCTTCGAAGATGACTTATATCGACGAGTCCCGCTATAATTTCCGTACGGGTGTACAGGATACGAACTGGGAGTATTTGTATCGTATATTGAATAACCTGAAAGATATCGAGAAGCGTGCCACGTTTAATGAGACTCCTAATATGCTGAACGTATCGAAGGTTATGCAGGTTCATTTGATGCAGGTGGCCACGGATCGTTGGCGTGATGTCCCTTATACGGATGCCGCTAAGATGACGGATGGAATCTTGCAGCCGAAATACGATAAGCAAGAGGATATTTATCCGGGCTTATTGGCTACGTTGAAGGAAGCAGCGGATGGCTTTGCCGATGGTGGTAGTGATGACTTAGGCGAGGGAGACCTGTTATTCGGTGGTGATATCGAGAAGTGGCAGAGATATTGTAATTCTATGCGTCTTCGTTTAGCGATGCGTATCTCAGAGGTTTCCCCGGCGTTGGCTAAGGAGACCGTAGAGGAAGTTATGGGTAATCCCACTAAGTATCCGATCATGGAAAGCAACGATGATAATGCTTTCTTCTGGTGGATCGGAACAGACCCCAACTATTACGAACCGATGGCAGACGGTTATCGTACACGTAAGACGGAGTATTGTGCCGCAGACGTGATCGTGGATCATATGAATACACGTGAGGACCCTCGTCGCTCATCTTATTTCCAACCCACAAAAGAAAGTGTGGAGGCCGGTGAGCCTAAGTATGTAGGTTATACGATCGGGGCGAAAGCGAATGCGGTAGCTTCTAAATATTCCATTTGGGGAGCACGTTTCTTTACGGACTTGGCTGGTTTTTCTCCTTATATGCGTGTCGCTGAGCCTTGGTTCTGTGTCGCTGAGGCATCTATGTTGGGATGGAATACCGGAATCTCCGCAGAGGACGCATACAATAAGGCTGTTACCTATTCCATGGAAGAGAATAGCGTATCTGCCGAAGATATAGCGGATTACCTTGCGAACGCGGGTAAGTTCACGAATGATAAGAAACAGATTTATTATGAGGAATGGGTTGCCATGTTCAAGCAAGGAATGGAAGGTTGGTCATTGTATCGCCGTACAGGCGTGCCAGACAACTTGTATCCGGCTCCGGGCCGTCCGGCAAACTATTCTAATCATAACGTACCTCCATTCCGCTCTCCGTATCCTGATAAGGAACGTAATTTGAACAATGCGAATTGTGCTCCCTTCGATGCGGAAGTCGTGGATAATTTGTGGGGTAAACAAATGTGGTGGGATACACGTACAGGCGTTCATTAACTACTAGTTAACATAGACATACCAAGTGCCTGTATACTATAGAGGGGCTGCTCGTGATGAGTGGCCCCTTTTTTTGTCATTATGCTGTCATTTTTAAATAAACTATGTACCTTTGTCCGGCTTATTTAGAAAAAAGATGGAAAAAGAAGGAATGATGGTGGTCGATATTAAGAATATCGTTACTCGTTTGCCGGAATTGCGGTTTACGGCACCCGTGAATTGGAGAATTGATGAAGGGCAGCAATGGGCTGTGGTCGGTCCGAATGGCGCTGGTAAAACCTTGATAGCGGATATTATGCAGCGTAAATTCGCTTTTAAGGAAGGTGAGGTCGTGTTCTCCGGGGATGGTAAGGTGAGTGACTTTATCAAGAGTATAGCGTTTAAGGATATTTATTCGTTGGCGGATTGCCGGAATTCTTATTACCAACAGCGTTGGCATTCAACAGAGACGGAGGAGATGCCTATTGTCGAGGAATTGTTGAAGGAATATGCCGGCTCTGATAATTTAGCGAAGATATTGACTCTTTTCGGTATAGAGGATTTATTGCCTAAGCGGTTGATCTTCTTATCAAGTGGTGAATTACGAAAATTCTTGATTGTCCGGACGTTGCTTAGCCGTCCTCGTGTCTTGATCTTGGATAATCCTTTTATCGGCTTAGACGCTCCATCCCGGGATTTATTGGTAGAGATGCTGGGGCAAATGACAAAATTGAATGGCGTTCAAGTTGTCTTGTTATTATCTAACCCCAATGACATACCGGCAATGATCACGCATGTATTGCCTATCCATGATCGTACTTGCCTGCCTCCGCTGACTCGAGAGGAGTTTATGTCGGATACGGAATTAATCGCCCGTCTTTTTCCAACGGAAGGCATTCATGCATGCGAGGAAGTTGGTAAGGTTCGTTTACCTGTGGATATGAACAAGATAGCCTCTTTACATGAGGTGACTTTACGCATGGAGCATGTGAAAATACGCTATGGTAGCCGTACGATCTTGAAAGATTTGGATTGGGAAATCAAGAACGGGGAGAAGTGGGCGTTATTCGGTCCGAATGGCGCTGGTAAATCTACCTTGCTGAGTTTGGTTTACGCGGATAATCCCCAGTCGTATGCGAATACGTTGTATTTGTTTGATAGAAAGAGAGGTTCCGGGGAAAGTATTTGGGATATCAAGAAGCGTATCGGATATGTATCGCCGGAGATGCACTTATATTATAAGGAGAATGTCCCTACCTTGAATATTGTCGGTTCCGGCTTTTTCGATTCGATCGGCTTGTTTCGTAAGTGTAATGCGGAGCAAGAAACGGTAGCCTTGGAGTGGATGAAAGTTTTTGGCATCGAACATTTGAAAGACCGTTTATTCTTGACCTTATCATCGGGAGAACAACGTTTGGCTTTATTAGCGAGAGCTTTCGTGAAAGATCCCGATTTAATTATATTAGATGAGCCTCTCCACGGTCTGGATGTGAGCAATAAGAAAAAGGCGGCTGCTATTATCGAGCAATTCTGCGATCGCCCGGGAAAAACCTTGATTTACGTAACCCATTACCCGCATGAATTACCTGCTTGTGTAGACAAGCGGTTCGAGCTAGTGAAGCACTCGTGAGCGTACAAAGAAAAAGAGGATGTGCCGTGGTGAAGTGGCACATCCTCTAAAATCAATAAATACTTATGGATAAAGGATTAATATCCTGGGTTCTGTATCAACTGACCTCTTGATACGGTGATTTCTCCGATAGGAATTGCCATGATCGTACGGTAATCGCCCGGCTTAACCTCACCTACGAATTTATTGTTGACAGACTTGCCGTTACGCCAAGCGTCCCAAGCGGTATGTCCTTCCGTGAATAATTCTAGGCGTCTTTCCAGTAAGATATCATCCAACGTGATAGAAGCGACATCGGTATAATTCTCAATACGATTCTTGCGTAACGTATTCATATATCCGGCGGCCGCGGAGGTATCCCCTGCTTTTAGTGCGGCCTCGGCCGCTATTAGGTAAACTTCGGAAAGGCGCACGACCTTTGGATTGTTTACATAGATTTGCCCGTCACGTCCCTTATACTTTTGCGGATAGGTCCCGTCATAGCCATTATCGGTCTCTTTTGCGAATAATTCCGTACGGATATCTCCCGGATGCTTAGCCAGCTCTTCCAGGAAAGATTCAGTAGCGGCACATTCACCGTAGCCGGAGGCATGTGTAAAATAACCGATAGAGTTACGTTGCGCGTTATAATTCGGGGTAACTAAGATCTCGAATATAGCCTCGTTCGTTCCTTCCTTATCCCATGCGCCTATATATTCATCCCGTGTGTATAACTTATAAGGAGAGGAAGCGATAATCTCCTTACAGTCAGCCAGTGCCTCTTTATTCTTTTCTAAGTAAAGGTAAGCGCGTGCGCGGATCGCTAAAGCCCCCCAATAATTGATGTGTCCGGTTTGTTTATCTTTACTCAAAAGAGGCAATGCGGTCTCGATATCTTTCAATATCTGGTCGTATGTCTGCTGTAAGGTCGCCCGGGTCCCGATATAATCCGTGGGATAAACCTCTGTGGAGAGTACGATGCCCAGATCGTTCATATCTGTTGTTGATGGTAATTTAGCGAATACTCTGGCTAAATCGAAATGATACAAGGCGCGCATAGCGTATAGTTCTCCTTTCAATATGTCTACATCCGCACCTTCAAGATTCTCGGCGGCGGCTAATACATTATTAAGGCGAGCTAGACTATTGTAGAATAATTTATAGAAACTATAAACCATCTCATCGTTTTTACCTGTTTGGTAACGATACATGGGGCCGGCATGATTCACCGTGGAGATAGATTGGAAATCCCCACTTCGTAAATCGGCCAGCAATGTGAATTCCGCTCCATACGAGCCTACCTCTGTAGCCTGTTGCTCGTATACGCCATTCACGGCATTTGTCAAATCGGCTACGGAAGAGATTGCGTCTATCGTAGGTAATTGGGTAGATGATGTCTTTTCTAGGACATCATCGCAGGAGGCCGTTAATAAGGCGAACGCTAGACCTACTAAATATATCTTTTTCATATAGATTCTATTTTAATAAATTATAATGTGATGTTTACACCAAAGACAAAGCTTTTAGAGACCGGGGTATCTACCTGGCGATAACCATTCAAGGGAACATCCGGGTCGATGCCTTTTGTCTTTGCCCAGATCATGAACGGATTATTCGCACGGAAGTACACACGCAGATTACTGAATATGTTTTTCAATACCGGTACATTGTATCCCAAGGTGATTTCACGCATACGGATATTGTCAGAAGATACGATGGTACGACTGGAGAAGCGATCCGAGCGATATGGATTCTGGTAGATAGGCTTCGGGTATAAGGCGTTGTCGCCCGGGTTCATCCAATAATTACCCGCTACGCTCTTTTCTAGGTTGAATGAACCTAAACGGAATCCGTCATGATGGAAGAAGTAGTTCGGATAATCGAATATATCGCCACCAAATTGATAGGTAATCAAGAATGAAAGATCGAAATCATATAACCGGAACGTGTTTGTCAAACCTCCCGTTACGTCGGGAATGGCTTTGCCTACGATTCCTTTTTCAGCCTCATCGTACTTGTTCACTACTCCTTTGCTATGATCGTTTGGATCTTTCCAGAATTCTCCTAGTCCTGTATCCGGATTCACGCCTTTCCATTCCGGCAGATAGAAAGTATACATGGATTCTCCCTCTCGGTGCAGATACATATCGCCGTCTCCATATTCGATGTCGTTATGGTTCGGCAATTCCTTGATCGTCGCCTTCTGGAATGTAAGGTTGAAATTCGTGTCCCATGAGAAGTGCTGATTCTTGATGTTTTGGGAATTTACCTCTATCTCGATACCGCTATTGCGTAGCTTACCAAGGTTTTGCCAGTTTTTCTCAAAACCTGTGACGATAGAAGTCGGGATCTCGAATAACAGGTCGGTCGTTGTTTTGTTGTAATATTCTACTGTCAGATTTACTCGGTTGAATAAGTTCCAGTCAAAACCCACATTCATGTTTTTGGACTTCTCCCAACCTAATTCCTCATTTCCTGCTTGATTCCAATAGATGGCGGAAGAGGGGCCATAACCACCAGAGAACGCATATAACGCTTGGTTCGCGTAATATGAGCCCGGCAAGTTTCCATTTGTACCGTAAGAGAAGCGGACTTTTAGATCAGAGAACAATTCATTGTCTTTAAGGAAATTCTCGCCACTGATGCGCCATGCGCCAGATACGGACCAGAAATTCGCCCAGCGATTATCGGTTCCCAAGCGGGAAGAACCATCCCGACGGAAACTGGCAGACAGATAGTATTTATTGTCGTAATTATAGTTGCCGGTAGCCAAGTAGGATACGATTCCGGAGCCAAATACTTCGCTGGATGCGCCATCTGGTTGTCCGTTTCCTAATTCCGGTAACTTGTCGGTTGAGTATTGTTTTGCCGTAGTATAGATGGCTGTCAGTTCGTCTTCTGTTACCTCGAAACCACCTAGGATGTCAAAATTATGAACATCGTTCCATGTATTAGCGTAGCGTAACGTGGAAGAACTTGTTAAATTGCGGTTCTCGTAAGTATAGCGAGATCCCAAGCCGCCTACGGCCTTACCGTCCACGCTGTTGGGAGACCAATACTCAAAGTGTTTCGTATCGATATAGTCGTAACCAAAAATCGTCTTGAACGATAATTGCTTGGAGAATTTTACGCCTAAATCAATGTTAGACATACTACGCATTACACGGGATTTAATCCATTGTTCCTTGCCCAACATTAGATGCGGATTGGAAGCGGCACCCCAGTTTGAGTCGGCGTTGTATGTACCGTCCGGATTCTTTACGGGAGCCGTCGGGTCTGAGGAGTACACCAAGCTCAGTGGAGAAGCAGTACCGATACCTTGATCTTGATTTTGCTGATCACGGAAACCATTTTGGGTAGTGAATGCGATCATTTGCTTAACACCGATAGTCAACCAATTATTTACTTGATGATCTAAATTGATACGACCGGAGAAACGTTCGAAATCGCTACCGATTACGATACCTTCCGCATTATTATAACCAAGACCTACATAGAATTGTGTACGGTCGTTACCTCCGTTTACGGATAATTGATGGTTATGCGTCAAGGCTGTACGGTAAACCTCATCACGCCAATTGGTATCCGTGTTACCCGATGGGTCGTTGAAGAATGCTTCCATGTCGCCTTCCTTGTCAATCAAGGCGTATGCTTGATCACGGTTGCCAGCGAGTCCGTTTAGGATATAATAATTGGAAATCGCTTCTTTTCCGTACAGGAGCAATTCGGAGGCATTCATTGTCTCGTACTGTTTTACAGCCATATTGCTCCAGCCGACCTCGCCATTGTAACTTACTTTCGTCTTGCCTCTTTTTCCGGCTTTGGTCGTAATGATGATAACGCCATTCGCTGCACGAGAGCCGTACAAGGAAGCTGCTGCGGCATCTTTCAACACCGTCATGCTCTCAATATCATCAGGGTTCAAGGAGCTTAGCAAACTGGACTGTTTCCCGTAGTATGCCATATCCGAGTCTGATTTTACAGGCACGCCATCCACGACATATAGAGGAGACTTGGCTGCGCTGATAGAGCCGACACCACGGATATTGATATCACCGGGAGCTCCTGGATCACCAGTGTTGGAGGTTACGCGAACACCGGACATCTTTCCAGAAAGAGCCTTATCCAAGGACTCTTTGGAGCCAGCTACGATATCTTCTGCGTTTACCGCTTTAGCGGATCCCGTGAAAGATGATTTTTTCGCCGTACCATAAGCGACAACCATAACTTCATCCAGCTCTGTCGCCGCCGTATTCAAAACAACTTTCATTACATCTTGGATTGGAGCTTCTTTCGCAACCATTCCGACGTATGAAAATACCAGAGTCTTCGCGGAACCTATGAATAATAGGTTATTTTTTATTATTACTTAGTTTTCGCGGAACCTTGTCATTGCTTGTGATTATTCAGTAACGCTCAAGAAATAACTTGTTACAATTTTCATGCGATCATTTCTTTGCGGATCGGATTGCGAGAAGGCATTGGCTACTTATGCGTAAATAATTGAAAATAAGCGAATAATAATAACGACTATCGGCTACTCAAGTGAATAACTATCGGCTTGTCAAGTGAATAACTAACGGCTATACCTAGCCGCTAACTAACGGCTTGGGAAGTGAATAACTAATCACTTGAAAAGCCTTTCCTAGGTCTTTGGGTGTTGTAGAACTTATGACTTATATCGGAGCCGTCCTAAGTTATTTTTTAATGCATACCTAATATATATTCCTATTTTTCAAAATGTTAAAAACATGGTTCTTTGTTGATGATCTAAGCTGTAATATTTGGTGTACATATTACGGCATTTAAATTGTGGTTGAAAAAGTCTCCATATTTTCTACCCATTAGCCTTTTCTTGTTGTTTTATTGAAATTTTTTAATTATTTATTTGTTATAATAAATTTATTGTTACATTTGCATTCATACGACCCTTAAAATATAAGTCTTTGAATATCTATTGCGAATATATTATATAAGTTAAACAAAAAAAGAGTGTGTCTATGAACAAGTTGACTTATCTTTTACTTTGCCTAGTTTTAGGCATTGGATTGGCCACAGCTCAGACGAGGAAAGTAACAGGTACTGTTATTTCCGCCGAAGACAGTGAACCGATTATTGGTGCGTCTGTAATAGTCAAGGGTACTACTACAGGTACAGTAACGGATTTTGATGGTGTGTTCAGTTTGGATGTACCAAGTTCCGCGAAGACTCTGGTAATTTCTTATGTGGGTATGATTGCTCGTGAGGTTCCGGTACAAGATGTGTTGAGGGTAGTCCTTCAGTCTGGTACCCAGAATCTTGAGGAGGTTGTCGTAACTGCGATTGGTATGAAAAAGCAGGAAAAGGCGTTGGGCTATGCAGCCTCTACTGTGAAGAGTGAAGATTTGAATGCCGCTAAGTCTGGATCAGTGATGTCAGGTTTGACTGGTAAGGTTGCGGGTTTGAATATTACTAGCGGTGGTGCTACAGGCTCTTCTCAGAAAGTAATCGTGCGTGGTATCAGTTCTTTCAGTGCTAATCAACCTTTGTATGTGGTGGATGGTGTGCCTATTATGAATGATTTCCAAGGTGAGGATTCTTTCTCTAACTCCGTGGATTTTGGTAACCAAGCTAATGACATTAACCCAGAGGATGTTGAGTCTGTAACAGTCTTGAAGGGTGCTTCCGCTACTGCCCTTTATGGTAGCCGGGCTGCTAATGGTGTTATCATGGTGACAACAAAACGGGCTGGGGCTGAGAGGCTTTCTGTTACGTACGATGGCTCATTTATGGGATCTAGCGTATTGCGTGTTCCTCAAACACAAGATCGTTTCGGACAAGGATGGGGATCTTTCGGACCTATGGAGAATGGTTCTTGGGGACCGGTTTTGGATGGTCGTGATCATATCTGGGGACCTTACTCAGACGGCTCAGAAGGTTTATTAACTCCGCTTTCTAAGCCTTTCTCGTATGTAAAGAACAATCTTCGTGATTTTTATGAAACTGGTTTTGAGACGAATAATAACGTCTCGATTCGTATGGGTAATGATAAACTTGGTTTTGTTGCCTCCTATGGTAATGTGAAGTCTGACGGTGTATTACCGGGTGACGCTGATTCATATGCTCGTAATACAATCTCGTTAAGAGGTAATATGAAATATAAACGTTTTTCTGCGGAATTAAACTTGAACTATGTCCGTAAAGATATCACACAAGCTGCTGCTGGCCAAGGAGATGATGGTGCAACGATGTTTTCTGAGATTTTGCAACATGCCGTGGATGTAGATATTAGCTCAATGAAAGATTATACGAATCCTTATTTTAATACGGATAACTTCTATACAGCTTATGCGGAGAATCCATATTGGGTGTTAGATCATAATCGTAATAAGTATCAAGATGACCGTGTCTATGGTAAGATCGAGCTTGCTTTTGAGATTATGAAAGGTTTGAAGGCGGTTGGACGTTTAGGTGGTGACTTTACGAACGCTACTCAAAAGAGATGGAATGAAAAAGTGACTTTCGCTTCAGGGTCTTGGAGTGAATTAGGTGGTAAGAAGCAGCAGCCCGGTACTTATACGGAACGTCGTGACAAGGTGGAGCAAATTGATGCGACCGCTTTCTTAAACGCGGATTATAAAATCGGTGAGGATATCGCTTTGAATGGTATGATTGGATGGAACTTGAATCAACAAACGAGTTCTTATTTGAAATCTTATCTGTATGGTTTGGAGCAACCGGGATGGTTTAACTTAGCGAATGGTGTTGATAAGCCCATGACTACGACTTACTCTGATAGACGCCGTTTGGTTGGTTTGTTCGCTCAAGGTGAGTTTGGTTACAAGAATTTCTGGTTTGTGAATGCTTCTATTCGTAACGACTGGTCATCTACTTTACCTCAAGGAAATAATAGCTTTTTCTATGGTGGCGTGAATACTTCATTGATCATCACGGATATGTTTGAGGATTTGAAATCTGATTATCTGAATTTCTTGAAGGTTCGTGCAGCTTGGGGACAGACTGGTAACGATGCTCCGATTTACCGTACTAGCAGTTATTTTACACCGACTCAAATCAGTTTAGGTTTTGGAGATTTATATTTACCTATTAATAATACATTAGGCTTGACAGAGTATAATCGTTTGCCGAGTATGGATCTTCGTCCGGAGATCACGACAGAATGGGAGTTCGGTTTAACAACGCATCTGTTTAACAATCGCTTGGATATTGATGCTGCTTATTATAATAAGAGTACGAAAGATCAGATAATATCTGCTAGTCTGGCTCCGGAGTCTCGCTATACGTCTATGACCCGCAACGTAGGTAAGATTGCGAATCAAGGTGTCGAGTTGGCAGTGAATGGCATTCCTGTTCGTACGAAAGATTTCGAGTGGGGATTAGGTTTTACTTTCAGTAAGAACTGGAGTGAGGTGAAAGAGTTATGGGATGATGTAACTGAGTATAAATTGACAAGTTCCTATCAAGTGGATTTCGTTGCGGAAGTAGGTCAGCCTTTGGGCGTTTTCAAGGTTCCGGCTTTGGCCACGACTGATGATGGTAAGGTGATCGTTGATAATAACGGTATGCCGACAATTGATGCTAGCAAGAAAGAGATCGTAGGAACGTCTACACCTAATTTCTTGATGGGCTTTAATACGCATTTCACATGGAAAGGGATTACTTTATCAGCGGTATTAGATTGGCGTAATGGCGGTGAGTTCTATTCATATACCTCTCAATTGCTTACATTTGCCGGAAACTCTACTTATACGGTGTTTAATAATCGTGAACCATTTGTGGTTCCTAATTCCGTGAAAGTCGTAAATGGTCAATACGTAGAGAATGATATACCTATCGTACATTGGGGAGGTGCTTCTAGCGCTGTTAATACCTACTATAATAACGCCTCCAACTACGCTCAGTATAGAAATTGGATTTTACCTAAAGATTACTTGAAATTAAGAGAGATTACACTTTCTTACTCTTTACCGAAAGCATGGTTGAAACAAACCCCATTCTCTATGGTTCAAGTTAGTTTGATCGGACGTAATTTATTTATGTGGACCCCGAAAAAGAACAACTACGTAGATCCGGAAGGTACGAATTATGGTAATGACATCTTGTCTGAAATTGGTGAATTTGGTGCGGCTCCGACAAACCGTACGTTTGGTGGTGGTATTAAAGTTGTATTATAATAAGTAACTTTAAAAAGTAAAGATAGTATGAAAAGAAACAATTTAATATATACAGGACTGGTTAGCTGCTTGTTGATGGCTACTACAGCTTGTTCCGATTATTTGGATATTAACCAGAATCCGGAATATCCAACGGAAGCCTCTTCTTCTACTTTGCTTCCTTCTGGTATCGCAGGAGTAGCAAGTATTGTAGGTGGTACTTACGAATTATATGGTAGCATGTGGTCTCAGCAATGTACGCAGGGACATACATCCAACCAGTATAATACATTGGTTAACTATACGATAACTAACGCATCCGATTCTCGTTTGTGGTCTATACCTTATTCAATAGCACTGCCAGACTTGGATTTGGTTATCAAAAGCTCTGAATCGGCTCAAGAATGGAATTATTGGGTAATGGGTAAGACTATGACTGCCTTTATGTATCATATCCTAGTGGACTCTTATGGCTCTATTCCTTTTACAGAAGCTATTCTTGGGAATGAGAATACTACACCGAAATATGATGACAGTAAGACTGTGGTTTATCCGGGATTATTAGCGATGTTGGACGAGATTATCGCTAAAAAAGCGGAAGCTACCGCAGGTGGTTTGCCTTCGGTTACAAAACAAGACTTGGTGTTCGCTGGTGACGTGAATAAGTGGATTCAATTTGCGAAGAGTTTAAAGCTAAAATTGTTGATGCGTGATTTCGATACGAATAAAGCTGCTATCAAGGCATTGCTCGACGAAGGAGATTTGCTGAGTGTAGACGCTAAGATGGACTGTTTTCAAGATTTGGAAAATAAATCAAATCCATTGTATGAGAATGACCGTCGTAAATTGAATTCAACTGTAAATATTCGTGCGTGCGCTACGGTTTGCGATTATTTGAAAAAATATGAGGATCCTCGTTTAAATGATTTTTATTCACCTAATACGGATGGCTCCGGCGAGACAACAGCTTTGAAGTATGGTGACCGCCCAAACTCGGTAGCGGTAACAACTCGTATGATCTCTGTGGCTAAGCTAGGTCCTACAGATCCTGTTTATTTTATGTCTGCTGCTGAGGTAGCGTTCCTGCAAGCGGAAGCTTACGCTCGTTTGAATGATGTGGCTAAAGCGAAAGTGGCTTATGAGCAAGGTGTGAATTATGCGTTTGAACGTTGGGGGTATTCTGCTGCCGAGTTTGTTTCGGAAGGTGCTCCTTATGCTTTCGATAGTACGGACCAAAATTCAATGCTTACCTCTATTTTGACCCAGAAGTGGATCGCTTCCACTCGTTGTCAAGCATGGGACGCATGGTTTGATATCAATCGTACCGGTATTCCTGTTTTAGGGACAAAGCATGTGGATGAGGAAGGATATATTTGGGGGCAGTTGACTCCTTGCATTGGTTCTGCGTTGGCTCCGGGTGAATATCCTCGTCGTTTATTGTATCCGAAGTCATCTTCAGACTATAACCCTAATACTCCGGCGGTAGTTCCGTTAGCGGAAAAACAATGGTGGCATAAATAAATGGGTGTTATAAATGTATATTAATCAGAAAAGCTTTTTGAATATGAAACAGATAAATAAATTACTGGTTATCTTATTGGCGTTGCTCACCTTTTCTTCTTGTGAGACTTATGGTGATTACGAGATAGAATACACGGCTATTTACCCTTTATGTGGCGAATGGGTAGTTAATGTTACAGGTGAGGATGGTGGTGTCTTGGCGGAAGGTGTGACCTGCAATACTTACAATACGACTGATGATGCCACGGATAAGATGTGGATAAAAATGAGTGTTGCCACAAACGACTGGGGAGTACGTGGCAAGATTCATTGCGATGTCGCTTCTAAATCTTTTGATGGGGATGGTATCGCTAATCTGCTCCATGCGGATGATGGTATAAATTCTACTGTAACCTTCAATATCTCTGGTAAAGTAATTGTGGATGGTTATACTACTCAAGCCAATACAAAAGTGGATGCCATTGAATTTACCTTGACTCAAAATGGAAAGTCGATGACGGTTAAGGGATTCCGTAAAACAGGTTGGGAAGGTGAAGATTATTGATATGATTTAATATCTCGAAAAGTAGGAGAGGCCTGCCATGTATTTGGTAGGCCCTTTTTATTTACTTGGATATATGGTTTTTTATTAGTAGGTAATCCGTGATAACAAACTTTTAGTTTGTAGATTGTGCTACAAAGAACTTATTATTGTTCCTTCGTGTTTACAATCAGATAATATATAAATGTATCATGGAAAAAGTAATTTACAACTTAGTGTTTAATCGAAAAAAGCAATTGAATGCGGAAGGAAAAGCTTTGATTCAAGTAGAGGCCTATTTGAATAGGCAAAAGAGGTATTTTTCAACGAAGGTTTATGTGAAACCTTGTCAATGGGACAACAAGAGACGTTCCATAAAGAATCATCCGAATATGGATGCGTTAAACCTGTATCTTCAGAACTATGTTATGGAGTTGGAGAGAGATGAGCTGGAGAAGAGACAAGCGAATAACGGTTTTTCGTTGAAGGATCTGCGTGAGGAGGCTTCTTCGACATCTACGTCTTCCTCTTTTCTTGTTTTCATGCGTGAGGAGATTTTACATAGTAATTTGAAAGAATCGACATTAAAAAACCATTTGTCCACTTTGCATGTTCTATCCTTATATAAAAAGGACGTTCTGTTTAAGGATATTAATTTCAATTTCTTATGCGATTTTGAATATTTCTTATTGAAGCAGGAGTATCATCGAAATACGATCGCTAAACATATGAAGCATTTGAAACGATATATCAACTTGGCGATTAATAAGGAGTTGTTCGAGTTGCACAAATATCCATTTCGGAAATATAAGATTAAATATCAAGAGAGTAAGCGTACTCATTTAACGCCTGAGGAGTTAGGTCGTTTGGAAAACTTAAAGCTGGATGGGCAGCGTACATTGCGCCGGTGTCTGGATATGTTTTTATTTAGTTGCTACACGGGATTACGTTTCTCAGACATAGTAAGTATAACGAAAGAGAACTTTTTGATTATTGATGATAAGGTTTGGCTGGTTTATTCATCGGTGAAGACAGATGTGAGTGTCCGTTTGCCGCTATTCCTCTTGTTCGAGGGTAAATCTTTACCTATCTATGAGCGATATAAGAATGCGCCGAGAACCCTGTTTGGTGTTCCCTTATCCTCTAATTCAAACGTGAATAAGCAATTACGCCGAATCAGCCAATTGGCAAGTATTGATAAGAAGGTATCTTTTCATACGGCTCGGCATACAAATGCTACCTTATTATTATATAATGGAGCGAATATAACTACGGTACAAAAGTTGTTAGGGCATAAAAGTGTTCGTACTACCGAAATCTATAGCAATATCATGGATATGACGATTGTCCGCGATCTTGAGAAGATTGAGACACGATTGAAGTTCGGCTAGAATGTGGATTTATAAGAAAGGAGAAAAATATCATTAAGATATTCTTCCCCTTTTTTGAATGTTGTCACTCGTTATGCTTTTATATATTGATTAGCGAGTTCCGCCAGCCCACCATACGTTTTCGGTAAACACATACTGACCATCACCATAAGCAGCTTGTATATTAGGATTAGTCGTAGTATCATCATTACCATACGGACATCTTAACGGGAACTTACCCGGATTTTGCAAGCCATAAATATCCTCACCCAAGCTCTTCAAACGACGTACGTCATTATAGCACTCGGTAGACTCTCCATCTGCGTTCCAGAAAGAAATATATTTCTGAATCATCGTCTCTTTCAAAGGATTAGCATCGAATAAGGGAACGACATTCTCATCAAAGTAAGAAGCGGCCTCCTCCGGTGTCACCTCGTTTGTTACATTCAAGAAACCTCCCCAATAATCAGAAGCGAG
Source organism: Parabacteroides sp. CT06 (assembly GCF_002257605.1). Lineage (GTDB taxonomy): Bacteria > Bacteroidota > Bacteroidia > Bacteroidales > Tannerellaceae > Parabacteroides > Parabacteroides distasonis. The sequence continues at coordinate 2,883,321 of NZ_CP022754.1, read as the reverse complement.
GGCAGACTTGATATTAACCTCCATATTAGCCATACCTGCGACAACAGCCTCTTTCAACACTGCTTTTGCCTCATCCTTACGATTTAAACGACACAAAGCCTCTGCCTTCAAGAACAATACCTCATGATAACTTAAGATGTGAGTCGGAGCGGTTTGAGCTGCACAGAACATGGAAACAGTATATTCTAACTGACTTTGCACTAAATCACCATTATGAGCAAGATTCAATAATGGATCATCCTTAGAAGCAATCATCGTTTGGCTGTTAGCCTCCACATAGCAACGTCTGATACGCGGATCATTACGCTCATTCAATTTATCAAACATACTTCGGCTGGCTACTTCACCTAAACGAGAATAGAATACTCCGAAAAATGGGTTGATATTAACACCCACACCATACATAGCATAGCTACATTGCTCGGCTGCCGAGGTGTACGACTTGGAAATATAATCCAACACCTTTTCCATATCGCCCTTAACATCAGCGCTACGTCCCATCAAGCGCATCGTATAACGAGCCTTCAAGCCATAAGCTGTCTTTAGCCAAGCCGAAGCGTCACCTTTATAAATCAAATCTTGATTAGACAGGCTCGTCAGATCTGATTTCTGAAGATCTTCAATTGCGGCATCCACATAGGCCATGATATCCTTATAAATCTCCTCTTGTTTATCGATAGCGGGAGTCATAGATACTGTATAGTCACAAGCCTCTTTCCAAGGTGTATCACCATACATATCTGTCAAGATCGCCAAATTGTAAGCCACGAAAAGTTCCGCAATGCCTTTTGTTATGAAGTTCTGCTCTTCTTCTGCGACTTTGACAGAGATCAAAGCATCTTTCAGTGTCGAATAGGTTCCCCCCCATGAGTTATTAAAGGTAGAAGCCGATGTACAAGAAGAACGGGTTTCCGCATAGTAGAATTGATTATGCGAACCTGTCTCATGTTCCACATACATACCACCATATAAATTGAAATCGCCGCTAACCACGCTAAACGCAGTCGAAGTCATGACATCCGTAAGGATCATCTTTGCGGGAACTGCTGTGGTATGATTATGATCTTTGTTGATCTCATCCATCTTATCCTCAGAGCAAGAGACCAAGGCTGCGGTGAAAACAACTCCCGTCAATAATTTTTTTGAGATATTTTGAAGTTTCATCTTTTGTTTCCTTTATTAGAATTTCACATTTAAACCGAAGCCATAGCTCGAAGCACCCGGCATAGAAAAGCGCTCGAAGCCACCGCCCATATTATTATTACCTTGAGAAGCCTCAGGATCCAAACCTTTCAACTCAGACCAAAGAATGATATTTCTGGCAAAAACATTTAAGTTCACGTTGATTCCATTCTTATCCCATATCGGATAACTAACGGACAACTCACGTAGTTTCAAGAAACCACTGTCATAGATACCAGCTTCGGAAATAAGCGTCATGCGGTCATAATATGATAAAGCGTCTTCGCCTTTGATATCTATGTCATTAGCTACATAGGAACCATCTTCCAACTGCTTTACAGCCGGATGACTAAAACGGAAAGTCTCGGCCGTACGACTTTCAACAGACTCCATACTTGTACCATAATAGTTCAACGTGTTCAATGTACCGCTATACATCTGTCCACCACATTTCCAATCGAACGTAGCGCCGATACGGAATTTGTAGATCTCAAAATTAGTATTGAAACCCAAGAGGAAATCCGGGGAAACCTTACCGATCACACCCTCACTACCGATCTGAGGCAAGCCATCTTCGTCTACGACAATGTCACCGTTGTCATTACGCAAGAAAGTCGTACCATAGATTACAGGGAATTTATCGCCAATATTCGCACGTACCTGCGGATCAACGAAACCTCCCAAGAAAATACTCTCTACACCCGGAGCCAGCTCATCCACGTAGTTATCGATCTTAGAGAAGTTAAATGCCATATCCCATTTAAAATTCTTCGTATTGATCGGATTGATTCCCAACGTAATCTCATGAGCGTTCGTATGGATAGCGCCACCATTGGTTACTAATTCTGCAGAGCCTGTAGAACCAGCCAAAGGAACCTCAAATATCTGATCTTTCACATTCTGCCGAGAGAAGGTATAGTTCAATGAGAACAGACCATTCAAGAAGGTCAAATCCACACCTAACTCATAAGACTTCGTGTTCTGAGGTTTCAGATTCGGATCATACACACGAGCATATGGAGTGAACGCCGTAATTCCACTCATAGGATATTGTATAGGCGTAGAACCATAAAAACCACCACCGTAAACAGGTGTAGTATAATAAGAATCATAATAATCTCCAGCCTGTCCTACTTCGGCGTAAGAAGCACGTAATTTACCATAAGTCAAGACATTATTCTTCAATGGTTCTAATTCTGTGAAAATCCAGCCCAAGGAAACAGATGGATAAGTGAATGAGCGGTTGTTACGAGGCATATTAGATACGATATCGTTACGAACAGTTGCGTTGAAGTAAACCATGTTAGCGTAAGACAATGAAATGCTAGCAAAGTTACCAACTGTGCGTTTCCGGCGTAATGACTCGGATGCTACCATAGTTGTAGCATTATCTATATGATTCCAACCCGGGAAGTTATAGTTCGCTCCATAAGACTCGTAAAATTTCCGCTGATTCTCTACCAATTCATTACCAACAAGGGCATCGAACAACCAATCTTCATTGATATTCCAAGTATATGCAGCGGTCAACAAAGAGTTCAACTCCGTGATTGAATATCCATAGTGATCAATCTCTCCATAACCATTTGCATGTCCATAACCCCAAGAATCCGTATAATTAGTCGTATAAGAGTCCACACCCAATTGATACTTGACATCCAATTTGTGATTATCGGTATTGAACTTCGTAGAATATTTCAAATAAGTATTTCCAAAGAAACGTTGTGAACGTTCCAAGAACTCGTTGTTATCTACCGCCCAATAAGCTCCGTCAAAACCTGATGTGCTACGGAATGTATTTTGTGTATACGGGTCACCCTCAACATGACTTGGGATACCGGCTAAATCGTAGCTAGAAGGAGCTCCGTAAACAGTAGCTAAGATTCCATTATTGGCACTAGACTGCTTGCTGATCTTCGAATTTACATAGGTACCGGTAAATCCAGTAGACCAGTTCTTGTGTAATTGAGCTTCGGCACTCATTTTTGCGTTGTATCGGTCCATGCCTGTATTTGGAATAATACCATCTTGCGTAGTATTACCGATCGAGAAGGAATAGTTACCTTTATCAAAAGCTTGAGCTACATTCACGGAGTTACTCCATGTCGTACCCACGTTGAAGAAATCCTTGATATTGTCGTAAGCTTGTGGTTGAGCCCAAGGGTCTAATCCCGCAGCGGCCCGCTGAGGTACATAATACATACCTTCATGCTTACCATATTGCTTGGTAAACTCATTATCCGTATTTCCTCCATAAGTCGGATCGTTAGGCAATTCGCTGATTAGTGGTCCCCAAGAAGTTGAAGCATACGGGCTATACTTGCCATTTGTACCCTGCGCATACACTTTTTGGTATTCAGGCATCGTTGAAACCTTATCAAAAGATAAGCTGGTATTAAAAGCTACCTGAGGTTTACCTTTACGGGCTCCCTTTCCACTTTTGGTCGTAATGACAATTACTCCATTTGTTGCACGCATACCATACAAGGCAGATGCGGCCTGTCCCTTTAATATATTAATGCTTTCAATATCGTTTGGGTCGATATCCACCGCACGAGATGCAAAGTCCGTGCCGGAAACAGAACTACCGGTGTCCACATCAGCCGTTGAAGCGACAGGCATACCGTCAATCACATACAAAGGAGTATTATCCCCTGTAAAAGATCTGGAACCACGAATCGTGATCTTAGAAGAGGCACCCGGCATACCGGAAGAAGGAGAGATCTCCACTCCAGAAACCTTACCTTGTAATGCGCCAGACAAACTAGTATTAGCTCCTTTCGTCAACTCATCCGCTTTCACATCTTGAACCGCATAACCTAAAGCTTTCTTTTCCTTTGAGATACCCATAGCCGTAACCACGACCTCATCCAAGTTCTGGGTATCGGCTAATAGTTTTACATTTACATTAGAAGTGGCCGCAACTTCTTGAGATTTCATACCGATGTATGAAATAACCAATTGTTTACCATTCGCAGGTACTTCTAGTTCAAAGTTTCCATCAAAATCCGTGACTGTTCCCACGGTTGTCCCTTTTACGATAATAGAGGCACCGATCACCGGCTCTCCATCTTCCCCAATTACCTTACCGGTAACCTTCGAGGTCTGTGCTGAAACCACACCTGCACTCAATGCAAGAAATAGTAGCACAGAAGTCAACTTTTTCTTCATAAACACACTTATTTATTAACTATATACTTAAAAATGTTTTCTCTGCATTTTAATGGTTGATTAACTAAGTTCATACAGAACTACTCCATTTTATGTTTTACGACATACCTATTAAATGAAAAACGGTTGCAAAACTATAAATTATACCTGAAAAAAACAACAAATTATTATTATTGTGATATATTTCCTTTGTTTTCTTAATTGTTAAATCTGTCAATTTGCAATATAACCACTGTCTAAATCGACTCAGGTGACATGATCGTATCACAAATCAATGAGTTATCGCTGCCGATAGTTTCTTTTTGACAAATAAAAAAATTATTTTTATCTTAATTTTATCGTAACAAATAGTGAGCTTACTCTTTATAGGCATGATATTGGACTTGATATCAACTTATTCTGGATATTTTATAGCATATAGCTTATCACTAAAAATATTTACAACTTTATTTTATGTAGATATTTGTGAAAAACGGCTGGCTTTTCTTATCCTCCCAATATGGCTGATAAACAATATCTCTCAAATCCAATATATTTATTACAGAATTTTAATAGATCTAAACTTATATGATAATTTTTTTTCATATGACTACACTAAATAAAATATTGAAAATTGGTAGTTCTGTATGAACTATAGTCCACGAAAGCTTAATTGAATTTCTAGTTTAGTTTAAATAAAAAGAATGTGTCTATGAAGAAAAAGTTGACTTCTGTGCTACTATTTCTTGCGATGAGCGTAGGAGTAGTTTCGGCACAGACCTCGAAGGTTACCGGTAAGGTAGTCGGAGAAGATGGTGAGCCGGTGATCGGTGCGTCCATTATCGTAAAAGGAACGACTGTGGGAACAGTTACGGATTTTGACGGTAATTTTACTTTGGATGTTCCTAGTGATGGTAAGCAATTAGTTATTTCATACATCGGTATGAAATCCAAGGAGGTAGTTGTGTCTCCCAATGTAAATGTAACATTGATGTCTGATACCCAAAACTTGGATGAGGTCGTGGTTACAGCGATGGGTATCTCAAAGGAAAAGAAAGCTTTAGGTTATGCCGTGCAAGATGTAAAATCGGATGAGTTAACACAAGGTGCTAACACTAGTTTGTCTGGGGCTTTGCAAGGTAAAGTATCCGGTATCGATATCGCTTCCTCATCGGGTATGCCAGGCGCATCTTCCAAGATCATGATCCGTGGAGCCCGTTCATTTACAGGGGATAACTCTCCTTTGTATGTGATCGATGGTATGCCGATCGCTTCTACGGCGGATGTTAATACGGATACTATGAATAATGGTAGTGTTAGTGGAGCTGACTATGCGAACCGTGCCGTAGACTTAGATCCGAACGATATCGAGAGTATCAACATCTTGAAAGGACAAGCCGCTTCTGCGTTGTATGGTATGCGTGCTTCTAATGGTGTGATCGTTATTACTACAAAGAGCGGAAAAGGTGCTCGTAAAGGAAAACCTCAGATCTCATTCAACACGAATCTTGCGTTTGATAAGGTTTCTACATTACCTGAGTTACAAACTGAATATGGACAAGGTAATGAAGGTGCTTATAACCCATATTCGGGATTTAGCTGGGGACCGTCTATCTCTGACTTGGCGAATGATCCTGTATATGGCGGTAATGTACAAAATGAATATACGGAAGGTGGATTGCATAATGGACAATACTATGTGCCTCAGCGTGCTGCGGCAGGATTGGATCCATGGGCTACTCCCCAAGCTTATAATAATGCGAAAGATTTCTTCCAGACTGGCGTTACTTGGAGTAACTCTGTAAATGTAGCTCAATCTTTCGATAAAGGAAACTATTCATTTTCTTTGGGTAATACGACTTCTGATGGTATCGTTCGTTCTACGGGAATGGATCGTTATAACGTGAAGCTGTCGGGTGAGGCGCAATTGCATGATAACTGGACGACTGGTTTTAACGGAAACTTCGTGACATCAAAGATCAAGAAGCAAGGAACCGCTAATGACGGTGTTACCGCTACGGTTTATACGGCTCCTATCAGTTATACTATGGCGGGCATACCTTCCCATATCGAAGGTGATCCTTATACTCAGAATACGTTCCGTGAGAACTGGATCGATGATGGAAACTGGGCGTGCGACAATAATAGCTTTACGGAGAGATCTCAACGTTTCTTCGGGAATGCGTTCTTGAAGTATTCTACTAAATTTGGTACGGACAATCATAAATTGGATGTGAAATACCAAATTGGTGATGACGCTTATACGACCAATTACTCTGATATTTACGGCTACGGTACAACTGGTTATGCGAATGGTTATGCTAGCGAATACGGTTTTACGGTAAATGAGATGAACTCATTGTTGACGTTTACGTATAACTGGAATATCAATGAGGACTTCGTATTCGATGCTTTGTTGGGTAATGAGCTTGTAGATAAGCGAATCAGTAATACTCAAGCCGTGGGATATAGCTTCAACTTCCCGGGCTGGAACCATTTGAACAACGCTTCTGTATTCAACAGCTCTCATGAGTATAAGAGAAAACGTACGGTAGGTAACTTCGCTAGCTTATCTTTGGCTTGGAAGAATATGCTTTATTTGAATGTTACGGGACGTAACGATATCGTGTCTTCTATGCCGAGAGATAACCGTTCGTTCTTTTATCCTTCCGTATCCCTTGGATGGGTATTCACGGAAGTGGAAGCCTTGAAGAATGATATCTTGACATTTGGTAAGATCCGTGGCTCTTACGCAGAGGTAGGTATGGCAGGAGAATATGTGCCGTCTTATTATTATACGCCAAGTTATGGTGGTGGTTTCTTCCAGGGAACACCTATTATGTATCCGATTAATGGAAATATGGCGTATATTCCTTATTTCGTGGTTTATGATCCGAACTTGAAGCCTCAGAACACGAAGTCTTATGAGCTTGGTGCTGACTTGACTTTCTTGAATGGTTTAGTTTCATTGAATTATACGTATTCTCGTCAGAACGTGAAAGACCAAATCTTCGAGGTGCCTTTGGCTGGCTCCACAGGTGCTTCCAGTATGATGATGAATGGTGGAAAGATGCACTCAAACGTACATGAGATTACATTAGGTATCTCTCCGGTTGATACGAAGAATTTCAAGCTGGACTTCGCTTTTAACTTCTCAAAGATCGACAATTATGTAGACGAGTTGGCTCCGGGCGTAGAGAGCATTATGTTGGGTGGTTTCGTGACTCCTCAAGTACGTGCAGGTATCGGCGATAAATTCCCGGTAATCTATGGTGTTGGTTACAAACGTGATGGCGAAGGACGAATTGTAGTAAACGAAAAAGGTATACCAGAGGCTGGTGAGACCCAAGTAATCGGTAAGGTTTCTCCTGATTTCCGTTTGGGTTTCAATACGAATATCGAGTTGTATAAATTCCGTTTGGCTGCTGTATTTGACTGGAAGCAAGGTGGACAAATGTATAGTGGTACGGCTGGTGAGACGAACTTCTATGGTACAAGTAAGTTATCTGGAGAGGTTCGTAAGAGTGATAAATATCATTTTGACTATGCTGCTGTTGAACAGAAGGGCGTAGATGCGGATGGTAAACCTATCTATGTTCCCTATACGGGTGGAGTGAAAGGATCAGATGCAGAGGAGTATTTCAAAAGCGTGAGGGGCATTGACGAAGCCTATGTTTATGACAACTCGTTCTTGAAATTGCGTGAACTTTCATTGTCATATCCTGTATATAAGAAAGATAACTTGAATGTAAACGTGAATGTTTTCGCCCGTAATATCATTGTATGGTCTGAGATAAAAGGCTTCGATCCAGAGGCTACTCAAGGAAATAACAATATGGCTGGCGCTTTCGAGCGTTTCTCCTTACCGGGTACATCTAGCTACGGTTTTGGTGTCAACGTAAATTTCTAATTTATAAAGAAGACAGATATATATGAATACAATAATAAAATCATTTAAAGGGTTGGCTGTTATGTCGGCCGTATCCTTGGCATTGGCTGGATGTTCCGAGGATGTAATGGATCGGATTAACCAAGATACGAGCCATACAAATAGCGTGGATGGCAAATTTATCTTGGCCGACTTGATTACTTCTACTGCATTTTCCAACGTTGGCGGAGACTTCAATACCTATTCATCTTCCTACGTGGAATATGAAGTGGGTATCGAAAACCAGTTATATAACGCGGAAATTCGTTTGAATGAGCCTTCTGCCTCTTCTACGTTTGAGAATACGTGGGGAAATGTTTATACAAGCTTGAAGAACGCTCGTGTTATTATCGGTCAATGTCAAGAAGGTAAGCGTGATGAGGGAAATTTAGTGACGAGAGGTATCGCTGAGGTCATGGAAGCTTACAATGGCGCTCTATTGGCGGATATATTTGGAGATACACCTTATAGTGAAGCTTCTTTATTGGATGAGAATGGCTCACCGGTGAATATGAATCCTAAAATAGATAAGCAAGAGGAGATTTATGTCTCTATAATGGCCTCCTTGGACAAGGCGATCGAGGATTTGAATCAGTCTGATCGTTCACCGGTTGGTACGTATGATTATTTGTATAATGGAGATGCCGAGAAATGGATTAAATTCGCTTATGGTTTGAAGGCTCGTTATACGATGCGTCTGATCAATCGTTCCACGGATAAGCAAGCTGACTTGAATAAGGTTTTGGACTATGTATCAAAATCTTTTACTTCTGCGGATGACGAGGCTGCATACGCTGTCTATGATGCGAATAATATCAACCCATTCTTTGGTTACTTCGATTCTCGCGCTGGTTTTGCCAATAGCCAGAGCTTGACGGACAAGTTGATTGAGCGTAAAGATCCTCGATTGGAAAGAGTGATGCTTTCTCCTACTACGGCTGACAAGAAACGCGTACAGGTTACAGGCTCTGCTGATAAGAACTTAGTTCCGGCCCCGAATGGTACTCCTGAGCAGAATATGCAGAAATATGGTGTTTCTGCCTTTGTATATTCAAACACGGCTCCTACGATGTTGATGAGTTATCATGAGTTGAAATTCTTGCAAGCTGAGGCGTTATGTCGCTTAAACCGTACGTCTGACGCCGAGAAAGCGTTGAAAGAGGCGGTAGCTGCCGGAATCGCAAATGCTGAGAGAAGTGTCTCTTCTGCTATCACTTATATGGGTAGCAAAATGGTCGTGAATTCAGAAAAAATGACAGAGGAGACGGCCAATACATATTTCGATAACCAAGTTAAACCGTTGTTTGCTGTAAATCCTTTGAAAGAGACCATGATCCAGAAATATCTGGCTTTGTGGGGGGCATCGGGAGAGGCTACCGAGACTTTTAATGATATCCGTAGAATGAAAGGATTAGGAGAGAATTTCGTGACATTGGCGAATACGAAAAAATTCCCTCTTCGTATGCCTTATGGTAATAGTGACGTGGTATCAAATCCGGAAGTAAAAGCCGCTTATGGCGACGGTCAATACGTATATTCAGAGCCTGTATGGTGGGCTGGCGGAACTCGCTAATCTAACATATATAATATAAGGTATAGGGTGCCTCTCCGATTATGGAGGGGCATCTTTTTTTGTTATATATCTTACATGTTTTGATAGCTTCCCTTATCCCATTTCCTTGGAAGGCTTATTGGTTTTATATGGAAATATAGATCATCTAACAATTGGTGCATGATCATCTAACAGACGTTGCATGATCATGCACCAACTGTTGGACGATCATGCACCAGTTGATAGATATTTAATGCTTCAAGAAAGAAGGTATAATGTGTTAAGAAGATATCGCTAAAAGTATGGGATAGAAAGGATAGGGAATTAAGGGAATGTTAAATTTTCATTGTCATAATGTTAGTATATTATATGGGTAAAAGTGTATTTGTAGTGATTGTTCTTTCATTATGTCACTATTTCCTGTTGTTTAACATTCTTTTTATACGATAAATTTCTTGACTTATCCTTTGAAAAGTAAATAAAATATCCGACTTTTGCTTCCATGATGAGTCAACCATTAGCAGAGAGATTACGTCCGAAGACGTTGGATGATTATATTGGACAGAAGCACCTGGTAGGCCAGGGAGCCGTGTTGAGGAAGATGATTGATGCGGGACGGGTTCCCTCTTTTATATTGTGGGGGCCGCCGGGAGTCGGGAAGACTACCTTAGCGCAGATCATAGCGAATAAGTTGGATGCGCCTTTTTATACGTTAAGCGCGATCAGTTCGGGAGTGAAGGACGTGCGGGAGGTGATAGAGAAGGCCAAGAGCAACCGCTTCTTCAATACGGTATCGCCGATATTGTTTATTGATGAGATACACCGGTTCAGTAAGTCGCAGCAAGACTCATTGCTGAACGCCGTGGAGACGGGCGTGGTGACGCTGATTGGGGCAACCACGGAGAATCCCTCGTTCGAGGTAATCCGTCCTTTGTTATCCCGTTGTCAGGTGTACGTGTTGAAATCGCTGGACAAGAATGACTTGCTTACGCTATTGCATAAGGCGATCGCCGAGGATGTCGTTCTGAAGGATAAAAACATAAGGCTGACGGAAACGGATGCCATGTTACGTTACTCGGGAGGAGATGCCCGGAAGTTGCTGAATATTCTGGAACTGGTGGTGTCTGCCGAGGAGAGTGACAATATTGAGATTCTGGATGAGAAGGTAGTGGAGAGGTTGCAGGAGAACCCTGCGGCGTATGATAAGGGAGGGGAGATGCATTACGATATAATCTCCGCTTTTATCAAGTCGATCCGGGGTAGCGATCCCGATGGCGCCATTTACTGGCTCGCCCGTATGGTGGCCGGGGGAGAAGACCCTGAGTTTATCGCACGGCGGTTGGTGATCTCCGCTTCTGAGGATATCGGATTGGCGAATCCGAATGCGCTTTTGCTGGCGAACGCATGTTTCGATGCCTTGAAGAAGATCGGCTGGCCGGAGGGCCGGATCATTCTGGCCGAGACGACCGTTTATCTGGCTTGCAGCCCGAAAAGTAATTCGGCCTATATGGCGATCAACGACGCTTTGGCACTTGTTAACCGGACTGGGAATTTACCCGTACCGCTTCATCTACGCAACGCGCCTACCAAATTAATGGCTGAATTGGAGTATGGCAAGGAATATAAATATGCGCACGACTACGAAAATCATTTTGTAAAGCAGGAGTATCTTCCGAAGGAAATTTTGGGCGAACGTTTGTGGAAAGGACAGGAAAATCCGGCCGAGCACAAACTAATTGAGCAAATGAGGCGCCTTTGGGGAGATCGTTTTTAATTGACATATTCTGATTGTAAATTAAAAAATGCTCGAAAAGTGTCGGCAAATGAGAAAAAATAGTTACATTAGCCGCCTGTTTTTGAAAAAATAGTTACTTTATTTATAATAACATTCTAAAAAGACATTGGTATGAAGAAGCACAATTTTTATGCAGGTCCTTCTATCTTGAGCGAGTATACAATTAAGAATACAGCCGCTGCGGTAGAAAATTTTGCGGGTATGGGGTTATCACTTCTTGAGATCTCTCATAGAAGTAAGGAGTTTGTAGCCGTAAACGACGAGGCACGTGCGTTGATCAAGGAATTACTGGATGTTCCGGCAGGCTATGAGGTTGTATTCATGGGCGGTGGCGCCAGCATGCAGTTCTGTATGGTTCCTTACAATCTGTTGAATAAGAAAGCCTCTTATTTGGATACCGGCACATGGGCTTCGAACGCTATCAAGGAAGCTAAGTTGTTTGGGGAGGTAGATGTTGTCGCTTCTTCCAAAGACAAGAACTATACTTACATCCCGAAGGGTTATGCGATCGCTGATGACTCGGATTATTTCCATTTTACTTCTAATAATACGATTTACGGAACAGAGATGCGTAAAGATCCAGATGTGAAGCAACGTTTGGTTTGCGATATGTCTTCCGATATTTTCTCTCGTCCGATCGATATTTCCAAATATGATATTATCTATGCGGGTGCTCAAAAGAACTTGGCTCCTGCCGGCGTGACTTTGGCTATCGTTCGTGTGGACGCTTTAGGACATGTAGACCGTCCGATCCCGACCATGTTGAACTACGCTACCCATATTAAAAAGGATTCCATGTTCAATACACCTCCTGTATTGCCTATTTACGCGGCTTTACAGACCTTGAAATGGTATAAGGAACAAGGTGGTATCGCCGCTATGGAGAAGAAGGATCTTGAGAATGCGGCGATCTTATACGATGAGATCGATCGTAATAAGTTGTTCCGTGGTACGGTAGCGGAGGAAGATCGTTCGATCATGAATGTTTGTTTCGTGATGAATGATGAGTATAAGGAGTTGGAGGACGAGTTCAGTAAATATGCTACTGCCGCTGGTATGGTAGGTATCAAGGGACACCGTTCTGTAGGTGGTTTCCGTGCCTCTCTTTATAACGCGATGCCGAAGAGCAGCGTGGAGGCTTTGGTAGCTTGCATGAAAGAGTTCGAGAAACAACATTAATCAAGGAGGATTCAGACATGGCAAAGATATTAGTTGCTACAGAGAAACCTTTCGCCGCTGTCGCTGTGAAAGGTATCCGGGAGGTAGTGGAAGGCGCTGGTATGGAACTGGCTCTTTTGGAGAAATATACAGAGAAGGCGCAATTGCTGGATGCGGTTAAGGATGCCGATGCCGTGATTATCCGTAGCGATAAGGTGGACGCTGAGGTATTGGATGCCGCTAAGAACCTGAAGATCGTGGTTCGTGCCGGTGCGGGGTATGATAACGTGGACTTGGATGCGGCTACTGCCCATAAGGTATGCGTGATGAATACGCCGGGACAAAACTCTAACGCTGTCGCCGAATTGGTATTCGGTATGTTGGTGTACGGGGTTCGTAATTTCTATAACGGAACTTCCGGAACAGAGTTGAAAGGAAAGAAATTGGGTATCTTGGCTTATGGAAACGTGGGCCGTAACGTGGCTCGTATCGCTAAAGGCTTCGGTATGGAGGTTTACGCTTATGACGCGTTCTGTCCGGCTTCCGTGATTGAGGCCGATGGTGTGAAGGCTGTAGCTTCTACGGCGGACTTGTTCAAGGCTTGCCAGATCGTTTCCTTGCATATCCCGGCTACGGCCGAGACGAAGGGTTCTATCAATTTCGAGTTGATGAATTCCATGCCGAAGGGAGCTATCGTAGTGAATACGGCTCGTAAGGAGGTGATGGATGAGGCTGGCCTCGCTAAGATGTTGGAAGAGCGTCCGGATTTCAAGTACTTGACAGATATTATGCCCGCTATCCATGCGGAATTGGCCGAAAAATATGCCGGTCGTTATTTCAGCACCCCGAAAAAGATGGGTGCCCAGACCGCCGAGGCTAATATCAACGCTGGTATCGCCGCCGCCAAGCAGATCGTTGATTTCTTGGTGAATGGCAATGAAAAGTATCGGGTTAATAAATGAGAATATCCGGTTGTAGAGACGGGTACGCCCCGTCTCTACATTGATACATAAACCAATTAGATTTAATTACCATGGCAAAAATAAAACCTTTCAAGGGAGTTCGTCCACCAAAAGAATTTATAGAGGAGGTGGCTTCCCGCCCCTATGACGTATTGAACTCGCAAGAAGCTCGTGCGGAAGCGGAAGGAAACGAGAAATCCCTTTACCATATCATTAAACCGGAAATCGATTTCCCAGAAGGGACGGATGAGCATGATCCGGCTGTTTACCTGAAGGCCGCCGCCAATTTCAATAATTTTCAGGAAAAAGGTTGGTTGGTTCAGGATCAGAAAGAATGCTATTATGTTTATGCCCAAACCATGAATGGCAAGACTCAATATGGGTTGGTAGTCGGGGCTTATGTTCCCGATTATATGAATGGCACGATCAAGAAACATGAGCTGACCCGCCGTGACAAGGAGGAGGATCGCATGAAGCACGTACGTGTCAACAACGCTAATATCGAGCCGGTATTCTTCGCTTATCCCGACAACTCAGAGTTAGACGCTATCGTAATGAAATATACGGCTCGTGAGCCTGAATATAATTTCGTGGCGAAATTAGACGGTTTCGGCCATACGTTCTGGATTATCGATGAGGATAAGGACATCGCCCGCATCACGGAGTTATTCGGGGAGATGCCTGCGTTGTATATTGCCGACGGACATCATCGTTCCGCCGCCGCTGCTTTGGTAGGAGCGGAGAAGGCCAAGCAAAACCCGGATCATAAGGGAGACGAGGAGTATAACTATTTCATGGCTGTTTGCTTCCCGGCCAACCAATTGACCATTATCGATTACAACCGTGTGGTAAAAGACTTGAACGGCTTGACCGAGGAACAATTCGTTGAGAGATTAACGAAAAACTTCGTGGTAGAGGAGAAGGGCTCTGCTATTTACAAACCGGGTGCCTTGCACAATTTCTCCCTGTATTTAGGAGGGAAATGGTATTCTTTGACCGCTAAGCCCGGTACGTACGATGACAATGACCCGATAGGCGTATTGGATGTCACGATCTCTTCGAACTTGATTCTGGATGAGATTTTAGGCATTAAGGATTTACGTTCGGACAAGCGAATCGATTTCGTGGGAGGTATCCGTGGCCTGGGTGAATTGAAACGCCGTGTGGATAGCGGTGAGATGAAGGTTGCCTTGGCTTTGTATCCCGTTACGATGAAGCAATTGATGGATATCGCCGATACGGGTAATATTATGCCGCCGAAGACGACGTGGTTCGAACCGAAGCTTCGCTCCGGTTTGGTGATCCATAAATTGGATTAAGTCTTATATACATAAATATAGCTTTGGATTGGGGTATAATCGTTGAAGATTATACCCTTTTTTATCCTTGTAACCTAGATATACGGAATAAATTGTATCTTTAGGACTTAAATAGTATCGCAATGGGTAAAATAAAAAATATAGTATTCGATCTGGGGGCGTTATCATAGATTTGGACCGGGATGAACCTGTTCGTCGTTTAATAGAGATTGGGGTCAAAGATGCCGATGGATTGATAGATCCTTACGAACAAAAAGGGGTTTTTCAAGATCTGGAGACCGGAAAGATCGGAGTAGAGGAGTTTTGTCGCTATTTACGGAAGCATACGGGTAAAGACCTTTCTTATGAGGATATTTGTTGGGCTTGGTTTGGCTTCATTGGTGGCGTTCCCCAATATAAATTGGACTACATATTAAAACTCCGTGAGAAATATCAAGTCTATTTATTGAGCAATACAAATCCGATCATACAGCTTGAATGGGCACAGACAAAAGAGTTTACGCCGGCGGGCCGTCCATTAAATGATTATTTCGATAAATTGTATCTCTCTTATGAAATCGGTGTCACTAAGCCAGATCGTGAAATTTTTGATCGCATGGTCTTGGATTCAGGAATCAGACCAGAGGAAACATTATTTGTAGATGATGGTAAGAATAATATCGTAGTGGGGCAGGAACTGGGGTTCCATACCTATCAGCCTTTGAATGGAGAGGATTGGAGAGGGAGGCTCGATGAAATACTCTCAAAATCATAGGATCTCTATTCCTCTTAATTAAATCTATATCATTGAAAATGACAAATACTACTTTAAATTTGGAAGAACTACTCTGTGGTGTAAACGAGCTAGTCGATACGCTTTGGATCGTCACATTAGGTAATGAAAAGGTTGAGATAGTCAAAGATTCGATGACTCCCGAAAGGGAAGGAGAATGTTTGGATTATACAGAACTTTGCCAGACTTACATTCAAGAATATGTATATCCTGCGGATTTAGGGAAATGGGAGGAGATCTTATCCTTGAATTCATTGCGGCAAATGGCGGCTAGCGGCGTAGCAAATAAGAAGTTCGACATGCGTTTCTGTAATGATTTGTTGGGTTTTGAGTGGCATGAGGCTTTTATTCGTATCTTGAAAGATAAGAGTGGAATTCCGGATCGTGTCATTCTTTTCAGCCGCTATGTGAATCATTGTCGCAAGGCACAGATCGTAGAGGCTGCCGTTCAGACTGAGTATGATTATGTCGTTTATATAGAGGCAAATACGAATAGCTATGTCATGTATACTTCCAATCGTGAAAGTGGGACGCCGGTCCCCCCGATAGCGAGTAATGACTATGAAAAAGAGGTAGCCGAGTTCCACCACAAATATGTGCCGGAGGATCAGCGAGATGAGTTAACCCGAAATCTTTCCCTAGATCATGTCTTATCTATCTTACAAAATTCCCGTGAGTATGTCTTGTTCTGTCAGGTGATGGAGAATGGCGTTTTTAGGGATAAGAAGTTGCGTTTTAGCTTTTTCGATAAGGAGAGGAATATACTTCTTTTGACCCGGACCGATATTATGGAGGTTCGTGAGGAAGAGCGGCAAAGGCAATTACTTCAAGATGCCCTACAAGTGGCTAAATCGGCAAATCAGGCTAAATCGGATTTCTTATCCCATATGAGCCATGATATACGTACTCCGATGAATGCCATTATCGGTATGACCACTATCGCCAGTATGCATATCGACGATCGGGAGCGTATAGTGGATTGCTTGAAGAAGATTATGGTTTCTTCCAAATTGTTATTGAACTTGATCAATGAGGTCTTGGATATGTCTAAGGTAGAGAGCGGACATATTTTGCTGACAGACGAGGAGTTCGATATGGGCGAGTTATTGCAAAGCGTAATTACTATGGTTCAGACTTCGGTCAGTCAGAAGTTTCAGGATTTCCGGGTTCACTTGTTTCAAATCAAACATGAAAAGCTGATTGGCGATGTGCAACGGATTCAGCAAGTATTGTTGAATTTGCTGTCAAACGCCATAAAGTATACGCCGGACTATGGGAAAATAACACTTGAGATACGGGAAAAGCCAATTAAAAATGGTAATTATGGTTTATTTGAGGTTACGGTTATAGACAATGGTATCGGGATAAAGCCGGATTTCTTACACAAGGTTTTCGAACCATTTGAACGTGCGGAAGACGCAACCTTGCGGAATATACAAGGAACCGGCTTAGGCATGGCGATAAGCCGTAATATCGCTCATATGATGAATGGTGAGATTCTGGTGGAGAGTGAATATGGCAAAGGTTCTGTTTTTACATTTACGATGCAGTTGAAATTGCAGGATCAAGGGTGTTTTGAGGATGATCATTTAAGGGATTTACCGGTTCTCGTGGTAGACGATGATATCGTGTGTTGCGAGAACGCATGTATGAGGATTAACGAGATCGGTATGAAAGGTGAATATGCCATTTCTGGTGAGGAGGCTATCGGGAAAGTAGAGAGGGCACATCATCTTAATGATGACTATTTTGCCGTTATCCTTGATCTGAAAATGCCGGGAATGGATGGAATCGAGACCGCTACCCGTATCCGAAAAGTCGTTGGCCGGGATATTCCGATCATTATTCTTTCCGCTTATGATTGTCCGCATTTTGAGGAGATAGCCCAACGAGCCGGTGTCGATGGATTCATAAGTAAGCCGTTGATGAAATCCAAGTTATTTTATTTGATGAAAAGTTTCGCTATCAAGCAAGAGGAAAAAGAGGAAGAGACGGAGAAGCCTCAATATCCTTTCGGTAACTTTGAGGGTAAGCGGATCTTGCTGGTGGAAGATAATAGCTTGAATAGGGAAATAGCGACTGTGTTACTAGAAGAGACCGGTGCGGTGGTAGAGGAGGCGGAAAATGGCCTTGTCGCGGTGAATATGGTAAAAAACTCTAGTCCGGGATATTATGACTTGGTATTTATGGATATCCAGATGCCGGTCATGAACGGGTACGACTCTACTCGCCATATTCGGGCATTAGAACGTCCGGATATCAAGTCCATGCCGATAATAGCCATGTCTGCGAACGCATTTGCGGAAGACATCAAGTTGTGTAAAGAATCCGGAATGAATGAGCATATCGTTAAGCCGATCGATTTCGGGAAAGTTCTTGAGATCTTAGAGAAATACTTGTAGATATAAGGATATAAAAAAGGCCATATCTTAGCTAAGCGCTATCAGATACGGCCTCTTTTTTGTGTTATTTACTGGATGCCACGTTCTCTCAAACGTTTCTGCCAGTTCCATGCGGATTGCAGGGTGTCGGCTAAAGTCTCCTTGGCGGTCCAGCCTAATACCTTATTCGCGTGCTCCGGATTGGCCCATACCTTCTCGATATCACCTTCACGACGGCCCACGATCTTGTGCGGAACCTTAACGCCTGTTGTCTGCTCGAAGGTATTGATCAGTTCAAGGACAGAAACACCATTGCCGGTACCTAGGTTGAATATCTCGATATGCTCATCAGACTTATTCTCAAGCATACGGTCCATAGCGATTACATGCGCTTTCGCCAAGTCTACGACATTGATATAGTCACGGATGCAAGAGCCGTCTGCCGTATCATAATCATCGCCGAATACGCTTAATTCCTTGCGGATACCCATAGCCGTCTGTGTCAAGTACGGGATCAAGTTCTGGGGAACACCATTTGGCAACTCGCCGATCTCTGCGCTTGGGTGAGCGCCTATCGGGTTGAAGTAGCGCAAGATGATACTCTTGAAAGGCGCTCCCGCATGGATCGTATCCCGGATAATCTCCTCGTTGATCTGCTTCGTGTTTCCATAAGGAGACATAGCGGGTTTGATCGGGGCATTCTCGGTTACCGGCAAGTTCTCCGGATCCGGTTGTCCGTATACCGTACAAGAGGAAGAGAATACGATACCTTCGATATTGAATTCAGGCATCATCTCCAACAAGTTCACCAAAGTGACAATATTATTGCGATAATACTTCAAAGGCTGCTGTACGGATTCTCCTACCGCCTTGCTAGCGGCGAACAAGATAATGCCTTTGATGCCCGGATGAGCTTCCAATGCCTTGCGAGTACCTTCCTTATCCTTTAGATCCAATTGGATAAACTCCGGACGGATGCCCGTGATTTTCTCGATACCATCGAGCACCTCGATATTCGAGTTTGACAAATCGTCGATAATGACTACCTCATATCCGGCGTTCTGCAATTCTACTGTGGTGTGTGAGCCGATATAACCGGTTCCGCCCGCTACTAAAATCTTCTTTTTCATTCTAGTGTTCATTTAGATAAGTTTGTTATACGATACCCGAGAATCCCATAAAAGCCATAGCTAGCAAACCGGCCGTTATCAAGGCGATAGGAGTGCCTTTCATGCCTTCCGGAACATGCGTCATGGCTAGTTGCTCCCGAATACCCGCGAAGATAATCAAAGCTAGCGCAAATCCAATAGCGGTCGAGATAGCATATACCACAGATTCTAATAAATTATACTCTTTTTGGATTACAAGGATCGCCACACCCAAGATACAGCAGTTCGTGGTGATCAACGGAAGGAATACGCCCAACGCCTGGTAAAGGGCGGGAGAGACCTTCTTCAATATGATTTCCACCATCTGAACCAAGGCGGCGATGATCAAGATGAAACTGATCGTCTGCATGAACCCTAATCCGAAAGCGTCCAATATGTATTTTTGCACGAGGAATGTAACAATCGTGGCGATCGTAAGCACGAACGTAACGGCGGCTCCCATGCCTGCGGCAGTCTCCACTTTCTTAGATACCCCCAAGAACGGACAAATTCCCAAGAACTGTGCCAGTACAACGTTATTAACGAATACGGCGGCGATAAATATCAATATATATTCCATATGATCCGTTTATTATGCTTTACGCAGTTTGTTTACTATTGCTACCAGATAACCCAAGGCGATAAACGCTCCCGGAGCCAATACGAAGATCAGCGAACCATATTCCTCGGGCATCAAGGTTACGTTGAATAACTTACCGGTTCCCAAGAACTCACGGCAAGCGCCCAGCAGCGTAAGAGCCATCGTAAAGCCCAGTCCGATACCGATTCCGTCGAAAGCGGATGGGACTACGCCGTTCTTCGCAGCGAAAGCCTCGGCACGTCCTAGTACGATACAGTTTACCACGATCAACGGGATAAATAATCCCAAGCTAGCGTATAAAGCCGGGACGAACGCTTCCATGCACATCTGCACTACGGTCACGAACGTCGCGATCACAACGATATATCCCGGGATACGCACCAAGTCGGGGATTACGTTTTTCAAGGCGGAAATCACGATATTCGAGCAAATCAATACGAACATCGTAGCCAATCCCATACTCATGCCGTTGATGGCCGAAGAGGTCGTTCCCAAGGTAGGACACATACCTAACAGTAATACAAATGTCGGGTTCTCCGTGATGATACCATTCATCAATATTTTTAGATTACTCATTGTTCTGTCCTCCCTTTTTATTTGTTATCAGTTGAAGTGGCACCCGTTAGTCCGTCTACGCCAGCGAATGCGCTATACGCACGGTTCACGGCATCGAGGAACGCACGGCTGGAGATTGTCGCTGCCGTGATAGCGTCCACATCGCCACCATCTTTTGTTACTTTTAAGCCTCCGTCCGGAATCGTACGTCCCAAGACACTTTGCTTGTTCTTGTCCGCACGGAACCATTCTTGCATCTTGGCTCCCAAGCCCGGAGTCTCGGCGTGTTGCAATACGGAATAGTTCAAGATCTTGCCATCCATATCGAAACCTACGATAACCCGTATCTCACCGCTAAAGCCTTTTTTCGTATTACTCTCTACAGCTCCGCCAACGACTTGTCCGCCTTTCTTGGCAGGATAAATCTTGAGGGAATCACCATCGGAGGAGACGGCCATATAGACGTCCTCAGTCGGTTTGTTGTCGAACTCGGGAGCAACGGCTTTAATCGCTTCCTCCAAGGCGGTCGCTTTGGCTACCGCTATAGGGCCGGCGGTAAACTGGTTCACTCCGGCTAGGATCGCCCCTGCTACCAAGCAAATGCCTGTTAGTGAAAGGAGCATATTGGGTAATGTTGATTTTAATTTTGCCATGCTTACTTTCCTCCGAAATGTTTAGGTTTGATATAGCTGTTGATTAGCGGAGTAAATGCGTTCATGATCAGGATAGCGAACGACATACCTTCCGGGTAAGACCCGAACAAACGGATCACCGTGGTAAGGATTCCGATTCCCACGCCGTAGACAAGCATTCCGTTCTTGCTCATCGGCGAGGTTACGTAGTCGGTCGCCATAAAGATGGAGCCTAATAACAAACCACCGGATAATAAATGAACGAACGGGCTGGCGTATTGTACCGGATTCACCAAGTGCATGATGCCCGTGAATACGAATACGGTAGCCAAGATGGATACCGGGATCTGCCAAGTGATGATCTTTTTCCATAGCATGAATAAAAGACCGAGGATCAAGGCCACGGCGCTCACTTCACCGAGACTACCTCCCATAGCCCCTACAAGCATATTCCCGTAAGACGGAAGCTCGGTCACGCCCTCGTTCATCAACGACAGTACCGTCGCGCCGGTCTGGGCGTCCGTATAAGTCATCGGGAAAACGTTCAAGGCATCTACCACCGGCCAAGTCGTCATCTGCGCCGGGAAGGAGATCAATAAGAATACACGTCCGACCAACGCCGGATTGAAAATATTATTACCTAATCCACCGAAAGACATCTTGCCGATGCCGATCGCCGCCAACGCTCCGATGATAATGATCCAGACCGGAAGGTTGGAAGGTAGGTTGAAGGCCAGCAATACGCCCGTCAGGATAGCGGAGCCATCGCAAAGGGTCGGTTCCTTTTTCATCAGGAATCGCTGGATCAAATACTCGAATATCATACAGGCCAGAACCGATACGACCGTAACGATCAACGCTCCCAGACCGAAGAAATAAAGGGATACCAAGAAAGCCGGGATAAGGGCAATCAGTACACCATACATATTTTTGCTTATGCTGTCGCCTCCATGGATGTGGGGCGAGGGCGATACGTATAAATTATTTTCCATGTTGCTCTTGTTTTATGACTTTCTAGACCGGATAATACCCATAACTTTTCCTTTACCCAACCGGATCTGATCCAGCAACGGACGGTTGGCCGGACAGGTATAACTACACGACCCGCACTCGATACAGTCGGTGATATAGTTCTTCTCCGCCAATTCCCAATTCTGGAATTCCGTGGCGTTCATCAATAGGGTAGGGTTCAATCCCATCGGGCAGACACCTACGCATTTGGCGCAACGGATGCAATCCCGGATCGGCTTGCGGACAGATTCCTCCGTTGTCAGTAATAAAACACCGGAGCTTCCTTTGCAAACCGGCACCTCGGCGCTGATCAACGCTTTACCCATCATCGGTCCGCCACCGATAATCTTACCCGTATTCTCGGGCAGGCCACCTGCGGCCTCGATCAAGCAACTGATCGGTGTTCCCATACGAACCAAGAAATTGGAAGGATTAGCTACCGCCTTACCCGTGATCGTCACCACACGCTCGAACAACGGTTTATTCTTTTGTACCGCCTCGTAAACGGCATAAGCAGTTCCTACGTTCTGTACCACGGCACCCGCCGAGATAGGAAGCGCACCACTTTTTACCTGACGGCGAATAACGGCGTCGATCAATTGTTTCTCGCCTCCTTGCGGATATTGTACCTTAAGCGGCATGATCTCTATACCTTTATAATTTACCGCCAACTTTTGCAGATGGGCGATAGCGTCCGGCTTGTTATTCTCGATACCGATCACGGCCTTGTTCACGTTGACCGCTTTCATTAGGATCGTGACACCGACTAGGATTTGCTCGCCTTTCTCCAGCATCAACGAATGGTCGGAAGTAAGATAAGGCTCACACTCCACGGCGTTGATGATTACGATCTCTGCCTTGTTTCCGGGAGGCGGCATCAATTTCACCTGCGTAGGGAAAGTCGCTCCACCCAGACCGACGATACCGGAAGCGGCGATCTTATCCACGATTTCCTTGGAAGACAGCGTGCACTCCTTCACTAAGGTCTCGCTGCGGTCGATCGTCTCTTCCCATTCATCACCTTCCACATCTATATAGATAGCGGGACGTTTGTATCCGCTAGCGTCGAGAGCGTTATCTATCTTGTTCACTTTGCCGGATACGGAAGAGTGGATGTTCGCTGATACGAAACCACCCGCCTTGGCTAGCAATGTACCCACCTTTACCAGATCCCCTTTCTTCACCACGGCCTGCGCTGGGGCACCGATATGCTGGCTGAGGGGGATAATCACCTGTTTAGGCGTAGCGAGAGCCGTAATTTTCTTACCGGCAGACAGTTTATTCTCGGGGGGATGTATACCTCCGATTCGAAATGTCCTTAGCATACTATTAGATTTTAATTTAGATTTGTTTTTTCTTCACTTGTAGCTTTCGGTGTGGCTTCCGGTTTCACGGTAGCCTCTGCCTTTGGCGCCGGTTTCACGGTCTCCGCTTTCGGAGCGGGAGCGGCTTCCTTGCGAGGAGGGAAATTCAGCTCATGAATAGCTCCTGTCGGACATACAGCCACGCATTTGCGGCATAAACGACACTTCGTATAATCGATATAAGCTACGTTATTTGTTACGGTGATTGCCTCGAACGGACATTCCTTGGCACATTTGCCACAGCCGATACAAGCGTTGGCACAAGCCTTGCGAGCGGCGGCTCCCTTGTCCTTATTTACGCAAGACACGTAAATCCGGCGTGATTTAGGTCCTTTCTTTCTTAGCTCGATGATATTCTTCGGGCAAGCCTTCACACAAGCACCACAGGAAGTACATTTTTCCTCGTCTACCTCGGCGATTCCCGTAGCCGGGTTGATGTGGATGGCGTCGAAAGCGCAGGCGTTCACGCAGTCGCCATAACCTAGGCAACCGAAAGAACAATTCGTCTCGCCTCCGTAAAGGGTAGAGGCGATGGCGCAACTTTTCGTTCCATCATAAGAGTTTGTACGTGGGCGGGCCTGACAAGTTCCGTTGCAACGGACAACGGCTACCATGGGTTCGGCTGTACCCGCCTCTTTACCCAGTATTGTAGCGACCTTGGCCATGACCGGGCCACCACCAACGGGGCAGAGCAATCCGTCTAATGAGTCAGCTTTTACGCAAGCGCCTGCGAATCCGGCGCAACCCGGATAACCGCAACCTCCACAGTTCGCCCCGGGAAGGACTTCCTGTACTTGTGCGATGCGAGGATCTTCGTAGACTTCAAATTTCTTGGAAGCAGCGTAGAGGAAAACCGCTCCGACCGCCCCGATTGCTCCTAATGAAATAACGGCAATTAAAATCATGATATATTATCAATTAAGTTTTTTCAAAGTAAATATAAATCGTCTTTTTAGTTTGTCACGCATTAAGTATAGTATACAGTAATAAGGCAGTAAAAGCGATAAACCGGTTAACCCGCTCGTGGTCTCGTCCCATTGTAGATTCGTCCCGATTACGATGGCCCCCACGACTATCACCAAAGGAATGACAAATGCTAGCAATACGGCCTGAAGTCCCATGGAATTTTGTCCGCATATTATCACTACCTCGTTTACGTGAAACCGTCCCGACCGATCGGGTACCTCAATGATCTTATCCTTTTTCTCGGATGCCGAGCACATAGACTGTGCGTGGCATCCCGAGCATGCGGATTGTTGGGTAATGCGGACGAAGACGGTGTCGCCATCGATCTTCTCTACAAATCCTGTATGATTTATACTTTCGCTCATATTTGTAATCTCGACATTGCAAAATCAAGGCAAAAGTAAGTATAATTTAGAAACTATGTCACGATTAACAAAGTTTATTATTCGAAATCTTAAATCCTAGCTTACCATTTGTAATTAAAACCGAAACTTAACAACTCATTAAGCTGGAAATAACTCTTGTTATCCTCTGTTTTTTCCACTCCATCGTCGTATCTAAGGTGAAAATAGATACGTGTGGAGAAAAAGCGGCTGATGGCCAGAACCAAGGTATTCTCGAACTCCCCGATGGTATGATCGCCGTAAGTGGTAAAGAAATAAAGACGGGATTGCCAGCTTACGTTACGGTTGAAATCGAAGGCGAGGTCTGCGCGGATCGTGGAACCTATTTGGCTTAGCTTGTTATTGAACTCACCGGTTTCCTCGTTTTTCTTGAAACCGTGACGGCTATAATCGATCTCTTGTGTCGTATACATATATGTATAGGAGATCGGCGCCAAGTTGGTGCTGAATTTAATCTTCTTATGCTTGTCGGTAAATTGTTTTTCCAGCTCGTATTTCATACCGAGACCGAAGTTGATAGAGAACGGGGCTAGGAATGCGGCCTGTTTGATGCGCTCGTTCTCTTGGTAGTTGGTGAAGAACTGGGTCTTGAACTCAGCGTCGAACGTATAGTACCATTTGTTGAACGCTTGGTAGCCGACGTTGCTGTGTATACGGAATACGTCGTCACCGATCTTATAGTTCCTTAAGGTATCCTTCGGTGCCGTATATACGCTGGCTTTGAATTCCAGTTCGTTCGTTACTTGTACCTTATCTTTCTTATAGTCGTATTTTAAATTGTTCTTGGTGAACAGGTTCAAGTTGCTACTTCCACCTTTATACCAGTTCTCCGAAACGTAGTTCTGGGAGAATTGGATGGCGCTCTCGAAGGCCGATATCCAGTATCTCCGCTCCGGGATAAAGCGGGCGGGAGCGTCTACGTCCTCAAAATTGGCATCAGCCTCCACCTTGATCGGCAAGTCCTCATAAATATTCTTCTTGATGAATTTAGGTTTGATTACCTCATTGGGCAGATCCCTCTCGGAGTAGCGGAAATAAGTCGGGTAATTGTTCTGTACATATTTGTAAGCCATCTCCTCGAATTGTTTGTTTCGTTCCAGATCTTTGAAAATGGAATCTGCCCGGTATAGGTTATCATAGGGAGTCCTCTCCTTCAACGAATCGAAGTTGTAGAATATCAAGTTCTCGGGTAAATAATCTCCCCGGAAAACGATCGGCATGAACAAAGGGTTTACGATCACGGTATCCCGGAAGGTCATCGTATTATCGAAAATCGTGGAGGCGTCTCGTACCAGACGGGCCCAATACATCGCCTCGTCCGAGATTTCCAGCTCGTCTTTCTTCAAGAAACGCAGTAAATTCGTGCTTGGGGCCAAGGGCTCCGAGTAAGTCTTGTTTTGCTTCTCGAATTGCTTACGAATGTCTACGATGTTGTCTAATTCCTCTTCGCTAAGATTGATCGCGGGAATCGTATCATCCGATACGACTTGCTGTGCGGGACGTTGAACTATCGTTCCGGTAACTAGCTGGTTCTCTTGACTGTATGCCGAGCCTCCAATTAGTGAAAGTAATAATAGCGCATACACACCATGCCTCTTCATCATCATAATACCTTATTTACATCTATTAGTTGTAGTGGTCGCAAAATTAGCTAAAAAGAATGATATATAACATACGATTTGATATTTATCTGGGCAAAAGTTACGATCACTGAGGCAAAGCAGGTGTGTCTAACGAGGCTTATACGGACTTGCCTCAGTACTCCGCTGGAAGTACTGGAATACTTCGCTCAAAGTACTTCAGTACTTCCTGCGTAGTACCGAAGTAATTCCATGAGAAGTACTGTCTTTAGTGCCGGGCTTCGGGTCGGGAATCGGAAGAGTCCTGCCGAAGCCCGGGTCAGTTCTGGAGATATTCAGCGAGAAATAAAAACATTAAATTTGGCATGTCTCGATGAAAATCGCTAACTTTGCGGTTTCGAAATGCAGGTGTGCAATTAAAAAGATAACTAAAATATTACTATCGTGGCAGATACAAAGTACATTTTCGTTACAGGCGGCGTGGTCTCTTCCTTAGGTAAGGGTATTATTTCCGCTTCTTTAGGTAAGCTCCTTCAAGCAAGAGGTTACAAGGTTACTATCCAAAAATTTGATCCTTACATCAACATCGACCCGGGTACGTTGAACCCTTATGAACATGGGGAATGTTACGTGACCGTCGATGGACATGAGGCTGACTTGGACTTGGGCCATTACGAGCGTTTCTTGAATGTCCAGACTACCCGTGCGAATAATATCACTACCGGACGTATCTATCAAAGCGTGATCAACAAGGAGCGTAAGGGGGATTATCTGGGTAAGACGGTGCAGGTGGTGCCTCATATCACGGATGAGATCAAGCGTAACGTGAAATTATTGGGTAGCAAGTATAAATTTGACTTCGTGATCACCGAGATCGGTGGTACGGTGGGTGATATCGAGTCTCTGCCTTTCATAGAGAGCGTTCGCCAGTTGAAATGGGAGCTGGGCAAGAACTGCCTTTGCGTACATCTTACTTACGTGCCTTATATCGCCGCGGCGAAAGAGTATAAGACGAAGCCTACGCAACATTCCGTGAAGCAATTGCAGGAATTAGGCATCCAGCCAGACGTGTTGGTTTTACGTACGGAGCATGAGCTGAACGCGAACTTGTTACGTAAGGTGGCGTTGTTCTGTAACGTGGCCGAGGATTCCGTGATCCAGTCGATCGACGTACCGACGATCTACGAGGTTCCTTTGGTATTGCAACGCCAGAAGATGGACGAGGTGGTCTTGCGTAAGGTCGGTATGGAAGTCGGCCCGACTCCGGAGTTGAAGCCTTGGAAGGAATTCCTTGCCTTGAAGAGCACGGCTACGGATACGGTGAAGATCGGTTTGGTTGGTAAATACGTGGAATTGCAAGACGCTTATAAGTCGATCGACGAGTCTTTGTTGCAAGCCGCTATTTACAATCATCATAAACTGGATTTGCATTTGTTCCATTCGGAGAAATTAAATAACGAGAACGCCGCCGAGCAATTGAAGGATATGGATGGTATCTTGATCGCCCCCGGATTCGGGCAGAGAGGTATCGAGGGCAAGTTTGCCGCTATCAAATACGCTCGTGAGCATGATGTCCCTTGCTTGGGCATCTGCTTGGGTATGCAGTGCATGGTGATCGAGTTTGCGCGTGACGTGTTAGGTTTGGCGGATGCCAACTCTACGGAGATGGAGCCGAATACGGCACATAAGGTGATCGACTTGATGGAGGAGCAGAAGAACGTTACCAATATGGGAGGTTCCATGCGTTTGGGCGCTTACGACTGTATGCTGAAAGAGGGCTCCAAGGTATTGGAGGCATACGGCAAGGAGCATATCCAAGAGCGTCATCGCCATCGTTTCGAGTTCAACAACGAGTATAAGAAGCAATACGAGGCCGCCGGTATGATGTGTACGGGTGAGAATCCGGAGACAAATCTGGTAGAGGTGGTAGAGATCCCCGCCTTGAAATGGTTCGTGGGCGTTCAATATCATCCGGAGTACAACAGTACCGTGGTGAATCCGAATCCTCTTTTCCTCAGCTTCGTGAAAGCTGCTATCGAAAATAAAAAATAATTGGTGATAAATGGATAAAAACACATTAATAGGTTTTCTGCTGATCGGTGTCGTATTATTCGCGTTTAGCTGGTTCAACCGGCCAACGCCTGAGCAGTTGGAGGCACAGCGCCGTTACCAAGATTCAATCGCGAAGATTGAGTATGCTCAGCAACTGGAGTTGCAGAAACAAGAGAACAAGAGTGCTTTAGTGGAGGATTCGTTGGAGAACCTGCCGGACTCGGTACGGGCGCAACGTTTGCAGCAGAGCTTCGGCGTATTCGGCGACGCTATGGTGGGCACGGAAGATTACACGACCCTGCAAAATGACGTGGTCGAGCTGCGTATCAGCAATAAGGGCGGACGTATTTGTTACGCACGCTTGAAGGAGTATGATACGTATAATGACGAGCCTCTCGTTTTGTTCGACGAGAAAGAGTCTAATTTTAATTTCACGTTGGTCACGGCAACGAACCGTGTCGTGAATACGAGCGATTTGTATTTTACCCCGGTTAAAGGTAATGACCCGAATTCCGTGATCATGCGTTTGAACACCGGCGAGGGTAGTCATCTGGATTTTACCTATACCTTGAAACCGGATGATTATATGGTGCAATACCAGATTCTGGGTACGGGATTGAACGGTGTCTTGGCACCGAGCACGAATGCCTTGGATTTGTTGTGGGAGCAGGATATCCGCCAACAGGAAAAAGGACGTAAGTTTGAGGATCGCTACGTGACCTTGAACTACAAGTTCATGGCGGACGACGTGGAACACCTGAGCGAGTCGAAGAGTGACAGCAAGCAGATCCCGAACCGCTTGAAATGGATCGGTTATAAGGATATGTTCTTCTCTACCGTATTGATCTCGCAAGAGGGCTTTGAGGCTACTACCTTAGACTCGAAAGCGATTCCGGAGGGGGATGTGTTGAAACAATTCAAGACGACCGCTTCCGTACCTTTCGACTTGCAAGGTAAGGAGGCCACGAACCTGTCCTTTTATTTCGGACCGAATAAGTTCGCCTTGTTGAAGTCCTTCGATAAGGGAGTCTCTGCCGAGCAGCAACTGGATCTGGAGAAGTTGGTTCCGCTAGGCTGGGGTATCTTCCGCTGGGTGAACCAATATTTCGTGATCCCCTTGTTCGACTTCTTGGGTAAGTTTATCCATAATTATGGTATCTTGATTCTTTTGATGACTATCATCGTGAAGATCATCCTTTTCCCGTTGACGTATAAGTCTTATATGTCGTCCGCCAAGATGCGTGTATTGCGTCCGCAAGTGGAGGAGATCAACGCTAAGTATCCCGGACAGGATAAGGCTATGGAACGGCAGAAAGCGACGATGGAGCTATATAGCCGTGCGGGGGCGAGCCCAATGAGTGGTTGCTTGCCGATGTTGTTGCAGATGCCGATCTTAATCGCTTTATTCATGTTCTTCCCGTCGGCGATCGAGTTACGTCACCAGAGTTTCCTTTGGGCGCACGACTTGTCTACTTACGACGCTATCTTTAGTTGGAATAAATATATTCCGATCATCACTCCGTATTTCGGAAATCACATCA
Source organism: Parabacteroides sp. CT06 (assembly GCF_002257605.1). Lineage (GTDB taxonomy): Bacteria > Bacteroidota > Bacteroidia > Bacteroidales > Tannerellaceae > Parabacteroides > Parabacteroides distasonis. The sequence continues at coordinate 2,853,268 of NZ_CP022754.1, read as the reverse complement.
GTTTGTTCTGTTTGTTGATGACGATCACGAATATTTTTTATACCAAGTATAATATGGAGATGACGAATACCGGGCAGCAACAGATGCCGGGCATGAAGGCCATGATGTACATGATGCCGTTGATGTTCTTGGTGTTCTTCAACCAGTATGCTTCCGGTTTGACGTATTACTATTTCATCTCTACGTTGATCACAATCGTGCAGACATTGATCTTCCGCTATACGATCAATGAGGATAAATTGTTAGCTAAGTTGGAGGCAAACAAACGGAAACCGATGAAGAAATCCGGTTTCATGAAACGTCTGGAAGAGGCTCAACGAGCACAGCAGGAGACGTTGCGTAAACAACAAGAGGCTAAGAAAAAACGATAGGATAATAGTAATTGTTGTCCTTGAAAAAGGTCCCTTTATCTGCTTATTGGTAGATAAAGGGACTTTTTTGTATATCTTGGCTCGTCTACTTGAAAAACAAGACGTCTTGATCATGATTCTATTTGTTTATTTGTATTTATTCAAAACTTTTTGTTTGTTTGCATTGTTTTGTATTCAAAAGATTGATGAGGAAATTGATTTTTTCTATATTGAGGAAATAGGGAGGTTATAAATAAGAGATTTTGTCAATGACAAAAAATGAACGATCGCTTCAATGGGTAATAGCGGGAATATTCTTCGTAGTATGCTTTGCTTTCTTTCAATGGATTTACCCAAACCATTTGTTCTTCAAAGAGCAGATGAGGATTTTTTTGTATACCACCGATTATTTTATTTCGTTCTGGGATGAGCAGGCTTGGTTGAGCTGTTATGTGGGGAATTTCTTGATACAGTTCTTCCATTTGACTGTGATAGGCCCGTTAATCGTGACGTGCGTGTTGTTGCTCTTATGGTACTACTCTATGCGGGTTTTACGCAAGTTCGGGAATGGTAATATGGTCTCCATATATGCGTTGTTTCCGGTAGCGTTAGAGTGGGGATTGATTTGCCGGTTGTCGTATAGTATAGCGTCTACGCTTACGTTGATTTTCGTGCTATGGCTCTTCTTGGGATACATCCGGATTAAGAATAAGAGAACGTCCGTTTGGGTGGCTTTTATACTTCTTCCCATAATTTATAGCATGGTCGGTAGCCGGCTGTTTGTCTTCTCCTTGATGGTGATATTCTATGAGGGAGCCAAGAATAGGAAACGGTGGTGGTTCTGGCTTTCTCTTTTGTTATCGAGTTATTTATATCCGTTGTTCATGCGTCATTTTTATGGATTGAGCATTGAGGAGGCCTATAAATATTCCCATGTGGATGGCTTGAGCGTATATTTCCCCGCTTTAGCGTTGATTCTAGAGATATTCGCTTTGGAGATTAAAGGTATACGTAGGATACGTCTGAACCGGCATAGCTTGCTTATAACCTTTTTAGTCGTATTTGGATTCTTTTCATTTGTTATAGCGGGTACGAACCGGAAGCGGGAAAAGGTTCTGGCAGTAGACCAAGCGATCTATAGGGGTGATTGGGAGCGAGTCTTGGATTTGTCTGCCGGATTTGATTCTCCCGATATCTTGGTAAGTTATTATAGGAATATCGCTTTCTCCAAGAAGAACGAGTTGCCCCAGAATTTGATGGATCATTATCAACGAGGGGCGGACGCCTTGTTCTTGCCGATCGATTTGAGGTCTTCTATACTTCCCGTGTTTTTCAGTAATGAGGTGTATTATCAATTGGGAGATATGGATATGGCCCGTCACCGGGCGATCGAAGGAATCTTGTTCAGCCCTAAACAAAGAAGCGTACGGCAGATCAAGCGGCTGGTGGAGATTGATATGCGGCGAGGGGATATTGAGGAGGCTAGAAAATACCTGAACCTATTGGACGCGACGTTATTTTATCACTCATGGGCAAGGTCGAAGGAGGAACAGTTGAAGGGTGAGGAGACCTTGTCGATGGAGAAACGTTTGCCGAGGAAAAGTGATTGGGAGCGAGAGCACGACATACTAATGTCCATATCCGATTATCCGGGCGTACTGTCAAGTTTGGTGGCGGAATATCCGGAAAATAAACAGGCATTGGATTATTTGTTGTGCTATTATTTACTGAACGAGAATTTGAATAGTTTTAAGAATACGTTCGATACTTATTATAAAGGAAAATTTGAGGTTGTACCCCGTTTGTACGAGGAGGCTTTGGTACAAGTCTTATCTAAAAGCTCGGACGAGGAGGTGGCCGGTTATCAGATACCTCAAGATGTTATCGAGAATTACCAAGATTACATCCATTGTAAATCGGGTAGAAAAGCAAAGGAGGAATTACGAGAACGTTATTCCTCCACCTATTGGTACTACTCTGACTATATTCATTGAATAATAGTGTAAGTGATCAGCGGTTCGCAAGGAAGGCTAAGGCTTTCTCCATGTCCTCCGGTGTATCTATACCGATCGTTTCTTGCTCTGTGATGCCGACCTTGATTTTATATCCGTTTTCCAACCAGCGTAATTGCTCAAGGCTTTCCGCCAGTTCTAAAGCGGATTGAGGTAATTGGGTGATTTCTTTCAGCACTTGCGCACGATAGGCATATAACCCGATATGTTTGTAAAAGGTATGACTCGGCAACCATTCCGTATATTTCTTGCCCCGGATATAAGGAATAATAGATCGACTGAAATACATAGCCTCGTTGTTTTTGTTGAGTACGACTTTCGGGGAATTGGGATTGAATAGGGAACTCTCGAAATCATCGTCCGAACGGAAAGGCTTTACCAATGTCGCTATTTGCGTGTTTGCGTCGGCGAAGCAGGTTTTGATCGTCTGGATTTGCTCGGGATGGATAAAAGGCTCGTCACCTTGGATATTGACAATCACATCATACCCTTCGCCTATTTTCTGATAAGCCTCGTAGCAACGATCCGTACCGCTACGATGTTGATCGGAGGTCATGACGACTTGGCCGCCGAAGGCTTTAACCGCATTCTCTATCCGGATATCGTCGGTAGCTACGCAAACGGAGTCTAAGACATCCTTTACTTGCTCATATACACGTTGTATCATGGGCTTTCCGTTCATATCCGCTAATGGCTTCCCCGGAAAACGGGTAGAGGCGTATCTCGCCGGAATAATTCCTATAAACTTCATCATTCTATATCATTTTGTTAACTGGTTACTACTTTTCCTTCGCTTAACTGGATCAACTTATCCCGTTCGCCTACGATCCATACGATATCTCCTTCCTCGAAAACCGTACTAGGAGGCGGATTCTTGATCGAGCTACTTCCACGTTCGATACCGATTACCAAGCAAGCGGCTTTATCACGGATACCGGACTCTATGATGGAGCGGCCGATCAATCGGGAACCTTCCGAGATAATGATTTGCTCCATATTCATCTCTTCCTTTCTTGTGTTCGATTGCTCGGCGTATGATTTCTTGTAGCGTTCCTCCAGATATTTCCTAAAGTGCTCCAGATCATCATCTGCGCCAACTACTACCAGTTTATCGAACGGGTAGAGCCGCTCGTCTCCTCCCGGTATGTTGATTCGCTTCTCTCCCCGGATAATCGTTACGATATTTACGTTGCACTTTTGCCTGAAGTTTAATTCTTTCAGGCTTTTTCCCATACTGGGGGAATTCTGCTTCACCTCGAAATCTGCTAAATGGAGATCTCGTTCTAATAAGTGGTTCGCGAAACGCTGGTTAATCGGGGCTTTTCGCTCTTGCTCCATTTCTCTCGCTACAAGGTTACTGAAAAAATGCCGTTCCATCAAGATCGACTGCCTCTTTAGCCGTTTGGAGAATATCATTAATACGATAACAGCGGAGGCGACCGCCAGCATAATTCCTAGCGCAGCATTCAATAACCGTGCGACAGGAAGCATGACGAGACCGATACAGAGCAGGATTCTGAGGATCACGAGTGATACTAGGGGACCCCGGTTATATTTATTATCGTTCCATAATTGCTGGAACTCCACGGAATGATTCTTTTTCATCATGATCGCCCGCAACATCGGGGAGATCAGAGCTAGGATTAAGATCAAGGAGATTAGACTTCCTTGGATGCCGGGCAAATGTTTACAGATGAACGGAGTCACGATTTGTAGCCATAAAAAGATAAGTACTAGGCAGACGGCGGTATAAGTACCGACGATGCGGACCAAGGCTTTTAGTAACTTATTCCATGCGCTTTTTTGACGGATCGTATTGGAACCGGATGAATATCGCTCCAAGAACTGTTTCCAATTCTCCGGTATGATCCGCTCCGCCCATTTGTAGGTAGGTTCCGCTAGCCGGATCATATAAGGTGTGAAGAATGTCGTGATCACGGATACGGCGACAACGATCGGATACAGATATTGATCCGTCACGTTTAATGATAGTCCCAAACCTGCGATGATGAAGGCGAATTCTCCGATCTGCGCTAACGAGAAACCAGACTGGATGGCTATTTTTATCGGTTGTCCGGACAGTAATACTCCGAAACTGGCGAAACAAATCTGTCCGGCCATGACTACGAGCGTGATAATGAAAATCGGGATTTTGTACTCCCAGAGCATCTGAGGATCGATTAACATGCCTACAGACACGAAGAAAATCGCTCCAAATAAGTCTTTTACGGGTTTTACCAAATGCTCGATCCGTTCAGCGTCAATGGTCTCGGCCAAAATAGAACCCATGACAAAAGCTCCGAGAGCCGATGAGAATCCGGCTTTTGTGGCGATCATAACCATACCAAGGCATAGCCCGATGCTCACGATCAACAGAGTCTCCTCATTTAGGAAGCTTTTTGCCTTTTTCAGAAAAGAGGGGATCAAATAGATCCCGACAACGAAACAGAATAAAAGGAAAATGCCTAATTTGACCACGCTATCCAGCATCTCCATGCCTTCCACGTGTTTACTTACCGCTACGGTAGAAAGTAATACCATTAATAATACGGCGAATAGATCCTCCACCACCAAGATACCGAATACGACACCGGCGAATCGTTGGTTACGCAATCCCATGTCGTCGAATGCCTTGAAGATAATCGTCGTGGAAGACATCGATAACATACCTCCGAGGAAAAGACTGTTCATATGTCCCCAACCCAGTGATAAGCCCGTGATATATCCCGCTGTCATCATACCTATAACAACGGTTATGGCTCCAATGACGGCGGTTCCTCCCACCTTCATCAACTTCTTGAAACTGAAATCGAGCCCCAAAGCGAATAACAGGAAGATAACGCCTATATCAGCCCAGATACGGATACTTTCCACATCTGTAACTGTCGGTATTTGCTCGATGGAAGGTCCGGCGAGTATTCCGGCTACGATATACCCCAATACGACCGGTTGCTTTAACTTTTTGAATAACAGGGTAACCAACCCGGCGGATATGAGTATGACCGCAAGATCTGATATTAGCGCAGGTATCTGAGACATCGTTTATTGTTTTTTCGATTGCCAAAGTTAGGTATTTATTTTAATTTTGTGTCTCAAAACAGAAGCCAAAATGAAGAAGAAACATCCGATTGAAGCGCTTATAGAGCAAGGGGAACATCAACAACTTGATTTCAAGTTTGAGGTGAGCGACAGCAAGAAGATTGCCCGGACATTGAGTGCGTTCGCGAATACAGATGGCGGGCGGCTGCTGATTGGAGTGAAGGATAACGGCGCTATTTCCGGTGTGAGAAGTGAGGAGGAATATTATATGATCGAGGCTGCTTCTAAAATGTATACGCATCCCGAGGTGCCGTTTACAGCTAAGCGCTGGGATGTCAACGGGAAGACCGTATTGGAGGTCTATATCGCCCCAAGCGATGAGAAACCGCATACGGCACCGGATAAAGACGATAAATACAAGGCCTATATCCGGGTTGCAGACGAGAATATATTAGCGAACGAAGTCCTCATGCAAGCATGGAAGAAGCAGAAAACCAAAGAAGGTACATTGCTGAAAATAAGTAAGCCCGTCGAGATCCTGTTTTCTTGGCTCGACGAGCATCCTTATATCAGCATAAAGCAATTTTGCCGTATCGCCCATATCAATTATTATGCGGCCCGTAACATCCTAAGTGATTTGATGGCTATGGGAGCGATGGAATATGTCGTGATCGATAAATGTATTGCCTATAAACGGATCGCATAGACTCGTTTATAGGTTGATTACATAGACTTGCGCGCTCTCGAATCTGACGACTTTGATAGGAGTCCCTTTCTCGATGAAGCCAGACTCCGATACGCCGTCATACAACTCTCCCTCGATAGATACTTTACCCGAAGGACGTAAAACGGTAGCGGCCGTGCCCTCTTTTCCGATCAGTTGTGTCAAATTGGGGCTGGATACCGCTTTTTCCAAATCAGCGTTTAATGCCATTTTCTTTAGCGGTCCTTTATGTCCTATTTTGTTGGATAACCATATCACTAACGTGAATCCGATACCCAGACCTAATAGAACCGTTAAGGCGGCTCTGCCCGTATCCATTCCAGATACGTTTTGAAAATCAAAAACAGTATTGTTCAGTAAGCTCATCGTAAGTCCGCCGACCACGAGAATAATTCCACTTATCCCCGCTATGCCAAAGCCCGGGATCACGAATATCTCCAACATTATTAATATAACGCCGAGAATGAATAACAGGATTTCCCAGTTTTCAGCCAACCCGTCCATATAGAGAGGAGCGAAGTAAAGGATAGCCGCTATTATCGCGGCGGCGGATGGAAAACCAAGCCCCGGGGTTTGCATCTCGAAGTAAATACCACCGATGATAATAATGATTAATAAGCTCTGTATTACCGGACTCATAAAGAAACCTTTTACATTATCGAACCATGAGGGTTCATAACTTTTAATCTCATAGTCCTTACATCCGATATATTCTGTGATTACTTGATCCGGACTCTCGGCGATGCCATCGCAATAACCCCATTTGAGTGCTTCTTGAGAGGTAAGTGTTAATACCTTACCGCTATCGATGAGGTTGGGGACGATCACTCTGTCATCGACCATCGCTTCGGCGATTAAAGGATCTCTTTTCCATTTATAGATCGTGTCGCCGTTTTGTATAAGCGTATCTTTCCCTTGTGCCTCAGCCGTCGAACGGATCATGGAACGCATATAAGATTGATATTTATCAGGTAGAGCCGCACCCGTTTGATTGACAACCGTTGCCGCACCTATATTCGCCCCTTTCCGCATATAGATTTTCTTGCATGCTATGGAAATTAAAGCACCTGCTGAAGCTGCGTTATTATCGATAAATACATATACTGGTATGGGACTATATAAAATAGCCGTTCGCATAGAATCGGCAGATTCCAGTAATCCGCCGTATGTGTTCATATGCAATAAGATGGCATCGGCGTTCAATTGCTTAGCCTCTGATAATCCGTTATGGAGATAAATCCACGTGGTGTTATCGATCTCTTTTTTTATATCAATCGTATATATTAAGGACTTCTCTTTAGCCTCTGATTGAAGAGAGATTGCAAGTATTAATACTATAGCTGTTAATATTGTTAATAAACGTTTCATCTTGTTTGTATTATATTCGTTTTTAATATTTGGTTGAAAATTGTAACTGGCTTGTTGTAAATGTTGATTTTTGTAACTTGTGCAACTTGTAAATAATACTCATTTTCAGTAAGATTTACAACAAAAATATTAAGTTACGATTTTTAATATTAATATTTATCAAAGAACTGTATATCTCCATTTTTAATTTATATATTTGTTGCATCCTTCAATGTTTGAGGGATAATACTTATACAGTATTAAACTTTATTTAACTAGTAAAAATATGAATGCGTTGCAATTTCAGAAAAAATTATTGAGCATGCAAGAAAACATGATGAATTTTGCGCTTATGCTTACAGCGAATAGGGATGATGCCCAAGATCTGATGCAGGACACAACGCTGAAGGTTTTAGACAATCAAGAAAAATTTGTAGACAATATCAATTTTAAGGGCTGGGTCTTGACTGTGATGCGTAACATTTTCATTAACAATTATCACAAGATCGTTCGCACGCAAACTGTCGTAGATCAAGGTGTCGACTTATATAACTTGGATGTCGTGAACGATTCAGGTTTTGACTCTCCGGATGGCGCTTATCAAATTCAAGAGATCACGAAAGCGATCAACGGTTTGAACAATGAGTTGAAGGTTCCATTCTCTATGTTTTTGAGCGGCTATAAGTACAATGAGATCGCTGATAAACTGGATGTTCCTCTGGGGACGGTTAAGAGCCGTATTTTTTTCGCTCGACAAGAATTACAAAAAGTTTTAAAAGATTTTCGTCAAGGATAAAATTTACTTTATATAAAAGAAGCCGTCTTTAACAAAAGACGGCTTTCTTTTTATTCGGCCGGTTGGTATAAATATCTCTTGATGCTTCTTTTGGGTGTTTTCTCGAATTCTTCTTGATACAGCTTGAAACAGGTGATTTTACTGTAATTCGGCATCTCCTCGTTTACTTGGTCAATGTTGGTCTGCATCAACTTCTCGATTTCGGAATGTTGTATACCTGCCTTATCTACTTGCTCCCAATCGGGATAGATGAGGGCGACTAGTTTACCTCCTTGGGAGATGATGAGCGATTCCGCTACATATAGCATATTATTCAAGCGATCCTCGATCTCTTCCGGATAGATATTTTGTCCGCTGGGGCCTAGAATCATGGTTTTACTACGGCCGCGGATATATAAAAATCCATCTTTATCGAGGGTTCCCAGATCGCCGGTACGCATCCATCCGTCAGGCATCATAACGGCTTTCGTAGCCTCCGGATTCTTGTAATAACCGAGCATCACGTTCATACCCTTCACCAATATTTCTCCCACCTTGTTTTCCGGGTCCTCTGAATCGATGCGGACTTCCATACGGTCGACGATACGTCCTACGGAACCGGGCTTAAACTCATCCCATTGCGCATAGGAGACTAGCGGGCCACATTCGGTCATCCCGTAGCCTACGGTATAGCGGAAATGGATGGAATGAAGGAACGTTTCCACTTCTTTATTGATAGCGGCTCCTCCGATAACGATCTCCCCGAAGTTTCCTCCGAAAGACGCCGTTAACTTGGCGGAAATGGTATCCAGCACTTTCTGGTCTATATAGGGGACTTTCAAGAGCAATTTAATCAAAGGCTTCTCCAGTTCGGGGAATACCTTGTTTTTGATGATTTTCTCGATAATCAGAGGTACGGCTAGGATCAGCGCCGGCTTGATCGTCGTGAAAGCTTCCGCTATGATTTTCGGGCTGGGGGTACGTGTGAGGAAGTGTACATGGCAGCCTTTATTCACGGAATTCAATACCTCGAATGCCAATCCGTACATATGGGCCATCGGAAGCATACATACGATATTATCACCCGGATGGATGAACGGTAAATTGTCGTAAGCGAATTGCGTATTACTCCATAAGCTCCGATAGGGGATCATAACCCCTTTCGAGAAACTGGTGGTTCCGGAAGTATAATTAAGTACCGCTAATTCTTCCGGCTTTTCCACGTGATACCGAACATCGTTCGACGTGAATGAACGAGGGTACTTTTTACCGAAATATTCATTAATCCGATCTCTTACTACCCGGACTTCTTTGCTTTTACTGTGAATGATCGAGAAGTTATCCAGCATCATGAACAGTTTCACGTCGGGCATCATGCGTTCATTCATATTCTCCCAGTTGCTGGAAGCGGCAAGGACTGCCTTTGCCTCGGAATGATTTACGATATGATGTATATTATCCGGTTTGAATTCATGTAGAATAGGCACGGCTACGGCTCCATAAGCCAAGATCCCGAAGAAACAGATCGCCCAGTTGGAGGAGTTCCGTCCAACTAAAGCCACCTTATCCCCCTTTTTAATGCCGGCATGCTCTAGGATAATATGAAATTTCTCGATTCGACGAGCTACATCTTTATAATGGAAGGTATGTCCATTATAATCGGAGAACGCCGGGAGATCCCAATGCTCCTTGATGCTATTCTCTATGAGTCCTAAAAAACGATTCTCCATACTAATTTATTTATCAAATAACCATATGACAGGGTGGAAAGTTGTCAAAAGCCAAAGATAGTGCCTTTTCTGTAAATTATGAGTTTCAGTCTGCCGGAAACTGAAATATTCTTTACCTTTGTCTCTCCAAATAGAAGAATATGGTAGCACCTCTGGTAAAACGGATATGGATCTGGTGCAGGAATCTGTTGATCTTCCTGTTTGTATCCAGTATATTGGCGGTAGTGGTATATAAATTTGTACCCGTATATTATACGCCATTGATGTTTATTCGTATGTATGAGCAGCATCAGGATGGGAAGAAAATGAAACTCGGTCATACGTGGGTTCCTATATCCAAGATCGCCCAGCCTTTGGTTCAAGCGGTCATAGCGTCGGAGGATAACCTGTTCATGGAGCATAATGGCTTTGATGTGGAACAAATCCAGAAGGCACGGGCCGAGGCCGAGAAAGGTAAAAGGGTAAGAGGTGCCAGCACGATTTCCCAGCAGACCGCTAAGAATGTATTTCTTTGGCCGGGGAAAAGTTATTTACGGAAAGGTATCGAGGTCTATTTTACCTTCTTGATCGAATGGATATGGGGAAAGGAACGTATTATGGAAGTCTATCTGAACTCGATAGAGATGGGGGAGGGTATCTATGGTGCGGAGGCGGTAGCGGAGGCTCATTTCGGTAAGCATGCCTACCAATTGACCAAAAGCGAGGCAGCCTTGATAGCGGCCACACTTCCAAATCCCCGGAAGTTTAATTCTGCTAAACCGTCACCTTATATGCTGAAACGACAAGCGAAAATAATTTCCTTAATGGGAAAACTGATAAAAGTAGAAATGGGATATGGTGCCGGGCAAGTTGATCCCGGTACCGGAAAGGTTAAAAAAAGAAAGAAATGGAGAGCTTCCGTTATCATGACTTGGGACGAATCGCTTATGCCGATGCGTTAGAATATCAGACAGCTGCTTTCGAGGTCTTATTGGATGCGAAGGCAACGGGAAAGAAAGAGGATAATCAATTATTCTTTTGTGAGCATTTACCGGTCTTGACGATCGGTAAAAGTGGCAAGGACTCTAATTTGCTTATTCCCGAGGAAACTTTACGGGAACGAGGGGTCTCGTTTTACCATATAAACAGAGGGGGGGATATAACGTATCACGGGCCGGGACAGATTACCGGTTATCCGGTATTTGATCTGGAATATTGGAATCTGGGATTGAAACAATACATCCATATGCTGGAAGAGACGATCATCCGTTTCCTATCGCTTTACGACTTGAAAGGGGAACGTTTGGAAGGGGCGACGGGTGTATGGCTAGACCCTGAAGTACCGGGGCGTGCCCGTAAGATCTGTGCGATTGGCGTGAAAAGCAGCCGGTTCGTTACGATGCATGGCTTTGCTTTGAATATAAATACGGATCTGAGTTACTTTTCATTGATCAACCCTTGTGGTTTTACGGATAAAGGCGTTACCTCCTTGGCTATGGAGTTGGGGGTACCCCAAGACTTTGAGTTGGCAAAAAGTCAATTGAGATCGATTTTCATGGAAATCTTCGCTTGATATGGCAGTCATTCATTTCGCTCCTTTGCAAGGATATACGGATTCGGTTTATAGAGAGGCGCATACCCGAGTATTCGGGGGCGTAGATACCTATTATACTCCTTTCGTAAGGATAGAGAAAGGTGGTTTCCGGAATAAGGACTTGAAGGATATCGCTTGCGATAGAAATAGGCAGGTACATGTCGTACCGCAATTGATCGCTTCCACACCAGACGAGTTTCGGCCGATCGTGCGTTTATTCCAAGAGAATGGATACAAGGAAGCGGATATTAATTTAGGATGCCCTTTCCCTATGCAGGTCCGTGCGCATAGAGGCTCGGGACTTTTGCGGTACAAGGAAGAGGCCGAGTCTTTATTACGTACGATTGAGGAGTTCCCGGATATTTCTTTTTCTATGAAAATGCGTTTGGGGTGGGAGTGTACCGACGAGTCATTCGTGCTTCTTTCCTTATTAAATAAGTTACCTTTGAAGCATATAACCTTGCATCCCCGGTTAGGGATACAGCAATATAAAGGAGCTATCGATTGGGATGGATTCTCTCGTTTTTATGATGAATGTGAACTTCCCTTATATTATAATGGAGATTTAGTGGGGCTGGAAGATATCCGAGGAATAAAGGAGCGTTTTCCGGGGCTTGCCGGGATCATGCTGGGACGAGGGTTATTGGCCTCTCCTTGGCTGGCCACTGAGTTTGTGTCCGGACAGGTCTTGACCGTGAATGAGAGGCGGGATAAACTAGTCATGTTCCATGAGTCGTTGATGGATGAATATGCTGCCCGGTTGGAAGGTGGCGAGCATCAGGTATTATCTAAAATGAAGACAATCTGGGATTATCTTTTGCCGGAGGCCGATAAAAGGCTTCGCAAGAAAGTATTGAAAAGTACTTCCCTTACTTCTTATCAGTCGGCAGTGAAAGATTTGTTGAGTCTTTGACTACGGGAGGGACATTCGTAGAGTCTTTGGGGATCAAGGGTAAAAGAGGCCTCTTTCTTCTCCTGAAAATCTCAGAGAAGTTCGTGAAGTCTTTCCGGTACATGATACCTACACCTTGTATGGTTAATGCTTGCTTCAGGCCGAAATACATATCTCTGGCATGGTTATAAGCCTTTAGCCGGATCTCACCGGAGGGGGTCAACTTATATTCTAGGTCGAACTCTCCGATAAAAGTGTTATTTTTGCCTGTAGTGACCGTATTTCTCATACCGAAATTACCATTGATCAATAAGCGGTTGTTTAGCAACTGGCTGGATAATATCATCTCATATTCCGTGTCTTCCTTGAAACCGTCCTGTCCCGCTCGTATGTTTGTCCCTATTTGTACTTTATCCGTGAAACTACCTAATAGATTGGATAATTGCGCTGAGATAGCGGATGAAGCCACGGCGTTTAACTCGCTAGACTTATAACTCGTTTGGGCATATTCTGGTGTGTAGAATTTATTTAACACCAGCAAATAAACAATTTGCCGAGTCATCATATCCTCTGTGTCTATAAACGCTTTGACTTGACGCTCTAATTCCTCGTTAGAGTTCGGAAATTCTAAGTCGAAGGAAATAGACGGGCTGCGCAATGCGCCTTTAAGGTTTAAGACGCAATTGACGGGTATGTTTGTTCGAGAACTTTCTTGTAAGAGACTCTGATCCAAGTCTCCGATATTTGCGGTCAGATTGTAGATCGCATTGATATCCATATGGGCATTAAAGGGATCGCCACGGAAATTGATCGTGCTACCGTCTCTGATCTTAAAGTCTTTATGGATGATTTGCTGTAAGCTGAAATTATAGTTTCCTTGTACGATATTCACGTCGCCATACATACGAAGATCACTTCTTGTTCCATATTGTATTTGTAAACTTCCACTGGCGTTTCCTTTGATACGGTCTCCCGCTATCGGGTCCATGATTAGCTCTATATCGGCATCGGGTGTGATATCAAGGAGGAAGTTCATTCGTAGCTCGGCTCCCTCGTCTGTCTCGTGTACGATATTCAATGGGTGTGTGGACGTGGAATCTACGTTAGCGGCCAACTTGCTTTTATCGACGAACGTGATAAAATCATAGTCCGTAGCCGAGTTCTTATTCATGAAGTCCAGATAAATAGCGGTCTTAGGTTCGCTTTTCATATTAATATCAAAGTCGATCAACTTACCGTTACCCTTGATCTGCGCCGTTCCACTGGCGAATACAGTTCCGTAAATCAGCGGATTCTTTTTCTGGTTGGCGTTATACATCAACATATTATTGCCTTGCACGTTTACGAGGAAGCTATAATCCCGGAAATGCAAATGGTTGAACTTGAGGCTGACTTTCCCTAGGTTGCCGAATTGATCCTTGACCGTGATATTCCGTAAATTGACGGATGTAGAGTCAAGGTGGACGGAATCGGAGAAGGTATAATACGTATCCAAGAAATCAACGCCTACCCCTCCATCCATGACATAGGCATCTCCCTCGACATTCAGCTCCTTAAAGGGGCCGTGCAAATGTATACTTCCGAATCCCCGGCCTTGCAAGTTCTTTACGACCGTATCGACAAAGGGCTGCAAGAAAGCTAGATTGATATCATTGGCATCGAAATATAAGGATAGCCCCGCATTGGGTCCGACCGGGAATACATAGCCGTTTACATCCGTCCAAGTGCTGTCGTTCTTGTAGATGCTTCCCAGCATAAGGATACCTTTCTGTGCGTTGTCCCATTCGCTGAAGAGATTGAGGCGACCCAAGGGGGTTTGGTTGAATGAGAAATTCTTTACTTCCAGATCCGTGTTTAGCATACGGCTATTGAATAAATCATTCACGTAGAACTTACCGGTAGCCTCACCTCCGAATTGCAAGACTGGGATATTCAATACGTCGAAGACATAACTCAGCTCTATTTGCTTCAAGTCTACCAATAAAGTATCTGCCGGATCTTTTGAGATCGTCCCTTCCATAGATAAATACTGGGTCTCATGATCTACCCGGAAATGCTCAATACCGATCTTGCCCTCACGAATCGTTATATTCGCCGGATTGATGGTCCAGAGCGTGTCTTTAATAATGAGGGGGCTTTTATTCAACGTGACTTCCGTACGTAACTTGGCCGGCCCTTTCTCGCTTTCCTCTTCGACAAAAAGGGTAGAGGCGGAGATGTCGGCCTTAAATAACCGCTCTTTATTATTCGCCCAGCCAATCAGGGTGTTCACCAGATTATCTTTAGCGTCTGCTTTGATATCAAGGTAGTTACGCAGTCCCTTGTCGTTATAATTAATCGTTTTTAATTGGAGGTTTACCTTATCGTTCGGATTGTCGCAGACCAAGTAACCGGATTCGAACATGGATTTCCCGAGATTGAACTTCGGAAGCCACGCCTCGATACGGAACTTATTATAAATATTATTATAATGTCCCGTGATCCGTCCGGGTTGCACCATCGTGAACGGTAGTTTTAATGTCGTAGAAAGCGCTTCCGTATTCTCGATCGTTAATAGGAGGGCGAAGTTATTCTCTTTCACGATTTGTTTTTTCTGGGTCGTGTTGATCAAGGCTGGCACATATCCCTTGAACGTATTCATAAGGCTGGGGATTAGCGTGTTGAATGAGTAAGACCCGGTGACCTCTCCATTCAAGATATCGGACGTTATGGTTAATTGCCGGTCGAGACTATGCCCCGAGGCAACTACTTCGAATTTCTTAAGGAAGAAGCTGCTGGGAGTGGTCTCGAAAGAAAGACTGTCCAACGTGATGCTACCTTCCAGATTATCGATATTATCTCCGGTGAAATCCGCATTTAAAGCCAAGGAGATATTCGGCGCCTCATATTTGTCTGTCAGGTTCAATCGGTCCGGCCGGAAATGATCGAGGCGGGCGGTGAAATTAAACAAGGAGTTTTGCCCTTGGTGCTGGAAGATGCCTTGGGCGTGTAACTCGCCATTGGGATCGTTTACATGGATAGTCCCATCGAAACTACTCTTCCTGAAATTACCGGAAAGATTTATATCCTTGTATTTATAAGCTTTATAATCGAACTCCTTGACTTGTGCTTGGATATTTCCGGAGAAATTTCCGCCAACAGGTCTACGGGTATCGATATTGATGTCGAAGCGAGCCTCCCCGAAAGGATTATTCTCACCAAATAACTCATGGAGCCGCAAGTTGCTGGAGGCGATGCGTCCCCGTAGGTAAGCGGCTATATTCTTATCCTTGTTGCTACCGAATATCAAGTCTGTCTGTATGGAGCCGATGGAAGACGATAATTTTCCGAAAGCGACTAGGTTATCAAAAAAGCCTGATATCTCGCCCGTGAAATTGATCGTCCCCAATTTGACGACCGGGGCCGGGAGACTCTTCGGACGCTCATTGAAGTTATTGGCCAGACTGGAGATGCCGTCTGTCGTGATATACATCTTATTCACCTTCCCTAAAAGATACGTTTCCTCAGGATGGGTGATGTTTTTCAGTTCCATCTGGCCGATAAACAGCATCTTATCGCTATACTTCAAGGTGAGGCGCTTCAAGTTAAAATTATTGATGTAGCCGTTTGCCTCGGCCGATAACTCAATCGTGTCGGCGAAGTTCTTGAACGCCGGGACGAAAGGGGATAAGTCTTTCAGGCAGATTTGCGAAGGTGTTATATTCAAATCGATCGGAGCGTTGTTCAAGAGAGCGGGAAGGCTATCGATCTCGCTTAAATCGATCCGGGCACGCCCGATCTTCAAGTTTGTCTGCGGCAAGCGTACCTCGAAGTCCTGCACGAAAGCGCTATCCCGGTTCCCGACCACGTTCAGCGATAACTTATTCAAGGAGAAACCGGATGCCTCATCGAAACTCATCTTCTTGATATGGGCGTTCACGCTGTCCTTGTTAAAAGCCTTGAGGGATATCTTGGCACTCAGGTTCTTGATATCGATATGCTTGGCGTTGAACTTTCCCGGGGTCTCTTTCTCGCTATCCACGTTATAGCTGAAATTACCTCTTCGGATCATGATGGAGTTGAAACGGAGATCGATATTCTTCTCTTTCTTTATCGAATCCTTGCTGGCGAAAGCGTCGATGACGAATTGCAGGTTCAAGGGGCTTTCGGGCGTATGTTTTCGTAGGTTGAAGGAGAAACCGAACAAACGTACCGTCGTGAAGACGAACTTCCCTTCCAGTAACGGCATGATCTCGAATCCCGCCGCCACATGGTTCGCCTCGAACATGACTTTCCCGTCTTGGTCTTCCAGATAAAGCCCTTCCAGTACTAGGCGATTGAACCATTCGATATCCACGTTACCGATCTTTACGGGCACACCGAGGTGGCCGGATAACTGGGTCGTGGCTACTTCTGATACTTTGTTTTGAATATAAGGAATTCTCAGTAAGATGCCCGGCAACGCATAGAATATCCAGAATAATGTAAGCAGGGTAATGATTATGTATTTAAGTCCTCTGATATCTTTTCTATTTATTTAGCGCAAATCTACAACAATATCGCGATAGATTTCGTTAATTCGCGGAAAAAAGAATGAAGATATGAGTATAACGATATTAGGAATCGAGTCTTCTTGCGATGACACTTCCTCTTCGGTGATCCGTGACGGCGTGATGCTGTCCAACGTAATAGCCAGTCAAGCCGTTCATGAGGCCTATGGCGGGGTTGTCCCCGAGTTGGCTTCCCGTGCCCATCAGCAGAATATTATTCCGGTAGTAGCCGAGGCCATCAAGCGTGCCGGCATTGATAAGTCCGAGTTGAGTGCCGTGGCGTTTACTCGTGGACCGGGTTTGATGGGTTCTTTATTGGTCGGGACCTCGTTCACCAAGGGTTTGGCCGCTTCCTTGGATATCCCGATGATCGAGGTCAATCACTTACAGGCTCACGTGTTGGCTCATTTTATCAAGGAGACTCCGGACGATGACCATGCTCCCTCGTTTCCTTTCCTTTGCTTGTTGGTTTCGGGCGGTAACTCGCAAATCATAAAGGTGAACGCTTATAATGATATGGAGGTGATCGGCCAGACGATCGACGACGCCGCAGGAGAGGCTTTCGACAAATGCGCCAAGGTGATGGGACTGGGTTATCCCGGTGGCCCAGTCGTGAATCGTTTGGCGAACGAGGGTAATCCGAATGCCTTTACGTTCAGCAAGCCGCATATCCCCGGATATGATTATAGCTTCAGTGGCCTGAAGACCTCCTTCTTATATACCTTGCGTGATCATTTGAAAGATGATCCGGATTTTATTGAGAAGAACAAGCGAGACCTATGCGCTTCCTTGCAAGCTACGGTAATCGATATTTTGATGAGTAAATTGCGTAAGGCGGCGAAGGATTTGTATATAAAGGAAGTAGCTGTCGCCGGAGGTGTATCGGCCAATTCCGGTTTGCGTGAGGCATTCTTGGATCACGCAAAACGTTATGGCTGGAAAGTGCATATCCCGAAGTTCTCGTTCACCACGGATAACGCCGCTATGGTAGCTATCACGGGATATTATAAGTATATGGATAAGGAGTTCTGTCCGATGGATGCCGCTCCTTTTTCTAGGGTTGTCTTATAGGAAAATAGTTTTACTATAGAGAAACAAAAGTTTCTTCTAGGGAAAACAAAAGTTTCTTCCTAATGAAACTATTGTTTTCCCATAATGAAACTCCTAGTATCATTATAACAATGGAAGTAGATGATTTACCAATAGAGTTAGAA
Source organism: Parabacteroides sp. CT06 (assembly GCF_002257605.1). GTDB lineage: Bacteria > Bacteroidota > Bacteroidia > Bacteroidales > Tannerellaceae > Parabacteroides > Parabacteroides distasonis. The sequence goes on along the minus strand of NZ_CP022754.1, from coordinate 2,835,083 downwards.
GTAGCGGACGCACTCAAATCAGGACACCTGATGATGGGTACGGCAGAGAGTTGTACAGGCGGAAAGATTGCCAGCATGATAACCTCCATGGCGGGCAGCTCGGAATACTTCACCGGGGGCGTGGTAGCCTATTGCAACGAGGTGAAGCATCATGTGCTCGGTGTCTCCGAGGCGGACTTGAACACTTTCGGGGCCGTAAGCCAGCCGGTCGTGGAGCAGATGGCCCGTGGGACTATGCGGGTATTGGGATGTGATTGTGCCGTCGCTACCTCCGGGATCGCCGGGCCGGGAGGCGGGACTCCCTCGAAACCGGTGGGAACGGTATGGATTGCCGCCGCTTATAAGGAGAGGATTCTCTCCGAGTGCTATCATTTCGGGGAGAATCCTCGTATGGAGAACATTCGCTTGTCGGCAGAGGCAGCGTTGCGTATGTTGCTCGGATTGATTCGTGAGTAAAGGGACTATCGCTTAATGGGCGATCTCGTCCACGATTCGTTTATAGCCTTCCTCGTTCGGGTGTAATCCGTCTGAGAATAAGGATTCGTTTATCTTGCCGTCTTCCTGAAGCAACTTCGTACCCGGGTTCTTGAACGTGTACCATCCGGTCTCGGCTATTTGACGGATGCGGAGATTGAGATTCCTTACCCGTTCTTCTTGGTTACGGCGGGGCAAGATGCCGATTACCTTGATCTTGGCCTCCGGCTGCCGTTGCCTGATGGCGGAAAGCAAGAAACGAATGCCTTCCACGATCTCGTTGTCATTGTTGATTCCGATGTTATTCGTGCCGATCATCAATACTACTTCCTCAGCCTTGTATCCATCCAATTCACCATGATAGACTCTCCAAAGTACGTTCTCGATACGGTCGAAACCATATCCGAGATTGTGGAATCCAGCCGGACGCATGATTTTCTCCCATGTTTCCATACCTCGCACGGACGGTCCTTTGGGCTCTCCTCCCCAGAAATGCGTGATGGAATTACCTAGGATCACCCGTCGAGGCGGGTTGCTTTGATTCAGCGAGAGAATATCCCGGTGACGTTTTTGCCATTCGTAATTATTGGGTTCCCGGCGCTGGGTGACAGGCATTGTGGTAGAGAGGTCTCCTTTGGGGATGCGTAATATCTCCCGTACTTTCCGCTCTACGGCGTTCGCTTGTGTTTCCATGCCCCAGTCGGAAGGATGGACGTAATCTACCCAAGCATCCGGGTGCAGTCCCAGCTCTTCTCGTGTAAGGTAGTAGATATCTTTTATCCCTTGTGCCTGCAATTCCTCGAATGCTTTTTTAGCTCCTTCGTTCATGCGCACATAATCTTGTAGCTTCGTATCGTCGGCGAGTGCGTTGCTATATCCGGCATGCTCCACCAATAAGATCGGAGAGGAGTGGGTGGCACGTATTTGCTTGACTGCGTCCGATACGAGTTGCGTGATCTCATCTTTGCTCTTTGGCGTGAGGTTGGGCAGGCAGTCAAGGATATAAAGGCGTGCGTCTATCTCACAAATAAAATCCAATACCTCTTTCTCTAAACGTCCGTTACCGGAGAAGCCTAGGTTGATAAGCGGATATCCCAGTGAACGCTGCAAGATCGTGCCCCAAGTCATGCCCGGACGGGAGGCGCATGCGCCTTGGGCGATCGAGGTTCCGTATAAAAGAATCGGTTTCTCGGGCGATACGGGGATAAACGTAAGCTCATCGTTTTCGGGCACGCCGATTTCCAACCACTTTATCGTATTATAAGGAGGCAGGTAGAGGCGGAACTCATAGCCCCTGTCATGATACAGATCTTTGCCTATGTTCGTATAATGATATTGAAGCGTATCTCCGGAAGGATAACCGCCGAAATAAAATCTCCATTGGCCATCGCTATCGATACTATATAGATCTACGCCGGATACGCCTGTCGTGGGCATATGTGGCATATTCAGCGGTCCGCTTACTTGATAGCGTACTTTTAGTTCAGGGGCGTTGCTGAAAAAATGAATCGCCAACCCGGCGGAGTTGCGCGATAAATCCCAGACGGGTTTACGTACCTTGCCTTCGGCTCTTTGGGGAAGCCGGACGTAGCTGTCTCCGATCTCTTCGGTCCATCCTTGGTTTTGTATGACAGGGAATCCATATTCGAGCGGGTTGAGCCATTTCCATTGTGCGTGGGCGGATAGAGCCGTGAGGCATACGAGCGTTAAGAAGATTTTGTGAAGTCTCATCATTCCGGTATTATTTGTTTTTTGTTATGAATATGACAAAGATAATATATATTTGTATTCATAAACAAACTTAAATCAATAAACCATGAGTAAAAACATTCTATTTGCTTTTCTCTTTTTAATGGGCGCTATCCCGTCGATCGCCCAGAAGAATTACCAAGTCCAGTCTCCAAACCGGGATATAAAGGTGGAGGTTACGGTAGCCGATAAAGTCACTTTCGCTATCGTACAGGATCATTCGGAGGTGATGAATTCTGCCGTATCTATGACTTTACAAGGAGGTGAGGTACTTGGCGCTAACCCGAAAGTCTTGAAAGTGACGAAGACCTCGGTAGACAAGGAGATACCCTCTCCGTTCTATAAGAAGGACGTAGTAAAGGATATCTATAATGAGATGCAAATCTCGTTCCGGGGAAACTACGGGCTGGTTTTTAGGGTGTATAACGATGGAGTCGCTTACCGTTTCACGACGAAAAGAAAGGAACCGATCGTTATTGCCGATGAGGAGGCCGTCTATAATTTTCCCTCGGATTATAAGACATTCACCGCTTACGTGAATAGTACGAAGCCGACGTTCGAGGAGCAATTTTTCAATTCCTTCGAGCAGCCCTACGCAAACGAGACGATCACTGGCCTGAATGATAAACGCCTGAAGATCCTGCCTCTTTTGGTGGATCTGGGAGATGGTCGCAAGATCTGTATCACGGAAGCCGATCTGGAGGATTTCCCCGGGATGTTCTTGAATAACGAGACGGGAAAACCTTCCTTGAAAGCGGTTCATGCGCCTTATCCGAAAGTGAAGGAGCAAGGTGGCCATAATCAGTTACAGATGTTGGTGAAAGAGCGTGAGAACTATATCGCCAAAACATCCGGAACCCGTTCTTTCCCTTGGCGTGCGTTTATAATCTCCCGGAATGATAAGGAGTTGGCCGATTGCGATATGGTCTACCGTCTGGCTTCTCCCTCCCGGGTAAACGATATCTCTTGGATCAAGCCGGGTAAGGTGGCTTGGGATTGGTGGAACGACTGGAATCTATACGGTGTGGATTTCCGTGCCGGAATCAATAATCCCACCTATAAATATTATATCGACTTCGCCGCCGAGCATGGCATCGAGTACGTAATCTTGGATGAGGGCTGGGCCGTGAACCTGCAAGCGGACATGATGCAAGTAATACCGGAGATCGATCTTCAAGAATTGGTGGATTACGGTAAGTCCAAGAATGTCGGAATTATCCTTTGGGCGGGTTATTGGGCTTTCGCCCGTGATATGGAGAATGTCGTGAAGCATTATTCGGATATGGGCGTGAAAGGCTTCAAGGTGGATTTCTTGGATCGTGACGATCAGGAAATGGTGAACTTTGTTTATAAAGCCTCCGAGGTATGCGCTAAATATAAGATGCTAGTGGATTTCCATGGCGTATTCAAGCCGACAGGTCTTCAACGGACCTATCCGAACGTGTTGAACTATGAGGGTGTGAATGGTTTGGAGCAAATGAAGTGGTCTTCCGAGAAGGAGTTCGATATGGTGACGTATGATGTCACGATCCCATTTATCCGTATGATCGCCGGCCCGATGGATTATACGCAAGGTGCTATGCGTAACGCCGCCAGAGGTAATCATCGGTCGGTAAACTCGGAGCCGATGAGCCAAGGAACCCGTTGCCGCCAGTTGGCTACTTACGTGATCTTCGAGTCTCCTTTCAATATGCTGTGCGATGCCCCGTCTAATTATAGGAGGGAAAAGGAATGTACGGAGTTTATCTCTAACATTCCGACCATCTGGGATGAGACGGTCTCATTGGCTGGAAAGGTCTCCGAGTATGTAGCGATCGCCCGCCGTCATGGTAATGATTGGTATATCGGGGCGTTGACCAACTGGACGCCGAGGGAGCTGGATTTAGACCTGTCTTTCTTGGGCGAAGGTGATTATACTTTGGAATTATTCAAGGATGGCATAAATGCCGATCGTGCCGCCCGTGATTATAAGAAAGAGGTAATCCCAGTCCCGACAGATCGCAAATTAAAGATCCATATGGCTCCCGGTGGAGGCTATGCGGCTCGTATCCAGAAACGATAATTCTTTTTTCGTCTAAAGCGACCCTGCCTTTCGTCGAATAAACGCTTGCGTTCATAGGCGCAGGCGTTAGATTCGTTTACTTTTATAAAAAACGGTATTATGAAACTCACGAGGCAAGATTATATATTGGCGGGAGGACAGGCTTTATTGTGGATCACCTTATGGCTGATTCCTCCTGCGATCGATTTTTTCATACGCTTTAATCCGAGCTCGGCTTTCGAGGTGTGGAAGATTAATACGGGGTTCATTACTCCGTTGGCTATTGTTTTCACCGCTAATTTCTATGTATTGGTTCCCTATTTGCTTTATCGGGATCGGAAGATGCTCTTTGGTTTGATGAATTTGCTATTGATCACGGGGGCTAACCTATGGATATTTTCTCCTAAGGCGGATTTCCCGGACGAATGGCGTTCGGGAATGTATATGGTCGCTTTCGGAGCGTTCTTCTTACATTTGCTAGTGGTTGGATGTGCCGTGGGATTCCGTTATATCGTACGCTGGGGCGATATGCAGATGCGTTTGAAAGAGGAACGGCAGAAAAACGCCGAGGCGGAACTGGCTTGGCTGAAGAACCAGTTGAATCCGCATTTTCTCTTTAATACCTTGAATAATATATCCAGCTTGGTCCAGATAAACCAAGATACGGCGCAAGAACGTATCGGGCAATTGAGCGATTTGCTGCGGTATACGCTCTATGAGTCGAACCATGAGCTGGTACCGGTGGAAGGCGAGATCGAGTTCATGAATAATTACATCGAGTTGATGAGGTTGCGCTGCAATGAACTGGCTACCGTGGAAGTGGATTTGCAAGTCCCGCCTAAACCGATGAGGATCGTGCCGCTTTTGTTCATCTCTTTAATAGAGAACGCATTCAAGCATGGCGTGAATAGCCGTAAGTCGTCGTTCGTACGTATTCGCTTCAAGGCGGAAGGAGATGACCTCGTCTTTACCTGCGAGAATAGCGACCATCCGAAACCGGACGTGAACCGTAGCGGATCGGGGATCGGGCTGGAGAATCTGAGGCGTAGGCTGGATCTGGCTTATCCCGGTCGTTACCGATATGATCAAGCGCTTCGGGAAAATAGTTACTTTGTTCAAATAACACTTCGAGACTGCTTATGAAAACACTGACTTGCATGATCGTAGACGATGAGCCCTTGGCGGTGAAGATGCTGGAGGACTTCGTAAGCCGTACGCCTTATCTGAGGCTGGCGGCTTCCTTCAATGATCCGGTACTGGCGCTCTCCACGTTGCGCGAGTCTCCGGTGGACGTGCTTTTCTTGGATATCCAGATGCCGGATCTGGACGGGCTGAACCTCTCCCGGATGGTACCGCCCAGTACGAGGGTGATCTTCACGACCGCCTTTAAGGAGTATGCCTTTGATAGCTATGAGGTGAATGCCCTCGATTTCCTGCTGAAGCCCATCCGATACCATAAGTTTCTCGGAGCTGCGGAGAAGGCCCGCCAATGGTTTGAGATGAATAGCGTGAAGGAGGAGAGAGGCAGCCTTTTCGTGCGGGTGGATAGCCAGTTGCGGCAGGTGGAAATCTCCCGGATATTATACGTGACGGGCTTGAAGGATTACGTGATGATCTATCTGGAAGGGGAGGCTCGTCCGCTTATCACCCACGTGACGATGAAGGCCATGGAAGAGATGCTGTCTACCGGTCGCTTTATGCGGGTACATCGTTCTTATATCGTGGCGTTGGATAAGATCCGCTCCGTCGACCGGAATAATTGCGTTTATATCGGGAAGGAGATCATCCACGTGACGGATGCCTACAAAGAGGCGTTCAACGCTTATCTGAAAGCTGCTCAACCTTCTTGAACTTGGATGCCCATTCAAAGCTCCTTACGATGGGCATTCTAACGACCTTACAATGCCCATTGTAGGAACCTTATAATGGGCATTCTAAACTTTATGTGTATATTCGTGCCTTAATTAAGAGAAAACGATATGAAGAATAGCATTCCTTTAGGGTTTATCCGGATCTTTATCCTGCTTATATGTCTGACCTCGTGCGGTAGCAAAAAACAACAAAAAGTAGCTTTGCCCGCCGATTTCAAGGGACCGAAGGAGTTGGCTCGCTTATATGGGGTACGTATCACACCGGAAGATAATATATTCTTGTACAACGAGGGGGCCCGTTGGTTGGGTGTACGTCATAAATTGGGAGGGAGCACGAAACGGGGCGTGGATTGCTCCGGTTTCGTATCGATCGTTTATCGGGAGGTATACGGAAAACAGCTGGCTCGTTCCTCGGCGGATATGCTGAAGTATAATTGCAAGAAAGTGAGTCGTGCCAAATTGCAGGAAGGAGATCTGGTATTTTTCAAGACGGGTCGTGGCGGGAAACGTGGCGTTCCGAATCACGTGGGGATTTACTTGAAAAATGGACGCTTCATCCATACCAGTACTTCTAGCGGCGTGGTGGTAAGTAGCCTTAGCGAGCCTTATTATACAAGAACTTGGTTAACGGGTGGTAGGGTAAAATAAAATTACTAAATTCGCGTCTTAGAAAAACTATTAAACATAAATAGAATATGTTGACAATCAAATTAATCACTGAAAACACGGATGCCGTAATCCGTGGACTGGAAAAGAAACATTTTAAGGGTGCGAAAGAAAGCATCGATAAAGTGTTGGAATTGAATGATAAAAGACGTATCGCACAAAATCAATTAGATAAGAACCTAGCGGAGGTAAACGCAACCTCGAAGTCGATCGGACAATTAATGAAAGAGGGCAAGAAGGAAGAGGCGGAAGCCGCTAAGAAACATGTTTCCGAGATCAAGGAGGTGAGCAAGGCTTTGCAGACAGAGATGGATCAGGCTGCCGAGGAGCTGCAGAACTTACTTTATACGATCCCGAACGTACCTTATGATGAGGTGCCCGAGGGTACCTCCGCCGAGGACAATGTGGTAGAGAAAATGGGAGGTATGGAAACGGAACTTCCGAAGAACGCTCTTCCGCACTGGGAATTGGCGAAGAAATATGATTTGATTGATTTCGATCTGGGTGTTAAGATCACGGGAGCAGGTTTCCCGGTCTATAAAGGACAGGGCGCTCGTTTGCAACGTGCGTTGATCAACTTCTTCTTGGATGAGGCTCGTGATGCCGGTTACTTGGAGATCATGCCGCCTACGGTGGTGAACTCGGCTTCCGGTTATGGTACGGGACAGCTTCCGGATAAGGAGGGACAGATGTATCATTGCGAGGTAGACGATTTATATTTGATCCCGACAGCGGAGGTGCCCGTGACAAATATTTATCGGGATGTCATTCTGGATGAGAAGCAGTTACCGATCAAGAATTGCGCTTATACACAATGTTTCCGTCGTGAGGCCGGATCTTATGGCAAGGATGTACGCGGTTTGAATCGTTTGCACGAATTTTCTAAGGTGGAGTTGGTTCGGATCGATAAACCGGAGCACTCTAAGCAATCTCACCAAGAGATGTTGAATCATGTGGAGGGATTACTTCAGAAGTTGGAGTTGCCGTATCGCATCCTTCGTCTTTGTGGGGGTGATATGAGTTTCACGGCTGCCCTTTGCTTTGATTTCGAGGTGTATTCCGAGGCACAACAACGCTGGTTGGAAGTTAGCTCCGTGTCCAACTTCGATACGTATCAAGCCAACCGCTTGAAATGCCGCTATCGTGACGAGAATAAGAAAACGCAACTTTGCCATACCTTGAATGGTAGTGCCTTGGCTTTACCCCGCATCGTAGCCGCCTTATTGGAAAACAACCAAACCCCCGAGGGCATCCGCATCCCGAAAGCGTTGATCCCTTACACTGGGTTTGATATGATTAAATAAGCATCAAATCATTTGATGAACACATCGGTAAACGTATTAATGATTAATGCGCAGGGTATTATGCTTTCGGTGTTAGGACGGGATTATTTTCTGTCCTATAATCGTGTTCCATGGTTGAAAGAAGCACGTATTAGTAATGTGTTAAATGTTCGGATGGCTGGGCGTAATGCGATAGAATGGCCGGAGTTAGATGTTGATTTGGAGATCGAAAGTTTGAAACATCCAGAACGTTATCCTCTTATTATGAAACGTTCAACATTGGACTTCGTATAATCTCTTTTTTATAAAATATCCCAGCATTGTCCTTATTGTGGATATGCTGGGATATTTTTTTTGAATGAATTAGATGAATAAGTTTACGTTTGCGTCTTCCGCACGTTCCAGATAGGTGGCTACGCCTCCTAGGACAACGTTATCCATCAGTTCTTCTTTTTTGACGCCCATTACGTCCATGCTCATCGTGCAGGCGATCATCTCGATACCATTCTCTACGGCTTGTGCCATAAGGCTTTCCAAGCTGTCGATCCGTTTCTTCTTCATGATAAGGCGCATCATCCAACTGCCGGCTCCACCCATATTCATTTTAGATAGTTTCAGCTTTTCGCTATTTGCCGGAAGCATCCAGCCAAACATCTTGCCGAAGATATCTTTAGATACGGCAGGTTTTTCCCGTTTCTTAATCACGTTGAGCCCCCAGAAAGTAAAGAACATAGTCACCTTCTTTCCGGTGGAGGCAGCCCCGTTCGCTATGACGAATGAGGCCAACGCCTTATCGAGGTCATCGCTGAAAACGATCAATGTCTTGTTGTCGGCACTATTACCACCTGTCGCTATTTTGCATTCAGCTTTTTTTTTTCGTACCGTGGCGGCGATCGTGCCTCCCTTATTTTCCAGAGAGACTAACTCTGCCCCGGTTATCTTGCACCATGAAGAGACATCTTTTCCGAAAGCCTGATCTGTTGCGGTGATTTCCAATGACTCATCTTCCCGCAAGTTCTCATAGTTCTTTTTCAACTGCATGATCGGTCCCGGACACATTAATCCGCAAGCGTCTACCTTAATCGCCGTAGCTGCCGGAGTCGATTTGCAAGAGCTACTTTTACCAGATGCCTTATCAGAAACAGCTTCGGACGAACAAGGTGCGCAGGCCGGCTCATTCTTGATCTTTGCTGTCGCTACACTCCAAGTCTTGTAACCACCGGATAGGTTCCGGACATTCGTGAAGCCATTTTGAGTCAGGATGCGATAAGCCAAATAGCCCCTTAATCCAACGGCGCAAGTCACTACGATCAGTTTATCCTTGGGTAGTTCCGCCAAATGTTCTCTTAACTCATCAACCGGGATATTGATGAAGCCGGGGATTGTCCCTAAGCTGTACTCGTCACGGGTACGGACATCGATACGTACGGTATCTGGCGATAAGTTCTGGATCTCTCTCCACTGGATCGCTTTCGCTTTTCTCGTAAGCAGGTTCTCCGCTACGAACCCGGCCATATTTACGGGATCTTTAGCGGCTGAATAAGGAGGAGCATACGCATGTTCCAACTCCGTCAGGTCATAGACCGTACCTTTCCGCTGGATCACTTGCGCTAACATCTCGATCCGTTTGTCTACGCCTCCGAAACCTACGACTTGCGCCCCTAACAGTCGTCCGTCTTCCGGCGCAAACAATATCTTGATCGATAAAGGCACGGCTCCCGGGTAATATCCCGCATGCGAGGCTCCATGCGTATAGGAGGATTGATAAGCGATTCCTTCCCGTTTCAACAGCTTAGCGTTAGCTCCCGCCGTGGCGACCGTCAAGTCGAATACCTTGGCGATAGAGGTTCCCATCGTCCCGTCATAAGTTTCCTTATTGCCGGATACGATATTATCGGCTACGATACGTCCTTGCTTATTCGCTGGACCCGCCAATGGGATCAAGGCTGGTTTGCCTGTCACGAGGTGGCGTACTTCCACGGCATCTCCCAACGCATAAATATCCGGGTTCGAGGTCTGCATATATTCATTGACAGCGATACCGCCGAGTGCTCCGATCGTAAGTCCCGCTTCCTTGGCCAATCGGGTTTCCGGACGGACACCGATACTCAATAAAACCATATCCGCCGGGATCTGCTTCCCACTTTTCAAATGAACGGTCACGCCTCTGGAAGTCTCCTCGAAACGAGATACGCCATCTTCCAGCATCAAGCCTACCTGCTTGCCGATCAATTGCTGATGTACGATAGCGGCCATGGAATAGTCGAGGGGTGCCATCACTTGGTTAGCCATTTCCACGACGGTGACGTGGACACCCAGCTCATGCAAATTCTCCGCCATCTCCAAGCCGATGAAACCACCCCCTACAACAACGGCGGTACGGGGCTTTTCCGTGTTCACGTAATTCTTGATCGTGTCCGTATCCGGCACGTTACGTAACGTGAATATCTTTTTACTCTCGATTCCTTCGATGCGTGGACGCAAAGGCTCCGCACCGGGAGAGAGCACTAGTTTATCGTAAGTCTCCGTGTAGGTTTCTCCTGTGCCGAGTTTCTTTACCTCCACTTGCTTGGATTCGGGAAGGATTCGGGTCACTTCCTGCTCCGTACGGATATCGATGCGGAATCGATCCGTGAAGCCTTTCACGGTTTGTACGAATAATTTATTCCGGTCGTTGATCGTGTCTCCTATATAATAAGGTAATCCACAGTTTGCGTAAGAAACATATTTTCCACGTTCGAAAAGGATGATTTCCGCTTTCTCGTCCATTCTACGCAGCCGGGCTGCTACGGTAGCTCCACCAGCTACACCTCCAATAATCAAGTACTTCATATCTATTTTTATTTAATTTGTATTATACATATTTGTTAGTAGACAATAATTAGTTAAAAAAAGGGATTCATCCCTTTTGTATGTATTCTTTGAGTTGATTGAACAGGCTATCCATATTTAGCTCGGCCTGCATCATCTGTTGTATTTTCTCTTTCCCTTTTGGGGTGAGCGAGAAAAACATTTGCCGCTTATCCTCTTTATTGATGTTCCTGCGGATAAACCCCTTGTTCTCGACAGAGGTGATCACCTTTGAGACCCGGGAGTTTGAAAGACCGATATAATCGCAAATCATTCCTGCCGACTTTGCCTCATTATCCTTTAAGCAACAAAGCAACATGGCCTCGTTGATGGTGATAGCATGTACTTCCGAGAAATTTTTCTCGAACTGGTACAGTATCTTATAGATATCCTTTATGGCGCAAATTGGTTCCATATTTCTTTATAACTTGTTTGATGATGCAAAGATATAACTATTTTCTAATAAAAATACTTTCTAGTGGAAAATAATTAAGACTATTGTATATTACCCTATAGTAGAGACAGGGCGTGCCCCGTCTCTACTACTAGGTATTTCTTTTAATCTCTGTTGGAGAAATATTTCATGAATTGTGAACGCTCATACATCGCCGGGTTCGGGATATTGGCGTAATTCAATTTGCCTTGGAATTGGGAAAGGGATTGGTAATGTGCCTGATGCATCCACTCTTCCACGCAAGTCAATACTTGGGAGATGATTTCCGCTCCATGTGTATAGACAGCGCTACACATCTGTACGGCGGAAGCGCCGGCCAATAGACATTTAACGACATCTTCCCAATCATGCACACCGGTAGAGGAAGCGATACTGATTCCCGGGATCTTTCCGGATACGATAGCCGTCCAGCGAATCGTGTCACTCAAATCGGAATGATTGCTAAATACATTACCCGAAACGATCTGCATATTATTAATGTCGATATCCGGCTGGTAGAAACGATTGAATAGCACGACACCATCAGCACCGTTTACTTTCAACAAATTAACCAGTGAAGGAATATTGCTGTAATTCTTTCCGATCTTCATGATAACCGGAATCGATACGGTTTCTTTTACCTTGCGGATGATACTGACATACGTATCCCGGATACTCTCGAAATCTTCGGTCAGTTCGGTTTCCATGAAGAACACGTTCAATTCCAAAGCGTCCGCTCCCGCTAACTCAATTTGGCGGGCAAAGTCGATCCAAGCGTCCGCCTTATAGCAATTGATGCTGGCGATAATGGGGATCGTACATAATTCCTTGCTCTTCTTGATCAGTTCCAGATAATCATTTACTTGATTCGCTTTTACATAACCACGGATATAATCCGCCGCTTCGGGGTAATCGGAGTCTTGCATCAAAGCCTCGCTCTGCATCTCGATCTGCTCTTCGAAAAGAGATTTCAATACGATAGCTCCAGCGCCTGCTTTCTCAAAATCCCTGTTACGTTCCGCCTTATTGGTGAGTCCGGAGCTCCCTACGATAATCGGATTGCGAAGTGTTAACCCCGCGTATTGGGTTTTAATGTCAATCATGTTGCCTATATTTAGATTTAATAATTACTTTAATATTCCCGTTCGCCAAAGATACTGGTACCCACCCGTATCAAGGAGCTTCCTTCTTGGATAGCGATCGGGTAATCGTGGCTCATCCCCATGGATATCTCCTTGAAATCGACATTATCTTTACAGAGCGTCTCTTTCAGTTCGATAAATAAATCATGGATATTGCGGAATTCTTCCCGTATCAACCCCGTATCATCGGTATTGGTAGCCATGCCCATCAATCCGCAAATACGAATATGCTGGAATTCGGCCAAGGACTCGTCACGCAACAACTCCTTGCATTCCTCAGGACTGAGTCCGTGCTTGGATTCCTCTTGCGCCACATGGATCTCCAATAATACCCGGATCGTGCGGTCGTGTTTTTTCGCTTGTTTATTCACCTCAGCCAAAAGCTTCAAGGAGTCTATGCTATGGATCAAATGAATAAAAGGAGCGATATCTTTTACCTTATTGCTTTGTAACGGGCCGATAAAATGCCATTCGATATCCTCAGGTAGTACTTTTTGCTTGGCGCTCAGTTCCTGTGCCCTGCTTTCGCCAAACACCCGCTGTCCGGCGTTGTAAGCCTCCCATAGAGCTTCCACCGGGTGAAACTTAGAGACGGCAACCAACGTCACCCCTTGCGGGAGCGACGTTTTCAGTTGTACTATGTTTTGAGCGATACGCATGTTTTTATCCTCTTTGTTCAGCTTGTTGTTTTTGCTCCGCTATCAGTTCCTCGCCACTTTTCTTCTCGCCGGGAATACTGTTCGCGTCGAATGGGAATACATCCATCAACTGGGTTTCCGTTACCGAGGCGATGGTATAATCCGCCAATGTACCCTTCATTCCATCTTCCAATACGGCGATGGCCTCTTTCAGCGTAGTGGCTTGGGCAAGCATTTGTGCGGCGGTTTTCTTTTCCGCTCCGCTCTTCTCGTCCAACGTGATAAAATAAACCTTGATCTTATAGAACCGATCACCATTCTCGTTGAAGAATAATTCGGATAAACGAGCTCGTTTGATGTCTGTTACCGTGAATTCACCCGTGATGAAGGGGCGGATCTCCTCGATGATGCGAGCTTCCGCTTCCGTAAAAGACAGGGCGTCTACCAAGTAAGGCTCGGTTACTTTTTTCTGCATGCCATTTTCCAGCATTTTCTCGTAAGAGACCTTACATTCAAACCAATTGTGCATATGCTTTACTTTTTAATTTAGTCTGTACTCTGTTTAAAACAACGTACAAATATAGTGGCTATTCGTCAATAAAACAACTTGCCGCAAAAGATATAATTTGTCAGGATGTCTAATTTCGCGTGTTTGTTTTCAGTAGGCATTTAAAATAGAGAGATATGGATGAGAAAGATTTGGTGGAAGGGATGCGAGAGTATATAAGCCTGTTAAAAATGGAAGGACGGTATTCCACGGCGAAAAGTTATCAAGACGCGATGAACTCTTTTATACGGTATAGCGGGACGGATCGTATCCCATATACATCTATAACTAAGGATACTCTTCGCCGGTACGAGGCTTATTTGTTGGAGAAAGGCTGCCTGCGTAATACGATCTCCACGTATATCCGCCGTTTGCGTTGTATCTATAACAAGGCGGTGGAGAAAGGCGAGGCTGCGTTTATCCCTTCATTATTCAAGGGGGTTTTTACGGGTGTGGAAAGCCAGCGCAAGAAATCCTTGCCTCCGGGGGATTTGAATCGCTTGATGACTGTCCCGGTGAAGGGAGAGAGGTTGAGGAAGACACAGCTGGCCCTTTGCTTGATGTTTCAGTATGGGGGAATGTCGTTCGTTGATTTCGCCCATTTGAATAGGGGTAATATCAAGAACGGCATATTGGATTACAATCGCCAGAAGACCGGGACCTCTATGCGGTTGGAGGTCTTGGATACGGCGGAAGCTATGTATAAGGAGCTGGCAGGTGAGAGGGCGGGAGGCTCCGGCTATTTATTTCCCTTTTTAAGTGGGACGAAGAACGGCCATGAGGAATATCTCGAGTACAATGCGGCCTTGTCCCGGTTTAACCGGAACTTGAAGACGTTGAAAGAGGTTGCCGGAATAGTCTCGGATGTGACTTCTTACACGATCCGTCATTCCTTTGCCATGTCATTGAAGGAACAAAATGTCCCCATAGAGATGATCAGCGAGTTATTGGGGCATAAATCCATCAAGACAACCCAGATTTATCTAAGAAGTTTCTCGTTGGAGAAAATGACGGTGGTAAATAAGTCTTGCTTTGAGAATGTATATAATTATATGCCAGAGGTGGGGTGAGGCTACTTGGGGAGTAGCGTTCATTTCACGGTGCAAATGTAGCAAAAAATAGCAAATAACAAGCAATCATTAGTTTTAGTTTGTGCTCCGGCCTTGATTCTCCTTAAATCTTCGTTCTTATTCCTAGTGTATAGACATGGTAATAGAGACGAAATGATCTCGTATTTCCTACATCATCACGTCCCTTCTAAAAATCGAACATACATTCCTGTAGAGACGGGGCGTGCCCCGTCTCATCCCCTCCAAATGGTAACTTAAAGATACTATCAGACAGTGGGAGACGGGGCACGCCCCGTCTCTACAACCGGGTGATAACCGTTCTCGCACCTTTTAGGCTACTCCCCAAGTAGCCTAAGATTTCAAGAGATGGTAATTTTCAGTAATGCCATATTTGAAAATATAAAACGCTGTTTATCAAGGTTATATAAAAGAATCTTGGTAGGGCTCTGAATTGCCGTGGGGTCTGTTTTCGGGCCACGGGATAACCACTAGAAAAGATAATCATAGAGATGGATATATTGACAAGCAAGTGCTCGGATAGGTTCATGGCGCATGTTCGTAAGCGACGTGATCAAGAGGCTGTCCGCTGGTACGTGCTCACGCTCCCTACCGCCGGTGGCGGGCGTGACAGGATCAGCCCCTCGAAGGGGCTGGACGCTGAGCTTTCCCGCCGTGAGCGTCGTGGGGAGGCCTTGTTCGAGTATTTCTCCCCCTCGTATGTCGAGGCGAGGAAGGTGGGCGGCAAGATGGTCAACACGAAACGGCCCCTGCTGTACAACTACGTGTTCGTCCACGCCTCGGAGGACGAGATCTTCCGCCTGAAGCGTACGCTTCCCCTGTATAATTTCCTCCCCCGGGTTTCCTCCGGCGGGCGGTCTTATTTCCCGTACCTCTCGGATCGTGAGATGGATACCTTGCGTTGGGTCGCGGCTTCTTACTCCAACGAGCTTCCCGTATACGTGCCAGATAGCGGCCGCTTGTTGAAAGGCGACCGTGTGCGTATCACCTCCGGCCCTTTTACCAATATGGAGGCGGAGGTGGTGGTGCAGCCGGGCGGTGGGCATAAGGACGTGATGGTGCGTATCCTCGACTGTCTGTGGGTCCCCTTGTTCGAGGTGAGAGCTGGGGAGTATGAGTTGATCGAGCTGAACACGGGGGGCAAGCACGTGTATACCCATTTGGACAACGACCGTCTGTCGGAGGGCTTGCACGATGCCTTGGGGCGTTACCATGCCTCCGGCGTGGTAGTGGATGAGGATGCCCGTCTGGCCCGTGAGGTCCTGTGTGGCTACGCCTCTCTCCGTGGTGAGACCGACGTGATCCGTTGCAAGCTTTACTCGTTGCTCCTTCCTGCCTATAAACTTTTGGGCGATGAGGATGAGTTCGATCGTTTGCATGCCACGGTGCGCAGTATGCTCCCCGTGATAAAAGCGGGGCAATCCCGTGCCTTGTTGCTGGTCACGCTGTACGGCTGTACGGACAGCAGCCTCTACCAGCGCATGGCGCACGAGCTGGTTGACCCTTGGATGGAGGAGGCCTCGCCCAAGAGGAGCAAGACCGTGTTGATACGTCGTTTACGTGATTACGACCGTTGGTTCGGGCACGGGAACGGCGATAAGTAAAAGATATGAGAGAAAAGAGAGACATATGCGGCGTTCCTTCGGGCATCCGGCTGATGAACCTGTTGCGTGAGCGTTTGACAGAGATCATGGATCGTGAGCGTGCGAACCGAAACTCAATACACCTGTATTGCACGGGTCTCTACTGGGTAGCGTTCGAGCGTTCGGCCTACCAACTGCATCGTGCGTTCCCGGATAGCGAGACCACGCCGCTGCGCCTGTTCGCCTACCCGTTCCCGATCGTGATGGTGTCCGTTACGGATCGCTCGCTCCGCTCGTACGCCCGTAAACATATATTGAGAAGAGACGAGTCGGATTACAAGCTATTGACCGTCCCCGGATTTTCCTTGGTGGACTACAGGGAATGGCATGCCGGCGAGGTGGAGGGATTGCCTTTATTGAGTGAGAGCGTATGAGTTTTTTTAAGGTCAGGAGGTGTAAAAGATCCTGATGTCAGAAAGAAAAGTGGATTATGGTAAGTATGGAAAAAGAGAAAACTACACCATTAGGAAAAAGTGAGGGAGCGGAACCGGAGCGATTCATCCCGGATGGGATGGGTATGTTCCAACGTAATGTAAAACGTATGGGGGATTGTGCGCTGGCGTTTTTGGCCTTGATCGTATTCTCCCCGCTGTTTTTACTTTGTTATATCGCCGTAAAACGGGAGGATGGAGGCCCGGCGATCTTTAGGCAAGAGCGTATCGGTCGCTTCGGTCGCCCGTTCAACATCTATAAGTTCCGTAGTATGCGTCTGGACGCGGAGAAGTTCGGTCCGGCCCTTTACAAGGGTGGGGCAGATCCCCGGATGACCCGTGTCGGAAAATTCCTCCGGGTACATCACTTGGACGAGCTGCCCCAGTTATGGAATGTCTTCGTGGGCGACATGTCCTTTATCGGTCCCCGTCCCGAGCGTAAGTTCTACATCGACCAGATCATGGAGCGTGATCCTCGTTACCGTTACCTCTACCAGATCCGTCCGGGCGTGACCTCTTACGCCACGCTCTACAATGGGTATACGGACACGGTCGATAAGATGCTCCGCCGCTTGCGTTACGACCTGTTCTATCTGGAGCATCGCTCTTGGCTGTTCGATTTCAAGATATTGGTGAAGACCTTCTTGAATATAGCCTTTGGTAAGAAATTCTAATGCTAGATCTCCCCGTATTCCTCCCTTGCGTCAAAGCAGGGGCAAGCCTTACGGATATAGGGGCTAAGTTGGTAATCTCCTAGGATGCGTGCCTCCGGGTAATCCCTTCGTAATTGCCGTAGCAGATCCATCAAGGTACAGCGCTGGGCGTAGGTCCGGGTATCGGCTGGACGGCCTTGTTCGTCGAGTCCTCCCTCGTAACATATACCGATACTTTTGTCGTTCCATCCGGCTGCGTGCGCCCCGATCTGGTTGACCGGTTGGCAACGATGTAGCTCCCCGTCCCGTGTGATATAGAAATGATAGCCGATATCGGCGAATCCCCGTGCCTTGTGCGATGAACGGAGCGCCTCCACAGGAAAATCCCTGTCATATCGTGTGGCCGAGCAATGAATTACAAGGAGTCTGACCTCCCTGTAATTCTGGTAGAAACAATAAGCCTTACCCATGATAATTGAAAATTAGAGAATACAGGATTGGATGCCAAGTGCCCCTGCGATGGCGGTAGCTACGGCGATGATCACTTTGATAATAGTACTCCATACGGACTTTTTCATGATAATTAATAATTAATAGTGAATAATGAATTGAATAATGATATCCCGGCTGATATAAGAGGAAAGCTTCGCTTTCCTTCGGACGGCCTCAGCGGACGGGCGTCAAGCGAAGAGACCGTAGCGAGCGTGAGGAGCATCCCTGTCTGAGCGAAGCGAGTTGGGATGCGACAGCGAGCGTAGGTCTCGAAGTAGCCCGTCAGCGTCAGCCTTGACCTTTTGGTTACTTTTGGGTCAAGCCAAAAGTGACATGTTAGATCTCATCAGGCGACTCCGAATCCCCACCCCCAGCAGCCGGCTTCTTCGAGATATCCACGGTAGTCTCCCCAGCCTTCTCCGCACGGAGTACCGCTTGCTGAGCCTTGCGGGTAGCCACGGGCTGGAACTCCAGCCCGGCGAAGACATTCTTCAAGTCCTCGCCCGGTATATACTGGATACTAACCCCGGTGATGTTTGTAGATGTGAATTTCTCAAGACTCTCCGCACCCTCGTTGAGGATATGGAGCCGGAATTTACCCAGTTCGCCGAAATCCACCTGTTTCCCCTCTTGGAGGGCATCGAGCAGGTTCTCGACAGTGGAGATCAATACCGCCACCACATCTGCCCGGCTGACGGTGGTTTGCATGGATACCCGGCGGCTCAGCTGCTTGAGCGATAGCTCACCATTGATCTGTGCCGTGGCGTACGCTTTCGCCGGCTCGTCTTTCTTGATAGGGTTGGTCCGAAGGGACACGCTGTAATTTAAAGCCATAGATTTGATAATTAAAAATTGATAATTGAAAATTGAAAATGAAATCGATTTGTTTTCGATAACGAATGTACGACATTCGGTTTCCTCTGAAATGAATACCGCTGACAGTGGATGAATAAGGGAGATAAAAGAGGAGATATACTGAAAAATAGACCTCCGTATAGTTGTTCGTATCGTATGTTTTAAGTATCTTTATACCAATAAGATAAATCTTAAAAATGCGAACGATATGCGAACAGGATACACACAAATCGACGAGTGGCCCGTGCGGCCTTATTCCAAGCGGGAGCTGGCCATGGCCTACGCCCCCGAGATCAGCCCCGTCTCGGCCCTGAATCGGCTGGCGGAATGGATGCGGTATAACGATCGGCTGACCCGGGAGCTTGGTGATACGGGCTACCGCCCGAGGCAACGGGTCTTCACCTCCCTGCAAGTGGAGCTGATCTTCCGTTACTTGGGTCGTCCTTGAGAGGAGACACCGCCACCCGTCGGTATAGGCGAGCGGCGATGCCGGTACTGGCATCAGACAACGCCAGTACTGGCGTAGGGCTGCGACGGTAGTGCTTACGGGCGATGACAGTAGTGGCATTTCCTTCATTCCTTCATTCCTTCGGGCGTCCCTCACGCACACACACGTGCGAGGAGAAAGCGTACTCGCCCCGTGCGGTCTTGATCAGTGTTCCCTTCTCCAGCATCCGTTTGAGGGAGGAGTCGAGTGTTTTCTCGGGTATGCCGTTCTTCGCTGCCTCCTCCACGGCCTGCCGACGGCAGAACATCATTGGGAGGGCATTGAATAAAGCCTGTTCAGGAGAGGTCTGGACAGGGATGGCCTCGGAGGTAGGCAGGAAGCCCAGCACGTAGCTCGAATGGCGGTAAAGAGGCTCTATGAGCGTGAGTACGGCTTGGAAATCCTCGTCGGTGACCCGCAGGTCCAGCTTGGGGACGATACCATCCTTGATATTCTCGATGGGGATCTCCGGGGCGGGGGAGAGACCGGGGGAATTGAAAATGGAAAATTGAGAATTGAAAATTTTTTGTTGGGGAGGGAGGAATTTCTCCAAGGCTCTCAACAGGGCTACTATACTCAGGATCCGGCAGGTATTGATGGCGATACGGGCCACGGCGCTTCGCATGGAACCTCCATAGGCGTAACCGGCGTGGGAGAATAACTGGGCGAACCGTTGGTTGAACAGCTCTTTCTGTTTCTCGGATAGCCTTAGCTGGATCGTTTGGACCGATCCGTTGATCAGGTCCAGTACCTGTTTCCATTGTGTTCCCCATGTGGCGAAGCGTAGGCCGTAATCCTCGCCTTCCGAATCGAATTGGTCCATCCACTCATCGATGGGTGGCATGAAATAGAATAACTGGCGAGAGAACAGGCCGTTCTCCGCCGAGGGGATCAGCGGCTTTACTTGCGCCGGGGTTCCACTTAGCAATACGCTGAGATAAGACTCATCGCATTCCCGGTACTCATGATTGGTACGCCGGTTGAAGGCCAGTCGCTCATGGTCGTGGCATTTACGCAAGGTATCGCTCCAATGGCCGTGATCCGCTCCGATGGCGGTACTCACGGTATCAGCCTCGGTCTCGCAGATCAGTCCCACGCCGTCGGCCTCTATGAGGTTCTCTAAGATACCGGTACCCGAGTTATCGCCGGCTATGAGGAACATCTTGAGGGGCGGTTGTTCCGGCTCGAGCGTCTCGGAGCGTTTCTTGCCGAGTGAGTCCCATCGGTTCTTTTCCTCCCGATAATTCTTTAGGCTGTCTTTGTAGCGGGCCATCATCTCCTCGTGAATAGGTTCAGCTAGGCGCCTGACCCATGTCAAGGCTCCTTTTCCGGAGGCGGGAGGCGCTACGATGAAGGTTTGTAGGCATGGATACATGTCTTTTTGTCCGTATAACACCCGTACCCGCTTGTTCAAGGTGCCCCCGAGTACGGTGAATACTCCCAGCAGGAGTATGTCACGCTGGGCGATGGAGTTCCCGCAATCGATCATCTGCTTGATGAACGGGGGCCACGGATAATCCGGGAAAGCGGGTGGCAAGTCCTCACGTGCGTACGTATGTGCGTGTGTGGGTGTGAGAGGGGCTTGAAGGTTTGAAGGATTCTTGTTCTCCCTCGGGTATTGGCGGAAGGTGTCGGCCAGTTGCTTGTCCGTTTTTACGCCGGCAATCTCGGCCCAGTGGAAGACGGAGCCTAATCCGTTGCGCCCGTTGCCCGCTTTGAGGGCGTGGTCGTATAGCTTGTCCGCTTCTTCGTAGACGTATTTCTCGGACAGGCGGCAGATGCGATGAAAGAACGTCCTTCCCGCTTCCCCGCAATCGTTGGCGGTGGCGAAGGCGATCGGCATATACTCTTGGTAAGTGGGAGCGATGTTCGCCCCTTGGTGTTCGATGGCGGCGACAAGCCGCTCTAAATCTGATAATGGGTTCATTTGATTTATAAGTTATAATTTATGATTTAAACTGTCAACTGTCATTTGTCAACTATCAACTCTCCCGCAGCTTAGCGGAGGGATCATGGCAGAGGAAACACGCCCGTGAGAGATCGGCGTTTGAGGCATCCGCATTCAATCCGTATTTCCATTTCAGGTATTCCCATGCCGATAGCCGTGCCTTATCAAAAGATTCCTCTATGGAAGCCTTGGGTGAGAGCCGGTAGGGGACGAGCAGTTTCACGCCTGTGGTGCTTGGGCTGACGAAAGCTAGGTCCGGTCTCAGTTTATTATCGGCGAACAAGGTGTCTCGCCAGTGGAGGGTTTCCTCCGGCGAGGGGAGATGGTCGATATCGATGACAAACTCTCCGGAAAGGAATAACAGGCGGTCTTCCTTGCGATAGGAGAAGACCCCGGCCGGTGTGACGTATGGCAGTAAGTTTTGCTTCAGTTTGCGGAACCGTTTCTCGTCGCTCAAAGCGTCCTGTACGCTGAGCGTTCGTTCTTTCAGCCACTCGTTGGAGGTGATATAGGTATGCAACTGTTTGACACTGGTCACGCCACTCGGCACTTGATTGGAGATGGGGGCGTTGAAAAAGGACATGATACATTCTTTCATTAACTCGTTTGATTTAAAGTTTAGGCTGGTAAAGGAAAGGTAAAAGAGTGAGAAAAAACGGTCCGGTAAGTTATTTGCACCTATCGGTAAGTTATTTGCGCATAAAAGTAATTCGGTGACAGGAAAAAGAAGAAGATATGAGTGAAGAGAAAGCGAGCCCGTGTGTGCTGCACATCCATGGCGAGAACATACAGGTGCTGCCCAACGCCATGTTTGCCATTCAATATATTTGCTTGGACCCGGGAGAAAAGCCGGAGGTCGTTTCGGAAAAAGACGTGAGGCCGGATCCGGAGCCGTGTGATTTATTAGCCTCCTATATCCAAGACGAGGAGGTGCGTCACGACTTCGTGAAGCGAATCGCCCAATGCCCGGATGTGGCCACCCTCTGCCAAACGGTGCTGACCGACCTTTTCAACGAGGTCTTTTGCGACTGCGTGGAACCGGCCAAACTTATCAAGAGCAAGGAATTCATCAACGCCATCATCCCCCTGCTCCCCTTCAAGCAAGGCAAGAGCTTGCGCAATATCCGGCGGGCGATCGTGAAGTATGTGCTGGGGGAAGGGTAGGTGTTTTGGTTTATGAATGATTGCATAATTGGATATTTATTTGTTTCTTTGTCAATATTCTATTTTCTTATGAAGTCGAGACAAGAGATCCTAGCGTTATTAAGAGACTTCAAGGTTCGTAAAGGCAAAAAGTACGGAATCTTGAAGATGGGTATCTTTGGCTCTGTAGCTCGTGATCAACAGACGGAAAGCAGTGATGTGGACATTTATTACGAGGGTGAGGCGCAAGGGCTTTTCTCTCTCTCCCATTTGAAAAATGAATTGGAAGAACTGTTGGGAAGCCCGGTGGATATCATCCGTCTTAGAGACCGGATGAATCAGTTGCTTCGTAAACGAATCGAGAGGGAGGGAATCTATGTTTGATACGGAGTTGGCCTTGGATACCTTGTCGCAGATAAAGGATACTCTTTCAATGATAATGGCAAGAACTTCGCATATTCATAAGGTTGATGATTTTTATATGAATGAGTCTGGTATGATTCTATTGGATAGTGTTTGTATGAAACTTGTCGCTGTAGGTGAGGCAATCAAAAATCTAGACAAAATAACGAATAAGGAATTACTTCTTAAATATCCGGCTGTAAACTGGAAGGATATTAAAGGAATGAGAGATATCATTGTCCATCATTATTTTGATATTGACGCAAGCGTGATACTTTATAGTCTTCAAAAGGAGGTTCCGGATTTGTACTCCACTATTTGTGTTATGCTGAGGGATTTGTCTCGGTGACTTATCACGATAAATATAGTTTAAACTCATTTTAAATCAAGACACTCGTTTTTTGCCCTACTGGTTTACCGGCGGGATGGGAGTGGTTTGTGTACTTGTCTTTATTCCTAGTAAATCAGAGAATAATAAGCGGATAGCGAAGAATACGCTGTTCCTCTACGTGCGTATGCTCTTTATCATGGAGAGCAATTTTTGTATTAAACACAATTCTTTGTAGCAATGGTAACAGACTCACGAACTTCGAAAAGTATAAAAAATAGTTTGGTAGCCTTGGCTTTTTATTTTATTAATCTGGTTCTTCAATTTTTCTCCCGTAAGGTATTCTTGGATTATCTTGGGGCAGAGATCTTGGGACTGAATACTACGGCTACCAATTTGCTTCAGTTCTTGAACCTTGCGGAATTAGGAATAGGATCAGCCATTGCTTGTACATTATATAAGCCTTTATTAGAGAAGGATACGGTTGCTATCAATGAGATTGTTTCCTTGCAAGGCTGGTTGTATCGGCGTATCGCATGGATCGTGATAGTGGGAAGTCTCGTGTTGATGGCGTTTTTCCCTTGGATCTTCGCTAAGATGCCGTTACCCTTATGGTATGCGTATGCTTCTTTCGGAGTGCTGCTAGTTAGTGCATTGCTGAGTTATTTTGTTAATTATAAGCAGATCGTTTTATCCGCTGACCAGAAAGAGTATAAGATCCAGTATAGCTATAAGGCCTCGATGTTGATTAAAACCCTTTGTCAGATATTGGCGATTCGATATTTGAGAGACGGTTATGTATGGTGGTTGGTATTGGAGATTGTGTTTGCGATCGTAGCTTCGTTGGTGTTAAATAGAATGGTCCGGCAGACTTATCCATTTCTAGAAACTAAATTAGGACGAGGTCGGGAATTATCGAGAAAGTATCCAGCTATTATTAAGAAAGTTAAGCAATTGTTTTTTCATAAGATCGGTAGCTTTGCTTTGACACAAACTAGCCCGATCATTATTTACGCCTACACTACACTAACTGTAGTGGCGTTATATGGCAATTACATGTTGGTTATCCTTGGGATTCAAACTTTGATGACTGCCATTTTTAATAGCATGAACGCAGGAATTGGGAATTTAGTGGCAGAGGGAAATCGTAAACAGATTATGTCGGTGTTTGAGGAATTATTCTCTGTTCGTTTTCTATTCACTTGTATAATGTGTTTTGGAGTGTTTATGTTGACTCCTTTATTTGTAATACTTTGGGTGGGTAATGAATATGTGATGGATACCATGACATTGCTATTGATGACTGTTACTTTGTTTATTCAATTAAACCGTACGACCGTGGATGCTTATATCAATGCTTATGGTTTGTTTGGTGATATTTTTGCTCCAGTTACGGAGGCTTCTATCAATATCTGTTTGTCTGTGTTATTAGGATATTTTTGGGGGTTAAATGGTGTATTGTTGGGTGTGTTGATAAGTTTATTTCTTGTTGTTTTTTGTTGGAAACCTTATTATTTGTTTCGAAAAGCTTTGAAACAACGATTGAAATTGTATATAATTATGTACGTTAAGCATTTAAGTGTTGCAATTGTTAGTATAATACTTACTTATTCTGTATTGAAATTTGTCCCAATGCACTCATTTGAAAGTGCTTTATCTTCTTTTGTATATGGAGTGTTTATTACGATTTTGTATACACTCATTCTTTTATCTATGTTTTATTTTTTAGGACTTGGTTTGAATCGCTTTATTCGAAGAATTCAAAGTATGATGAATGGGAGAAAATAGTATAGTGATATATAGGTTGTATGATACATTAAAAAGTTAGCTAAGATAGGCTGTATGGTTTATAATATTCAAAGTAAAAAATGTTTAATAAATATAACAAATGACACCTGTAATTTCTATTATTGTTGCTGTTTACAAAGCGGAATCCTGCTTGCGGCGTTGTGTAGACAGCCTGCTAGCACAGACTTTTCAAGACTATGAAATTTTGCTGGTAGATGATGGGAGTCCCGATCGTTCCGGAGAAATTTGCGACGAGTATGCCCGGAAGGACAATCGTGTCCGTGTATTCCATAAAGAGAATGGTGGAGTAGCGTCCGCTCGACAGTGTGGAATGAACAATGCAAGAGGCGAGTACGTGATACACGCTGACCCAGATGACTGGGTGGAACCGAATATGCTGGAGGAACTATACGGAAAGGCAAAAGAAGAAAATGCAGATATGATAATTTGTGATGTATGGCGGGATACTTCCAAGAAATCTACTTACGTGAAGCAACGGTTATTTATATTAGAGCATTGTGTGATGCTAAAAGATGTGTTCCAGCAGCTGCATGGCAGCTGCTGTAACAAGCTCGTTAAACGAGCTTGTTACAGCAAATATGATGTGAATTTTCCGGAAGGGTTGTCATATGGAGAAGATACTTATGTCAGTGTATGCCTGTTGGCACATCCTATAAAGATGGCATATGTACCAAAAGCATTTTATCATTATGTCCAAAATGTAAATTACAGCTCGTTAACACGTCGTCCTGTGAAAATTTTGGTAGAGCAATGTGAAAAACTCTGCGATTTACTTCGTTGCAAATTATCAGAGAATCAATTTAAAGAAATTTATCCTGCTTTACGATATAGGCAAGCATGTGTTATCCTAACATCTGCAGGAGAAAATCCATACATCGTAACATTTAAAAAAGATTTTGAAGGTGTGAGAAAAGCTATTCTTCATCAAAACTTCTCTTTTAAGAGGAAGACTCTTTTTTGGATAGCATTCTATATATCACCTTATATTGCACGTTTTTTTTATACTTTTTGTCGTTAACTATTGTTGAATCTTATCATAAACAGTTAGCAATTTTATTAGTTTTATGTCTGATGTCTCAAGAATAGATACATATGGTGCAAAGCTAGTTTTACTGCCATATATGTTGGCAATAATTGGCAGTTGTTTGTATACCATTATATTGGGAGTGTATAACGGGGATTTCATACAACGTGATGTGTTATTTCCGTTACCTGCTTTGTTGGTTATAGCTGTATTGACTATCATTCCTTATATAGGTATATATGGATTGTATAAACGGTATAGGTCTAAAGAGACAGAAAATGTACCCGATAAGTTCAAGGTTGCGATAATTCGCAATATTACATGGCTTTTATTGTTGGTTCATATAGGTCTACTCTTTACTGGATATGGCCAAATGGGAACTTCGATAGAAATAGACGGCGGATTTTTTTCTTATATCCGTTCGGCTTTCTTCAAGTTGATGGTACGTCCATGGGTTATTGCTTATTTGCTGATTTCCAATAGCCGTAAAAATCTTGCTGTAACTGTTCTTTTGTTTTCTATTCACACGATTCTTGCTCATTCTTTAGGAGGGTTCTTTATTCTATTACTCATCTTATTGTTTAGGCAAGGCAAGAAGGTGAAATCTTTTGTGAAGCGAAATTTATTGTTTGTATTAGCGATACTCTATTTGGTTCCGATTGTTGTCTCTTCCGCTTATAATGTTCGTGCACAATTAAGGGGACAAGGAGGGATGAGTGAAACTTCAAACATGGATATAATGGTTGGGAAATTATGTGGACGAATAAGTAGTTTTTCCAACAGTGCCTATATTTTACAGAACTCGTCACAAAATGTTTATGATTTGGAATTAATCCCCGATTTTTTTTACTTTTATGATACATTACATTATTGGGGATACAGACCTGAGTTTAAGAGTACTGGATTCTATGTGGAAGAGCAAATAAAGCATTCAAAATTAGAAAACAGTTCAACTATGCCTGGTGTCATAGGGGTTTTAATAATGTCATATGTTAAATCTCCTTACATATTTCTTTTTAACCTGTTTCTGATGACTTTTCTTCTTATTATAATATTTAATCTAACAAAGAGGATAGGATTTCCAAATGCTTCTGGAATTGCTTATATTTTAACAATAGAGTTTGCTACAAGTGGAGATATTTCAGCTCTTTCTAATACTATATATACCCTGCTGATAATATGGTTTACATTGTCTATATCAAACATAATAATATGGAAATGAAAAAGAAAAAGAAAAAGAAAGTACTTGTGTTATATCCATCGGGGAATTATCTATATCCTACGACAGGAGGAGAGTTATATGATTCTTATCTTTTTAAAAGAATACTTTTTTCAGGACAGATAGATATGTCCTTTTTTACAAAAGATCATACTAGACGCATTAATAAGTGGTTGTTGCCTGCATACATACTCTGGTCGTGTAGGAGAATCGGTTCATACGATGCTGTATTCTTAAATAGCGGTTGGTTTGCTCAATCTATTTGGCTGCTTTATTTTTTCAGAATATTTTATCCTAAGTTGAAAGTCTATGTTATTCATCATCATTTTCGGTACCAAGAAATGTCTGGAATAAAAAGACAATTACAGTACATGTTGGAATGGCTGGGATTGGGTGTGTCTTTCGCTATTATAACTCCCAATCCATATACGCATTCCTTGATAAAGCAGATGAGACCAGATAGTCGTACTGTTTTTCTCGAAATGGCATTCAAGAAAAATGTTCCAACATGTTCTTGCTATGTGTTGAAACAGTTATTATTTGTAGGTACTGTATATCAACGGAAAGGACTTTTATATTTACTGGAGGCAATAGGACAGATGTCTGAAAAGGAAAGATCTGGTATTCATTTGGATATTGTGGGGGATCTTTCTCAAAAAAAATACTATAAATGTCTGTTGTCTTTGGTTCACTTATATGGGCTGGAGGATATTGTAACTTTTGTAGGGCGTATATCAGATGAAGAATTGAGGTCATATTATTCTCGAGCATATTGTTTTGTATTTCCATCTTTACTGGAAGGTTATGGTATGGTATTAATTGAGGCTATGTCTTACGGACTACCGGTTATAGCGTTTGATAATTCAGCTATACCTTTTACAGTAAAAAATGATAGGAATGGCATATTAGTGAGGAATAAAAGCATATTGGATCTAAAAAAAGCCATTTTGAAACTGTGTGTAGATACAGATTACCATCGGAAATTGTGTGATGGTGCTCTAGATACTTATCGCAATGCTCGTTCTCTTTCTGATTTGGATATAGATATAGAAAATTTTGTAATAAAGGAACTAATAAACTAAATCAATATGGAAGTAATGTTGGAGTATTAAATTTATTATAGTATAATGGTGATTGTGAAATTATAAGGCAATTATGCATGAAATTTTATTGGCGTATGTTTTTGAGAAAAACTTTAAAAATTGCATGAGAAGTCAGAATTTTATTCTCGATAAAATTATATTGGATACCTGCTAATATTAAAATTATAATTGATTTTTAATAGAATTTAGTTTAGGGCATAGTAAAGTGCTCTTTAAAAAGGGTGTTACTTAATTTAGTACTAACGTAAAAGTGTCTTTAAAAAGAGGTGTTATCTAAATTGAATATTAACAAATAAGTGATGATTTGAATTTATTAGAACGGAATTATGAAAATATGTTTCTTTTGTAAGATATCAGATAAGAGTAAGCTATTTATAGTCGAATTCTATAATCAGGATATTAAAATCTTAAAAAAAATAGATCCCAGTTTGACGATAGCTACTAAATATAGTGAAATAGATTGGAGTGCAGATGTAATTTTTGTTTGGTGGTGGACATATGCCTTTTTTCCTGTAGTTGTTTCAAAGCTGTTGAGGAAAAAAGTTGTAATAACAGGAACTTTTAATTATAAGTGTCCAATGGCTGCTTCGGATTACTATAGAAGACCGTTATTAGAAAGGTTATTGATTAAATTTTCTATTAAATATGCAAATGAAAATATTCTAGTCTCAAGAAATGAGTATGAACAAATTTATAAAGATTGGAATCTTAAAAATATAGTATATTCTCCACATTGTATAGATACTGTAAAGTATTCAAGGGGAATGTATTGCAATAGAGGAAATGAATTGTTTACTATTTGTTGGACAGGAAAAGAAAATGTGAAACGAAAATGTTTGTATGAGATTATAGATTCGGTTGAATTATTGAAAGATAAGTTAGATATGCATCTTAATATTGCAGGACATAAAGGAGATGCTTTTGATGAAGTGAAGAAATATATATCAGAGAAAGGTTTAAATGCTTATATTAGTATTTTAGGTGAAATCTCAGAGAAGGAAAAATTGTGTTATTTGAAAAGCTGTCGTTTCTATTTACAACCTTCACGATATGAAGGGTTTGGGTTAGCTATTGCGGAAGCTATGAGTTGTGGGACTGTAGTCGTAACAACAGATGTTGGAGAAGTTCTAAATGTTGTTGGAAATGCAGGAATAATAATAAGGAATACATTACCGGAAACTATTGCTAATGTTATAGAGGATTATTGGAATAATGATTTAGAGAGTATTAGTATTGCGGCTCATAGTAGGATTGAAACATTATTTTCAATGGCAAGAAGAGAAAAAGATATAATGAATGTTGTGAAAAAGTATAAAGAATAATTATGAAACAGATTATTCAAGATATAAAATCAGGGCGAACTGTGCTTGAAGAAGTACCAGTTCCTCAAGTAAGAGCAGGTTATGTTCTAGTTAAAACGTCTCGTTCTTTAGTATCCTTGGGAACGGAGCGTATGCTCGTGGAGTTCGGAAAGGCGAACCTGATTGATAAGGCACGGCAACAACCGGATAAGGTGAAGCAAGTTTTGGACAAGATAAAGACGGATGGTTTGCAACCGACACTGGAGGCCGTGTTCAATAAGCTAGGGCAGCCTTTACCTTTGGGATATTGCAATGTCGGACGTGTGGTAGCTGTAGGGAAAGGTGTCGCGGAGTTCAAGGTGGACGATCGGGTGGTCTCGAACGGGAACCATGCGGAGTTTGTTTGCGTGCCGAAGAACTTGGTGGCGAAGGTGCCGGATGATATAACGGATGAGGAGGCGGCCTTTACGGTGATTGGCTCGATTGGCTTGCAAGGAATCCGCTTATTGAATCCTCAGTTGGGCGAGACGGTCGTGGTGGTCGGTCTGGGATTGATCGGTTTGGTGGCGGCGCAGTTGTTGAGAGCGAACGGCTGTAAGGTTATCGGGGTGGATTTTGACCAGCAGAAGGTGGATATGGCCGCCTCGAAGGGAATCGTGGCCGTTAATCCGGGCAAAGGTACGGATCCGGTAAGGTTCGTGGAGGATTATACGGGTGGTATCGGTGCGGATGGTGTCTTGATCACGGCCTCCACGCAAAGCCATGAGGTGATCCATCAAGCGTGTGAGATGTCCCGTAAGCGGGGACGGATCGTGTTGGTGGGTGTTATCGGATTGAATATGCGAAGGGATGACTTCTATAAGAAGGAGTTGAGTTTTCAGGTATCTTGCTCGTACGGGGCCGGACGTTATGACGAGGAATATGAGAACAAGGGGCATGATTATCCGTTGGCTTATGTCCGCTGGACGGAAAAGCGTAATTTTGAGACGATACTCCACGCGATCTCTTCCGGATCGTTGGATGTCAAGTCGTTGATAACGGAAGAGGTTGACTTGGTGGATTATGAGGAGATTTACGGCGATATGCGCAAGAAAGGATCGATCGCCTCTATATTGCGGTTTCCCGCTGATTCAAAAATGGAGTCTGTTGTCTCTATCGGCAATAATACCTTTGTGAGTGGAAAGGGCAAGATCGGGATTATTGGGGCGGGCAATTATACCTCCGCCATGGTCATACCTTGCTTGGCTAAGGCCCACGCTAGAATCAAGTATATAGCGAGTGCCCAAGGATTGTCCGCCAAGATATTGGCGAGGAAGGCGGGGGCGGAGAACGCCACGTCGGACTATCAAAATATATTGAAAGATCCGGAGGTGGATTTGGTGATGGTCACGACACGCCATAACCTGCATGCCCGGATGGTGATAGAGGCTTTACGGAATGGGAAAAGCGTGTTCGTGGAGAAACCGTTATGCTTGAATGAGACGGAATTGGATGATATTATACGGGCTTATCAAGGGGCTCCTGAGGGCACGACCTTGACGGTTGGTTTTAACCGGCGTTTCTCTCCGTTCGCCGAGAAAATGAAGCGATTGCTAGGTGACGGACCTAAAAATATAGTGGCGACGATGAACGCCGGATTTATCCCGCAAGAAGTGTGGGTACACGATCTAGAGATAGGTGGAGGGCGGATCATTGGTGAGGCTTGCCATTTTATCGATCTATGTTCCTTCTTGGCGGGCTCGGAGGTCGTGGCGGTCTGCATGAATGCGTTAGGCGAAAATCCGGAGGAGAATACGGATAATGCCAGCATATTGCTTCGTTACGCAAATGGGACGAACGCCGTGATCAATTACTTTGCGAACGGCTCGAAATCGTACGCGAAGGAACGTGTGGAGGTTTTCTCTCAGGAGAGGGTCTTGGTCTTGGATAACTGGCGTAAATTGACCGGGTATGGTTTTAAGGGTTTCTCTTCGATGAAGGCCGGTATGGATAAAGGGCAAAAACGTCAATTTACGTTGTTGAATGAACGTATCCGGGAGGGCGGTAAGCCTTTGATTCCATTTGGGAGTATATTGAATACGACGAAAGCTACTTTCGCTTGCATTACGAGCTTGAAAGAGAGATGTTGGGTGAATCTCTAAAATTATATATTTCTACTCTTCGGAACTTGAGATCTCGCCAAGTTCGTTATCAAGTCTGGTATAGGCTACGGGCATATATTAGGAAATACAGGAGCTTTCGGTATGTATTGTCATTACCGAGAGTGGGACATCCTTTGTCTTTTAAACTTTTCATCTCGAAATATACGGACTTGGATAGTGTTACGGGGCATTTCTCTTTCTTGGGTAAGGAATCCGCTTTTCTAGGATGGAACGATGAGAGCTTTGGTAAGTTATGGTCCTATAATCTAAATTATATGGACTACCTTCATCAAGAAACTATATCTTTCGAACAGGCCGTTTGCTGGATCGATAAGTTTGTCGATGAAATAGAGGGGAATAGGAATGGTCTGGAACCTTATCCGATCGCTTTACGAGGCATCAATTGGATCAAGTTCCTGTCGAAATATCATCCTTATATTCCGGCAGAGAATAAGCGAGAATGGGACTCCTCCTTGTATGCCCAATATAAGATTTTACTGGATAATCTGGAATATCATCTTTTAGGGAATCACTTATTGGAAGACGCTTTCTCCTTGTTATGGGCCGGGCTTTATTTTAAGGATGAGTCGATCTATCAAAAGGCGAAAGACCTATTATTTAAAGAGCTGGAAGAACAACTCCTTCCGGATGGTGCTCATTACGAGCAATCACCGATGTATCATTGTATATTGTTGGATCGGTTGCTGGATTGCTATAATGTCTCTATGAATAATTTGCGGTTTATAGGGCAGGAAGGTCTGAATGAACGCTTACGGGAGAAGGCTAGTAGCATGTTGGGACATTTAGCCTCTGTGGTTTATAAAGATAATACGATACCTCTCCTGAATGATTCCGCTGAGGGAATCGCGCCTTCTCCGACTCAATTGTTTGCATACGCTAAGCGATTGGATATGGATTGGGAAAAGCTTCCGATGGAAGCGTGTGGCTATCGAAAATTGATGGCGGGCCATTGGGAGGCTATCGTGGATGTTGGAGACATAAGGGCCTCTTACCAACCCGGCCATTCGCATGCGGATATGTTCAATTATGAGTTGCGGATAGGGGGTAAGCTTTTCGTTATAGATACCGGAATTTCTACGTATGAAAAGACAGCCCGTAGGCAATACGAGCGTGGCACGGCAGCCCATAATACGGTGATGATAGGGGATAAGAACTCTAGCGAGGTATGGGGAGGCTTTCGTGTGGGGAGGCGGGCAAGGGTGACGCTTCTTAAAGATTCTCCGAATGAGGTGGAGGCTTGGCATGATGGCTTTGGCTCATTGGGTAGGCATCGGCGAAAATTTACGATTGATAAGGATTGTTTTAGGATAGAGGACTCTGTCTCAACTGGCGTGAAAGCCGTAAGCTTGATCCATCTGGCTCCGGATGTGGAGATCATGTCTTGTTCACGGACTGAGATCGTGACGAATATCGCAGCGATAAGAGTGGCCGGCGCATCCTCTGTCGAGATTGTAGATGACCAAGTGTCATTTACGTATAACCGTTTTCACCTATCTAAGACAATTCGTATTCATTTTGTGAAGAGACTTTCTTATACAATCGGTTGATCGTTGTTGGACCATTCTTGATCTGCCTAATATCTTACTTAAAAAATAATACATAATTCTTATGAAAGCATGTTTCATGGGTTTGGGCTATATTGGCCTGCCCACGGCTATTATTGCCGCAAAGCACGGGGTGGATATCGCCGGCGTGGATATCAACGCCCAAGTGGTGGAGGTTACCAACCAAGGGAAATTGCATATCATCGAGCCGGGTATGGAGGAGATGTTGCGGGAGGTGCTGGCCTCCGGACATTTCAAGGCTTACACCGAGCCTCGGGTGAGCGACGCTTATTTCATGGTGGTACCCACTCCCTTCAAGGGGGATCATGAGCCGGACGTATCGTTCGTGGAGTCGGCTACCCGTATGGTGCTTCCTTTGTTGAAGGAGGGGGATTTGTACGTGATCGAGTCTACCTCGCCAGTGGGAACGACCGAACGGATGGCTAGGTTGATTTTCTCGGAGCGGCCGGAACTGGAGGGCAAGATCTATATCGCTTATTGCCCGGAGCGGGTGCTTCCGGGTAACGTGATCCATGAGTTGGTGCATAACGACCGGGTCATCGGCGGCATGGACGAGGCCTCTACCCGTAAGGCGATGGAGTTCTACGGCCAGTTCGTGAAGGGTACGCTTCACCCAACGAATAGCAAGACGGCCGAGATGTGTAAATTGACCGAGAACTCAAGCCGGGACGTGCAGATCGCTTTCGCCAATGAGCTGTCGTTTATCTGCGATAAAGCGGGAATTAATGTGTGGGAGCTGATCGATTTGGCGAACAGGCATCCCCGTGTGAATATCTTACAGCCGGGTTGCGGTGTTGGTGGTCATTGCATAGCGGTGGACCCTTATTTCATCACGGCGGAGTTTCCGATGGAGAGCCGTATGATCTCGACGGCCCGTGAGACGAATAATTACAAGGCTTTTTGGTGCGCTGAGAAAGTGAGGAACGCCATGCTACGGTTTGAGCTGAAGCATGGGCGTAAGCCGGCGGTGGCAATGATGGGCTTGGCTTTCAAG
The DNA here is from genome assembly GCF_002257605.1 of Parabacteroides sp. CT06. Taxonomy (GTDB): domain Bacteria; phylum Bacteroidota; class Bacteroidia; order Bacteroidales; family Tannerellaceae; genus Parabacteroides; species Parabacteroides distasonis. Next base: position 2,800,742 of record NZ_CP022754.1, on the reverse strand, counting down.
CCTGATATCGATGACTTGCGCGAGTCTCCGGCCAAGGGAATAACGACGAAGGTGTTGCAATCGTGCAACAACGCTGACATCATGGTGGTGGAGCCGAACGTTTCGGAGCATAAGCTGTTTAAGTTGACCCCTTATAAGGAGGCCTATGAGAAAGCCGACATCGTGGTTTTCTTGGTGAATCATAGGGAGTTTGCGGGGTTGAATTATCGGGATGACGTGGAGGTGCTGGACTTTTGCGGGACATTCAAGAAATAATCGTTCGCTAAATAGAAGAATACGCTGTAATGAGGAAAATAATGTTAGTCTTCGGGACCCGTCCCGAGGCGATCAAGATGGCTCCGCTGGTGAAGGAGTTCCAGAAACATCCGGAGTCGTTCGAGACCATCGTGTGCGTTACCGGACAGCATCGGGAGATGTTGGATCAAGTGTTAAAATTGTTCGAGATCACGCCGGATTATGATTTGAATATCATGAGGCAGGGTCAGGACTTATATGACGTGACCGCCCGTGTCCTTACCGGTATGCGTGACGTGTTGCGTGAGGCGACACCCGATGTCGTGCTGGTGCATGGGGATACCACCACGAGCACGGCGGCCGCCTTGGCCGCTTTCTACCAACAGATACCTGTAGGTCATATAGAGGCCGGCCTTCGTACCCACAACATCTATAGCCCATGGCCGGAGGAGATGAACCGGCAGATTACGGGGCGTATCGCCACGTATAATTTCGCACCCACGCGGTTGAGCAAGCAAAACTTGATGCGAGAGGACGTGAGTCCGGACTCAATCTTGGTTACCGGCAATACGGTGATAGACGCCTTACGGCGAGTGGTGCGTAAGATAAAGACGGACGCTGAGTTGGACAAGGAGCTGGAAGGCGTGCTTTTACGCTCCGGGTATGATGTGAACCGTCTGGTTGAGGGTAAGAGACTGGTGTTGATCACGGGTCATCGCCGGGAGAACTTTGGTGATGGATTCATCCATATGTGTACCGCTATCAAGGACTTGACCCGGAAGTATCCGGAGGTGGATTTTGTCTATCCTATGCACTTGAATCCCAATGTGCGCAAGCCGATTCATGAGGTATTCGGTGAGGATCTTTCTCATTTGGAGAATATGTTCTTCATTGAGCCATTGGAATATCTGTCATTTGTTTATCTGATGGAGAAATCTACGATAGTGCTGACCGATAGCGGCGGTATCCAAGAGGAGGCCCCCGGCTTGGGCAAACCCGTGTTGGTGATGCGTGATACGACCGAGCGTCCGGAGGCTCTCGCGGCAGGTACGGTGAAACTGGTCGGTACGGACTATGACAAGATCGTGAGCGAGGTCTCGGCGTTGCTTGATGATACGGCTTATTACGATGCGATGAGCAAGGCGGTCAATCCCTATGGCGATGGATTGGCTTGTGGAAGGATCGTGGAATTTTTGAACCGGAAGGAATGAGGGTCTTGATCGTTTCTCCCTCTTATCTTCCGGAGATCGGTGCGGCACCCTCACGCATTACGAACATGGCGGAGGGACTGTCCGGCTTAGGGATAAAGGTGGATGTGTTGACTTGCTTACCCAATTATCCCAAGGGACGTATCTTTGATGGATATAGGGGGGCTTTTTCCAAGACAGAGGATGTAAACGGGATAACGGTCTTCAGGTACTGGACGTATGCCTCGATCTCGAGGAGGCCGTTGGTCCGTCTTGCCAGTATGTGCTCTTTCGCCACGACCCTTTGGTGTTTCGCTCTCAAGCGTAAGCATATAAAATCTTATGATAAGGTGATCATCCAGACCCCTCCTGTTTTGGCGGCGGCCTCGGCCATGTTGCTTTTTCGTTGTTGCTACCGGAAAAAGGTGGTACTGAACGTCTCAGACCTTTGGCCATTGTCGGCCGTGGAGCTGGGGGCCATGAAAGAGGGTGGCGTTTATCATAGGGTGATGGGGCGTATCGAGCGGTTCCTTTATCGTAAGGCCACGGCCTGTCAAGGGCAGAGTAAGGAGATCGTGGATTATATAAAACGGTATGAGCCGGGCAAGGCCTCGTTCTTGTATCGGAATTTGCAGCATCGTTTTGTTTTACCGAATCAACCCCCTTCTTCTCGAAAGCCTTTCAGGATCGTCTATGCCGGTTTACTGGGCGTGGCGCAGAATATATTGGAGTTGATAGAGTGTGTCGATTTTAAAGGGATGGGAGCGGAGCTTCATTTATTTGGAGGGGGCAATCAAGCCTTGGAGATAGAGGATTATGTGAGAACACATGATAGAGGTGTCTTTTATCATGGCTCTTTGCCCAAGGAACGGATGCGTGAGGAGCTTACACGTTACCATGCCTCCATTATCCCCTTGACGGTTCGTATAAGGGGGGCGGTACCTTCTAAATTATTTGATTTGCTACCGTTAGGCGTTCCTATCTTGTTTTGCGGAGGCGGCGAGGGCGAGGAGATTGTAAAGGAGAATCAGTTGGGCCTTGTCTCGGCCCCCGGAGATTATGAGCGACTTTCTAAAAATATACAAGCCATGAGCCACTTGCCGGATGAGGAGTATCGACAGCTAAAAGCGAACTGCTTAAGATTATCCCAGACGACTTTCTGTTTTGAAAGGCAACTGGAGGTGTACAAACGTTTTTTATCGGCTTTCTAATTTCAGGATGAAATCCCTTAAACATTTTGCAGGGATGCCCTGTTATAGATATAGTAGTGTGTTTTTCATGGTATTAGATTTTTAGATTAGTAATTAGGTTGTTCATTCAGTTCGGGAGAATAGGATGTTGGTTTCTAAATATGAGAGCCGGAAAGGTGAGAATGATTTCTCTCGTTTCCGGCTATTCTTTTTTATTTAAAACTCGTCATTGGCGTAAAGACTCAATAGGTTTTTCAGCTCATAATCGAATATCTCGTCATCCTTGAAGAAGCGTTTCAATTCGATCTCGGCTGTCTCCGGTGAGTCTGATGCGTGTACGATATTCTCTTGTACGCTCATACTATAATCTCCCCGTATCGTACCGGGAGCGGCGTTTCTACCATTGGTAGCGCCGGCCAAGGTTCTTACTACATGTATGGCATCTACCCCTTCCCAGCAACATACAATTACCGGGCATACACTCATTGCGTCCTTGATACGTTGGAAGAAAGGCTTTTCTTTCAGGTGGGCGTAGTGCTCACTCAAGATCTCGTCAGTTAGCCAAACCATCTTCATGCCGGCCAGACGGAGTCCCTTCTTCTCGAAACGGTTTACGATTTCACCGATCAGCCCTCGCTGAACGGTACAAGGCTTTAAAATAACCAATGTTTTTTCCATAAGATTTATATTAAAAGATTAAACAAATGTTTGATGTCTTGAATACATGTTAACCTTGCGGCGTTTTATGAATGATAGAGGAATAAAGGATGAAATGTTTTTTAGGATATTTCAAGTATATTTCTATCTTATTCCTCCGCAAGTTAATGGGAATAAACAAATAAACGAGCGATAAGTCTGCTAAACTAAACTAATTTAACATACGTTAATTATTGCTTGAGTTGTTAATCCTTCTGTATTCTTTTCCATTTCCGTGGAATTTCCGGATGAGTCTTGAGAAATTCCCTCAAGGTTTGCCGGTTTACTCCCAGTTTCTTGCTGATATATACTTTAGTCTTATGTTCTTTAATATACTGCAAGATCATCTCTTCCTTACCTTTTAGCTTACAGGCTTCCGGTCGCTCTCCTTTTGGACGGCCCAGTTTGGCACCTTGCACTTTTTTCCGAGCCAACGCTTCTTTCGTTCGTTGCGAAATCAGGTTGCGTTCAATTTCGGCGCTTAGGCTAAATGCGAATGCCAAGATTTTACTGTTAATGTTATTTCCGAGTTCGTAACCTTCCTTTACCGTAAATACAATGATGTCTCTTTCCATACATTGATGAAGGAAGCTCATAACTTGCATAAGATTACGTCCGAGACGTGACAGTTCCGTCGTGATCAGGATGTCGCCTTTACGTATTTGCTTTAATAATTTACCAAGTTGGCGATCGGCGATTACTTTTGTCCCGCTGATCGTCTCATCTACCCACCTGTCGATTCTCATGTTCCTCGATTTTGTGAATTTCTCAATCTCGAATCGCTGGTTTTCAGTAGTTTGTTTGTCTGTACTGACTCTTACATAACCGTATACCATATGTCCTATATTTAATTAAACAACAACCAAGATACTGGAAACGGATTGATTGATAGTGTGTTTTAGTAAAAACAAACTTTTTTATGGGTGTGTTAAAGAAGTTGAGTGGGTTTGAACTCCATACAAATTGTAATAAAAAGGGTTAATGGATATCCGTATAGAAAATTTAAGTTACTTTTGCTTTCGAAAAATAAGAAGGAGTCTTAGAATGATCATGGGTATGAAAAAGTTATTGTCTTTACCTCCAAATTTGGTTGATTGTTTCCATGCGATAGAGCATGTAAGTACAGAGGAATGGTTTTGCACCTCGGATCCGGTAGGTGCCCGCTTGGGATCCGGGGGAGGAACGACTTGGTTGTTGGAAGCCTCCCGGCGAAAAGAGGCCCCTGATGTATCCGTGGAGGAGTGGTTGGGACAGGAGAAGCGTATCTTGTTGCATGCCGGAGGGCAAAGCCGCCGTTTGCCCGGATATGCGCCATCCGGGAAAATATTGACTCCGATCCCTGTGTTTCGCTGGGCAAGAGGGCAGAGGTTATCCCAGAACTTATTGTCTTTGCAATTACCTCTTTATGAACGGATCATGAAAAAGGCGCCGGAATCGCTTCATACCTTGATCGCTAGCGGTGACGTATATATCCGTGCTAACCAGCCTTTGCAGGAGATTCCTGAGGTAGATGTGGTTTGTTACGGTTTATGGGTCGAGCCTTCGTTGGCCAAGAATCACGGGGTTTTTGTATCGAGCCGTAAGTCTCCGGACACTCTGGACTTCATGCTACAGAAGCCTTCGTTGGAAACTTTGGGGGAATTGGCGGGTAGTCATTTATTCTTGATGGATATCGGTATCTGGCTGCTAAGCGACAAGGCGGTGCGGTTATTAATGAAACATTCCTATACCGAGGATGGCAAGGCGATGAAGGCGTATGATTTATATGCTGAATTCGGGTTGGCCTTGGGGAAGAATCCACGTATCACGGACTCGGAGTTGAATCAGCTTTCAGTAGCGATTCTGCCGCTTCCGGGTGGAGAGTTCTATCATTATGGAACTAGCCGTGAGTTGATTTCCTCTACATTGGCGGTACAGAACTTAGTTAGGGATCAACGTGCGATCATGCAGCGTAAGGTGAAACCACATCCCGCCATGTTTGTGCAGAATGCGGTGTTACACCAGAAATTGACCGCTGAGAATTCGGAATTATGGATAGAGAATAGTTATATCGGTGAGAATTGGACGTTACGTGGGCAGCAAATTATAACGGGTGTTCCGGAGAATAATTGGAACTTATCCCTGCCGGAAGGTATCTGTGTAGATGTTGTCCCGGTAGGGGAAACCAATTGGGCGGCAAGGCCCTATGGTTTTAATGACTTGTTTAAAGGGGCCTTGTCTGATGTGTCTACCTTGTTTATGGGGAAACCTATCTTGACTTGGGCGATGGAGCGAGGTATCACCTTGGGAGGGAATGAGGATATACAAAACGCACCTTTGTTCCCTGTTTGCCAAACCGTGGATGAGCTGGGAAAAGTGCTGCGCTGGATGATTACGGAGCCGGATAGGGAAGAGGGAAAGCATATTTGGCTTTCCGCCCGAAAATTATCGGCGAATGATTTGTCCGATCAAGCGAATTTACGCCGTTTAGTAGCTCAGCGAGAAGTTTTCCGTAAAAAAGACTGGTCATTATTGGCCGCTAATCATGAGAAAAGTGTATTCTATCAATTGGATCTTTCGGATGCGGCGGAAAGCTTCGCCAAAGACAAGATTGTCTTACCGAAAGCCCTTCCCGAGGATAATCCGTTGATGAAAAGGATACATAATCATATGTTCCGTTCTCAGGTGATGAAGATCTCGGGGGTAGCGTATAAGGAGGAGGAGCAAAAGGCTTTCGCTTTGTTGCGGGAGGGGCTGGTCGGTTCCGTCCTCGGAAGTAAGCAGCAGCCGTGTTTGAATGTCTATCGGGACCAGATCGTATGGGGACGTAGTCCGGTACGTATCGATTTGGCAGGTGGGTGGACAGATACGCCGCCCTATTGCTTATATGCGGGTGGAAACGTGGTGAACGTGGCGATCGAGTTAAACGGGCAACCACCACTACAAGTCTATATCAAGCCTTCCGATACCCATAAGATTATCCTTCGCTCGATCGATCTGGGAGCGATGGAGGTTATCTCTTCATGGGATGAGCTTCGTGATTATAATAAGGTAGGATCGCCGTTTTCCATCCCGAAAGCGGCTTTGGCCTTAGCGGGATTTGTCCCGGAATTCTCGGCGGAGGCTTATGCTTCTTTGGATGTCCAGCTGGAAGCTTTTGGTAGCGGGCTGGAGATTACCTTGTTGGCGGCGATACCGGCGGGTTCCGGTTTAGGCACTAGCTCGATCCTCGCGGCTACCGTGCTGGGCGCTATCTCTGATTTTTGTGGCTTGGCTTGGGATAAGAATGAGATCGGAAACCGCACCTTGATTTTAGAACAATTGCTGACTACCGGCGGGGGATGGCAAGATCAATACGGTGGTGTATTGCACGGTTTGAAACTCTTGCAAACGAACGAGGGTTTTAATCAGAATCCTTTGGTACGTTGGCTGCCGGAATATTTGTTTACTGATCCGGAATACCGGCCTTGTCATCTTCTTTATTATACGGGAATTACTCGTACGGCGAAAGATATTTTGTCGGAAATCGTACGGGGTATGTTCTTGAATAGCGAGGCGCATTTAGGTCTTTTGTCCGAGATGAAAGCCCATGCGCTCGATATGTACGAGGCGATCCAATGCGGAGACTTCGTGACTTATGGTAAATTGGTCGGAAAGACTTGGGAGCAAAATAAGGCACTCGATTCCGGAACGAATCCGGCGGCGGTGGAAGCTATTATCTCCAAGATACAGGCTTATGCCTTGGGATATAAACTTCCGGGAGCAGGCGGTGGTGGTTACTTATATATCGTAGCGAAAGACCCGGGTGCGGCCCTGCAAATCCGAAAGATATTGACTCTTTCTCCACCCAATTCGAACGCCCGGTTCGTGGAGATGAGCTTGTCGAATAAGGGGCTTCAGATTAGTCGTTCGTAGGTTCGTGCCACGCCGGTATAGGCGAGGGCACACGCCAGTATAGGTGTTGGCTTACGCTGGTATAGATACAGGCCTATGCCTATACTGCTGAGGGGCGTTGCGTATATACGTGTGTATTTTTGCCTGTTTTGTTGCTAATTGGAATATATTGCATGTGTTTTGGAACATTTATATAAATGATCCTGTTGTACTTTTGCGGAGTTTAATGAGGTGTCAGATCTGATGGGGAAGAGAATTGTTTTTATATGGCTTTTATTGGCGTTCGCTTGGGTAGCGAAGAGCCAGAACTACATGATAAAAGGAATCGTGACTGATTCCATTACGGGAGAACCTTTGCCTTATGTGGCTGTGATTTTGAAGGGAACTACGATAGGTGCTACGACAGATCTGGATGGGGCTTTTACGCTTTCCTCTTCATCTAAGGTACGTACTTTACAGGTCTCTTATTTGGGTTATACGGAGAAAGAATTGAAATTCGTTCCGGGTAAAGCGGAACATTTGAAGATTCAGCTAGCTCCGACAAGTATTAATTTGTCGGAGGTGATCATCAAGCCGGGAAAGGAAAGATATCGGAAGAAGGATAATCCTGCGGTTACCTTTATCAAAAACGCTATCGCACGTCGGGAGAGCAACGATCCTCGTAATCATGATTATTTTCGGTATGATCAATACGAGAAGATGGTCTTCGCTATGAACGATTACCAACCGAAACCGAAAAAGGATGGAAAGGCGGGAAAGTTTGACTTCTTGACTGAGTTTATCGATACGTTGGAGGTGGGAAAGACGATCTTGCCGGTATCCGAACGTGAGAAAATCCAGACCGTTTATTATCGTAAAGACCCGAAGACGGAAAAGAGGGTCGTTCAGGCTACGAAAGCGGCTGGTGTGGATGAGGTCTTCTCACGAGACGGTATGCAACAGTTCTTGAATGAGGTATTCCGGGAAGTGAATATCTTCCAGAATGATATTCCTTTGTTCTTGAACCGTTTCGTAAGCCCTATGTCTACGATGGGACCTAACTTCTATAAATATTATTTGCTAGACACGGTGGAGGTCGCCGGACAGAAGTGTGTGGATTTGGGTTTCGCTCCGTTTACTCCGGAGACGTTCGGCTTTACGGGACATCTTTTTATCACGTTGGATTCTACTTATTTCGTGCAGAAGGTTAAGTTGAATGTCCCGAAGAAGATCAACTTGAATTTTGTCGGTGGAATGACGATCGAGCAGACTTTCGACCGTGCCCCGGATGGGACTCGTATCATTACGAAAGATGATATCAACGTGGACTTCAAATTGACGGAGAAATCGAAAGGAATGTATGCCCGCCGTTTGAATATCTATTCGAATCAAGCGTTTGAGGGACCCGATGATCCTAAAGTATTCGAGGAGAGCGCACCTATTATTATACCGATGGAAGCTTATCGCCGTTCGGCGGATTTCTGGGAGGAGAATCGTCCTACTGAGGCGGGAACTCGCAAGCAGAATAACGTGGAGTTGCTAATGGCGAAACTTCGTTCCGTTCCTATTTTCTATGTGACGGAGAAGGTTGTTTCGATCCTTACCTCCGGTTATATCGCGACGAATAAGATTCCGGCGAAGAGCAAGTTCGAGTTTGGCCCGATGAACACCTATATCAGTGGTAACGCGATTGAGGGGGCCCGCTTCCGTGTCGGTGGAACCACGACAACGGCGTTCAGTAAACGTCTTTTCTTGGATGGTTATTTGGCTTATGGATCGAAAGACCGCAAGTTGAAATATGATGGTATCGTAGAATATTCTTTTATCGATAAGAAGGATTATCGGAAAGAATTTCCCGTGCATTCTATTCGCTTCGAGTACCTATATGATATCAACCAGTTAGGTCAGCAGTATATGTATACCAACAAGGATAATATGTTCTTAGCCTTGAAGCGGCAGAAGGATACACGTGCCACCTATTTAAGGAATATGGAACTGACCTATTACCGTGAACATTATAACGGCTGGGCTTATGGGGCGGTACTTCGGAATTTTAAGGAATACTCAACCGGTTACGCTGCGTTCGACCGTATCGGTCCGGATGGCCAGATCACGGCTACCGATTCCTACCGGATGTCGGAAGTGGAGTTTAAGTTCCGTTTTGCCCCGAATGAGAAATTCTACCAGACTCGTAATTACCGTTATCCGATTACGCTTGACGCACCGGTATTCACCTTGAACCATACGATGGCTTTCCAAGATGTATTAGGTAGTTCGTATGATTATCAGAAGACGGAGATCGGTATCCAGAAACGCTTCTGGTTCTCTGCTTTCGGTTATGTGGATATTCTCGCTAAAGCAGGTAAAGTTTGGACAAAAGCCCCTTATCCTTTGTTGATCTTGCCAAACGCAAACTTGTCGTATTTGGTGCAACCGGAATCTTATACGAATATGAATGCGATGGAGTTCATCAACGATGAGTACGCTTCGTGGGATATTACTTATTTCATGAACGGAGCCTTGTTGAACCGTATCCCGCTTATCAAGAAGTTAAAATGGAGAGAGGTCTTTTCTTTCCGGGGTATGTTCGGACACTTGACGGATAAGAATAATCCGTATATCAGTGAGCAGAATGAGGGCTTGTTCTTATTCCCGCAGGGCTCTTACCTGATGGACCCGTCTACTCCTTATATGGAGGCGGGTGTCGGTATCGAGAATATCTTTAAGTTCTTGCGTTTGGATTATGTATGGCGTCTGACCTATAAGGATCATCCGGGCATCCAGACAAAGGGTATACGTTTTATGATGAAGCTATCCTTCTAGGGCAAGTATTATTTCCAGTCGCTGAACTCAAAACTTAATTGTTCCCAACGGTCTTTCGTATGAGGCTCCTCTTTTACGGGATTAGATACGGATAGGCCGATCAGTCGGATGGGATGCTCGGTATATTCCACTTCTTTCAGTAATTCCTTGGCCAAGGGAAGGATCTTATCTAAGGTTGTTAACTCTTCCGGACGGCTGAGGCTTCTCGTGATTTGGTTGAAATCATGGAACTTGACCTTTAAGGTCAGTGTGTTTCCCTTGAATCCGGAACGTTCCAGCCTGCCGATAAGTTCGGTCGCTACGTGATAAAGCTCGATGATAACAGAGGATTTGCGGGAGATATCTTTTTCTAGCGTATGCTCGCAACCTACCGACTTCCGGATTCGTACCGCTTCTACGGGACGGTTGTCTATACCTCTGGCAAACTCATAATAAAGTATTCCCGCCTTTCCGAACTGGCGGGTAAGCATCTCCCCCGAACATTCCCGTAATTGCAGTCCGTTGTGGATACCGAGCGTATGCATTTTTCGGGCTGTTACGGGACCTACTCCCCAGAAAGACTCGATGGGAAGACGGGCTATGAAATCGAGGGCTTGGCTTGGGTGAATGGTACATAATCCATTGGGTTTTCGATAATCCGAGGCTATTTTCGCTAGAAATTTGTTGTAGGAGACTCCCGCTGACGCTATCAGGTTCAAGTTTTCCCAGATCCGTTTCTTGATCTCCTTGGCGATATCTACAGCGAGAGAGATGCCTTGTTTATTATCGGTGACATCCAAGAAGGCTTCATCCAAGGAAAGGGGTTCTATGATATCCGTATAATCGTGGAAGATCTCGTGGATCTGGCGTGAGACGGATTTATATACGTCCATCCTTCCGTGTACGAATATCAGGTCCGGGCATAAACGTTTGGCTTTTTGAGACGCCATGGCGGAACGTACCCCATATTTCCGGGCCTCGTAGCTAGCGGCGGCTACTACGCCTCTCTGCTCCGCATGCCCGACCGCTAGGGGTTTTCCTCGCAACTCCGGATGGTCTCGTTGTTCCACCGAGGCATAAAAGGCATCCATATCGATATGTATGATCTTTCTCAAGATAGCTCTTTTATTACTGATATTCGCGATAAGCCCCTTCGTCGGTTTATGAAGCCGATAACCGCATTATAAGATCTCTACGGAGTTAATGACGATATTCTCGGTCGGACGATCTTGCTTGTTGGTCTTGGAGGACTGTATGGCGTCTACGACATCCATGCCTTCTACCACTTCGCCGTAAACCGTGTATTGATTGTCGAGGAACGGTACGCCACCTACATTCTTGTAAGCCTCACGGAGTTCCGGGTTTAACTTTACCTCGTCTTTCCGCTTCTCGGCCTCCAGCTCGGTCTTGCCGATCAAGGTATCACGAAGGATCGCCAGTTCTTCCTTGTTACCACTGCGATAGAATTCCATGATCTTAGGCTTGTTCTCGTTTTGCAGGCGGGCGAATATCTCTTGTTTCAGACGGCCTTCCAGTTGCTTTTCCATCTGGTTCAACTCTTGTTCCGAATACTTTTTCCCCGTTACGATATAGAATTGGGAGGCGGAAGAGGCCTTTTCCGGGTTCACTTCGTCTCCGGTACGTGCGGCGCAAAGGGCTCCTTTCTTATGGAAATATTTCGGGTAACGGAATTCGGCGGGAACGGTATAGCCCAGATCGCCCGCTCCCAGTTGCTTGTTCATTGGGGCATCCTTGGAAGTTACGTCACCTCCTTGTATCATGAAATCCTTGATCACACGGTGGAACAGCAAGCCGTTATATTGCCCTTCTTTTACCAACTTGATAAAGTTATCACGATGTAATGGCGTGTCGTTATATAATTTCAGCTTTATATCTCCTTTGTTGGTGTGCATAAGCACCCTTGTCTCAGTTGCTTGATTTTCCATTTTACTTATTTTTCTATGAGTTTCATTGACTTGATCTTTATGTTCTTCGTGGGCCTGTCTTCGGCGTTCGTCTCGACGAACTGTATCTTATCCACGACTTTCATACCCTGTATAACCTCTCCGAACACCGTATAGTTGCCGTCCAGATGAGGCGTTCCGCCTTCCAGCATATAGGCTTCTTTTTGCTCCGGCGTAAACTCGATGCCTTTCTCCTTGGTCATCTTATCTAGCTCCATCTCCGTAAAGAACTTTCCGGTCACGATATAGAATTGAGTCGCTGATGAGGCCTTCTCGGGATTCTCCTCATCCGGGGTACGTGCGGCACAGAGCATTCCCCGCTTATGGAAATATTTCGGATACACGAACTCGGCGGGGATGGTGTAATCTAGATCTCCGTCGCCCAGATGTGCGTCCAAGGGAGCGTCTTTCGAGTTGATATCGCCTCCTTGTATCATGAATTGCTTGATAACCCGATGGAACAATAATCCATCGTAACGGTGTTCTTTTACGTTCTTGATAAAATTATCCCTGTGCAACGGCGTGTCGTTGAACAGTTTCACCTTAATCTTACCCATATCCGTATCAATCAGCACCAATGTCTCAGTCTCTTGCGCATGCAGCGGGCATAGCGAAAGCATAAATACCGAAACAAACAACATCGTAAGAATCCGTCTCATATTTATTTCTATTAGTTTTAGATGGACAAAAATAAGAATAAATATCGATATCTATGATCAAAGGAATAGGTCTAAACATGATTTCTTTGGTAGGAAACCGTAATAGCGTTACAAACATCTGTAATATATGCACATCGTTTTATGTTGAATCTAGGTAATTTTGTCATAGAAATTTAAAACTCTAAATTCAATATACTATGAGAGCAAGTATCTTAGCTATTTTAATTTTAGGGGGGATTGTCTTAAACATAAAGGCTCAGTTTTCTTATAATGAAAAGGGTCAAGCCATCCCTCCTGCATCACAACCTTTCGGCAAAGAGGCTTTTGAGTCAACCGGGCATACGGTTATACGCTGGTTGGGGAACGCTGGCTTTCTGATTAATAGCCGTGGTACGTGTTTGATGGTCGATCCTATGTTGAAGGGATTTGATATGCCTTTGTTAATAAATATGCCGATTGCCCCTAAAGATGTTCCCCATTTGGATGCGGTATTGATCACTCATTGCGACAATGATCATTACAGTGTTCCTACTTGTACGGAAATGTCTTCTGTATGCCGGGAATATCATTCTACATTCTACATGGATTCTTTGATGGAAACACAGGGTTTGAACTCTTTCGGACATCGTATCGGGGAGACTTTTAATGTTGGTCCGATTTCTATCAAGTTAACTCCGGCTTACCATACGTGGCAAAATGAGTATCCGGGATATACGCGTGAATTTAAGGTTGAAGATTATTGTGGTTTCCTCATGAAAACACCGGATGGCTTAATTTGGGCACCGGGAGATTCCCGCTTTCTTCCTGAGTTCTTGGAATTACCTGCCCCGGACGTGATTTTTTTTGATTTTTCGGATGATTCATGGCATATAGGATTGGAGGGAGCCATAAAGATCGCAAATGCTTATCCTAAAGCGCAGCTTCTCCTGTCTCATTGGGGAACGGTGGATGCTCCCGATATGAAACCATTCAATGCCGACCCTAAAATGCTAGAAGAGCGTATCTTCAATCCGGAACGTGTTCATGTCTTAGCCCCGGGAGAAGTTTTTGACCTTGTAGCTCTCAGCTCTAGCGAGGGTGAACAAAGTGCCGAGACATTGATTTTCCCTGCTGACGCAAAGGCTTCGTCGGAGTATAATACGGGGGATGTCTATGTCTCCTTGTTGAAGGAGTCTGGTAATACGATGATCGCGCATTTTATATTCAAACCTTACAGTCGTAATTTCTGGCATTACCATCCGGATGCCGAACAAACCTTGTTAGTACTTGATGGAGAAGGATATTATCAAGAGGAAGGAGGAGAGAAACGTGTGATCCGGAAGGGTGATGTGATCGTGACACCTCCTAATGTACGCCATTGGAATGGGGCGACACCGGGTAGCTCTATCGTGTGTATGACCATTACGGAACATGCGATCGAGAATCATGCCGTACAGCTCCGGGCTGTGACGGATAAGGAGTATGACCGATGAAATTGGTATATCTATCTGTGGTTTTGATACATGTTTGGATGTAGGAACGTTGTATTTTTGCCGTGAATGGAATATTAATTAGAAAGGTCATAAGTTATGAGAAAGTACAATGAGATAAGCCGTCGGGGATTTTTGAGGTCGGCGGTATTGGCAGGAACAGGGATCTGTGCTTCTTCCGTATTCAATGGAATGGTTGCCTGTGAGGGCGTGAACAGGCAAGGACCCTCGGCCTTGGATTGTAAAACTAATGCCGTGGTCGGTGTAAAGCGGACATTGGGAAGTGGTACGGCTTCCATGGTTGTATCGGCTATGGGATTTGGTTGTATGGGATTGAATCATCATCGCGGCCAGCATCCCGGCAAGAAGCAAGTAATCGCTTTGGTACATGAGGCCATCGATCGTGGTGTTACTTTGTTCGACACGGCAGAGAGCTATGGTTATCAAACGAATGAACGATTAGTTGGCGAAGCGTTGAAAGGTTATTCGGACCGGGTATTTGTAACTACTAAATTTGGGCATAAGTTTGTGGATGGCGTACAAATCAAGACAGAGGAAGATAGTTCTCCCAACAATATACGTAAGGTGTGCGAGAATTCGCTTCGCAATCTTGGAGTAGAAACTCTCGGTATGTTTTACCAGCATCGTGCGGACCCGAACACTCCGATTGAGGTCGTCGCTGAGACCGTGAACGAATTGATCAGAGAAGGCAAGGTATTGCATTTCGGACTTTGCGAGGTGAATGCCGATACCATCCGCCGTGCCCATAGGATCTGCCCTGTTACGGCTATACAGAGTGAATATCATTTGATGCATCGTGCCGTGGAGGAGAGCGTATTGCCGTTGTGTGAGGAATTGGGTATTGGTTTTGTTCCTTATAGTCCGATAAATCGAGGCTTTTTGGGAGGCTTGATTAACGAGTATACTCGATTTGATCCGGAAAACGACAATCGTCAAGATTTACCTCGTTTTCAACCGGAAGCTATCCGTGCCAATATGCGGATCGTGGAAGTGCTGAATGCTTTTGGGAGGACACGGGGGATCACGCCCGCACAAGTTGCCTTGGCATGGTTAATGAATAAGAAACCTTGGATCGTAGCTATACCGGGGACTACGAAGCTGTCTCATCTGGAAGAGAATTTACGTGCTGCGGATATCATTTTCACCGCCGGTGAGATGAGGGAATTGGAGGATGCGGTTTCCGCTATCCCTGTAGTGGGAAGCCGTTATAATGCGCTACAGGAATCAAAAGTACAGAAATAGATTAAGCTATCGGAAATATGAGACCTGTTTTTATACTTGGTATCATTCTCTTGCTTGTTGGATGTAAACAGCGAGATGAGCGTGTTCTGATGGTGGATGAGCAAGGCAGCTTCGCTGTTGGAGGTACGGTCTTGGTTGATTCATTAGGGCATACTTTTCATGGCGACCATGCGTACGTATTTTATCAAAAGCCGGTCGGAGCGAGGAAATACCCATTGGTATTCGCCCATGGTGTAGGGCAGTTTTCTAAGACATGGGAAACCACACCCGACGGGCGTGAGGGCTTCCAGAATATTTTCTTACGTCGCCGGTTTAGTGTCTATCTTGTCGATCAGCCTCGTAGAGGGAACGCCGGTAGAGGTACGGAGAGCGTGACAATTTCTCCGGCGTTTGACGAGGAGGTTTGGTTTAACCGTTTTCGTGTAGGTATCTGGCCGGATTATTTTGAAGGAGTACAGTTTAAGCGGGATAAGGAAACCTTGGACCAATACTTTCGTCAAATGACGCCGACTATTGGCACGACGGATTTTGAGGTCTATTCGGATGCCTACGCCGCTTTGTTCGACAAGATAGGCCCGGGCGTATTTATTACCCATTCGCAAGGCGGGCCCGTTGGATGGAATACATTGCTTAAGACGAGAAACATTAAGGCTATCGCGTCATACGAACCGGGTGGAGCGGTTCCTTTTCCGGAAGGGCAATTGCCGGAGGAGGCTAAGTTTATTACGCTTTCCAAGAAAATGGAAGGCATTGAAGTACCTATGTCCGTATTCATGGAATATACCAAGGTCCCTATCGTCATTTATTATGGAGATAATTTACCCGAAACCGATGAGCGTCCGGAGTTATATGAATGGACACGCCGTTTGCGCTTGATGAAGATATGGGCAAAAATGCTGAATGATCAGGGTGGGGATGTCACCGTTATTCATTTACCGGAGGTAGGATTACATGGCAATACCCATTTCCCTATGTCGGATTTAAATAATATAGAGGTTGCGGATTTGCTTTCTGAATGGTTACATACAAAAGCTTTGGACTAGGTCTTTTGGGTAATGGAAATATATATAGTATCGTTTTCATTAGGAGGTATTGATCTTTTCACAGAGGTGAAAAGATCGTATCACCCCCGTGAAAAGATCGCTTCACAAGGGTGATACGATAAGAGTCTTAGGCCACGGCTGTTACTTCTTGCTGAGAAATCAGCCATAAGGGCCTTATAATCAGAATAATTTGCTTGGATACTCGCCTGCGTCTACCAAGGCTTGGATCTTATCCACAACGCCTTGACGATCCGCTGCGTAAGTTACGCCGAACCATTTGGAGGTTGTATCCAATACTTTCACACGGGCTGTTCCTTCCGTGATCAATTTATTTACCATCAACGGGATGAAATATTCACTCTTTAAATTACCCATATTGGCTTTTAGGAACTCCTTGAAATATTCCTCGGAATACTCGAAGTAATCGGGAGTGAAGCCCCACATATTCATGGATACCGGCGTATTTTCTTCCAATACGACCTTCTTTCCGTTCTCGTCTACAAACTGGATATCTCCGTCGATACGTTCGATAGCGGTACGCTCCACGACGCCTGTCAGATAACCTTCCTCGTTCGTGGCGCAAACACCACGTGCTACGGAACCGCTCTCGCTCAACGTATTACCTACACGGTAGCCTACCATGCAATAATCATTCTTCTTGCCATCCATCTCAGACAATTGCTTGCCTAATACGGCGAAGCTGTCACGTCCGTAGAAATCATCGGCGTTGATTACGGCGAAAGGCTCATTGATAACCTTCTTGCCCATCAATACGGCATGGTTGGTTCCCCACGGTTTCTCACGTCCCTCCGGGCAAGTGAAGCCCTCCGGAAGATCGTTCAAGTCTTGGAATACGACTTCAACCGGGATATGGTTCTCATATTTGGAGATGATTTTCTCACGGAAGTCTTTCTCGAAAGATTTGCGGATAACGAATACAAGTTTACCGAACCCGCCACGAATAGCATCGAAAATAGAATAGTCCATGATGGTCTCGCCATTGGGACCTAGGCCGTCCAATTGTTTTAATCCCCCATAACGACTACCCATTCCGGCTGCCAATACAAATAATGTAGGTTTCATAATGCGTTTCTTTAATGTGTTTTTTAATTCTTCGGGCAAAGTTAATAATTATAGAAACATTGCCATGTTATTGTCCGTCTTTTTATAAAACTTCTAATACGACGATCGACATGGGAGGAAGGCTGACGCTTAACTTTCCCTTTTCCACCTTGGCTCCCTTGAAAACTTCCGGCTTGACCTTCTCCGGCGAATCGAATGTGTTATAGTCGTTTATGGAGGACGCTGTCAGGATACGCCCGTTCACGCTCTTTATCGTTACGTTTTGCAGGTCGATATGGATGTTCTCGCTTTGCCGGGGATCTACGTTTGCCAACGAGATATGGATTTTACCCTGCGAGTCCCGGGATGCGGAGGCGCTTACGACCGGCACTTCCCGGTTGTCTCTTACTTTCTCCTTGTCGCAGATTAGATCCATCGGCAAAAAGGTAGCGTCTTGATGAACCTTGTACATCTCGAACACATGGTAAGTAGGCGTAAGCACCATGTCCTTGCCTTTCGTGAGGATCATGGACTGCAATACATTGACAATCTGTGCGATGTTGGTCATTTTCACTCGGTCCGTATATTTGTGGAAGACATGTAGGGTAAGAGCGGCTACGAAAGCGTCGCGCATCGTGTTTTGCTGGAACAGATGGCCGGGGATCGTACCGGGTTCCACATCCCACCAAGTACCCCATTCGTCTACCATGAGGGCTATATTTTTCTTCGGGTCGTATTTATCCATGATAGCGATATGCTTTTTAACGACATCCTCTATCTCAAGGCATTTTCCTAAGGTCCAGTAATAATCCTCCGTGTTGAAATCGGTAGCGGAGCCTTTATTGTTCCAATCTCCTACTGTATAATAATGTAAAGAGATACCATCCATGCGTCCGCCGATTTGTTTCATCAGCGTCTCGGTCCAGTTGTAATCATAATCGCTGGCACCGCTGGCGATCTTGAACAAGACATTGCTATCATAGTTACGGCAATACGTAGAGTAACGACGGTAAAGGTCGGAATAATATTCCGGTCGCATACTGCCCCCGCATCCCCAACTCTCGTTCCCAACGCCGAAAAACTTGACTTTCCATGCCTTATCCCGGCCATTTTTCCGGCGTAGGTTGGCCATAGGGCTGTCTCCTTCCGAGGTCATGTATTCCACCCATTTAGCCATTTCCTCAACCGTACCGCTTCCCACGTTTCCGCTGATGTAAGGCTCACAACCTAATAACTCACATAGATTCAAGAACTCATGGGTTCCAAAACTATTATCCTCAATCGTCCCTCCCCAGTTATTATTCACCATTTTCGGGCGATTTTCCTTGGGGCCGATTCCATCCATCCAATGATATTCGTCGGCGAAGCAACCGCCCGGCCAACGTAAGTTCGGGATCTGTAGTTTCTTCAACGCGTTTAAGACATCCGTACGGTATCCTTGGGTATTAGGGATGTCGGACTCCGGCCCCACCCATAAGCCACCGTAGATACAACTCCCTAGATGTTCGGCGAATTGCCCGTAAATATGTTTACTGATCTGTTGGTTACCTTGCTCCGGATAAATACGGATATTCGCGTCTCGCTGAGCGAATAAGGGAAGGGCGATAAATGCCCAAACGCTGATTATTAGTTTCTTCATGATATAAATGATTTGTTGGCAAAGATACACTTATTCTTGAATACATGAATCCTTTTATCGTTCGAAAAACACGTACGTGTTTTCGGAAAAAGTCGTACATGTTTTAAAAGAAACACGTACATGTTTTTCTTTTGCGTATTTATCGTATCTTTGTAAGGTTTTAAGGCAAAAGACTAAACAAAATGAGAAAGAGAAAAATGTTTCCGTTTTTAGCGGCTGGGATAGTCGCTTTAGCGAGTTGTAACACTCCTCAGAAAGAGGTAGTGAAGATCGCTGCTATTAATCCTGCGAATATGGATACCACGGTTGCCGCAGGCACGGATTTTTATGAATACGCTTGTGGTGGATGGATTAAGAATAATCCTTTGAAACCGGAATACGCTCGTTTCGGAACTTTCGACCAATTACTAGAGAATAACCAAGAACAGCTCCGGGTATTGATCGAGGAACTTAGCGCTACGCCCCATGAGGCGGGCAGTGTCGCCGGGAAGATCGGCGCTTTGTATGCGATGGGATTGGATAGCACGAAGTTGAATGCCGATGGAGTGGCTCCTGTCAAAGAGGAACTGGCCGCTATCAATGCGCTGGCAACGAAATCGGATGTCTCTAAGATGGTGGCTACGCTTCATAAGGAAGGCATGGCTCCGTTCTTCGCTTTGTTCGTGGGCGCTGACGAGAAGAATAGTGCCATGAATATCGTCCAGCTGTATCAGGCTGGTATCGGAATGGGCGATCGGGATTATTATTTATTGGAAGATGAAGGCTCCGCCAAGATGCGTGATGCTTACAGGGCTTATATAAATAAATTATTTACATTGGCCGGCTCAAGTCCGGAGCAAGCGGATGCGGCGGTGGATGCCGTGATGAAAATAGAGAAGGCTATCGCCGAGATCTCTTATGGCCGTGAGGATTTGCGTGACTCCCAGAAGAACTATAATAAATTGGCTTACGAGGATTTCAAGCAAATAGAATCCCCGTTGGATTGGGATGTATATTTTGAATCCATGGGATTAGCCGGGCTGAAAGAGTTGGATGCGAAGCAAATCAACTTCTATAAGGATATGAGTGAGGCTTTGCGGAATACGACGGTCGATGAGCAAAAATATTATTTGGCGTTTAATTTATTGAGCGCGGCGGCTCCGTACCTAAGTGATGATTTTGTAGACGCTGATTTTGAGTTCTATGGAAAGGTAATGTCCGGAAAGCAGGAACAACAACCTCGTTGGAAGCGTTCGTTGAATACGGTAAACGGTGCGTTGGGCGAGGCCGTCGGCGAGATGTATGTAGAGAAATACTTCCCGGCTTCTTCCAAGGAAAAGATGTTAACGCTGGTGGGGAATTTGCAGACCGCTTTGAGCGAGCGGATCAACGGCTTGGAATGGATGAGCGATACGACTAAGGCGAAAGCGCAAGAGAAATTGGCTGCCTTTACGGTGAAAATTGGTTATCCGGACAAATGGCGTGATTATAGTGGTTTGGAGATCAAGGACGATTCTTATTGGGCGAATGTTCGCCGTTCTAACATCTTCGATATGGCCTATCAATTGGCGGACGTGGATAAGCCGGTCGATAAGTCTCGTTGGCATATGAATCCGCAGACCGTGAACGCTTATTACAATCCGACTACGAATGAGATCTGTTTCCCGGCTGCGATCCTTCAGCCTCCATTCTTTAATCCGGATGCCGACGATGCGGTGAACTATGGCGCTATCGGCGTGGTAATCGGCCATGAGATGACGCATGGATTCGATGATCAGGGACGTAACTACGATAAGGATGGTAATTTGATCGATTGGTGGACTGCCGAGGATGCTGTCCGTTTCACGGAGCGTGCTGATAAATTGGTTGATCAATATGACCAGATTATCGTAATAGATACGCTTCATGCCAACGGACGTTTTACGTTGGGTGAGAATATCGCCGACCACGGAGGTTTGTTGGTCGCTCACCAAGCTTATTTGAATAGCTTGAAGGGCAAAGAGACTCCGGCCCCGATCGATGGCTTCACGAATGAGCAACGTTTCTTCTTGGGGTATGCGACGTTGTGGGGACAAAATATCCGTCCCGAGGAGATCCGTCGTCGTACCAAGATCGACCCGCATTCATTGGGAAAATGGCGTGTGAACGCTGCCTTGCGTAATATCGCCCCGTTCTATGCCGCTTTTGACATTAAAGAGGGCGATCCGATGTTTATGGCTCCGGTTGATCGGGTGGTTATCTGGTAATCCAAATACAGAGTTTATATAAGTGAGGGAAGTATGTCACGTCAAAAAGGCATACTTCCCTTTTTTCGTTTATCCCGATTTGGCGGTCTGATACACTTTTCTTATTTTTGTTTGATTAAGAACGTTATACATGAAAATTTTATACCATGCGAAACTATATATCAATCGCCTTACTTCTCTTGGCATCTTCTGTTTTTGCGTATGATCCTCCCACGATGGGATGGAGCTCATGGAATACCTATCGAGTGAATATCAGCGACAAACTGATAATGAAACAAGCTGATGCGATGTCGCGGAATGGCTTGAAAGAGGTTGGATATAAATATATTAATATTGATGACGGGTATTTTGGGGGACGGGATGCGAGCGGGGAGTTAATCACTCATCCGGTCCGTTTTCCGAATGGCTTGAAGCAGACGGTAGATCATATCCATGCGTTAGGGTTTAAGGCGGGTATTTATTCCGATGCGGGCCGGAATACTTGCGGCTCCTTTTGGGATAAGGATTCTTTAGGGATCAATGTCGGCTTTTATGGGCACGATCGTCAGGATGCGGACTACTTCTTTAAGGAAATAGGATTCGATTTTATTAAGATCGACTTTTGTGGCGGCGACGCCAAACAGAATTTCGATCAATTAGGTCTGGATGAGCAAGAGCGATACACGGCGATCCATAATGCGATACTAGCTACCGGCCGTAAAGATGTGCGTATGAATGTATGTCGTTGGAATTTTCCCGGTACGTGGGTGCATGACGTTGCCTTCTCATGGCGTATCTCGCAAGATATAAATCCTAGCTGGGAGTCCGTGAAGAATATTATCCGGCAGAATCTATATTTGTCCGCTTATGCGAGCGAAGGAAAATATAATGATATGGATATGCTTGAGATCGGCCGTGGAATGAGTGAGGAAGAAGATAAAACTCATTTTGGAATGTGGTGTATTATGAGCTCCCCTTTATTGATTGGCTGTGATCTGACTACCATCTCTGAGAAATCTTTGCGGCTACTGAAAAACGAGGAACTGATAGCGTTAAATCAAGACGTACTAGGCTTGCAAGCTTATGTCGTTAAGCAAATGGATGGAGTGTATATCTTGACAAAGGATCTGGAAGAAGTGAATGGGAATACATGCGCTGTCGCCGTCTATAACTCTACGGATGAGGAACGGACTATTCATCTGGATTTTGCCGATTTCTATTTGCGGGGCGACGTGAGTGTACGGGACTTATTTGAAAGGAGAGATCTTGGAAAGTACAAGGATCGGGATTTTTCCGTAACCATACCTGCGCATGGGACACGTATTTTCCGTCTGGATGGACTGGAAAGGGGAGAACGGACGGTCTATGAGGCGGAATGTGCTTGGTTGCAAGACTATCAAGAAATAAAAAATCACAAAGCGTTTGGAACGGCGATTTATGAGGATGACGGGAATTGCTCTGGAGGTGCGAAGGTTACGGGATTAGGTAATCGTGATAGCAATTATCTGGAATGGCATAATGTATACAGTCGTGAGGGAGGTTTATACTTGATGTCCGTGGATTATCAGTGTGCGGAGAATCGAGAATTAATTTGTCAAGTTAATGGAGTTGTCGTAAAAAATGTAGAGGCTCATCCTGCGCATGAGGTCGCTAGCGAGCAAATAGAGATCCGTCTGAAACCCGGTATGAATCGCATACGCTTATCGAATGGAAACTCATGGATGCCCGATATCGATCGTATGGTTTTACAAAAGAAGTGATTGCCGGCTACGTGCTTGAGGGAATTTTCATTCTTCTATATTCTTGAGGTGTCATTCCCGTATGCTGCCTGAAATATTTGTTGAAAAAAGACAGGTTGTTAAAGCCTAAAGAGAAAGCGATCTCTTTTACGGTTAAGTCTGTCGATCTTAATTGTGCCTTGGCATCCATCGTGATAATGGAGGAAATGATTTCCAAGGGAGTAAGTCCGATCGCTTTCTTAATAGTCGTGCAGAAATGAGGTAACGACAAATTTAATTGAGCGGCGTAAAAAGAAACGCTGTGCTCGGTGGTATAATGCTCTACGACAAGTTGGATAAACTTACGGTAAATCTCATTGGTGCGCGTACGGATTCCATTTGTCCAATGGCTATGATTTTTATATAACTCAGCCGTTCCTTGCATGAATATCGTGAGATAAGCGATGACTAGGTTTTTATTTACCATAGAATAAGACGGGGATAAGGATTGCGCACGTATCAATAAACGGTATCCGTCAATATATAATTGAGCTACAGATTCTTCCAGCGGCATGATCGGATGTTCCGTGATAACGGGAAGAAAGCTCATGGTTGATTTAATAAAATTGATGTTTGTCATAAACTCCGAAGAGAATCCGGCGAAATAGAAACGAGCGTCGTCCGATATTTCATGGAACTGGATAAAATTGCTGGGCACTAAGGTCACGAAATCATATTTGTTAATCGTATACTTCGCTAGATTGATAGAAGCCTGCACGGAACCTTCTACACAAAGGAGAAACAAACCTGCCTTTATCTTATGAGGCAGCTTGCTGTATTTGTTTAGCGTCTCTTTTGTGATACGATCTCCGACGATAAAATCGTTCGTGATATCGAATGTGAGCATTTCCTTTTCCATATCTAATCGGTAATTCGTCTCAAATATAGGAATTAATAAATACTTATTATTCAAGATAATAAAAATAGAACATAGAAACGAAAGAATGGATATTGATTCCCTAAAATTTAAGGGCGAACTTTACAAATGACTACTAATCGTAGGAAAGAGGAAACAAAAAGAATATAGTTCGTTTACTAGAAAAGTATTTTGATTATGGAAAAAGGAAGAATTGGACTAAACGCAGGAAAAGTGTGGCATGCGCTAAACGAGGTAAATGAAATATCTACGCAAGAGTTAAGCCGTAAATTGTCTTTAAGTATTGAGGACCTAGCCTTGGCTATTGGCTGGTTGGCTAGAGAAAACAATATTTATATCACGAGAAAGAATGGTTTGTTGTATGTCAGCAATGGCATCAAATCCAATATGTACTATTAGAAGGAAACAAAAAAAGGCTATCCATCACGGACAGCCAATCTCAATTGTTAACCTTAAATCTAATACCATGAAAAACACAGTGCAAATATAGAGATTTTATGTTATGTAGCATAATGAATAGTTTGGAAATCTCATTTGCTTAACTTGATTTAACAAAATCATGTTCTAAAACATATCTTTTGAGGCATAATTCATAAACACAAGCGTTACTTTTATCTATTACCACCTTTACTTGACTTTTAAATCAAGTAAAGGATGGTAATTTAAGTAATGCCTTATTCGGCTAGTAGAATGATATGTTTCGTTAAGTCATTAAACTTGATAAAATAGGTACCGGCGGAAACCTTTACATTATCACCTCCGTCAAATTTGGCGAATTGTCCTTGTTTATCGTTCCATAAACTATTGCTGCCACCGAAACTTACGGCCCAGTCATGATCCGCACGTAATTTCAAACCGCCATCGGACGGAATCTCTATTTTCTCGCCGATCCAGATGTGCTTGTCGTAACTAGCCTGTTGTAAATCTAGATCACCACCCCAATCATTGAAGTCTCCAATCAGGGAGATTTGTTTGTATTCGGTTGTCGCTCCGGTATAAGGTTCGATGCTGTATTTGTTACCAGCCAAGTCTAACGTGATCGTATAATAGCCATCCTGCGTGAAGCCTTCGATATTACCGCTACCGCCGTCATTGCTTAATGCTCCGTCGCTGTCGTAACCCCATTGAATGCCCCAATCACCCGGGGTTTGAATGATCTTGAATGCGCTACCGGCTTTTACGAAACCTGTGTAAGTGAATAACATATTATTGACATCGTCATCAGCGAATATACGCATCGATGGGTCGTTATTGTTCCATCCGTTGTCGAATATGTCACCCACAAAATAAACTTGGGTACGGGCGCCACTATATGGAGTGATCGCCATGTTTACCGTGTTCGAATAAAGTTCGGGAACACTGTCGTTAATAAATGCTTTAAGACGGAAGTCCACATTATAAGCTACGGTAGGATTAACCATTCCCAAATTGTTCATGGCATCATTCAGCTCGAATGTCTTGATCAAGACTTTTTCGCCGGAACCGGTAGTTGGCAGCGACTCGAATTTCTCGAATTCAGTTCCTCCTTCACAGACTTGTACGGTATACGTTACACCTGCCGCAAAACCGTAATCCGGTTGTTCACAGGTAAAAATATCGATGATACTACTGGCATTTTCCGGCATTAAAGTATATGAACTGTTATTCGGAGCATTGAGGGTAAAAGATATATTATTACCTTCTGAGTCCTTTAGGTCATTGATAACCGGATCTTTATCGTCCGTGCAGGCAGAAAAAGCACAGATGCCCGCAAACACGATGGATAATATATTGACTTTATTCATAATTGTTACTTATTAATAGGTTTTACGATTAATAACCCGGATTTTGTTTCAAGTTACTGTTTGCCACGAGTTGGGTCGAAGGAATCGGTAACAATGAGAAGTGACTGGAGATTGAAGTACCTCCCGCTGTCTCGCCTTTCCAATCCCAAGTATAATTGGAGGTGAACTTATTGTAGCGGATCAAATCCGTACGGCGTTGCGCCTCAAAATAGAACTCACGGGCCTTCTCATCAAGCACAAAATCCAAAGTAAGATCGGTTGCCGTAATTTCCGTGGCTTTCGCTCTTTTCCGTAGCTGGTTAATAGCGCTTAAAGCGGCTTGTTTATCGCCTCCCGCCCGTATTGTGGCTTCGGCAAAGGTCAGATTAGCCTCGGCTAAACGGAACAATGGGAAATCCATATCCGGGAACTGCTGATTCGGATCGTGACCGATTTGTCCGGATTTCGTGATATTCTTGAATTTAGTTACAGAATAACCTTCTGTAAACTCGGTCGGCTTATTGATCTCGAATGTACGGTCTGTAGTCCAGAAAGAGGCACGTGTATCAGTTGTTTTCGATAAGTCTCCGTCAGAAGCGAACTTTTTCACCAATGCCATGCGGGCACGGTTACCACCCCATGCTTCTTTAGTCCCGAAATCAACCAGTGCGTTCATGTCACCACTGATAAAGCTGGCGATAAAGAACAATCCGGACCAAGAGCGGGTCTGTACGCCATCATAACAAATCGGCAGGATCATCTCGGGAGAGGTGTTGTTATCTGCAAGGAAATTATCTCCATAATTAGGAGCCAGAGAGAAACCGGCGTCCATGACTTTCTTTGAGTATTCAGCGGCGGCAGACCATTGAGGGGTACCTGTATATACTTCTGCGTTCAGATATAAGCGAGAAAGTAGCATCCATACGGCGGCTTGATCGGCACGTCCATATACATTTGCACGGGGAGCCTTCATTTGTGGCTCGATTTCTTTCAACTCTTTCTCTATATAGGTATAGAGATTCGCCCGGGTAATCCGTTCGGGAACATAGGTACCGATACCCGTGTTCTCATCAACGAACGGGACATTGCCATATAAATCAATCAAATAATAATAATCCAAGGCACGGATAAAACGAACTTCAGCACGCTGTGTAAGACTTTCCTCGTCATCCTTGCCCTCTGTCTGTATTAAGAAGTTATTACACTGAGCGATTTGGATGTACAGACGGTTGAACATATTCAATACCACACCGTTCGAGGCGGTAAACTTAGCGAAGTTCAAGGGATATACATCCACGTCGCCAGACCAAGCGCAAATCGCCTCGTCCGTAGGAAGCTCATTCAGGTTGAATAGCATACGCATCAAACCCGACGCTCCCTCATCCGTGTCGGCGATATCTCCTTGTCCGTCGGGACCTTTATTTCCTGTGATGGCTAATCCCGCATAGATCTTGGCGAAATTGGCGTTCTGATCGAACTCTACGTTTAGGTTCGGATCGATAGGCGTAACATCGAGATCACCTAGGCAAGAGGTGAAGTTTACGCTGAAAACCAGCGATAAAGCCGGTATTATATATTTAAAGAATTTCGTATTCATATAGATATCCTGATTTAAAATTAGAAGTTAAGACTTACACCGAGTATACCTACCAATGGGCGAGGATATACGTTCTTATCGATACCGAAGGTCTTATCAGCTGCGTTCGCTACCTCCGGATCCAATCCTTTATATTTCGTGATAACAAAAGGATTCTGTACGGTTCCGTAGATACGTCCGCCCAATACGCCGAATAATTTGTTGAAAGAGTAACCCAACGTGATATTATCGCAGCGTAAGAAGGATGCGTTTTGTACATAATAATCGGACAATACGTTCATGTTCTGGAAATTCGTATCGAAAGCGGATAGCGGACGGTTGGATAGATAGCCTTTATTGTTAATACTACCTTCACTTAATGCCGCATTGGATGAGGCTACATTATTATATACATAGTTCCCGAGGTTGGAACGAAGTGAGAAACTGAAATCCCATGCTTTCCATACCAATTTAGAAGTAAAGCCCATCGTTACATCGGCTGCCGGTTTATGGCAGAAATAACGGTCCTCGTCATTGATCACACCATCTCCGTTGCGGTCCACGTATAATCCTTCGATCGGATTACCCTGTTGATCATATACCTGCTCGTATACATAGAATGAGTTCGCCGGGTGATTCACACCTTGTGCCTGTATCATGGTCCCGGTACCACCTTCTACGGTTCCTGCCAATACGATGGATGAGGCGTCATCCTGTGCGGTTAGCTTCGTAATCTCGTTGTTGTTCCAAGCGACATTAAAGCCTAGGTCCCATTTCCAATCAGAGGTTGAGATCGCTTTAGCGTTGATGGAGAACTCAACACCTTGATTTCTCAAAGAACCGATATTGCTGACGATACGGTTCTTGAAGTTTGTTCCGGCCGGTACGTCGATCACATTGATCAAGTCCTTAGTTTCTCTGTAATAATAATCCAAGGATGAAGTGATACGGTTATCTAAGAATCCGAAGTCGAATCCGGCGTTCCAAGTAGTAGTCTCCTCCCATTTCAAGTTCGGGTTGTAACCGTCGGGACGGGCGATAGGAACAAATTGGTCGCCAAATTGATAGTAGGCTCCGTCTTGTCCCGCGAAATAAGTCGCCATATACGGGTAGTCTCCTTGCGAGATATCCTGTTGACCGGTAATACCATAACCCAAGCGTAGTTTTAAATCCGATACAGCGTCCACGTCTTTCATAAAGCCCTCTTCCTTGATCTTCCATCCTAAAGCCACGGAAGGGAACAATCCCCAACGGTTGTCTTTAGAGAAGCGGGAAGTGCCATCGTTACGTAAGGTCGCGGTGATAAGATAGCGATTCATGAATGAATAATTGACACGTCCGAAGAAAGAGATCAAATAACTTTCTGTCTTGAAAATATAAGAAGTCGGGTTATCTCCGTTCAAGTTATTGTATGCGTTCTCTGTGGAACGATGGAAATGTTGCCAAGAGTAACCAGCCATGATATCAAAATGATGCTTTTCATTGAAATCCTTAGCGTATTGCAAATAAAAATCCAATAGGTGATTGTATTTGTCGATTGTCTCATAACCTGTTTTGCCGTTATCCACGTAACCTAATGGAGATTCTTTCGGATAGTAAATGTCTTGCGTACCGGTAGCCATATCCATACCTAAATTCAAGTTCGCACGTAATTCGGGAAGGAAATGGAATTTATAATCAACTTGGATATTACCGACCAAGTTTTTAGAATTAGCCTCTTCTTTTTTCTGTTGAAGCATCGCTACCGGGTTTTTTGTAGCGATTGAGATAAATTCACCGGCATTTTCCCAAGCAAAATAACCTCCGTATTTACTGTTGCCGTTCATGACTGGTTGAGTCGGGTCGAATGCGATTGCCGCTCCGATAGCTCCCGTATCGGCGAAACGATTATTTGAGATCATTCCCTTGGCGTTGAAGTTAATATTTAAATGATCTTCGAAGAAACTGGGAGCTAGGTTTACAGATCCAGTATAACGTTCGAACTTAGAGGTTTTCAATATACCATTTTGGTTTGTATATCCGGCGGATACACGATAAGGCATATTATTCAAGCCTCCGGATACCGTGATATTATGATCGGTTCCCACGGCTGTACGGAAGATCTCTTTCTGCCAATCCGTATTTTCTTTTCCTAATAACTTAACGGCGCTTGATTCCGCCCCAAAACGATCCGTTACGAAATTACGATATTCGTCAGCTCCCATAACATCGATTGATTTGGTCTTCGTGCTGATAGAAACGTTTCCATCGTACGTAACCCGTGGGCGGGAGCCTTTTTCACCTTTCTTAGTGGTGATAAGAATCACACCGTTAGAGGCACGCGAACCATAGATCGCTGTGGCGGATGCGTCTTTTAATACGGTGAATGTTGCGATATCGTTCGGGTTGATCGTACTCAACGGGTTGGATACCCCTTTGATACCGTCATTGTCGATCGGAAGTCCATCGATAACGATCAGCGGGTTGTTGCTGGCCGATAAGGAAGAACCACCACGGATGCGGATACTGGCTCCCGAACCCGGAGCTCCACCGTCAGTCGTGATATTTACGCCGGCGATTTTACCGTTGATCATATCGGTTGCGGTGGTGGTCAAACCCCGGTTCATCTTATCTGGCTTAATGGCCGTCACGGAACCGGTAGCGTCATCTTTCTTCACCGTACCATAACCGATTACGACAATCTCGTCCAATACTTCCGTATCTTCTTGTAATACGACAATTAAATTACTTTGTCCTTGGTTGATAATGTCTTGTGATTTGTAGCCTATGTAAGAAATACCGATCGTACTTCCTTTAGGCGCCGAAAGCATAAAGTTACCGTCGAAATCGGTAACAGTTCCATTCGTAGTTCCTTTTTCAAGGATACTAGCCCCAATGATGGGTTCACCTTTCGCATCTTTCACGTTGCCTTTGATCGTGACGTCTTGTGCGAAAACATTGCAGGAGAGAAACAATCCTATCAAGATAGATAAGATTACTCTTGCGTCGCAAGAATACATTTTTTGTTTCATGCATTAGACAGTTTAAGATTAATACTCTATTATATTTATTGAATTTTAGCCATAGTATGTGAATGCAAATGTATGTTTATCAAACCTCTCATGTTGTTAAAATGTTTGTCGATACCCCTATAAATTTACGCAAACGTTCTCGCAAACGTTTGCATTGTATGACCTAAATACATATCTTTGATTTTATAAAAAAGAGAACCATGAAAAAGCGTCAAATCACGATAAAGGATATAGCGAAAGCCTTGCATATTTCCCCGTCAACAGTCTCTCGTTCCTTGGCTGATCATCCGGATATCAGCCAAGAAACCAAGAATATAGTGAATGCTTACGCTCGTGAACATAAATATAAGCCCAATGCCTTAGCCTTGAGTTTACGGACAAATAATACGAAAACAATCGGTGTTATTTTACCGCAGATCGTACATTATTTCTTTTCTTCTGTTTTATCCGGTATAGAGGATGAGGCGGAAAAGGGAGGGTATCGTGTTATTATTTGTCAAAGTAATGAGAATTATGAGAAAGAAGTAAAAGGTGCGCAAGCTTTATTGGAAGCACGTGTTTGCGGTGTCTTGGCTTCTGTCGCTAAAACAACGACGATCTACAATCATTTCCAAGAACTAATCGATAGCGATATACCTATGGTGTTTTTTGATCGTATATGCACGGGGATCTTGACAGACCGGGTGGTCGTTGATGATTATGCCGGGGTTTGTTCCGCTGTTGAATACTTGATTCGTAGCGGTTGCCGGCGAATCGCCTTTTTCGGATCTCCTTCTCATTTAGCGATCTCTAATAATCGTAGGATGGGGTATGAGGATGCTTTGCGTAAAAATGGATTACCGGTAGATAAAGAGTTAATCAAGATTTGTGATAATTATACCGAGGCGCTTCGGTTGACCCCGGAATTATTGTCGTTACCCAATCGTCCGGATGCGTTCTTCGCCGTAAATGATGAGACCGCTATTGGGGTGCTGAATGTTGTAAAGGCCAAGGGATTGAGGATACCCGATGAGGTTTCGATTTGTGGGTTTACGAATAATAGCTTAGCGGAAGTTAGCGATCCCCTGCTGACCTCCGTGGATCAACATGGTTATGAGTTGGGAGCTATCGCTATGCGTTTACTGATAGAACGTTTGAATGGCGTGCGTGACGGGGATCGTATCGTGAGCAAGATTATCAAGACAAATCTGGTGGTGAGACAGTCTACCCGTTAAAAAAGTAGCTTCCGAAAACGTTTGCTCTACTTCTTTGCATGAATTTGAATAGGGACGACGTCCTGTTTCGGAATAATTCCGTATGTTTGTCACCAAACAAATAAATACCTTAAAAAACATAATTCTCATGAAAACAAAACCATTTTTGAGTTTTTGGCAAATTTGGAATCTAACTTTCGGTTTCTTGGGCATTCAATTCGGTTTCGCCCTTCAGAACGCAAATTCAAGTAGAATACTTCAAACCTATGGAGCGGATGTAGAGCAACTATCCTTATTTTGGTTAGCGGCTCCGCTGACAGGTATGATCATACAACCTATCATTGGTCATTATTCCGACCAAACATGGTGCCGTTTAGGACGTCGGCGTCCGTTTTTTCTGGTAGGAGCTATCTTTACGACGATTGCCTTGATATTGATGCCGAATGCGGGATTGTTCTTGTCACCCGGTACAGAGACGGCTATTTTATCTCCCGTATTGATTGGTGCGGGTATGTTGATGATCATGGATGCTTCCATCAATGTAACGATGGAGCCTTTCCGTGCCTTGGTAGGGGATATGCTACCCGATGAGCAGCATACGACTGGCTTCTCGATCCAGACTTTCTTGATCGGCATCGGTGCTGTCGTTGGTTCCTTGTTGCCGAGTATTATGAATAAGGTGTTTGGTTTATCTAATACGGCGGTTGCTGGTGAGGTTGCCGATAATGTTAAATTCGCCTTTTATGCCGGTGCGGCGATTTTATTAGCGAGCGTATTATGGACAATTTTTAAGACAAAGGAATATTCCCCAGAAGAGATGGCTGAGTTTCGGCTTTCCGGTGGTGAGGTCATTGAAAAAAGGCGGGATAGCAATGGTTTTATGGAGATCATGCATGATATCTTTCATATGCCTAAAATAATGTTACAGTTAGGTTTATGCCAGTTTTTCGCTTGGTTTGCCTTGTATTCCATGTGGGTTTATTCTACGCCTGCTATCGCTGAACATGTATATGGGGCAACAGATCCTGCTTCCGCCGAATATGCGATGGCTGGCGATAAGGTAGGTGAGTTATTCAGTATCTATAATTTTGTGGCGATGTTATTCGCTTTATTATTGATCCCGATTGCCCGTCATTTAGGTCGGAAAATGACTCATGCCCTCTGTTTATGCCTAGGAGGGGCAGGGTTGGTTTCTCTCTATTTGTTGAATAACACAGGAATGATGGTCTTTTCTATGATTGGCATCGGTATAGCGTGGGCAAGTATATTGGCGATGCCTTATGCTATTCTTTCCGATAGTCTTCCCGCTGATAAGATGGGTACTTATATGGGTATATTTAATTTCTTTATAACGATACCTCAGATCACGAATGGAATCATTCATGGATGGATTGTACGTAATGTTTATCATGGGCATGCCGTGTTCGCTTTGTTAACGGGAGGTGTTTTCTTGTTTTTCGCCGCCGCCGCAGTTAGTCTTGTCAAAGAGAAAAAGTTCAGTAGAAAAGTGTAAGGTATATAAGTCCGGTTTCCTGTTGTCAAGCGTAAAAACGCTATACCCAAGTCAAACAGCAAGTTATTATAATGTAGGTAGAAAAACGTATCTCAGATAATCCCGGGTCACCCCGGGACAACAACAGGAAACCAATGGACTAACTACTAAAAGGCTTCTTCCTCTTCCTTTTGGCGTGATCCTATGACGCGAAGAACTAACATCGCTACCGTAATCACACCGAGGGATCCCATGGTTACGTTTTTAGTAACCTCATTGTCAAATGTTGTAGTTCCGACTAATACCAATACGATAAATGAAACCATCATGATTGCATCAGCCAAATCCTTATTTATTCTCATGATCTTCTTATTTTTTTAGGATTCGATAATTGTTGTATTTTATTATTCTTTTTCCAAGACTTCCTCTTCCGATGACGTCCCGGTACTACTCAGTCCTTTCATTATGCCATATAGACCAACACATAGACTACCCATAACTACTACTAATTTAATATAGTCGTTAGGGATGATAGAACTGCATGCGAATACACAACCTGCGATTGTTAGAAGAACATAAAGATATATACGTATTTTACCTGATTTATTAGTTGTCATAATTGTAATTTTTAATTGTTTATAATAATGTAAATGGGCAATAACTCCCCGGAAATATTGATTTAATAAATGCAATATTCCTACCGATAAGACATATCAATGACTTACCGAAAGATACAAATATGAAACAATTAAAAACTAAATAATGAGTTTTCGTAGGGCAAAGACATGCTCTCCCATACGACACAGAAGTGTGGATAAATTTATGATCTGATAAGTGGATATATGTTGAGATACTCTATGAAGTTGATTTACTCCTCTCAAACGCATGTCTTGAAGGGATTTCTCCATATTTTTCCATATCCGTATTTCGATAGTGTTGTTTGCCGTTTGTGAAATCCTGCGGGGAGTTAAGCAGTTACTGCTTTTCAGCTCGTTACTTAATACTTCGAAACGACGTTGGGCATCTGCCGTGTTTTTTTCTTTCATAACGGCCTCTTTAGTCGCAGACATAACCTCATCCATACTCTTTGTTCCTTCTTCGGGAGCAAACAGCATGAAGCTAATCAACAGACCTAATATGAATAGAAAATTCTTCATGGCGCAAATATACAAGTATTTCTTTAGATAATAACAACAGTATATGTTATTTGTTTTTTATTTTTGTAGTTATTTTAAGAATAAAACAATAGAATGGAGAATAACAGATCGAGAATTCAAGCTTGGTTAGAGGCGGCACGTCCGAAAACGTTGCCGGCATCATTTAGTCCGGTATTAGTTGGGTGTGCGCTGGCTTACAGGGATGGAGTATTTAAATTGGCTCCGGCGATCCTTTGTGTTTTGGTGGCTTTACTTGCCCAGATAGCCAGTAATTTTGCCAATGATTATTTTGATTTTAAGAAGGGGGCGGATAAGGAGGACCGGTTAGGCCCGGAGCGAGCGGTGGCTTCCGGTTGGATAACTCCTAAGGCAATGCTATGGGGGACTTTTATCACGTTGGGGCTTTCTTGTCTATGTGGCTGTTTCTTGTTTTTCTTTGCCGGCTGGGAGCTCATCGGTGTAGGAATTGCTATTGCGATTTGTGTCTTGGCTTATTCAGCAGGGCCATTTCCTTTGGCTTATAACGGGCTGGGGGATGTGTGTGTCGTATTGTTTTATGGGATTATTCCGGTTTGTTTTACGTATTATGTACAAGCATTATCGTTTTCCTTATTGTCATTCTTGCTTTCGTTGTCATTGGGGCTGTTGTCCGCTAATATTTTGATCGTGAATAATTACCGGGATTATGAGCAAGATAAGGCGGCTCGTAAACGGACTACGATTGTGCTATTCGGGCGTACGTTCGGGTTGGTAACTTATTTGCTGAACGGTATATTGGCTTTTTTGATCACGCTGCCTTTATTGATGGATGCCTCACCTTGGCTTGTTTGTTTATTCGCGGCTTTTAGCGTGCTGTTTGCCGCCACATGGCTGGAGATGAAACAGTATCAAGGCCGTGAGCTTAATAGAACTTTAGGGCATACGGCACGGAATGTATTTATCTATGCCGTGTTGCTTTCAGTTGTATTGTTATTTGGTTCTTAAGATGTGCCGTGCTTTGAACAATCGCTTGGCCTCATGGAGATTTTTCTGTATGTATTTGGACAGGATAATCAATGTAACCGCTACGATAATCAGTAAGATTCCTAAAGCGAGGTGAGGGGTGAAAGGCTCTCCAAAGACTAAAACACCTACGCAGACGGCTGTCACGGGTTCTGTTGCTCCCAGTACGGAAGTTAGGGTGGAACCGATATGGTGTACGGCTTGTACCAATGTAATGTTAGATACTACGGTTGGCAAGAAGGCTAATAAGACGAGGTTAATAAAAGAGGGCAGGTCTGGAATGGGTTGGATTCCTGTTCCTGCCTGTGCTTTTATGAAAAATAAAGAGGTACTGACGATAAATACATAGAACGTAAGTTTTCGTCCCGGCATATCATGTACCCTCGATTTATTGACGGTGACGATATAGAGGGCATAAGCGACGGCGGAAAGTAATACGATGATTACGCCTAGCCCGTTTAATCGCATCTCTCCTCCATCAATGGATAGACGGGCTACTCCACAAATAGCGAGCCCGATCGCCAAGAGCGTAATCCATGATGTTTTTTCTTTGAATACAAACAGCATGAATAGGGTTACGAATATCGGATAGGTGAAATGTAGAGTCGTGGCGATTCCCGCCGCCATAAAATTATAGCCCCAAAACAGGAACATTGCCGAGCCTGTATAAAAAGCACCCAATAAAATCAATATCGGTAGGTTTCGCATCTCTGTTCTGAAAGATTCCTTTTTTGCTAGAAGCATACCCGATAAGGCGATGGCCGCGAATAAGAAACGATAGAACAATATCGAATCAAACCGCATACCCTTCTCCATAAGAGGCAATGTAAACAAAGGGATTAAACCGAATGTAACAGAAGTCGCTATTCCATAAGCGAAACCTTTTAGATTATTATTCATATTATACTTTTTGATAAAATGACCGCAAACATACAAAAAAGTCTTGAAATAACATGGGGTTAAAATGCCCCTGCTACTTTTGTGGCATTATATGCTAAATGTATAAAGAGAAGGAATCGCTCTCTTACTAATAATGTAAATAAGAACTTTCATCAATGTGAAATATCCTCTATCGTCGGATTATGGCAAGTCATACCTCCATCAGAGATGATAGTCTGTCCGGAAATGTAACGGGTTAAATTGATGACGCCAGCTTTGCTCATACCATAAAGAGTTCCCCGGAAATCTCCTGTCAATCCTCCAATGGAGGCTACGTTTACGATGCTTCCTTTTCCTTTTACGGTCATTGAAGGGGTCGCTAGCATGTCCAATGCCGCTTGCTCCGCCGGTAATAAGTGCTGTTTGTCTATCTAAAATTTCTTTTCTTGAAAACATCCTTTTCCTGTCGCTTGTTTTTATCAAAAATGATACTTATGAGACATTTCTTTATTTTATTTGCGATTGCCGGCTTGCTTATTAATCCTTCCGCTGCAGAGGCTTGCACCGGTATTACCTTAAAAAGCAAGGACAGTACGACTATTGTAGCACGTACGATAGAATGGGGTGGAAGTAATTTGAACAGCCAGTATGTCGTGGTTCCAAGAGGATACACCGAACGATCGTATACTCCGAATGGGGTTGATGGAATGACTTTCACGGCACGTTATGGATATGTGGGCTTGGCAGTGGAGCAAAAGGAATTTATCGCCGAAGGACTCAATGAGGTTGGGTTATCGGCTGGATTGTTTTATTTTCCAAAGTACGGTGAATATGAGAAATATAATGCCGCAGTTCGGGATAAAAGTATCTCTGATCTGCAATTAGTGTCTTGGTTGTTGGGGGAATGTTCAAATGTAGAAGAGGTGAAAGAGGCTGTTAAGAAAGTGCATGTTATCAATATAGATCCCCGTGCGTCTACCGTTCATTGGCGGTTTGCCGAGCCGTCGGGACGTCAACTGGTTCTTGAGATTATTAAGGGTGAGCTACACTTCTATGAGAATACGTTAGGAGTTCTGACTAATTCTCCCAGTTTCGAGTGGCATCTGACGAACCTGAATAATTATGTTAATCTTTTCCCGGGTACGGCCCCCAATCAACAATTAGGAAATATCGAGTTGTCTTCATTTGGTGCGGGAAGCGGTTTCCTTGGGATTCCGGGTGACGTAACTCCACCGTCACGTTTCGTTCGTGCGGCTTTTTACCAAGCTTCGGCCCCACAACAAGAAACCGCATTGGAAACGGTCTTCCAGTGTTTCCAGATATTGAATAATTTTGATATTCCCGTAGGGATCGAATTCCCATTAGGGCAAGTACCTTGCGATATACCGAGCGCTACTCAATGGACTTCGGTTACGGATATGCGAAACCATGTGATTTATTACCGTACGATGTACAATAGCGTTATTCGGAATATAGATTTACGTTCCATTGATTTCTCCACGGTTCGTTATCGTGCGGTATCCATGGATGGGACGAAGCGACAAGCGGTTGAAACGATCAAAATAGAATAGGGCAGTGAGCTCTTTGGGGGATATCTCGTAAGTCAATAGGATAGGTGATAAAACTCAATGGAATAGGAAACATAACTCAATGGATTACGTTCCCTATTCTATTGGGTTTCGATTGATGATCTAAATCTTATAATAGTAATCCGGCCGCAACTTCCTCCGCAACCGCATCACCTTTTAGTACAGATACTAAAGCTAGGCCAAAATTGAATACCAAGCCCGGTCCTCTACCGGTTACTACATTTCCATCTACCTCGACAGCCTCGCCTGTTACGGTGGCACCAATCAATTTCGGTTCGAACCCGGGATAACAAGTGGCTTTGCGACCTTTTAACAAACCTAGACCGCCTAATACCATCGGAGCTGCGCAGATAGCCGCTACGATACGTCCTTCACGGTATTGTTGTAATAAGGCTTCTTTCACCGGTTCCGAATTGTTTAAGTTGGATGCTCCGGGCATGCCTCCGGGTAAGATCAAGGCATCAGCATCCGAAAGATCGATTTCGGTAAATGTGGCGTCAGCCGTATATTCCATATTGTGAGCACCAATCACTTTACGGTCGTCGGTGATGGAGACTGTTTTCGTGTCTATACCTCCGCGACGCAAAATGTCTACGGTTCCCGTGGCTTCCATTTCCTCGAAGCCATTCGCTAAGAATACGATCGCTTTCTTCATAAGATTCAATTATTTAAATTTGTACACGTAAGTAATAGTACCACTCTGGTTATTAGCGCCGCTGATACTGTTGAACTTCGCCTTTCGAGCCGCGTCCAAAGCGCTTTTACGCATGGAGGCGTTGTCGATATTAGTTCCCCGGCCTACCTCGGCAAATATAACGTTGCCTTTCGGATCTACGGTTATATTGATAACAATACGCCCCTCCTCTTGGATCGTATAAGCGGGACGGGGGAGACCTCCGGCACCAATGGAACGGCCGTTCAAATTAAATGATCCGTAACCGCCTACGCCTTCATTCGCCCCGTGATCAGAGTTACCGAACGGACTTCCTTGGTTACCGGTTCCGCTTTCAGCGTCGCCTTGGCTGTTACCCTCGGCGTTTCCCATACCAAAGGCTCCGGCCACCTTGTTGCTAATGGCTTGTTCCTTCTTGCGGCGTTCCTCGGCCAGACGTTTCTTCTCGGCTTCTTCCCGGCGGATACGTTCTTTCTCCTCCTCTTCTTTCCGTTTCTTCTCAGCCTCTTGTTTCTTGCGTTTCTCTTCCTCATTCTTCTTTTTAGCGTCCTCAAGGGCTACGCTTTCCTCGATATCTTGAGTGATGAGTTCCTGCTTGGGCGTTTCCACTTGCGGCTCCGGTACGGGAGGAGGGGGAGTGGTCGTTTCCTGAGGCGGTTCTTGCCCGGTATACTTGGGCTCGAACATTCCGGCGGCGGCATCTACATTCCCGAAATTAACGAGTACACCCCCGTCTTCATCCGGTACCTCGGTTTTCAATACGGTAAACCAAAGTATCAGTAGAATGACACCGTGAAAAGCAACGGTACCGATTAAACTGTATATGTCATCCTTATTCAGTCTCATATCTGTTATTTCTGCGGACGGGTGGCAAGCACCATCTTGAATTTATTCTCGTTCGCTATATTCAGTATCTTTACAATCTCTTTGTAAGGCACGGTCTCGTCGGCATATAAGGCGACGAACATCTCCGGTTCCTTCGCGTAACTATCTTGCAAGAAAGGAGTGATCTCATCAAATGAGACCTGTACCTCTTTTTGCTTTCCAAATGCCACGTAGTAATTCAAGTTCGCGTCTATCGTTACCCTCGTAAGAGGTTTCGCCGCTGTTTGCTTTTGCGCTTGCGGCAAGGTAACCTTGATGGCGTTCGGGATTACTACGGTAGAGGTAACCATGAAGAAGATCAGCAAGAGGAATATGACGTCGGTCATAGAGGCCATGCTGAACGCTTCGTTTACCTTTGTTCTTCTTTTTAGAGCCATAATTTTTTATAATTGAAAATTGAAAATGGAGAATTGAAAATTAAATAGAGGAGAGTTGGCTCATCTTCAATTTTCAATTCTCCATTATCAATTAATTAGCCGGTTCATTTAATAAATCCATGAATTCCATCGTACGAGCCTCCATCTTGTTCACGACGTTATCTACTTGAGATACCAGATAGTTGTACGCGAACAATGTAATGATACCAACTACCAGACCGCCAACGGTTGTTACCAAGGCCTCATAGATACCGCCGGATAATAGGGAGACATCAACATTGGTGCCTGCGTTTGCCATATCGAAGAAAGCACGTACCATACCGGTTACCGTCCCAAGGAAACCAAGCATGGGAGCTCCGGCGGCGGTCGTCGCGATCAAGGGGAAACCTTTTTCCAGTTTAGCGATCTCCAAATTTCCGACATTCTCGATCGCTACGAGTACATCGTTCATCGGACGGCCCAAACGGGTAATACCTTTCTCGATCATACGGGCGGAAGGCGTGTTGGTGCTCCTGCATAAATTGAGAGCCGAGTCCACTTTTCCCTCGTGAATATAGTCTTTGATACGATTCATGAACGTCTCGTCTTCTTTTCCCGCACGGCGAATGATGATCAGACGTTGAACAAAAATATAAATAGCCATCAGAGAGAGCAGTAACAATACCACCATAATCCAACCTCCCTTAAAGGCAAGGTCTATCACATTGATTTCCGCTTCCGTAGGAAGGGTTACAGCCGTTAAATCCGGCATTTGATCTGCCGCCTGAGAGCCCACGGCCTGTAGTGAAAGTAAAATACTCATCGTTTCGAATTATGAATTATAATTTATGATTTATAACTATAAACTGTCACTTGTCAACTATTCAAGCATGCCTTGTATAAAGCGATCGTCTCTTGCAAACCATGGTAGAGCGCATCACAAATCAAGGCATGGCCGATAGAAACC
This sequence comes from Parabacteroides sp. CT06, assembly GCF_002257605.1. Classification (GTDB taxonomy): domain Bacteria; phylum Bacteroidota; class Bacteroidia; order Bacteroidales; family Tannerellaceae; genus Parabacteroides; species Parabacteroides distasonis. The sequence goes on along the minus strand of NZ_CP022754.1, from coordinate 2,760,280 downwards.
TCCTCCAGCCAAGGGATATTCTTGTTGAAGAAAGCCAGATTTTCTAAGTTCAAATCGTGTCCGGCATTTACGCCTAATCCTAAGTTTTTAGCTAATTGCGCGGCCTCGACAAAAGGAGCGATCGCTTTGTCACGATCTTCCGGATAATAGGTCGCATAAGGTTCCGTATATAATTCAATACGGTCCGTACCTGTTTTCGCCGCTAGCTCGATATTCGCCAAGTCTGTTCCGACGAAGATGGATGTACGGATTCCTTGTGAGGTAAAGGTGTCTACCAATTCGCTTAAGTAATCGAAATTGTCCTTTACGTTCCAACCTGAGTTCGACGTGATGGCATCCGGAGCGTCCGGAACCAGTGTGACTTGGGTCGGTTTTACCTTCAATACCAAGTCGATGAATTTATCACAAGGATAGCCTTCTATGTTAAATTCTGTCCGGATAAGAGGTTTTAGTCCATAAACATCGCTATAGCGTATGTGTCGTTCATCCGGACGGGGATGAACCGTAATTCCTTGTGCCCCGAATAATTCACAGTCTTGCGCCACTTTCAGCACGTTTGGCATATTGCCACCTCTCGCATTACGAATAGTAGCAACCTTGTTAATGTTTACACTTAAATTTGTCATTGTATATCGTATATCTTTTTTCTTTCATTACATTTGCACAAAAGTATCGGCAAATTTAGCAGGATTTAGGGAATTAACAGAATAATGTTGGTGAAAGATTTCATAACAAAGGAAATTCCGGTGTTAAAAAGTTTTGACACAGCGGAATATGCGTTGGCGTTAATGGAGGATTTTAAACTCAAGCATCTTCCGTTATTGAGTGATAGCGCATACCAGTGTTTAGTGTCGGAAAAAGACTTATTGGCGCTGCCGGATCCTTCGGCTACGATCGGTGAGCCGGTTTTATTCGCTCCGGCGATTTCGGAAAATAGACATTTACATGAAGCGTTGGCAATGATAACCCGATATGGATTGAGCCTGTTGCCTGTGGTTTCCGTGGACGGAACTTATTTGGGGGCGATTACCCGGGATCGTTTGGTGGATGCTTTATCCGAGCTATGTAATGCGGAGGCGGCTGGAAGCGTGATCGTATTGGAAATGATGCCACAGGATTATTCATTAACGGATATCGCCCGTTTGGTAGAGGCGAATAATGCCCATGTCCTTAATTTGCTATCCCATCAAGATAAAGATACGGGCCGTCTGCTTATAACCCTTAAGATCGATTTGGAAGATGCCTCTCCCGTGATCCGTAGTTTCGAGCGTTTCAATTATACGGTGCTTTATCATTTTATGGAGAAGGGGATGGTGGATGATATGTTGCGGCAGCGGATGAATGAGTTATTACATTATATGAATATGTAAAGTAAGGAGCGTAGAATGAAAGTTGGAATATTTGGAAGTGAATATCAGATCGAGAGACAGAATCTGATTAAACGCCTGTTTGAGAAGCTTCGTGAACAAGAGGCTGATATTTATGTGGACAGCCCTTTTTATACATTCCTTACCGATGCTTTTGGTTTTGAGCCAGTGGTGAGCGGGCTATTAGTGGGTGATGAGTTTGATCTGGATATAGCCCTTAGCGTGGGAGGAGATGGTACGTTCCTTCGTACGGCGGCCCGGGTAAATAAACAGGATATCCCTATTTTAGGCATTAATACCGGACGGCTGGGTTTCCTTGCGGATGTCAGCAGTAATGAGGTTGAGGATACGCTGGATGAGATTTTTAAGAATTACTATAAGGTAGAGGAACGAACCCTCTTGCGTTTATATACGGAAGACCGTGCGTTTCGCGGATATAATTATGCCTTGAACGAGATCGCCGTGCTGAAGCGTGATAGTTCCTCGATGATTACGATTCATACATTCTTGAATGGGGAATATCTGACTTCTTATCAGGCGGATGGTTTGGTAGTGGCTACACCTACCGGTTCCACGGCCTATTCGATGAGCGTAAATGGGCCGATTATCGTCCCGCAAAGTAATAGCATTGTCTTGAGTCCGGTCGCTCCGCATTCCTTGAACGTGCGTCCGTTGGTGATTCCGGATTCAGATATAATAACGCTTCGGGTAGAGAGCCGGAATAAATATTTTCTGATCTCTTTGGATGGACGTTCGGAAATATTCCCGGCAGGTATCGAATTAAAGATGAGCAAGGCCGATTATACGACGAAAGTCATCAAGCGCTATAACCATACTTTTTATCAGACGCTTCGGGAAAAATTAATGTGGGGGGCAGATGTGCGAATGAAATAATATTGTGTGCGTCCAGTCTTTGTCCAAATAGTAGCGGATAGTATTGTATTTTGTAAGCTATTGATAAATAGATTATTCTGCATGAATGAACTGAACGTATCTTATGTCTTTTGTCCAGTTTTTCTATTATGGGGTAAAAAATAGGGGGTATTCGATGTCCAGCTATGTCCTCTATTTGTCCAGTGCCCTTTTTTGATACACGCTTTTTAACTCTTTACTTTTGTCGGCAGATTAAATCTAGCTTAATGGAAGTATTTTCAATTATTATTCCTGTCTACAATCGTCCGGAGGAGATAGACGATTTATTAAACAGTCTTACCCGGCAGACATATGTACATTTTGAGGTTATCGTAGTGGACGACGGTTCTTCTATACCTTGTGAGCCCGTAGTCAATGCCTATAATGACCGCTTGAGGATTCGCTATTTCTATATAGAGAATTCAGGCCCGGGCTTGGCTCGCAATCAAGGGGTACGTTATGCGGAAGGAGAGATCGTGATTGTCTTGGATTCGGATTGTATCGTTCCGGCCAGCTATCTGGAACAAGTACACGAGTCCTTGATGCGTTATAAGGTGGATGCCTTTGGTGGTGCCGACAGGGCGCATTCTTCTTTTTCCGCTATACAGAAAGCGGTCAATTACTCGATGACTTCTTTCTTTACGACAGGAGGGATCCGAGGAAGCCGGAGACATTTGGATACATTCTATCCTCGGAGTTTTAATATGGGAATGCGGAAAGAGGTGTATGAAGCCTTGGGTGGTTTCTCTGATATGCGTTATGGAGAGGATATAGATTTTAGTATCCGGATTTTTGCGGCAGGCTATAAATGCCGTTATTTTCCGGGCGCTTGGGTCTATCATAAGCGAAGAACAAATTTCGTCCAGTTTTTCCGGCAAGTATGGCATTCGGGGTACGCTAGGATTATCTTGTACCAGAAGTACCCGGAATCATTGAAATGGGTACATTGCCTGCCGGCCTTATTTGTGGTAGGTCTGCTGGGGGTATGTATTTCCGCTTTTTTCGTTCCAAAGGTATGGGGGCTATTGTTATTTTATATTTCGCTGATCTTTTTTGACGCTTTAGTGAGAAATAAGAACGGAATCGTTGCGTTGTTATCTATCATAGCGGCTTTTGTCCAATTGATCGGATATGGGACAGGCTTTTTGGAAGCGATTTGGAGAGAGGGAATTCTAAGAAAGAAGTATTAAGATAATAAATACTATTTATATGAAGTTTGCGCTGCACACATCTACTGCCATAAGCTCGGTTCTAAAGGAGCCGGAGCATTTCTATGTAGATATTTATTATCTGATCATTTTAATCATCGTCGCTTTTACCCTGCTTCTGTTATCTTTTTTGCGTTATCACCTTTATAAGACAAAAAAGGAGAAAGAACTGAGAGAAATAGCGAGTCTTGTGGATAAAAATGAAATCTTGATACAACGTTATAGTCGTGAGATGTCGCACATCAAGGAGCAATTGGAAGCGAAGGAGAAATGTTTGAAGGAATACCAGCATGCGGCTCAGTGGAAAGCGCATCGTGACGTGGAATCCTTGATCAAGGAAAAGGAGCGTTTGGCGAAGTGTTTGCTGGAACAGTTGGATACGTTCAAGAAGCTGAAGATACTTTCTAAATCGGAAACGATATTGCCGGATTCAGATTGGAGAAACTTGATCGAGATCGTAAATACTCTTTATGATGATTTTATAAGTCGTTTACGTGTCGCTTATCCGGATTTGACAGAGGATGCCATTCGTTTTTGTTGCTTGATCAAATTGCGGCTAACCTCGGCGGAGCTGATGTCAGTCTTGAATGTGACGAAGGACGCTATCTATAAACGCAAATTTCGTTTGAAAAAAGAATTGATGCCAGATGATGATCCTCGTTCCCTCGACGATTTCTTGGGAAGCTATTAGATCTGAACGAATAGTTTTCTTGTTAATAACTATGTTTTAGGGCATGATTTCGTTAAATCGAGTTAAGCGAATGAATTTTGCAAATAATTCAGTATGCTACATAACATAAAACCGCCTATATTTGCACTGTGTTTTTCATGGTATTAGATTTAAGGTTAACAATTGAGATTGGCTGTCCGTGACGGATAGCCTTTTTTTGTATAGAGGCATGAATACACGAATTTTTGAGAACACTGCTTAAGCGCCCCTTTCCGAGGGTAACATCCATACTTTCAAAGTAAGCTAATTTCATCGGCAAAGTAAGTTGACTTGCTTTGGTATTTCAGTTAACTTACTTTGTCAATGAAGCTAACTGTATTTTTGTGATCTTTTTCGGTTATTCTTTGTCTGTTTCGATTTTGTATACAATTGATGTGTTTTTGTACGCTTTTAGTTTAGTTATGCATTTAATAGTCAATTTTTTATTATATAATTTTGTCTTGTGTTTTTTTATGATTTCCTTGGTTAGCTGTTAGCATCAATTGATATATAAGGTTTGATGGCTAATAGAAGAGGGGGTAAGGAAAGAAAAATATCAAACGAATATACTTGGGACCTTAACGGACAGAACAAAATATAATATTATTCTGTTGATTGTTGTTGAAGGTAAGATTTCGTATTCCCTTAATTTATAAGAGTGTATGCAAGAGAATAGGTATAATACATGTGATCGTTTTTTAGGCGGATTAGAAAAAGACTTTATTATTACGGAACAGATTGAAGATAGTCCATTGACTTCAGAACCTTCTTTTTTGGATTACGGGATAATAGCAGTATGTAATAGAGGTAGTGCGATCATTCATTTGCTTGATAATAAGCATGTATGGAATAAGAATGAATTGATTTTCTTATTTCCGAGACAGTTATGCTCAATGCGGAACGTGAGTGAGGACTTCTCGGCGAAGTTTATCATCATACCACATGTACTACATGGGGATGTATTAAGTTCCTTACGTCATTTTGATCCGGGATTTCATTTTTTCGTGAAGGATCATTTTTACTATAATATAGAGGATAATAATGGTATTGAGCGTTTTCAATCATTTTGCAAATTGATAGAGAATGAGCTTGAGCGGTATCGGGGTAATGGGCTTCTGAGGGAGCGGATTATATGTTACTTGGGGATTTTTTACATGGATGTTTACGACTATTATGTGAAAGTGCGTAAGAAAATCCCTTTCAGGACTAGTTTGAGAAAAGAGCAATTGATCTATGATTTCTGTAGTCTCGTGGCAGAGAATTTCAAGAATCACAAGAATGTCGGATTTTATGCGGATAAATTGAATATAACGACAACTTATTTAAGTGCGATCATGAATGAAAGGTGTGGCATTTCAGCCAAGGAGTTTTTATCTATCTATATAGTGTTAGAGGTAAAGTCGTTGCTACGTGACTCTCGATTAAATATACAGGAGATCGCTATATTGACTAATTTTCCGTCTCAATCGACATTGAATCGCTTTTTTCGTCAACGGACGGGAATGACTCTTTCTCAATATCGAAAACATATATTTTCAACATAATTATGTTTGATTTTCATATTATTTCTATAACTTTAAACTTCTGCTGCAATCGTTATTATAGTTCATTTGTTGTATAAATAATAGAGGAGATTGCTTGATTGATTTAAAGTTGGGAATTAGTGGTTATAATTTAATATGACGATGGGACAATGTAATAAAATGCTAGAGGAAATGAGCTTTAATGCCCTATTCCAGAAATTACCTGTTGGAATTGAAGTTTATGACGAGAGGGGGCAGCTAGTGGATCTCAATAGGACGGACGAGAATTTGTTCGCTATAAGCCGGAAGGATATTATGGGAATAAATCTTTTCGAGAATCCTAATTTTCCAGAGGACAAGATCGCTCGTCTGAAACATGGAGAAATGGTTGTGTTCGATTGTAATTATGAATTTGATAATATACAAACGAATGAGTACTATAACATAGACCCAAAAAAGGAAGGTACAAATTTACGTCTGTCTATTAAATGTGTGCCGTTGAAAGGAGAGGCTGAAGATATCTGTGGATATGTACTAATGTTTACGGATGAGACGGAAGAATATCAAAAGTCGGAGAAAGTAGAGGAACTGTTCACGAAGTTGAAAACGGTTATGCGTTGCAGTGATTCCTTGCTGTGGGAATATGATGTTAAAACCGATAAGATGCATATCGATCTGGATTTACGTGTTTTAGGTAATAAATCCAGATTGAGAGCAAGTAACTTGACAACGAAAAAAGATTTTTGTGAGATCGTACATCCGGAAGATCGGGAAAGGGTACTTGTACAAGGCTTTGAAAAGATTGTTACGGGTGAGATCGGTGAATATAGTATTCAATACCGACAGCTTTTTGAGGGGCAATATGTTTGGGTGAGAGCGTATGCGTACCCTTATAAATATGATGAAGCGGGAAGACCTGCGAAAATCCTTTATTACTTGATGGACATAACGGATGAGACCGCCATGCAAGATAAATTGCGCTGGGTGGAACGAGAGCGTCAACGGAAAGAATATGAGTTAGCTAAGGCTAAAGAGGCGAATCGGCTTAAGTCTATATTCTTGGCGAATATGAGTCATGAGATCCGTACGCCTTTAAATGCTATTGTTGGTTTCGCGAATATACTGGCAGAGACCAAGGAGATAGAGGAGGAGGAACGAGAGTTTTATGTGGATATCATTGACAAGAATAGTGAATTGCTTCTGCAATTGATTGAGGATATCCTTGATTTCTCAAAGATTGAGGCGGGAACCTTTGACTTTACGAAGAGAAATTTTGATTTTAAGGAGATCTGTGAGGAAACTTATGCGGTACATGCCTTGAATATTCCAAAAAACGTTCGATTTGTTTTTGACCGGGGCTCACAACCCGTGACCGTTTTCTCAGATCCGAAACGAGTCGTACAGGTTATTTCTAATTTCTTGACAAATGCGATTAAGTTTACTTCGGAAGGTGAGATCAAATTAGCCTATAAGGTATCGAATGATGAAATACGAGTTTCGGTCTCGGATACGGGAATGGGAATCTCGGAGGAAGATTGTAGAACTATATTCGATCGCTTTGTTAAGTTGAACGCTTGCAAACAAGGTACCGGATTAGGATTGGCGATTTGCAAAAATATTATCGAGAAACTAGGGGGACGAATCGGGGTAGAATCTACATTGGGAGTAGGTTCCACTTTTTGGTTTACCTTGCCTTTGAAGGAGATTAAAGAGAATGAACCTAAGTTCTAAGGGGATATATATTATTTTACGGATATGTTTTAAAGCATGGTTTTTGTTAAATCTGGTTAAGGAAATGAGATTTGCAAATAAAATATTATGCTACATAACATAAAACCTCTATATTTGCACTGTGTTTTTCATGGTATTAGATTTAAGGTTAACAATTGAGATTGGCTGTCCGTGATGGATAGCCTTTTTTGTTTCAAAAAATCATAACCATGAGATTTTAGGAGTGTAGCTGAAGGTTTTTTCGTAAATTTGCGCTCCGTTTGTAATACTAGATCCTGTATTTAAGTGTATGAAAAGAGTTTTCTGTCCAAAATGTGATAATCAGTTGTCTTTTGATGAGACCAAATATCCGGAAGGGAAGATATTAGCCTTCGTCTGTCCGCAGTGTGGAGCGCAATTTAAGATTAAATTGGGCCGAAAGGTGGTGAAGACGGCTACCGGTGAGGAAAAAGAGGTGAAGGAACCGGATTTCTCTTGCGGTTATATTACCATTATCGAGAATGGTTTTGCTTTTAAGCAAGATCTACCATTAGTGATGGGAGATAATGTGATTGGTCGCCGTAATAAGGATACGGAAGGTGTAGATGTCCCTATTATCACGAGCGATCCAAGTATGGGGCGTAAGCATTGTGTGATTAATGTAAAGAAAGACACTAATGGCAAGTTCGTTTATATGGTGCGTGACTTTCCTAGCTTGACCGGGACTTTTGTGAAAAATGTATTGGTCGGTAAAAAAGAACAAGTACGTATCGGGGAAGGTTCGATCGTAACGATTGGCGCTACTACTTTTATCTTACATTCGGCGAACGAGGGAGAAGAAGAGGAATAAATATAAAAAAACTTCAGAGGCTGTTCCCGTTTATGATCTCGATCTTTAACTTCGGGTCGGAATGATGGCAGATAAGGGATTTTGGCGTTTGTTTTGGGAGTGAGTTATAAGATATATGCTCATTCCGGGATACAGCTCTGAAGTATCACTGAGAAAACAAGGCTCATAGGTATTAAGATTAAGCCGATTAACATAAAGAAATGAAAAGAACCGAAAGAATAGTTGTATTAACTATGGTTAAAATAGGCTCTTAGGGTTTGTTTTTCTAGAAATTAGCTAACTTTTTGTGTGGTTTTTGAAATGTTAATGAGCACGAGGTTAAATAGAAATATGGACAGTCATGGAGCAGGTTTCTAAACAACAGCCGGTAAATAAAACAGCATTCCGGGTATTGGTGGCGTTAAGCGTTACGCATTGTTTGAATGATTCGTTGCAATCCGTTATCTCGGCGGTTTATCCACTTTTCAAGGATGATTTAGCGTTGAGCTTCGCCCAAATCGGGTTGATTACGCTTGTTTATCAATTATCCGCTTCTGTTTTCCAGCCTATAACCGGTTTGGTTTTTGATAAGCGTCCCGTGGCTTGGTCGTTACCTATTGGTATGAGTTTTACGTTGGTCGGCTTGTTGAATCTCGCTTTTTCCTCTACGCTCCATTGGGTCTTGATCTCCGTATTTTTGATAGGTATCGGGTCTTCGGTTTTGCATCCGGAAGCGTCCCGGATTACCTCGCTAGCGTCGGGAGGGCGTAGGGGATTGGCGCAATCGCTTTTTCAAGTGGGTGGTAATTTGGGCGGATCGTTAGGTCCGCTACTGGTTGCTTTATTGGTGGCGCCTTATGGACGGACTCATATCGCTTTGTTTTCTATACTGGCATTCGTCGCTATTTTGGTGATGATTCCTATCTGCCGTTGGTATAAGGCGTATTTGAGTCGGGTGAAATGGCAGAAGAAGTCGGGTGAGACGCATGTGGAGATGCCTCTTTCTTTGGGAAAAACAGTCTTTTCGATCTCGATATTGCTGACCTTGATTTTCTCTAAATATATCTATATGGCTAGTTTGAATAGCTACTATACCTTTTACTTGATCCATAAATTTGGGGTGAGTGTACAGACTTCGCAGATCTGTTTGTTCGTCTTCCTGATCGCTACGGCCATGGGAACCTTGGCGGGTGGTCCTATCGGTGATAAGATAGGACGGAAATATGTGATTTGGGGATCGATTCTAGGGGCAGCCCCATTTAGCTTGTTGATGCCGCATGTGGGATTCGCTTGGACGATCGTGCTTAGTTTTTGCGTGGGTTTGGTCTTATCATCGGCGTTCCCGGCTATTTTGTTGTATGCGCAAGAGTTGCTTCCTTATAAATTAGGTCTTATCTCGGGACTTTTCTTTGGATTTGCTTTCGGTGTGGCGGGTATAGCCTCGGCCGTATTAGGAAATATGGCGGATCATTATGGAATAGAGGCTGTCTACAACGTATGTGGCTTCATGCCTCTTTTAGGACTGGTTACTTGGTTCCTTCCCAACTTGAAAAAGAAGTAAAAACAATCCTCCCTTTTTCGTTGTTATTACTCCAACTGAACGTCAATTACTAAATGAGTTTATGGTGAGTAATATAGTATCTTACAGTATTCTTTTGCTGTATCTTCTTCCATGCGCTTCATGGAGCCAAGGGAACGATGTGGATTTAAGCTTGGAACAATCTCTCGACCTGCTTCATAAGGAAAATAAAAGCTTGAAAATAGCCGGGAAAGAAGTGGAATGGGCTCGGAATGAGCATCAAAAGCTAAACGCTTTTTGGTATCCGTCGGTGAACGCCGCGGGTGCTTTCGTACATATGTCGAATCCGATAGAGGTACGGCAGTCGCTGAGTAAATATACGGAACCGGCGAAGGAGTTTGTCCATAATTATATCCCGGATAATGAGTTGATCATGTCGGTATTGGATAAGATCGGGCAAGGTACTTTCTCGCTTCCGCTGATCTCCCAAAACATCACTTCTATAGACGCTACGGTGACGTGGCCTGTTTTCACGGGAGGAAAACGTATCTACGCGAACAAGATCGGAAAGACGATGGTCTCTATAGCGGAGGTGAATAGGAATCAAGTGGATGCCAACCAACAATCCTTACTGATTGAGGCTTATTTCGGGCTTCGTCTGGGACAAAGTGTGGTGGACGTAAAAACGGAAGTGTACAATTCTTTGAAAACCCATTATGACCAAGCCCTTAAATTAGAGCAAAACGGGATGATCAATCGGGCCGAGCGTCTGTTCGCTCAGGTAAGTATGGACGAGGCGAAACGAGAACTGGAATCGGCCCGTAAGGATTTAGCGGTCGCTCAACAGGCGTTTAAAAGCTTGATTAATATGGAGGAGGGGAGTGACGTACGTACCACGACTCCTTTATTCATTAATGAGGCGCTTCCTCCGGCCCAATACTTCAAGGATCTGGTTCCGATGAATAATTATATAGTCAATCAATTGAAATTGCAGCAGGTTGTAGCCGATAATCAACTAAAGATCGGCCGGTCCGCTTATGTCCCGAATATCGCTTTATTCGGCAAACAGACTTTGTACGCTGACGGATTGGATAAATATTTGCTGCCTCGTACGATGGTGGGAGTTGGTTTTACGTGGAATATCTTTGACGGCTTGAATCGGGAGAAAACCATCCGGCAGGCAAAGATCGCTAGTCAGTCGCTTCGTTTGGGTAAGGAGAAGGCGATTACGGATCTGGAGGTCGGTATCGATAAATTCTACAGCCAGCTACAAAATGCCTTGGACAATGTAAAAGCTTTGGATACGACGATCGAGATGAGCCGGGAACTGGTCCGGGTGCGGAAGAAATCCTTCCAAGAGGGAATGGCTACTTCTACGGAGGTAGTCGATGCCGAGGTTATGCTGGCGAAGGTGAAGACCGCTTTTCTTTTGGCTTATTATCAGTATGATGTAGCCTTGATTAATCTGCTGTCTGTCTGCGGTACGCCGGAGCAGTTCCACCAGTACAAGATGGAGGGAAAGACCGAGGAGCTTTTGGGGAATTGAAAATTGAGAATTGAAAATTGAAAATTTAGGGGTTATGGATAAAACTAAGAGATATTTGAGTGTGGCCTTTGTCGTGGTCTTGGCGATTGTTATCGTTGTCTCGTTGATCGGGATGATCTTGTTGAAAAAGAAGCCGGTGATCTTGCAAGGGCAGATCGAGGCAACGGAAATACGTATCTCCGGTAAGTTACCGGGGCGTATCGATACCTTTCTGGTAAAAGAGGGACAGAATGTACGCCAAGGCGATACCTTGGTAGTCATCAATAGTCCGGAGGCATTGGCTAAATATCAACAGGTGAACGCCATGGAGAACATAGCGAAGTATCAGCACCAGAAAGTGGATGAGGGTACACGAAAGCAAATCATCGCTTCCTTGCAACAATTGTGGAATAAATCCAAATCGGATTTACAATTGGCGAAGATTACCTATGATCGGGTCAATGCCTTGTATAAAGATAGCGTGGTAACCTCACAGCGTAAAGATGAGGTGGAGGCCATGTATAAAGCGGCTGAGGCCGCCGAACGTGCCGCTTATAGCCAATATCAAATGGCGGTAGACGGGGCGCAGATACAAGATAAGGAGAGCGCCCGCTCGTTGGTGACGGCGGCGCAAGGAACCGTGGAGGAGGTGGCGGCTCTCTTACAGGACGCTCGGTTGACGGCTCCGGAATCCGGACAAATCTCAGCTATTTTCCCGAAACGGGGAGAGTTGGTTGGGGCCGGGATGCCAATCATGAACTTAGTCGTATTAGATGACGTGCATGTGGTATTGAACGTACGTGAGGATCGTTTGCCTTTATTTAAGATGGGAGGAACGTTTGTCGCCGATGTACCGGCGATCGATAAGAAGGATATTGAATTCAAGATCAATTATATCAGTCCGTTGGGCAGTTTCGCTACTTGGAAATCTACCAAGCAGACAGGTAGCTATGACTTGCGGACCTTCGAGATACATGCCTTACCGGTGGAGAAGGTGGAGGGATTGCGTCCCGGTATGTCCGTACTCTATCAACTCCCTTGATACTATCCGGTTGTAGAGACGGGGCACGCCCCGTCTCTACAACTAAATAATTTATTGTCGCTATGCTAAAGAAGAGTCCTTTCTATATGGTTTTACGTCGGGAACTGGATCGCATGGTTTCCCGGAAGTTATACTTCGGGGTGTGTATCGTGCTGCCTCTGTTCTGTATATTCTTCATGTCTACGATTTTCGGAAGCGGGCAGATGGAGAACATACCGGTAGCGGTAGTGGACCAAGACAACACCTCCATGTCCCGGGAGATCATCCGGCAGGTAGAGGCGGTACCGACTTTCCGGGTAACACGGCATTATACGGACCAAGAGACCGCTCGCCATGCTACCCAAGCAAAAGAAATCTACGGTTATTTAGTGATCCCCAATCAGTTTGAGGCGGATGCCACGGCGGGGCGTGACGCTACTTTATCGTATTATTACCACTATGCCTTGTTGAGCGTGGGCGGTGAGGTACGTGGGGCCTTCGAGACCCTGCTGCGTACGCTTTCCCTCGCCCCGGTGGTTGTGCAAGCTACGGCGATGGGGCTGGGGGAGAATCAGATAACCACCTTCCTATTACCGGTACGATCCAGTAGCCACCCGCTGTTCAACCCGGATCTGGATTATTCCGTTTATCTGAGCAATCCTTTTTTCTTTGTCTTTTTCCAAGTGATCATTTTGCTGGTTACGGTGTACGCTATCGGTAGTGAGATCAAGTTCCGGACAGGCGATGAATGGCTGGAGGCGGCACGAATGAATATGTTCGTGGCGGTGGTGGGCAAGCTGCTCCCTTATACAATTATCTTTTGTATCATGAGCGTCTTCGCTAACTATATCATGTTCGGGGTCATGCATATTCCTTTCGCTTGCGGTTTCTGGCCATTGAACTTGACGGCGATCTTGTTCGTGGTCGCTACGCAAGCGTTGGCGGTATTCCTGTTCTCGTTGTTTCCCGCTATAGCGATCGTGATTAGCGTGGTGTCTATGGTCGGTTCGCTGGGGGCTACTTTATGCGGCGTTACTTTCCCGGTCGATTCCATGTACGCTCCCGTACATTACGCCTCGTACCTGTTTCCGGTACGGCATTTCGTGGAGATCAACCAGAACTTATTGTATGGCGATTACGGATTCCCTTATACATGGGTAAACGTAAGTTCGTTGTTTGCGTTTATGTTATTGGCATTGGTGCTGTTGCCACATTTGAAAACCGCTATTTTAAGTCATAAATATGAGAACATCCGATAATATGAAAGGAACCTTGGCGGATATCGCTTCCTTGGTCAAGGACGAGTTTAAGACGATCTCCACGAGCTACGCTATCTTGCTCGTCTTGGTAGGAGGTATATTTCTCTATGGCCTGCTGTATAATTATATGTATGCCCCGGATCTGGTGCGTAACGCCCCGGTGGTAGTCGTCGATGACTCAAAGACCGACTTGAGCCGGGAGTACATCCGTTTACTGAACGCCACTCCGCAAGTCTCGGTAATCGCCGATGGTTTAGATTACGCCGAGGCGCAGGAGTGGATGAAGGAGGGGGATGCCGTAGGTATCTTGTATCTTCCCTCTGATTTCGAGACCCGGGTGGCACGAGGGAATGAATCCCTGTTTATCATGTACCAGACGACAAGCGCCTTCCTATATTATATGGCGATGCAGGAGGCGTCCAGCGGTGCCATGTTGGCGTTGAACGATCGGTATCGTCCGGAGATGTTGGTGTTCTTGCCCCAGCAAGACGCTTCCAAGATCGTTTCGGCGCAACCCATATCAGTGGTCGGGACGGCGTTGTATAATTTTACGGAAGGATATGGAACCTATTTGATCCCGGCGGTATTGATCGTCATTATGTTCCAGACCTTGTTGATGGTGATCGGTATGATAAGCGGGGAAGAGCGGGATTCGGGTACCATCGTTCGTTTCGCCTCCGAGGGATTATCCTTTGGCCGGATCGCTAGGGTGATAATCAGCAAGACCTTTGTGTATTGCGTATTGTATACGATTTTCGCTTTGTTCTTGTTGGGCTTGATACCGCTATTGTTTGGCCTGCCGGATATCGGTAATTATCTGAACACCTTGATCCTGCTGATACCCTTCTTGCTGGCTACCAGCTTCTTTGGGCTGGCCGCCTCTTATTTCTTTACGGACTCGGAGGCTCCGTTATTGATGATCGCCTTCTTCTCGGTAGGCTTGATCTTTCTTTCCGGAGTCTCTTATCCCTTGGAATTGATGCCTTGGTATTGGCAAATGGCCCATTATATCATTCCGGCGGCTCCCGCTACGCTGGCCTATGTACAGCTCAACTCGATGGGAGCGTCGATTGAGCAAGTCGGTGTGGAGTACGTGACGTTGTGGGTGCAATGCGTCGTTTATTTCCTCTTGGCTTGCTGGGTGTACCGGCGGAATATCTTAAAGGCGAGCCGTGCCTTGTCGTCATTGTAGCTTCCGTATCCTCACGTCGATGCCGCTACCTTTCAAGGCATCTTTCAACTCGCCGATCTTCGTATCCCCGTAATGGTAAGGGTATAGGATTTTAGGCGAGAACATCTTGGCCGCTTTCGCCGCTTGCGGGACGGTCATGGTATAAGGCTGGTTGACGGGAAGGAAAGCGATATCGATGTCTTTCAGGTCTTTCATCTCCGGGATGTCTTCTGTATCGCCGGCTATATAGACTCTTAGTCCGTCGAACGTGAGGATATAGCCATTATCCCGGTGGCGGGGGTGATATTTATCCCGTCCGGGTGTGGTGTTATAGGCGGGGACGGCCTCTATCTTCATATAGCTGATGGAGGTATCCGTATCGCCGTTTTTCAGGACCTTCCCTTTTCCCAGCTTCTTCTGGCTGTTCTCGTTGGCGATGATTTCCGTACCGCTTTTCTCGACGGCTTGTATCGCTTTCGGGTCCAGATGGTCGCCATGCTCGTGGGTGATCAAGATGATATCGGCTTTCGGGAAAGTCGTATAATCGGCGTATTCGGAGACAGGATCTACCTGTATCGAATGATTGTCGTACGTAAGCATCAGGCTGCCGTGCTTGATGAACGTGATGGTCAGTTCTTTTCCGCTCTTGGTCTTGAAAGAATCCGAGGCGAAGTTACTAGCGGAGGCTAAGCTCGCCATGAATAAACTACACATAAGCATACATGATTTTAGTCTCATAATCTTGCGGTTTTTTATAAGTGTTTCCGCGAATATACTCATAATAGATTAATTCCCTAATTTGTTCGCCTATCCGGTATAAATATTTACATTTGCGACGTATATTCTGATAACATGAAAACGAAATGAGAAGAATTGTTCTGTTGATTACGATTTGTTGCCAAGTATTTTGGGTGGCGGCGCAAAAGAAAGCGCCCAAATGGATGGATAAGCAACGAAAGGCGGTGGTTACTGTCACTACCTATGGAAAAGATAACCAGAAGAAAGCGTCCGGTACGGGATTTTTCATAACCGAGACCGGTGAGGCGTTGTCCGGCTATTCCTTGTTTAAGGACGCGGCGAGGGCGACCGTGACCGACGCCGACGGAAAAGAATATCCGGTAAGCCGCATCTTGGGGGCTGATGAATTATATGACGTGATCAAGTTCAAGGTAGAGGTTCCGAAGAAAGCTGTGTTCTTGCCGATCGCCCGTGAGCCGATCTTGCGAGGAGTTACCGCTTATCTGATGCCTTACTCGACCGGTAAGATCACGAAGTTCGGGGAAGGACCGGTCTCGGAGGTCAGTAAGTTGAAGGAGCCGTTCAGCTATTATAAATTGTCGATGGCGCTGGAGAGCGGGCAGGTAAACGCTCCTGTATTGACGGCGGACGGCGAGGTGTTCGGCTTGGCGCAGGAAGACGCGTCGGGGAAGAAGGAAGATTCCTACGCGGTCTCGGCGGGATACGCGAATAGCCTGACGATTCAGTCGGCGGACGCCTTTAATTCCACCTATAGCCGGATTGGTATCCGGAAGGCGTGGCCGTCGGACGTGAGCCAAGCGCAGGTTTCCTTATATCTGATGGCAAGCTCGCAAGACCCAAAGACGTATCTGGCTACCTTGAATGATTTCATCGCCACTTTCCCGGATTCTCCCGACGGGTATTTGAACCGTGCCAATCATTACGCTTACCACCGTGCGGATCTGGCTCCTACGGAGGCCGAGCAGGGGGCTTGTCTGGATAAGGCGTTGGAAGATATAAACACGGCTTCCCGCTTCAGCGAGCGGAAAGGGGATGTCTGGTTCAACCGAGCCAAGCTGATCTACGGCGTGGCCGCCGCGGATACGACCTTGAATAAGGAGCAGTGGACCGTCGATGCCGCTACCGAGGCGATACAAAAGGCGATCGGGGAGGAGGACTTGCCGGTCTATCGCCAATTGGAAGGGGACATCCATTTTTATAAAGGAGATTTCGAGCAGGCGTTCGCTGATTATATGAAGGTGAACGATAGCGATATGGCTTCCTCTACCTCTTGGTATTGGGCGGCGAAGGCGAAGGCGAATATCCGTGGCGCTAACTTCGGGGATATCATCGCCTTGCTGGATAGCGCCATCGCCAAATGCGGCAACCCGCCAACGAACGAGGCCGCTCCCTATATCTTGGAACGGGTGGATCTCCGCTTGAAACTGATGCAATACAAGGAGGCCGTGGACGATTATGATTTATACTACGATCTCTTGAAAGGACAGGTTGGCGACCGCTTCTTCTATTACCGCGAGCAAGCGAAGTTCCGCATGAACGATTTCCCCGGCGCCTTGGCCGATATCCAATCCGCAATCCGCTTGAATCCGGGCGACCCGACTTATCCGGCGGAGGAAGCGTCCGTATATATCCGTATGGAAAACTATGATCAGGCGTTGAGGAGCTTAGAGAATGCCTTGCGGATCGCTCCGGATTTCGCCTCTTGCTATCGTTTGCGAGGCATCTGCTACGTCCGTCAGGGTAAGAAGGCGGAAGCGTGCGAGGCTTTCAACAAGGCGAAGGAGTTGGGTGATCCTGTCGTGGACAAATTAATAAAGGAACATTGTAAGTAAAGATGCACCCGGGCGGGTACGTACGTGTATCTGCCCGGATGTAAGGCACCGCTTATCTCCCTATGAACTTCTTGAACGCCTCTACCTTGTCGTTCAATATCAATTCCTCCGGAAATCGTGTCTCTTGCAATAACTCGTAGATATGATCGTACCGGGCTATATCGAAAGATATATGCGCATCGCTACCTAAAATCACAGGAACCTCGTATTTCTTGCATAGGCGCAAGATCGTGAGGTTATTATCTCTGGCGGTGAGTTTCTTGCGGACCGGGTTGAGAGAGCTGTTGTTGATCTCCAGCAACGTGTGATGCTCTTTGGACGCTAATACGATAGGCTCGAAATCCACCTCTGCCGTACCGTCTCCCGGGTGACTGATGATGTGGACATGCGGGTTGCGGATCGCCCCGATCATCGCCTCTGTATTCTGCTCGACCGTTCCCGGTTTGTAGCAAAGCGAGTGGATGCCCGCTATCCGGATATCCAGCATCGGGAAGTACTCCTCGCCCAGATCGATCGTACCCTTATAGTCGATGATGTTCAATTCCGCTCCGAGCAATAACTCGACACCGTATATCCGGCGGGGAACCACATGTAGGTTGCGGAAGTAAATCGGGGAGCATGTCCCCGGTATGCCGGGGGCATGCTCTGTTATACCTAGTAACTTCAGTCCTTTCTCGGAGGCGGCCACTGCCATTTCTTGCAGGGTGCTAAAGGCATGCCCACTGGCTACCGTATGGGTATGCACGTCAAGTAACGTCTTCATAAATTCGTCTTTAACCTACCCGCGAAGGTAGTTATTATTTGGTGGATACCCAATTCCCGAATAAAATAAGCGTCGTGCGAGATCAGCAAGATCGTGCCCCTGTACGCACGGACCATGGAGGTGATAATCTCGATGCTTTGGATGTCGAGATTATTGGTCGGCTCATCTAGGATAAACAGGTCCGGAGTCTGGTTGCTGATCATCAGGCAGCAGAAAGCCAACCTCATTTTCTCGCCTCCGCTCAGCTTCCCGCAGCTCTTCTCCCACGTGTCGTGCGGGAAGAGGAAACGGTTTAGCAAGGTCTTGATCTCGTGCTCTTGGAAATGACGCTCGTTGAAGGCTTGCGCTTGCTCGTACACCGTCCGGTCGTTCCGGACGATCGAGTATTCTTGGTCGATATAGATAGAGGAGAAATCCGCACGGATCAAGGAACCGCTACGAGGCGGTAACTGGCCGGTAATCAACTTCAGCAAAGTCGTCTTGCCGGAACCGTTATCGCCTTGTATCAGCCACCGTTCCCCACTCTTGATCTGGAAGCTCATCGGGGAGGGCCATAGATCGCCGGCCTCGGCGTAACCGAAATTGATCTCCTTGGCGGTAACCAATATCTTGCCTTCGTGTAAGCCGGATGCGCTGAAATCCAGTTTCATGCCTTGAAGGTCGGGTAGGGAGGAGCGCATTTGCTTTAGCTCGTTGGCAAGGTTCTCCATCTTGTCCTCGTGAACCTCTTTTAGTTTGGAGGCGCTTTTCTCGGCGTTCTCCTTCAAGGCACCCATCATGATCTTGGGGATTCCTTTCTGGATGCTTTGTTTCTTTCCCCGGGATTCATGCTTTTGTTTTCGCTCGGCTACCTCACGGGCGGTTTTCCTAACCCTGCGAAGCTCTTTCTCCTTCGCTTCCAGTTTCTCTTGCATGGAAGCCTGTTCCTGTTCTTTTTGTTCCTTGTAGAAATCATAATTACCCCCGTAAAGGGTGATCCCCCCGACGGATAATTCCGCTATGGAAGCTAATAGGTTCAATAAGGTACGATCGTGGCTGACGACCAACAAGGTGATACGGCAAGACGTGATGAAATCGTATAACTTCTCCCGGCTACGCCTATCCAGATGGTTGGTCGGCTCATCCAATAGTAGGATCGAGGGTTGGTGGATCTCGATTCCGGAGAGGAAAACCTTGGTTTTCTCGCCGCCACTTAATGTGCGCATCGGTTGGGAGAGGAGGATATGCTCCAAACCCCAAGCGTGCAGGGCGGCGAGGCTCCGTTCCTCGATCGTCCAGTCATCCGCCAGCGTATTGAAATTAGAGAGGGAGGCGTCGCCCTCGGTAATCGCCCGCAAGGCTTCTAGTTTGCCGTCGATACGTAGGGCCTGGGCCACCGTCAGGTTATCATATTGCCCGAAATGCTGGGGTACGTAATAGGGTGGGGTCGGATAGATAATCTCCCCTTCCTGCGCTTGCAAGGTTCCAGCCAAGATACGGAGGAAGGTGGATTTTCCCGATCCGTTGTTCCCGACTAAGGCTACCTTTTGCCCCTTGTTGATCGTTAAGTCGATCCCCTTGAATAAGACTTGATTGTCCGGATGTATATACGTGATTTTTTGCGCTACGATACTCATAGTGTGAACTGATTTAAAATGTGAGATACTAAAATGGATAAGAAATACCGATGATGATCGGTTTCACGATAGCCTCGAATCTGTCGTCACGAAATTAGCCCTATACGGATAGAGGGCTTTCCGGATGGAAAGAACGACATCTTGAGATAAATTAAGCGGCTATTCTCATTGGAGTAATTATATAGTTATATAGGGACGCAAAGGTAGGAATAGTTTTGGGTTTAGGCAAATGAGTATATACTTTCATGTACAAAAGGGTATGCTTTTGCCCTTGAAAGTATATACTTATGGGGATAAAGCCTAGAATTTCTTTGTTTGCTTAAGGATATAGAACTTGGCTAAGTCGCCCGTGACGGGTTGCTTCTGCTGGTCCAGCATTTTCAGTTGGCCTTCCTCTACCTTATAATACGTGATGTCTCCCCCTTCTTGTCTCGCCGTCAAGACGTTACCATCCAGCGTGTAAGTTCCCTTATCATTAAAAATACCGTCTTTCTCGTCAATATATTCGGAGCGGAGGGTAAAGGTTTTATCCTTGTTCAATGTCAAGGTCGTTTTAATACCCGGCGAGCTGGCGGCTGGTAATGTCCCTTCGTAAACACCCCAGTAATCCAAGGAAGTCTCTGCGTTGTGCATATCCGGTACTTGGGCGGTTTCCTGCTTGTTCTTGTCTGTTTGCGTGGCGTCTGCCTTTGGGTTGCCGCTACAGCTGAATAGGGCTGCGGCTACCGCTACTACTAATACATATTTTTTCATGTCATTCAATTGAATTATAAGTTCTCGTTATTTAAAACCAGTTTGTAGGTTGTTTTGTTGCGAACCGATATTCAAATAATAAGGATCGTGTCTGGGTTCCATCTGGCGAAAAAGCATTATCTTTGTGTTGTAAAACATAGATAACATTTTTATTCGTAAGATTATGTCATTACCAAACGATCCGATGATGCTATTCAGCTTCATCAATATGAAACTTCGTGACAATTATTCTTCCCTCGACGATTTATGCGAGGATTTGCAAGTGAACAAGAAATCCCTTCTTACAAAGCTTAAAGACGCTGGTTTTGAATACAGCCCGGAGCATAATAAGTTCTGGTGATCGGGAGTGATCCTAGCCCGGTAAACCTATGAGATTCGAACCATAAGTCAATGACTTACGTATCGTAATCCATTGACTTACGATGCGTAATCCAATGGATCGCATACCCCGGTCGACAAGGTTGTCTCCATCAAGTCTCACTCGATATAGTTCTTGACGATCTCTTTCCGGTCCGTGTACTTCGGATACTTAAAAGCCGGTATGCCGAGCGCCATGATCGCTTGTATCTTGCCGTCGATCCCTAGCGTCTTGGCGAGCGTATCTTTTCCTTCGTGCCGGATGGCGGTGAGCACAAAGCCCATATAGATCTGGCTTACCCCAAGCGATTGCGCCATCAAGGAGGCGTTTTGATAAGCGAGGTTAGCGTCCTCACTTCCGAATCGGTTGGACTTCGGTGTATGGATCAGTAGCAGGGCGGTGGCTTTCCGGAGAATCGGATCTTTACCCGCCTTGTGTTCCTCTTTCAACCGATTGAATACCGGTACGTATTTATAGACATCCTTCATAAACGGCTTGACCACACATTTCACGACGGGATTCAATAATAGCTTCGCCAAGGAGTCGAACACACCTATCGTATAATCGCTCACCTGCCGTAGCTTTTGCGGATCGGTGACGACGGTAAACGAAAGGCTTTGGGAGTTTGTAGCCGTCGGCGCAGAATGAGCGGCCTCCACGATCTTGTCCAGCATCTCCTTGGGTACGGGCCTCGAGGTCAATGTCCGGTTGGAACGGCGTGACTTGATCAGCAACATCACCTGCTCCGGCGTAGGCATTTGGCTGTAATCGATCGTATGCGTTTTCTCCGGCGGGAATTCGCTGTGCGACACGGAGCCCGTCGGACATACGTCCACGCAATGCCCGCAAACGATGCAGCTTTCCACACGTACCAGCCCGATCGTCTCTCCGGCCCTTTCTTGCGTGAATATATCCGAAGGGCATACCCGTACGCATTTCCCGCATTTGATGCAACTCTCTTGGTCTATGTTTAGTGTCATCCTTTTCCTCCTTTTGATAAGTAAAATAAAAACTCCTGCAACCATCAAGATCACAGGAGTCTATATATAAACAATTATTTTATTGTTTAGTTGATTACTTCTTCATAGCTTCCTCGATAGCAACCGCTACAGCAACCGTAGCACCTACCATCGGGTTGTTACCCATACCTAGGAATCCCATCATTTCTACGTGAGCAGGTACGGAAGAAGAACCAGCGAACTGAGCGTCACCGTGCATACGGCCCATTGTGTCCGTCATACCATAAGAAGCAGGACCAGCGGCCATGTTGTCCGGGTGCAAAGTACGGCCCGTACCACCACCAGAAGCAACAGAGAAATACGGGTGACCGTTCTCCATACATTCTTTCTTATAAGTACCGGCTACCGGGTGTTGGAAACGAGTCGGGTTCGTAGAGTTACCCGTGATAGATACGTCAACACCTTCCTTACGCATGATAGCCACACCCTCGCGAACGTCGTCAGCGCCGTAGCACTTAACTTTCGCACGAAGACCGTTAGAGTAAGCTTTCTCCTCGATAACGTTCACCTCACCTGTCATGTAGTCGAACTGAGTCTGTACATACGTGAAACCGTTGATACGAGAGATGATCTTAGCGGCATCCTTACCTAAACCGTTCAAGATAACACGCAAAGGCTCTTTACGAACCTTGTTTGCCATCTCGGCGATCTTGATAGCGCCCTCAGCCGCGGCGAAAGACTCGTGTCCAGCCAAGAAAGCGAAACACTTCGTCTCCTCACGAAGCAAACGAGCGGCCAAGTTACCGTGGCCGATACCCACCTTACGGTCGTCAGCAACAGAACCAGCGATACAGAATGCCTGCAAACCGATACCGATAGCCTCGGCAGCCTCGGCAGCGTTCGTACAACCTTTCTTGATAGCGATAGCGGCACCTACTACGTAAGCCCAGCAAGCGTTCTCGAAACAGATCGGTTGAGTTTCCTTACACATTGTATAAGGGTCGATACCCTTAGCATCGCAGATAGCCTTTGCGTCTTCGATACCGTTGATACCATATTCGTTTAATACCGCGTTGATATGATCAATACGACGGTCATAACTTTCAAATAAAGCCATATTATTTTTTTACTTTTTAAAATTCTTATTTACTAGGAATAAAGATATCAGAAAGTTGAAAACCAATACACCGCCACAACAAGCCACGTAAAACGCCAACCACGGTTTCTCCGGCTTCATCACGAAATACGTGATAAGCGTAGCCACAGCCGTGATAACACTCAGCCCGATGAGGACACGTGTAAATGTTTTCTTATTCATTACGAGGATCGATATATTTTACAGCTTCTTTGAAACGACCGTAAGAGCCTTTCGCCTTTTCCAGTGCCTCGTTAGCGTCCATACCCTTCTTAACCATATCCATGAATTTACCCAAGTGGATGAATTCATAACCGATTACTTCGTCATCAGCGTCTAATGCCATGCGCGTGCAATATCCCTCGGCCATCTCCAAGTAGCGGGGACCTTTAGCCAATGTACCGAACATCGTACCCACTTGGCTACGCAAACCTTTACCAAGGTCTTCCAAGCCAGCGCCTACAGGCAGACCTCCCTCTGAGAAAGCGGACTGTGTACGACCGTAGACGATCTGCAAGAACAACTCGCGCATAGCGGTGTTGATAGCGTCACAAACAAGGTCTGTGTTCAATGCTTCCAAAAGAGTTTTACCCGGAAGGATCTCAGAAGCCATAGCCGCTGAGTGAGTCATACCGGAACAACCGATTGTCTCTACAAGAGCCTCTTGGATGATTCCTTCTTTAACGTTTAATGTCAGCTTACATCCACCTTGTTTCGGCGCGCACCAACCGATACCGTGAGTCAAACCAGAGATATCAGTGATCTGAGTTGCTCTAACCCACTTTCCTTCTTCAGGAATCGGAGCGCACTGGTGGTTAGCTCCCTTCTTTACAACACACATGTGTTGAACTTCATGTGAATAAATCATAATCGCTAATTTATTATATTAAAGTGTAATAAAACCTTATGCTAATTTTATAGTAATATCGCTTTCTCTAAAGATCGCACAAAGATAGATTTTTTAATCCAGCCATGCAAGAGGCGGGAAAGGTTTAAGGCTCGATGATATTAAAATAAGCGTCCGGGGCCTCAAAAGTGGAGAATAGCTCTTTTAGGCTTTCAAGTTTCCCGGTTACCGATAACTTATGGTTTTGCAGATTTGCCGCTATACTCTCCGGCTGCATGAGGCTTGCGTAGATGACTTGTTTGTCTCCTTCCAAAGTTACGGTAGGGGCCGGATGGAGCCGGCCGATACGGTTCGATAAGGCGCCGTTCTTTAAGATCAAGGTGGCCTGTTCGTTCGTATCGGTTAAGATAATATTTATTATTAAGTCTTTATCGGCCGCTTTTTCCCCGTTTATTTGGATAGCGAGCAAATCGAATAGCATTTCGGGACTTAGGTTCTGGGACATACGTGCCCGGTTTGAGTTGGCCTTGCCTTTGCCGGCGATGCCTTCGGTCAGTTCCATAGCTCCGGTCAGGTAGAAATTACGCCACGGGCCGCTTTCCGCTTGGTAGCCCAATTGGGCATACGTGTTCGCAAGTAATTGGCGGGCGGGTTTATGCTTTGGATTAGCGAAAACGAGATGGTTCAGCAAAGTAGCCGTCCAACGGTATTCTCCTTGATTGTATGCCTCTCGCGCCTTTTTCATTACCTCGTCCTCTCCTCCGATAGCCTCTACGTATTTTTTACCTTCTTCTACCGGCGGGAGTGGGTTCAGATGGGCGGGGATGCCGTCGAACCAGCCGAAATACATTTGATATTGGGCTTTTACGTTATGGCTAACGGTTCCATAATATCCCCGGTTGGCGAACTCGTTGGCGATAGAGCTTGGTAATTTAATCATCTCCGCTATTTCTCGAGGTGTATATCCTTGGTTGGCGAGGTGAAGTGTCTGATCGTGTAGGTAGCGATACAAATCCCGCTGCTTTTCCCAGTAAGCGACGATGTTCTTATTGCCCCAAGTCGGCCAATGGTGGGTAGAGAAGGATACCTCTACCTGATCGCCGCACTCCGTGATCGCCCGGTCGATATATTTGCTCCATAATTGGCCGTTCCGGACCTTCGCCCCTCGTAAGGTCAGCAGGTTGTGCAGGGTACGGTTGATTTCCTCGGCTACGCAGAAAGCTTTCATCCCAGGGAAGTACATCATGATTTCCGAGGGAGCCTCGGCGCCGGGTACGGACATGAATACGATCTCGACACCATCAATTCGTAAAGTCTCTCCCTCCTCGGATATCTCACGGGTAGGAGGGACCAAGCCCGTAGTTCCTGCCGCGGTAGTTTGTCCTAAACCAGTACCTATATTTCCTTTCTCATTTTTAGGTAGACTGCGGCCATACATATAGGTCGCTCTTCGCCCCATGGCTACACCCGCCATCAGGTTCTCGCTGACGGCATCTTCAAAGAAACCCTTGGGGCCAATGATCTCGATCGCTTCGGGCTTATTGGGGGCGTTCTCCAATATGGCGTCTATTCCCGCGAAATGGTCCACATGAGGATGCGTATAGATAACCGCCTTGACCGGAAGGTCTTCTACATGTTTCTTCAGAAGATTATAACCTGCTAGGGCCGTCTCTTTCGAGAGCAATACATCTATGACGATCCAACCGTTATCACTACGGATAAACGTCATATTTGCGAGGTCGAATCCTCGTATCTGGTATATTTTACCGGGTAATACCTCAAATAAGCCGTGTATGCGGTTGAGTTGCCCTTGTCGCCAAAGACTAGGGTTGGCGGATGCCGGAGCCTCTTGACGCAGGAAATCCCAGACAGTTAATCCATACACCTCTTTTCCTGTCTCGTCGGTAATGGAAGATTCGTCTATCGTGGCGATAAAGCCACGGGTAGCGTCTTCAAAATCTTGTTTGTTATCAAACGGGAGTGATTTCACCACTTGTTCGTTAGCCTCTTTCGTAAACACTGAAGGTTCCGTGTTTTGCGCATATACGAACAAGTGACTGGTAGAGATAAATAAAAGTAAGAACTGTTTTCTAATCTTCATGTTTTTGTGGTTTAAGCGGTTCGCCGTTCAGTAAGATATCGTAGGTAATCGGGCCTATCTTTTTCATCATAAGTCCTACGCCACAGTATTTTTCCTGTGAAAGGCGAATCGCTTTCTCTATTTTGGCGGCGTCCCCGATGTTCCCGTCGATATGGTATGTAGCGTGGAATGCGGTATATACCATCGGGATCGTATCCGAAGTCTCTGCGGTTACGTCGATAGAGATTTTGTCGAAACGTACTCTCATTTTAAGGAAAAGGGAGATTACGTCCATTGCGCTGCATCCGGCCAAGGCGACCAGCATTAAAGCCTTGGGACGGGGGCCTTCATTATTACCCCCGTTCTCGGCAGTTGTGTCGATCGTAACCTTATGGCCGTCCAGCAAGGTCTCGAAAGTCGAGTCCTTCGTCCAGTTTAACGTGATTTGGGCGGACATATCGTGTTATTGTTATTATTATTTCAATATTTCTTGAAGTTTAGCGTCGATCTCCTCGCCATGTAGGTTCTTGGCGATGATCGTTCCGTCCTTATCCACCAATACGGTGTGAGGGATGCTGTTTACCCCGTATAGTTGAGCACCGGAGTTTTTCCAGCCTTGCAAGTCGGAGAGTTGGGTCCATGTGATATTCAGGTCCTTTACGCCTTTCGCCCATGCGTCAGCCTTGCTATCCAAGGAGATACCAACGATCTCGAAACCTTTGTTCTTGTATTTCTTGTAAGCGGCTACCAAATTCGGCATATCCCGGCGGCAAGGAGGACACCAGCTTGCCCAAAAATCGATCAACACGATGTTCTTGCCATTGCCTACGAACTCGGATAGCTTGTGCGTCTTACCGTTCGGGTCGGCCATCTCGAAGTCCACGAACTTCTTGCCTACGGCTACGGTTTTCAGTACATCTAGGTGAGCCATGAGCTTATCGATGTTCGGAACGGCCTTGAAAGCGGAGTCCGCCTTGGCGATAATCTCGTTCTGGGCAGCCTCGTCCAAGCTATAACGGAAATCGTATAATAACTTGGCGGCGGATTGCTTGGTCGTATTATTCAATATGTAAGTCTTGACGGCATCGGTTACCTTTTGGTCGATCTCGTCATATTTCTTCTCGGCGGCGCTTACGACTTCCTTGTCCTCAGATTTCATGTCGGCGGAAAGCTTCTCCAAATCCGCACGCAAAGTCTTCATTTGTGCTTGCAGGGCTTTCAATCCGTCATTCTCCGGTGTTCCAGAAACGGCGGAAGCGGCCTCGTCAAGAACAGCCTGTAATTTACCGTTCTCCAGTACGAATACGCTTGTAAAAGGAGCGTTCTCGCCGGAAGCGGCACGTTTGGGTTCCACGACATCCTCGGCGAAGGCGAGTTTGCGTAGGGCAGGGGCGTTCTGTGTTCCTTTGAACGTGAACGTGCCGTTCTGCACCAATGCGCTATCCATTGGGGCGAAGTCTTGTACGCCATATTCATACAGGTAAACGTATTTTCCGTTTAGATCGGTGTTCGCTACGGTACCGTTGATCTCGTAACCCGGTTTTTCGCTGCATGCGGCTAGGAGCAGAGCTGATGCGGCAAGAGTAAGATACTTTTTCATTTTGTATTTGTGTTATGTAAGTAATGTATTAAAATATGGAATATTGACTTCGCGAATATACGAAGTCTTTTGGGAAAACCGGACGCAAACCGATGAATAGTTTGCGCCCGGTATGGATATATATAGAGTGTATTAAAGAGGGTGTATTTTATGGGGCATATTTTGCGAATTGGAAATAACATTTTCCTGAATGCAAGTAGGGTAGCATTTTATTCTCCGAGCTATATGTGCCACCCAGAACCCAAACCGGTTGCCGGTTGGGATCATGATCTCCCGTGAAGTCGAATCCTTGGTAGATATTTTTATCTTCTCTGGTTGGTTGGGGGATATACGTTGCTCCAAAGTCTTTGCCTGTACCGGGCAAGATATAGATATGTGTCAGATTCTTCTTGTTGCCATTTCCGACACCTGCGTTTCCAAAGCGGACATAGCCCCCGTTCACGGCCCGGTAACATCTCCCGTGGCTTCCGAGGTTTCCTACGATCCCTCCCCGGTAGTCGGAACCAAGCGTGCCGGTCGCTTTTTGCTGTCCGTTGATTTCTCCCATATTGTAGCAATCCAGTACGTAACTGTCGTCGTTATCACTCGCCTTTTCTATGCTCCCCACGATGCCTCCAATGCCATGGCTGTCTTCTTTATCTTTCGGATAGTCTATATTTGCCCGGTTACAGCAGTAACGGATGTGTGCTCCACCTTGTTTTACATACCCCAAGATACCTCCTGCGCCATAATACTTGGCGTTCCTGTTTATGGTGATATTTCCGTGGTTAACGGATTTATAAATTGTAATGGCATCCTCAGAGGCACCGGCTATACCGCCCACTCCGTATTCTTTATCTCCTGCGATACCTTGGATCGTACCGAAATTAGCTGCGTCATAAACCTCAATGCCTTTTCCAGCGTTTTTTCCAATGATACCGCCTATGTTATTTGTGGCTGATAGCTTACCCAAATTCACGACTTTATTGATCTTTACGGTAGTTCTTGCTACCATACTCCCGAAAATGCCTCCGATATAATTGGATCCTGAGGAGATATCACTGTAATTTACTAGATTGGAAAACTCACAGTGGGATGAGCACGATGCTTGTCCGATAATTCCCCCTACCATAATGGCGCTATTATTCCCATTATTAAATGTTTCTGTTTTCACGCCGCAATCTGATATTTGAGTATCGCTCGCATATCCGATGATTCCTCCGACTGTACTTCTGCCGTAAATGGAAGGTTGCGTGAAGAGTCTTCTGAGGGTAGATTTATCTGCATATCTGACAATTCCTCCAACATAAGCGGCATTTTCGCGATAGGGTTTTTCCGAATTTATGTTACCCGGGAAAATCGGTCGTGGAATCTTGCTCACGATTACGTTTGCGGCATTGAATTCTGGCTTATAGGTCCCAGTCAACGTCCCATTATATAACGCTCCGATGATTCCTCCTGTGTTATTTCCTCCCTTTATTTTGATGTTGGGATTAATCACCAATATTTCCGGATCCAAAAGAATTTCTTTCCCCGGTTCTTGGTAAGATAAGGCTCCGGCTAAAGTGCCACAAATCCCTGAAGAAGCTTCAAGGGATTCATTATCCATATACAATCGTGAGGCCGGGGTTATTTGTATTTGGGTATCATCTAAAGAACCGAAAATACCTCCTATAGCAGACTGCCCGGTTATCGAGGCATGAAACAAGGATTCCCCTTTAAGCTCTATCGTAAATGCGTTAGCGTGTGTTTTGTGGGAATATCCGATCATTCCACCCACATAACTACCCCCTTGGATTTGAGACCGATTTGCCGGATTGGACAACTGGAAGTTCTCGATGGCGATGAGGATATTGGTAGGGGCTTCCGACCGGATCTGACCGATCAATCCGCCGACATAGGAGCTACCTTTGATCGGCATGTCGATGGTTATGTCTTTGAAACTGGATGCCGCCTGTAAGAATGCCTCACCGATCAATCCGCCTACGTTCTGGTTTCCGGATATCGGGAAATCGTTTAAGGTGGTATGTTGCAGCTTAATTTTTCTGGCATCGATTTGACCATATAATTTCCCGATCAGACCGGCCACATGATTATTCCCTCTCAAGTTTTTGAAAATCCCGTCGCTACTGATATCCTCCACTTGAATGGAAGCGTTCTCGGCCCAGCCGATCAACGCTCCGATATAAGAGCTGCCGGATTCCGAGAATGAGACGCCCAATCGCACATTCCGGATACTGATTTGTGCCAACGACTGGGCGTTGCCCTCGATATAGCCTATTAAACCGCCAACTTTATCCTTCGTGGACTTGATATTACCGTTTAAGGTTATATTCTCGATTCGTATATTCCCGTTAGCTACTCCCGCAAGCAATCCGCAGCAATTCCCCGGATACTCTATATCCGCTCCTTCTATATCAAGATTCCGGATCACTGCCCCGTCGTGTAAAATGGAGAAAAGCCCGATTGCGTCGCTTTGCTCTTCACCGTTCGTCCCGAGATAGGTTAGGTTTAGTATCTTATGGGAATCGCCGTCGTAGTTCCCCGCGAACGGGGCGCTTTTATAAGCGTTACCTTGATACAGGCAATTGGGGATAGGAGCTTTGATGTCGGCTATTTGCTTGAAGAATTGCCCGTATCCGTAATTACGGTCGTACGTGGCTAATTGAGACACGAGATAGGCGAAATCGTTGGTGGAAGTAATCAGATAAGGATTCTCTTCCGTACCTTCGCCATTCAGCATCTCGTAAATATATTTAGTATCACGTACCATACTGACCATCTTGTCACGGAATGTCAGATGATAGCTTAGTGGATAGACGCTGCCTTCTTCATCGAATTTTAACCAAAGTATATAGTCTCCATCTTCTAATACCAGATTATTGGGGATAAACATTTCACAGGAAAGAATCCCCGCGTTTTTCCGGATCTTACCTTCCATGAGCTGTATGGAGTTATCGCTCAGCGATCTCAACTGGAAAAAGATCTGTTCTCTCGTATCTTGTATGGGAGTTTTGCCTTCCGGCAAGGAGAACGTGCTTATTAGATGAGTTTCTGTCTCTTGCAAGGTCGATCCGCAGTCGTTTCGTATGATGTCATCGTCCGCGCATCCGCCGAGCAAGATGATAAGCATGCATGCGCATATATTCCATATTGTTTTAGTGTATGTTTTCATGTTTGTTTGTTCGTTTATTTATAAATTAGGTTTATCAAATTGCATCTCGGATTTCTTAGGGATCGGAAAGCTACCTGTTTCGTTGGATGGTATTTCCCATTTTACATCAAAGTCCCATCCAGTAAAGGTCTTTTCCGACTTTAAGTCTTGTAAGCTGAATATGTTCATAATCACAGGATTCGGTTGCTCTACAGTGCCCAGCATACAGTAATTCCCAAAATAAGAAACGGATGCGGGAGGTGCGAAAAGATGCCAATTCTCCCCGACATTCAAGTTTCTACTTACCGTTACGTTTTGATTGACAACTCCAATTATGGCATTGGCTCTTTTATTTGAGCGTCCCATATTTATACAATCGGAGATAAGGCAACTTTGCTGAAGTTGGCCTACCAAGCCTCCGCTGCTATATTGGCCAATCTCTCCGGCGTTCAAGCATTGTGTGATAACGACGGAGTTTTCCACGAAATCATCAAGAGTGGCCGAAACCGAATTGCCGAAACTGACTAACGCTAGCGCACCTCCCATCAAGGCTACAGCGGGAACACCTTCGGGGAAAGTGATAACTGTAACAAAAAGCAAGGCTGAATTGACCGCGCAACAAACACCACTGACAACCGTATGTAGAACTTCTTCGTTTTTTTTGCTTTTAAGGATCTGTTTGGAGAGCAACCCTCTCTTATAATTCATCGCATCACTATAAATCTGGTGGTTTGTCCCACTTTCGAACCATTCTGTTAATGTCTTTCGATTAGACATGAACCTATTTGTCATATCTTTGCTCCTCAGTTTGATACTTGCGAACGATAGGTTGTCTGTTTTATTGGCCAGTTTCGTGTCCATATCTGATTCCAACATGGCGATATCATGGGTAATGACACCTTTCAGCCTCTCTGTTTCTATAATCTCCGGATGACCGTGTGAAATAAGCCCGAATACGCTAAAACCTTCTGATAAAATATCGATATCATTTAAGACGAGGCTAAGTACTGTAAGGGCGCAGTTAACAAGGATTTCTCCGCTTTCTCCCACGATTTTAGCGAAAGGGACAAATCCGACAAGAGTAGACGCTAGTTCGAATGTGGCAAACCCCAAGGATACGCCGTCCATGATCGTCCATTTCCTTGCGTCGCCTACCTCGCCGATCATACCACCGAGGTATGAGGAACCTGATATCGGTGCGAAATTGGAACAATAGTTCATGGCAAGCGTATTCCCTGCCCTTCCTATCATACCACCGGCATATTCATGGTAGGAGGCTACTTCCCCCAGATTCGTGTTAATACCCAACGAGCCGGCAAGGATGGAACCGGCTATTCCTCCGCTATAAGAGGAGGCGATTACTTTATTGAAATTCGCCGTGTTGGTGATGGAGGCCAAGGGAGCGAATCCTAAAATTCCACCAGCGAAGGATGAATTAGCCTTGATCATACCCTCATTATACGATTTATAAGCGCCAAGTTGCGCCTCACCGCATAATCCTCCTATATAACTGTCGCCGTTTATATTCCCCGAGTTCGAGCAAAAACCGATAAACGTGTTATTATAATAAGTTTTCGGCTGGGTAGTTACCAGTGTGCTTCCGATAATTCCCCCTACGCCCCTGCTTCCTTGCACCGTCCCGCTGTTTCGGCTGGAAATGATGGTGCTCAATCCACTTCCTCCGGCGATCCCGCCCGCTCCTACATTATATATAGAATTGGCAGGAAGGTTTCCGGGAGGAGCGGTTGTGGATGCGGCACCTTTGATAGAGCCATTATTGCTGCATGAATATACATAGAGCGTATCGGCGTACCCAACGATTCCTCCGGCACAATTGTAAGATGCGGTTACCTTGGTATTCCGGTTGTGGGAGTTCGTGATTTGTGTCATTGAGTACACTGTTCCTCCGCCAAGGATTCCTCCTACGGCAATCGCCCCGTTTATAGTGCAATCCTCTACCGAGCAGGAATCTATCCAGAGATTTACGTTTGGGTCTACCATGCCGGCGATCCCGCCTATGGCCATGCCGTCCGTGACTACGCCATCGCTACGGCTTTCGATGGTGGATTTTTTTACTATGCACCCTTTTATGAATGTCTTATTGATGCTTCCCCCCTTGGTGGTAACGGCTCCTACGATAGCCGATAGCGCCCCATAGCCGGTTATGGTGGCTTTCTCGATGGTGAGATTCGAGATGATGGCTTGATTTACGAAGCCGAACAAACTAGCGCCCACGGCGTTTTTATCTAACATTTTCAGATCCCGGATCGTATAGCCGTTGCCGTCATAATAGCCCGTGAAAGGATAACTGGCTGATAATCCGATTTGATACCAGTTACCCTCCCAGCCGCATTGGTCATTATAGTTGGCCATGCTAATGTCATTTTGTTGCTTGAAGCAGGTGGAGGAATTAACAAGGTTACCATTGTTGTGGAAGTTGAGGATCGCTTCTTGTATCTTCGCCAAATCATCGGCAGAGGTTATCCGGTACGGATCTTCCGGCGTACCGTTCCCATACAGGCCGATTCGCTCGTCACGGTTGGTTTCGGTGGAGATCCCATTCTCGCTGACGGTAATGTAGCACCCCATGCCGAACTCCCCATTTCGCCCGTCAATGTCCGGGCAATCCGATTGGATGGTATATTCCATATATAGTAGCTGGTATTTACCCTCCTTCAGCCCTTTTTCCATGGTGAATAGGGAAGTCCCGGATAATCGCCGGTGCTTGGCTTTCCGTTGGATAATGTTCCCGCGGGGAGTCTTGATGTAGAAAGTCAGGTCTCCATACGTGAAATCTTCGGTTTCTTTCGTGAAACTGATCAGATCGTGTACTCCTTCATAGGTGTCCTCTGTGGAGGCCGGGATATCCGGAATGTTTTTGTCATCCGAACATCCCATCAGAATCAAAAGAAAGAAAAGGAGAAAAAAATAATTTGTCTTCATATATAGTTTGTTTTTAGGATTAACAGATATCGCTTCAATATCCGAATAGTAATCCTAAAAGCTGTCCGTGTGGCGCAAAACATTTGTCCGTGTGGCGCAAGTTTTTGAAATATAGTATTTTAATTTTCTTTTTCTTTCTCCGCAAGTTTTCGATATTCGTTAGGAGACAGGCCATAGCTCTGTCGGAAAAGGCGGTAAAATACCGAGCGGGAAGCGAATCCGGAGTCATAGCATATTTGATCGATCGAGAGGGCGGAGGGAGAGGAGAGCAGTTCGGCGGCATGCTTTAGACGAAAGTCATAAATATATTCGCGGACGGTCATATTCCCGCCGTAAGTACGTACGGCTTCCATCAAGTAGGTACGGTTGGTCCCCAAACGTTGTGCCAGATCATCCCGGTTCAAGGTGGGATCGGTGTATAGCTTTTCTTTTTCCAATAACTCGTTCAAGTTTATGAATAAACGTAATTCCCGGGAAAGATCGTTCTCGGGTATTTGCTTAATGGTTTCCACCGCCTTATTTTCCTGCCGGATCTGTTCCTGTATGCGTCTGTAGAGTACTTGGTTCTTCGCTTTTAGGCGTTGGGAATAGATAATATATCCCGCTAGCAAAAGGAAAAGGAGCAAGCAACCGGTAAAGGCGGCGAACATCCAGTTCCTTGCGTATTGCCTCTCTTGGTTGAGCCGGTCTACCTCGTAAATAGTCCGTAGTTGATCCATCCGAGAGGCGATATCCAACCGGTTTACCGAGTCTTTCACCTGTATATACGTATGATAGAGCGATATACAGGACCGGGGATCTCCGGAATGAGCCAGAAGTTCCGCTTTCTTCAACAAATCGTCCATATAGAAAGATAGGTCGCCCTCGTGGGCCGCCAACAGGATATCCATATCCTTGATAGCCCCTTGGTAATCTCCTGTCATTTTCCGTAATTCTCGACGAGCCTCGTAAAAATGCTCATAAGCGTTGGCCGGGATCTGGGGATGAATAAACCGGGCTGCCTCATCCAGCAATCGTCTCGCCTCTTTTATTTGCCCTTTTTTCAGGAAAGACAAGGCTTGGAGAGAGCGGGAGGTGACGGGATAATGTCCGGTCGGGTCCACTTTCCCATGCTCGTCTCTCCATTTGACGAGGGCGGCGTAGCTGTCGGCGTAACGGGATATGCGTTCTGTGTCGTTCACCTTCAGGGCGGTCATGAAGAGCCATTCGTAAAGAACGGCCGAGATGTAGAGTACTTGGTTCTCACCATTCTCGTAAGTGGGACATATAGCGATCCCTTTTTCCAGCGAGGTGAGGGCTTGGTCGTACAAGCCGAGTTTATAATACATGCTGCCTTGTACCTGCAAGGCCATCGTCATGCCTACCGGTTGTTTAACCTGTTGCGCCGTCTCGAACATGGTTGTGGCTTCCTCACGGGCCTCGTCGAACCGTCTTTGCTTGAACAATCCGGATATAAAAGTATTATAGGTGGAGAAGTAGAAACTGTATTGCTTGGCATTCAATATAAAAGGAAGGCTCTCTCGTGCCTCGATGATAGCCGAATCCACGGAGTAGAAATTAAAGAGGCATTGTATGCGATTCAGCCTTGATCGGCAGATGGCCGGGGTGTCGCACCGGTCGATAGCGTCGTTGAGCGTAGCGTCCCAGTCGGCGATATCGTTGGTGGACATGGCTATACGCATCAGTAGATCATGCTTTTCCTTACCCACGCTCGCTGCGGCCCGTTGTCGCAATGAATCTGTCGGGGGATGTCCTTGCGCTTGTATCTCGTTATGAGACGAGATCAGGCAGATAAGCGATAATAGGAGTGCAAGAGGGCTTTTTCGCATCGAATTTTGTGATTAACTAACGTTAATAGAAGGTGTAAATATACGAAGTCTTTTGTGATAATTAGGTGCAAGTTGATGAATAGTTTACTCTATTGTGCCATCGAAGTAGCCTACAGAGTAAACGGATTAAAAAAATACAATAAAGCATTTGTTTGAAATGGTTTATAACTAGCTTATAATTAGATGGATATAAATTATGATGGAGATTTGAGTAAAACACGTACATGTTTTCGAAAAAACACGTACGTGTTTCTTGAAAATTACGTACGTGTTTTTGGAAAAACACGACCGGGTAAAAAATAGTCAAGTAAAATATACAGTAAGCTACCTATTTTCTCGTGTTCACTTCATGGTGACACACCCTCTTCTTGTTGAAGGTTGATCGGTTATAATGATGAGGGCAAGTTTACCAGTGATTTCCCGGAAGTTTTTTTCGATGCTATTTTGAATGAACATATCCCCCTTCTCTTTTATTAATACGGATTTTTTTCCTTATATTCGCGTCACTTTTGAACACGTATCAAATAATTTCTAAATAAATCAATTAAGAAATGACAAAGAGTGCATTACAAATCGCAAGAGCAGCTTACCAACCGAAGGTACCCGCTGCGTTGAAAGGTGCAGTGAAAGCCGTTGACGGCGAGTATACTCAATCAGTAGCCGATCAGGAAGAAATCAAGAAATTGTTCCCGAACACTTACGGAATGCCGATCGTTACATTCGAGAAGAGTAACGAGGAGAAGGCTATGCCTGTCATGAACGTTGGTGTGATCCTTTCCGGTGGTCAGGCTCCCGGTGGTCACAACGTGATCGCTGGTTTGTTCGACGGTATCAAGGCTCACAACGCAGATTCTCGTCTGTATGGTTTCATCTTGGGCCCGGGCGGTTTGATCGATCATAAATATATGGAATTGACGGCTGATATTATCGACGAGTACCGTAACACGGGCGGTTTCGATATGATCGGTTCCGGACGTACGAAATTAGAGACGAAAGAGCAATTCGATAAAGGTCTTCAGATCTTGAAAGAGCTTGATATCAAGGCTTTGGTTATTATCGGCGGTGACGATTCTAACACGAACGCTTGCGTATTGGCCGAGTATTACAAGGCTATTGGCGCCGGCGTACAGGTAATCGGTTGCCCGAAGACGATCGACGGCGACTTGAAGAACGCCCAGATCGAGACCTCTTTCGGTTTCGACACGGCTTGTAAGGTTTACTCCGAGGTAATCGGTAACATCCAACGTGACTGTAACTCCGCCCAGAAATACTGGCACTTCATCAAATTGATGGGTCGCTCCGCTTCTCATATCGCTTTGGAGTGCGCTTTGCAGACTCAACCGAACGTTTGTATCATCTCCGAGGAGGTTGAGGAGAAGAATATGTCTTTGGACGATATCGTTACTTACGTGGCTGGTATCGTGGCTAAACGTGCCGCCGAGGGTAATAACTTCGGTACGGTATTGATCCCTGAGGGCTTGATCGAGTTCGTTCCGGCTATGAAACGCTTGATCGCCGAGTTGAACGACTTCTTGGCTAAGCACGACGCTGAGTTCAAGATGATCAAGAAGAGCGAGCAACGTGCTTATATCATCAGCAAGTTGACGAAGGAGAACTCTGATCTGTATGCTTCTCTTCCGGAGGGCGTAGCTCGTCAGTTGTCTTTGGACCGTGACCCGCACGGAAACGTACAGGTTTCTTTGATCGAGACTGAGAAGTTATTGTCTGAGATGGTTGGCAAGAAATTGGCTGAGTGGAAGGCCGAGGGCAAGTACGTAGGCAAGTTCGCCGCACAACACCACTTCTTCGGTTACGAGGGTCGTTGCGCCGCTCCGTCTAACTACGATGCGGACTACTGCTACTCTTTGGGTTACACGGCATCTTGCTTGATCGCCGCCGGTAAGACAGGTTATATGTCTTCCGTACGTAACACGACCGCTCCCGCTGATCAATGGATCGCCGGTGGTATCCCTGTTACTATGATGATGAACATGGAGAAACGTCATGGCGAGATGAAGCCGGTTATCCAGAAGGCTTTGGTTAAGCTTGACGGCGCTCCTTTCAAGGCGTTCGCCGCTAACCGTGACGAGTGGGCTTTGACTACTAGCTATGTATATCCGGGTCCGATCCAGTACTTCGGTCCGACGGAGGTTTGCGACCAGCCGACTAAGACTTTGCAGTTGGAGCAAGCTTAATACAGACTTATACATTATATAATATATAAGCTAGAGAGGATGTCATTTATTTGGCATCCTCTTTTTATTTACATACATTTGCCACGAGATCTTAAACCTAAAAATAAATCTTTATAACACATGGATTCCATGAAAAAGAAAATCGCCTATCTATTGCTCCTTTTGATGCTGATACCTGTCGGCTCGTTCGCCAAGGAGAAACGTACGTTCGAGATCAAGGACGGTCATTTTTATGTAAACGGGAAGGTAACCCCGATCCTCTCGGGTGAGATGCATTACCCTCGTATCCCTCATCAATATTGGCGGCATCGCCTTCGGATGATGCGAGCGATGGGCTTGAATACGGTCGCTACCTATGTCTTCTGGAACCTGCACGAGACGGAGCCGGGTAAATGGGATTTCGAGGGAGACAAGAATCTGGCCGAGTATATCCGGATAGCGGGAGAGGAGGGATTGATGGTAATCCTCCGTCCCGGCCCGTACGTATGCGCCGAGTGGGAGTTCGGTGGTTATCCGTGGTGGTTGCAGAATATACCGGGCATGGAGATCCGCCGGGATAACCCGGAGTTCTTGAAACGCACGAAGCTTTATATCGATAAGCTTTACGAGCAGGTCGGCGACTTGCAGGTATCGAAAGGCGGCCCTATCATCATGGTGCAGGCCGAGAACGAGTTCGGCTCTTACGTGGCGCAACGTAAGGATATCCCCTTGGAGGAGCATCGCCGCTACAACGCCAAGATCAAGCGGCAATTGGCGGACGCCGGTTTCAACGTGCCTCTGTTCACCTCGGACGGAAGCTGGTTGTTCGAGGGCGGTTCCACCCCGGGAGCGTTGCCTACGGCGAACGGGGAGAGCAACGTGGAGAACTTGAAAAAGGTGGTGAACGAGTATCACGGGGGAGTAGGCCCGTATATGGTAGCCGAGTTTTATCCCGGTTGGCTGATGCACTGGGCGGAACCATTCCCCGATATAAGCGATTCCGGCATAGCGAGGCAGACGGAGACGTACCTCCAAAACGATGTCTCTTTCAATTTCTATATGGTTCATGGCGGTACGAATTTCGGTTTCACCAGTGGCGCCAATTACGACAAGAAGCATGATATCCAGCCGGACTTGACCAGCTACGACTACGACGCCCCGATCAGCGAGGCGGGTTGGGTGACCCCGAAGTTCGACTCGATCCGCAACGTGATCCGGAAATACGTCACTTATGACGTCCCCGAGGCCCCAGCCCCTATACCGCTGATCGAGATCCCGTCGATCTCCTTGACGAAGGTAGCCGATGTGTTGGCCTTGGCGAAAGAAGGGGAACCGGTAGCGTCTCCGACACCTCTCACGTTCGAGCAATTGAACCAAGGATACGGCTACGTCTTGTACTCTACCCATTTCAACCAACCCCTGAAAGGCCGTTTGGAGATACCGGGCTTGCGTGATTACGCTACGATCTACGTGGATGGCGAGCGTGTCGGCGAGTTAAACCGTTGCTTCAACCAATATGCGATGGAAATCGATATCCCGTTCAACGCTACCTTGGACATCTTGGTGGAGAACATGGGGCGTATCAATTATGGCGAGGAGATCGTACGCAATACGAAGGGGATCATCAGCTCGGTCAAGATTAACGGCAGCGAGATATCGGACTGGAAGATGTACAAGCTCCCGATGGACCGGATGCCGGCTTTGGTCTCCGGCGAACCTTATGTCTATAAGAATGGCTCGCCCGAGGTAGCGGCGTTGGGGAATAAGCCGGTTCTCTACGAGGGAACCTTCCACCTGTCCGATACCGGCGATACGTTTATCGATATGGAGGATTGGGGAAAGGGCATTATTTTCATCAATGGCATCAATATCGGTCGCTATTGGTACGCCGGCCCTCAGCAAACGCTTTACATACCGGGCGTATGGCTGAACAAAGGAGAGAATAAAATCGTTATTTATGAGCAGCTGAATAATGACCGGAAGTCGAGCGTACGGACGGTCAAGACTCCTGTCTTGACAAAACTAAAGAAAATTGCAGCCATGGAGAAAAAGAATCGTTTGATGGAAAAAACAGTAAGCCCGTTTAGCGTGGATGAGACGATGCGGCGGATCGAGGAGATTATCAAGTCTCAAGGAGGTTCCGTGTTCGCCATGTTCGATCATGGGCGAAACGCTAGCGAGGTAGGGATGAAGCTGCCTCCGAATAAGGTGATCGTCTTCGGCTCACCGAAAGTCGGGACTTTATTGATGCAGCAAGATCCGTCTATCTCTTTGGAGCTGCCGCTACGTATCATCTTGATCACGACGAAGAAAGGTACGAAGAGCGGGCAACCGAGATTAACGTACGACGGTTATATTGGTGTCCAGAAGACGGGTAAGAAATATGACGTGTTGAATTCTATGGATCGCTTGAACCTAGATTGGGAGGCGCAGAAGAATAATATTGTTATGCGTGATATCGGAGGTTATCCAAGTAATCCTCAATTTGGTACGGGGGATAGACCTTCTATCCCGAATTACTTGACACAATCAGGTGCTCAGGGTTCTACTACAATAGATCCGAGCGACTATGATTATCCTACTACAACTTATGCACCATTCTCAGATACGGACTGGTGGGATGAGTTAGATCGTGCCGCCATGATTCAAAATCACCAGATCGGCTTGTCCGGTGGTACGGAAAAGGGACAGTATAACTTAAGCGCAAACTATTTCAAACAAGACGGTACGGTAATTGATTCTTACTATCAGCGTTATCAAGTGCGTGCGAATACCTCTTTCAATGTACGTGACTGGTTACGTGTGGGTGAGAACTTAACGTATGCTTTCACGAAAGATAATGGCTTGAGTGCGAATGGAGCGGAATCTAATCCTTATTCGTGGACATATCGTGCTTCTCCTTGGGTTCCGGTATATGATATCGCAGGTAATTTCGCTGGATCAAAGTTCTCCGGTACGGGTAACTTCCAGAATCCGGTAGCCAATCAAGTCCGTAATAAGGACAACTATTATACTCGCAACCGTATCTTTGGTAACTTATGGGCTGAGGCGGATATTTTCAAGGACTTGACATTCCGTACGAACTTCGGTATCGACTATACGAACCGGTATTATTATCGCATGGAAAAGAAAAATCCGGAGTTCTCAGAGTCTATGGGACAGAATAACTTTGAGGAACAAAGTGAGTTTAATTATCGTTGGGTATGGACGAATACGTTGACCTATAACAAGACTTTTAATGATATCCATAAACTTACCGTTCTGTTGGGTACGGAGGCTATCCGTGACGGTCTGGGACGCAAGTTGACCGGTCGTCGTTACAATTATTTGTTTGAGGATAATACGAATAGTTGGGTGCTGAATATGGGTGAGAATAACAACCAGCGTTTGGCGAATTCCGAATATAAGGGTGAGTTTGCTTTGTTTGGCTTGTTCGGCCGTGTAGATTATTCTTTCAATGATAAATATTTGTTCACAGGTATCATCCGTCGGGATGGTGTATCTCGTTTCTCAAAATCTAATCGTTATGGTGTGTTCCCATCCGCTTCTTTAGGTTGGCGTATTTCCCAAGAGGATTTCATGGAAAGTACGAGAGATTGGTTGGACGATTTGAAGTTGCGTGTCGGTTATGGACAGACAGGAAACTCTGAGGTTCCTCGTATTACGAACTATGCTATGGAACTTGCAACTTACCCGAAACGTTCTGACTACGATTTGAACGGACAGAATAATTCTACTACAACAGGTTTCATCTTAGATAAATATGGAAACGAGGATACCAAGTGGGAGTCTACAGAGATGTGGAACGTCGGAGTGGACGCTACTTTCTTAAATGGTAAATTCAATATTGGTGCTGAGTGGTATTGGAAGAAGACAACGGATATGTTGATCGAGGCTCAATATTCAGCGTTTGCTAACCCGGAGATCAAGAAACCATATATCAATTTCGGTGATATCAAGAATACGGGTGTCGATTTGAACTTGAATTATAGAGATTCAAAAGGTGATTGGTCTTGGGACGTAAGTTTGAACCTTTCCCATTATAAGAACGAGGTACTGCGTATCTCGGAGTCGGATGATGCCTCTTTGTGGGGAGCGGGAACTCGCTTGGATGGAAACGTGACCCGTACGACGAAAGGACATGCTATCTCTGAGTTCTATGGTTACAAGGTGAATGGTTTCTATGAGAACGTTGACGAGGTTTTGGCCTTGCCGCCTCTAGGACAATCCGGATTGAACGCTGAGTCCGCCAAGGCTTGGGTCGGTAAATTTAAGTTTGATGATGTGGATAAGGATGGTAAGTTGACGGAAAGAGACCGTACGTTCATCGGTTCTCCCCATCCTGATTTGATCGCTGGCTTAAACGCTACGGTTACTTGGAAAAACTGGGACTTCACGATGTTCTGGTATTCAACTATTGGCAATGACCTGTTTAACAATACGAAATATTTTACGGACTTCTGGATGTTCAACGGTAACAAGTCTGAGCGTATGCGTGATCAATCTTGGACTCCCGGTGCTGATAATAGCAATGCCATTTTGCCGATCTTGGATTCGAACGATGGTTATTCTGGTAAATTCTCGAACTCTTATTACGTAGAGAATGCTTCGTTCTTGCGTTTGAAGAATGTGGTTTTGGGTTATACGCTTCCGAAGAGCGTGTTATCTAAGGTGGGTATCCAAAACTTACGTTTGTATGTACAAGCCGAGAATTTGCTGACTATTACCGGTTACTCTGGATTGGATCCGGAATATACGAATGCGGATATGGGCAAAGAAAGTGGGGGAGACCTACAGAGAGGTGTTGATATGGGTGGATGGCCTTCAACGATGCGTTTCTTGTTCGGTGTAAATTTCGCTTTCTAATGTTTAGGGATTTGATTAACTTTTAAAATGAATTTTATTATGAAACACAACAAATATATATTAGCGTTGGCTTTTGCCAGTATGCTGACTTTAGGGTCTTGTGGCGATGATTTCTTGGGAAAGGAGCCGCAAGGAGTTTTGACCCCGGAGGCTTTGGCGAATGCTCAAGGTGTGGAGTTGCTGGTTACTAGTGCTTATGCGGGTTTAGCCTCTCCTGTGGAAGGATACGATCCCTATCAAGCTTCTCCGTTTAACTGGGTATGGGGTGGTATTTATGGGGGTGATGCTAACAAGGGATCAGACCCTAACGACCAATCTACGGTGAATGAGATAGAATTGTATAATACATTGTCGACCAATGGCTATATCAAGCAAAAATGGGTTTGGGTGTATCAAATGAGCAAACGTGTTAACTTGGCTCTTCAGGTCTTGGAAAATGCGGAGGATATGAAGGAGGAAATTCGCCAAATGCGTAAAGGCGAGTTGAAATTCTTACGAGCCTTGGCTTATTTCGAGGGAATGCGTGTGTTTGGTGTTTATCTCCCCTATATTGATGAGACTAATCAAGAGAATGACCCAAAGGTGCATAATGACAAAGATATCTATAGCTTGGTCGTTGCCGACGTGGATGATGCTATAGCGAATTTATCAGATGATCCTGAGGTTGTTGGTGAGGTTGGCCGGGCGAATAAGTCCGCTGCGAAGGCTCTGAAGGCTAAGATCTTGATGTGGCATGGTGATTTGGCGGAAGCGCAACCTATCTTAGCGGATGTGTTGACGAATGGTGTTACGTCTAAGGGTATGGCTTATGGACTGGAAGATGATCTGGACAATAACTTCAATGCTTTGACAGAAAATGGTAAGGAATCTATTTTTGCGGTACAATATTCAAATGCGGCAGAGAATATGGGAGGTGCTGCCTTCTGTTTAGCATATCCGCATAATACGGGTCCCGGTGGATGTTGTGGTTTCTACCAGCCTTCTTTTGAGTTGGTGAATTCGTTCCAAGTAGATGCGAATGGCCTTCCTTACTTGAACGGTGAATATCGTACGAAGAAAAGTGTATCTGTTCGTAACTCCGATAGTTCCCAAGATGCTGTGCTAGCCGTTAACGATAATAACATTGCGGTCGATCCTCGATTGGATTTTGCTGTAGGTCGTTTTGGTATTCCTTATAAGGATTGGGGATTCCCAGAGAATGGTTGGGTACGAGATGCTACGAATGGCGGTATCTTCATGCCGAAAAAGCATGTATATAGCAAGGCTGAGGATGCGGCTGGTATGAAAGCGTTATATGGTGGTTGGGCACCGGGTTCTGCTATGAACTTGCAATATTTAAGTGTTCGTGACTTGACTTTATTATATGCTGAATGCTTGGCTAACGCTGGGAATCTGAAAGGTGCGATGGAGCAGGTTAACAAGATTCGTCGTCGTGCGGCTTTGGATGTTAATATTGTTAAGTTAGATGATGGGACTCCAGCCGCTAATTATAAGATTGCCGAATATCCTTCTTCACATGC
The DNA here is from genome assembly GCF_002257605.1 of Parabacteroides sp. CT06. GTDB lineage: Bacteria > Bacteroidota > Bacteroidia > Bacteroidales > Tannerellaceae > Parabacteroides > Parabacteroides distasonis. The sequence goes on along the minus strand of NZ_CP022754.1, from coordinate 2,716,360 downwards.
CGCATTCTCAAACAAAGATGTTTGTATCAAGGCGATTCGCATGGAGCGTAAGTTAGAGTTGGCTATGGAAGGTGAGCGCTGGTTCGATTTGTCCCGTTGGGGTGGTGATGTGATGGCTAGTGAGTTGAAAGCCTATGTGGACTATGAGAAACAGTATATCTCTAAGTTTGCGGGAGCTTCTTATCTGTCATCGAAAAAGACAATGTTGCCCGTTCCTGACGATGAGATCTTGACTTTGGGTACAGATCCGGAAACAGGTACTCCGTACTTGGTACAGCCGGAAGCTTGGAGAAACTAAAGGTTTATGGCGATAAGGAAGGCAGGGGACTTCCTTATCGTTTTTATTTTGAATGGTGCTTACAGATTCTTGCTCTTAAAGAGTTTGTCTTCTTATATTTTAGAATTCTTTTTTATTGAAACTCAATTAAATTTTAAAATTATGAAGAAGTTATTATGCTGTTTTATTATTTTGTGCCTTTCTGTGTGTTCTTTTTCTACAATTCAAGCTGTAGAAGTGGAAAACGATAATGTAGATATAATGGCAGTTGCTGCTGCTATGTATATTAAGGGGGAAACTTCTTTGAAGTTTAGTGGTGGTTACGCAGGGTCGTCTTACCAACTGTTCAATGCTCCTAGTGGTGCTGAATTTAGATGGAGTATTGTAGGTTCTGGGAATTGTTATTGTTATCCGAATGGTGATTATTGTTCGATTAACGTATATTCTCCGGGTTCTTATCGACTAGTTTGTGATGTATATGTTAATGGAGTTAGGGTAGATGGAGTGACAACTTATATAACGGTTATGCCATAGAAGAGTTTGTCTTGAATAATTGATGGTTATATGTTCTTTTATAACCACAAAAGGAATAGATGGTTTAATAAAAGTTAAAGGGTATGCATCACGGCATACCCTTTTTGCTTGAAGAAAATAGTATTCTTCAAATTCCCATTTCCTCTAATAACCCCAGTACTTCAAGAGGCACCCTGCGCACCCCGCTATGAGGAGGGTGTAGCCGGAGATACCCAGCCAGTCCGCCCCGGGGGGCGGTGGGGAGGAGGGGTGCCGTCGTGGCGGAAGAGCGTCAGCGAGGCGCCGATCGCCGCTAGCGTCACCTCCGTCTCCCGCATGAGGAGGGAGAGGAGGGCTAGCAGGAGAAGGAGCAGCGCCGGTAGCGTCTGTCGTTTCGGGAACAGGGGGATGCTGCGGGAAGATGACCCGGAGGAGCGCCGTGAGGCAACGGAGGATGAGTTCAAGGTATTTCATTTTAGTTGACAGTTGATGATAGGGGCGGCATCTGCCCGCCCTTTGGATTAACGATTGATAGTTGCGAGCTGATTTTTCGGCAAAGCTGGACGATCAGCTTACGATAGGCTTCCCGGTTATCGCCGTTCACCTCGCTGATGTAGGGGCTGTAAGCGATCTCCTTGGCGAAGGCCGTAGGGTTGGCGCTCATGTCGGCCGCCCGGGGATAGGCCGAGCGAAGCAGGCGGCAGTAATCCATGAACGAGCACTTATCGTCCGGGTAGATCCGGAAACGTAGCGAGCGGGACGACAGCTCCGTCCACCGGCCGGTCCACCATACGTTGGGCAGCCCGTAGGCCGTGATGCCGAAAAAGTTATGATACTCCCGGCAGAGCGTACTCTCGCCCCAACCCGTCTCGATGGCCGCCTGTGCCAAGATCACCACCGGATCGATCCGGAACGCCCGCCCGGCCTCCCCGGCCAGCGGAGCGTATTCACGTATAAAAACAGAAATCTCCATACCACTTAATTTTCAATTTTCAATTCTCAATTCTCAATTCTCAATTCCCTAAATCTCGTCCGGGCTCTCGGAATCGCCCCCGCCACCTCCCGGGGTCACCTCTCCGTTCGAGTACTCGGTGTACTCACGGAGCTTGGCCGTCAGCTTGAGCGAGGCGCTGGAGAGGTTGCCCGTGGCACGGGCACGAAGGCGTACGCCGATGATATTGCCTTGCGTGGAGAAATCCTCCGGCGTGACGGCCCCCTTCGAGCGGATGCCCACGCTGAAGATGCCGAGGTCGTCTATCTTCACGTTCTTGCCGTCCATCAGCAGCTCCTTGATACAATTCACCATGTCCTTCAGCATGCCGTGGATGGCGCCGGTGGAGAAGGGGGTGTTGTGGGTGGACATGTGCTCGGCCAAGGCGGCGATGTCTACCGTCTCCTCGCATACGGCACGGGCGTACCACTTGTTGAAGGTTGTCACGTTCTTCTCGTTCTTGTTTTGATACTTCTTGTAGCGGATCATAATGTGTTGTTTTTTAATGTTGATACAAAGATACGGCAGGGCGTGAGGGCTTTGTCGCTTTGGGTGACTTAGGGTGATTTCGGGTGAATTATTTCTCCGGAAAATGATGGATATATGCCGGAGATTCACTATCTTTAGGATATGGAAACGACATTCAAGATACGAGCATACGGGCGGATGGAGCTGGCCGAGGTCTACCTGCCCGACCTGCATCCCCGCTCGGCCCACCGCAAGCTGCAACATTGGATAACGATCTATCCCGGCCTGCCCGGTCGCCTCCTCTCGCTGGGTTATCACGAGGGCGAGCGGGTCTATTCGCCCGCCATGGTACGGGCCATCATCGAGTCGCTCGGCGAGCCGTGAGAGCCGGATGGTATCCGGGTGGAATAGGGGCGCTAAGTCAATGGAACGCAAGACGGATTCCATTGACTTAGCATCCGTATCTCATTGGTTTTCCGGTCATGTTTCTTAATCCCGACGAATATCGGTGCCGGGGTTAGGGCGCAAAAGGCGCATCTTTACGTGCCTATATAAAACTTTTCTTGTAAATATATTTTTTCATCACACTGCTATAGTGTGATATATATTTATTTTTTTGTAAAATGTTTTTCCAGACACTGTTTTTTGCGCCTTTTGCGCCCTGCTCATTTTAGAAAGTCAGTTTTTATTCCGGCTTATCTTCTTGACCCTTAAAGATATCATTCTCCTTTTGGGCTCTATCCTCTTCCTCTTGCCTAGGGCGCAAAAAATTGGCTTTTACCTGTTCCGAGGTGATCTCGGCGACCTCAAACAGTAGTTTTCCTCTAGTTTTCGTGAGCTTAAAACCGTGTTTTTTCAGCACCTTGCTCAACGTAACTATATTGGAACGTGTCGGCGTGATACGTGTAAATACACTTAGTTTCGTCATAATATCGCTCGCCGTAAGATACTGTGGCGTGTCAAAACGCTCCGGTTTGCGGAAATAGGTGAAGAACAACTCCTCCTCGGGGCTTCGCTGGCGGAAGGTCTCGTTGTTCTCGTTGATCTTCCGGATGTCTTCGCCGGAGAACCAGTATTTCTCGCCCCGGCGGAAGAGGGCGAGGGCTTGGGCGTAGATGTCGGCGTGTCGCACGGGCGACTGGTAATCGATCCGTGTGGCCTCGAAGCAGAGGAAGCGGCGAGACTCGTTATCGTCCGGCAGCGATTGCAAGTCGTTCACCGTGGCGGCGAAGGAGGCGTGGCGTATCTGCGTCTCGGCATAGTGTCCGTACGGGCGGCGCAGGTAGATGACCCCGGTGGAGGTGAGCGCCTTGAGGCGGTTCAGATCGGCGTAGCTCTGGCCGGACATCTCGTCGATGACGATCAAGAGGCAGTCCACCATCATCTGCGGGAAACCTTTGCTATACGGATTGACATTGCCCGTGAAAAGATAGTCCCGCAATTCGGGCGGCACGAGGTTCCGCAGCCACGAGGTCTTGCCCAGCCCCTGCCCGCCGGCCAGCAGCAGGATGGTATGGTTTTCCACGCCTAGCTCCATGGAGCCGGCCACTTGCGCGATAAGCCAGCGCTTGAGGCAACCCCGCCAGAAGGCGGGCCGGGTGGTGTCCACGGTATCGGCCAGCTGCCCGATCCAGTCCGTCACCCCGTCCCACGGGGCCAGCCCCTCGAAATACGAGCGGAAAGGGTGGAACGTCTCGCTGAAGTCCGACATCAGTATGGCCCGGATGTCGTTATGCGAGCAGTAGTGGCCGTCCTTCAGGAGACTCCGCCAGAGCGAGTTCACCCAGTAGTCGGTCACCGGCTTGAAGACCGGCTTTTGACCGTTCCGCTTTTTCTTCGTGGCTACCTCCACGTACCCCCTCACGGCGTTCTTGCGGGTGAGGAAACGCTCGGATATATAATTCTCCACGGCGACCACGTCCAGCGGGCCCCCGCCCTTTTTCCGGGAGGTGGCGGCGCTCGTCTCGGCGGCGTGCTCCTCCACGTGGCTGTAGGCGCTCTCGATGGCGGCGAGGCGCTCCTCCGCCGGCAAGTCGGCGAAGTCGGTAGCGGCGTAAGCCTCCATCTCGGCCCGCTTCACGCCCAGCCGGTTCGCCCGTGCGGCCATGACGAAGATGAAGTTATTGCGGTTGCCCTCGGCGTAGGCGCCTTTCCGCTCGGCGGTCCGGCGTGCCTTCTCCAGTGGCGAGGCCACCTTCCTTTCCTTCGCCCCGGGAGCCGTCTCGCTAACCTCCTCCTTCCAAGTAAGGGGTAGCGGGGCGAGGCCCTCCGGTAGCTCGCCGGTACCCTCCAGCCAAGGGCGGTAGGCAGGCGAGAGGTATAGGGCGGGATCGTCCGATACGAAGCAAAGCCGCCCGAGGTCGCTGCCCGAGGTATCCAGCTCCACGCCGAGCCGGGCGGCGTACCAACGGCTCATGGCCTCGTAGACCCTCCGGTGATTGCCCGGCGTGGCGGTCTCGTCCGTGGCGGCGTAGGCGATGAGTTTCGCCCCGTCGCCGCTGGGACTGCGGAAATACGCCACGGTGTAGGGCGCTTCCGTGGCGAGCGGGGTGATACGCTCCAGCTCCCGTTCCCCTACGTGGTCGATGTCGAGTACCACCAATTGGTTATAGCGGGTGATGTGAGGGTCGAGGCGTTTCCCGGAGTAGGTGGCCTGTGGGGTGAAAGCGGGCAGTTTTTTCTTTAGTTTGGCGGCCAGTTCCTTATCGCCCGACGCTAGCGCCTCCCGCATCTCGTCGATGAACTGCTTGTACGTTCCTCTTTGGATGTTTTCCAGTACGCCCGCTAGCGAGGCGTCTCCCTTGTATCGTCCGAAAAGGGCGAATAATGATGTGTTTATCATACTATGTTTTTAAGTGATAAAAAAAGAGCCAGTGTCTCTGGCTTGATGGCGCTAAGGTAGGGAGGCGCTTTGGGACGCCTCCCAAGTTTTAACTTTTGTTGTGAAAAACGGGAAGCTTGTTATTCATGCGCTTTCCCGTATTCCTCCTGCGCCGTCGAGAGGATGCTCCGGAAGCTCCTTGGCTCCGGGCAGCCGTTGGGGTGTATCTCGAACACCTCGTCCAGCGCCCGTATCATGGCTTCCCGGTTCGTCTGCCCGTTCACCCGGAAACGTTGGTCATCGAGGATGGGCAGCGTCAGTCGCACGAAGTCTTTCACGGAGCCCGTGTAGATGATCTTCTCCCGTTTAACCAGATCCTCCTCCGGCTGGTAGTCTTTAAACAACTTATGCGCCCCCTTCGCGTCTTTTTTCAAGTCCACCCATGCCTTTTGGGCATTTTCCAGACTATCCAGCAGCTTTCTCACGCTTGTTTCCGCTTCCCGGAAACTGATTTTTTTTCATATATGATTAATTGTTAAAGTTAAAAACGTCGCAAAGGTATATTATCCACGTGATAATTCCTCGGAAGTTGTTGGTTTGTCGGATATATATGCTTACATTTGGCATGAAACTTTAAATCTGGATCTTATGAGAAAGCTTCTGGGGTTTTTATGCGTATGCGCGTTGGCTATCGTTACGGCTAGGGCACAAGATGCGGTGGATGACTATGTCTCTTCCGCCGCCGGCCAATCCGTGATCTACCATGGGAAGGAGCAATTAAAATATCCCACCTCGATAAGAAATCACCCCTATTTGAAGAGCGAGAAATACGTACCCGGGGATCTTAGCTTCGAAGGCATTCTCTACAAGGGCGTGAAAATGCGCTTAGACCTGTACAAGAATGAGTTATTACTGCTCTCTCCGGACAATCGCTATAATATCGTCTTGCCGAGCGATCGGGTAGACTACGCTGAGTTTCATGGGTACGATATCTTCTACAGGTATCCGGACGAGCGGTCGGGTAACCTGCCGGAAGGCTATTACCTACGGTTGCATGAAGGGAAGTGTACCGTGCTGGGGAAATGGTCTTGTATATTATCTAAGACGATAAAAGATATGCAGGTGGATGAATCCTTCGATCAGTCCGTAAAATATTATATCCGGAAGGAGGGTGTTTACTATACCGTGAGGAGCAAAGGCTCCGTGTTGAAGGTCCTCAAGTCCAAGAAAAAAGAGCTGGCCCGGTATATCAAGCGGCGAAAGCTGGATTTCAAGCACGCTCCCGAGGAAGCCATCGTAGCCGTGGTGAGACAGTATGAACAGTTAAACGAGATCCCATGAAAAAGAGCCTGTATATCGTTATGATGATGTGCCTGCTGTCCGGCTGGACGGTGAGGGCGCAGCGGACGGTCGATCTGGATTTCCGGCAAGTAACCTTGAATGTCGTGTTCGACGCTATCGAGCGGCAGACCGGCCAGCCTGTCTATCGGCAACCCTTGGAGACGGATTCCATGGTCGTTAGCGTACACAGTGAGAAGGAAGAGCCCTTGGTGGCGTTGCGGCGTGCGTTGGAGGGGACTCCCTTCCAAGTATCCTCGTATGGCGGCGCCTTCTTTGTATTGAGAGATAACACCTTGATGACCTCCCTGCCCGAGAACTTCTTCCTGCGGGAGAAGCGGAGAGAGGGCGATGGCGACGAGGAAGGCTCCGGTATCTCCCTGATGGCGGGCCGGAAGCAGCAGAAGGCTACCTCCGAGAACAAGGTCTACGAGATCGGCGACGCCTCGGGCAAGGCGGCGGACCGGGTCACGGTGACCGGCAATATCAGCGATTTCAAGACCGGCGAGCCGATGGTGGGCGTGGCCGTGTTCGTGAAGGACCCGATGATCGGGGCCACTACCGACGCTTACGGCTATTATACGCTGCGCCTCCCTCCCGGACGGCACGAGCTGTACATCCAAGGCATGGGCATGAAAGACACCCGGCGGCAGATCATGCTTTATTCCGACGGCAAGCTGGATATAGAGCTGGAGGAACAGGTCTACACCTTGAAGGAGGTCACGATCTCCTCCGAGAAGATCGCCAACGTGCGGAATACGACGATGGGCGTGGAACGCCTGAAGGTGAAGGATATAAAGAATATCCCGATGGCGTTCGGTGAGGTGGATATCATGAAGGTAGTCATGTCGCTCCCCGGCGTGAAGGCGGTGGGCGAGGCCTCTAGCGGCTTTAACGTGAGGGGCGGGGCGACGGACCAGAACTTGATCCTCTTCAACGACGGGACGGTCTATAACCCGACCCACCTGTTCGGCTTCTTCTCCGTCTTCAACCCCGACGTGGTGAAGGACATGGAGCTGTACAAGAGCAGCATCCCCGCCAAGTATGGCGGACGTATCTCCTCGGTACTCGACATCAACAGCCGGGAGGGTAACAAAAAGGAGTTCAAGGGATCGGCGAGCATCGGCTTGCTAACCAGCCGCCTTACCTTGGAGGGGCCTCTCTTCTCCGAGAAGACCTCCTTTATCGTGGGCGGACGTACCACTTACTCGGACTGGATCTTGAAGAAACTCCCCGAGAAGAGCGGCTATAAGGATGGCAACGCCGGTTTTTACGACCTGAACGCCACGATTAACCATAAGTTCGACGAGCGGAACAACCTCTATCTGAATGGCTACTACAGCCACGACCGTTTCCGCTTTAACGTGGATGAGCGGTATGCCTACGAGAACGCCAACGCCTCGGTGAAATGGAGGCATATCTTCTCGGATCGTTTCACGGGAGTCCTCACCGCTGGCTACGACCATTATGGCTACAATACCCGTAATACGGATAACCCGGTGAACGCTTATTCCCTCGCTTTCCGTATCGACCAGATGTACGGGAAGATGGACTTCACGCATTACCTGAGCGATAAGCATACGCTGGATTTCGGCGCCAGCTCGCTGTTTTACGACTTGGAGCCGGGGAAATACCTTCCCTATGGAGGGGAGTCGTTGGTGAAGGAGGACCGGATGGAGAAGGAGAAAGCGGTGGAGTCCGCTATCTATGTGGGCGATCGTTGGGATATCACCTCCCAACTCTCCTTGAACGTGGGGGTCCGTTATTCCATGTTTAACGTATTGGGGCCCCGTACCTATAATCTCTATGCCGACGACCAACTGCCTTCCTTGGCTACCGTGACGGGTACGGTGGATAAGACCGGGGCGTTCAAGACTTACCACGGGCCGGAGTTCCGGGTATCCGCCCGTTATGCCTTTACCGAGGACTTCTCCGTGAAGGCCGGCTTTAATACGATGCGCCAGAATATCCATAAGCTATCCAATACGACGATCATGTCGCCCACGGATACGTGGAAGTTGAGCGACGCTAACATCAAGCCGCAGACGGGTATGCAAGTGGCCGCCGGGCTATACCGGAATTTCTTGAACAATACGATCGAGGTCTCCTTGGAGGGATATTACAAGACGATGAAGGATTACCTAGATTACCGGAACGGCGCCGAGCTGCTGATGAACCACCACATCGAGACGGACGTGCTGAGGACCGAGGGGCGTGCCTATGGCGTGGAGCTGATGGTGAAGAAAACGCAAGGGAAGTTGAACGGCTGGGTAAGCTATACCTACTCTCGCACGCAACTGCGGCAGAACGACCCGATGATCGTCACTCCCGTGAACAATGGGGATTGGTACGCCGCCGATTTCGATAAGCCGCACGACTTGAAGTTCGTGGGTAACTATAAGTTCACGCATCGTTTCAGCTTTTCGCTGAATTGCGACTATAGCACGGGACGGCCGATCACCTTGCCGGTCTCCAAATATCATTACGGGGGCGGGGAGTTTGTCTACTATTCGGACCGTAATCAATACCGTATCCCGGACTTTTTCCGGATGGACGCCTCGTTCAACATCGAGCCGAGCCACCACCTGACGTTGCTCACGCATAGCACGATCTCTTTCGGAGTCTATAACCTGACGGGGCGAAAGAACGCCTACTCGGTGTATTATATATCGGAGAACGGGAAATTAAAGGGATATAAGATGGCGATATTCGGGGTGCCTATCCCGTTTGTCTCTTATAATATTAAATTTTAGGGGGGAGTTGAGATGAGGAAAGAAGCGAAGATAAAAGATTCTATAAAAGGCTTTCATTGGTGGCTGGGGGCTTTGCTGTTGTTATTGTCCGCCTGTGTCACGGATTACGAGCCGAAGGGCTTGGAGCAGGTACGGGATTTGTTGGTCGTGGATGGTATCATCACGAATGGCGAGACTACGATAAAGCTCCGGAGAAGCGTGGGCCTGACCGACGATTTCACGGAGGATGAGTTCGTGAATAACGCCAAGGTGGTGGTGGAGCGTGAGGATGGAGCTGTTTTCACTTGCGCTAATTCTTCCGGGAAGGGAGAGTATAAGGTGGATATGGGAGAGCTGGACCCGGGTAGCCGGTACCGGCTACATATCTCGCTGGATGGGCTGGAGTATGAGTCGGACTATCTGGGACCGGAGATAACGCCTCCGATCGACTCTCTCTCCTTGCTGAAGAAGGGGCCGGGAGAGGAGGTCCGTCTCTGTGTGTCTACGCATAATGCCCCGGATCGATCCTCTTATTTCCGCTGGATGTATAAGGAGAATTGGGAGGTGAAGGCGGAGATCTTCATGGCCGCCGAGAAAATGGGTAATACGGTCGTAATATATGATTTACTTACATCGAATAATTGGTATTATTGCTGGGGGAAGGACAGCTCGAAGGTGATCTCCCTAGGCAGTTCCGACAGGCTGACGCAGAACGTGATCGCTAACAAAAGTATCGCCTCGTATCATCCCAGCGATCGCCGTTTCTCGATGTTGTATCATGCGGAGGTGGAACAATATGCGTTGCACCGGGAGGCTTACGACTACTATTTTAATTTGCAGAAGAACATAGAGGAGTCTGGTAGCTTGTTTGCCCCTATTCCTTCCGAGATGAAAGGGAATATCCGCTGCGTGACGGACCCGGAGGTTCCGGTGATCGGTTTCGTGGAAGTAGCGACAGTGACTCGCCTCAAGCGTTTCTTTCCGGAGATAGGGAAGGTATATGAGGCCGAGGTTACGGGCTGCGCAAGCACGATCGTACAGGGATCGGAATATGATAATAATCCGGATTACGGATATGTTTCCTATAATCCGATGAATGCGGCGAGTAATACGTATGCGCTGAAACGTTGTATGGATTGCGGCCGTTTTGGTTCGAAACAGAAGCCCTCTTGGTGGCCTACCAGTCATTTATAATTTAGTTGCTATGAAGAAGTCTATGATAAAACAATGTATCTTGTCGCTCCTCTGCCTCTTATGGGCGGGGCAAACGGTTCTCGCAGGGGAATTGCGAGAGCGGGTTTACCTGCAAACGGATAAGCAATTTTATCTGTCGGGCGAGCTTGTATGGATGAAATTCATTGCCACGGATTTGGACCAACGGTTGTCCGACGTGAGCAAGGTGGGATATGTGGAGCTTCTGGATAGCGCCTCGGCGGTCGTGCAAGCCCGACTCGTGCTGGAGAAGGGGGTGGGCGATGGTTGTCTGCAGTTGCCTTCTACCTTGCCGACCGGAAACTACCGGCTGGTGGCCTATACCCGTTATATGCGGAACGAGGAGGAGGAGGTCTTCTTTGAGAAGCCGCTGGCGGTGGTGAACACTTTCGTGACGAACGAGACCCTGCTGACAGATACTTTATTGCCCGCTTACTCTTTTACGAGGCGAGAGGGCCCGGTTTCCGTATCACCGGACCGTATGACCTATGATACCCGTTCAGGGGGGGAGATCCGGATAAACGGCCTGCCCCCGGATCTACAGACCCTATCGGTCTCTATCGCCGGGATTGACTTGTATAAACCTTTCGCCCGGAGCGGTATCGTTGATTGGAAACAAAGCATGCCTACTACGGGATCATCGCCTGCCGATCGTAAATTCTTGGCGGAATACGAGGGGCCGATCCTGACGGGGAAAGTGATCGATCTGTCTACGGGCGAACCTTCGTCTAAAGAGGCGGTGAGGCCTTTATTGGGCTTTTCCGGGGGGGAGATCCGCCTTTTCGGGGGGCAACTGGGCGCTGCCGGGGAGGTGACTTTCTTTACGAAACATATATCTGGGACGCACGAGATCGTGACGGTGGCTTTATCCCCTTCCTCCTCTCGCTACCGGGTGGACATCGAATCTCCTTACGCTACGCATCCGGAGAAGGAGCTTCCCGCCTTGAGATTGAATCCCGCTTGGCAAGATGAGTTGGTGAAGCGGAGCGTGGGGCTACAGGTGTTGCATGCTTACCGGTCTGATTCCTTGGTTCGGGAAAAAGCGGAGAAGCCTTGGTTCCAGTGGCAACCGGATTGGAGTTATCTTTTGGACGAGTACACCCGTTTCACGACGATGGAGGAGGTCGTTATCGAGTTTATCCCCGGCCTCCGCTTCCGTAAGATGGATGGGGTTCGCCGGTTGGCGGTCCTGACCGAGGAGCGGATCGGGTATACGATCGGTAACTCATTGGTTTTATTGGATGGTATCCCCATCGTCGATCATGAGGTCATTTTTAAGTACGATCCCCTAAAAATCCGGAAGATCGATGTGTATAAAGGTAAGTACGTATTCGGTGGGCAGATATTCGACGGTATCGCCTCCTTCTCCTCTTACGAGCATAATTACCCGGGTCTGGTAGTTGATAACTCCACCCAGTTCTTTGATTATGAGGGCACGCAAGCCCAGCGCATCTTCTATATGCCCGCTTACCGGACAGAGGCCGAGAAGCGATCTCCCGTTCCGGATTTCCGCCATACCTTACTTTGGCGACCCGATATCCGGACAGCCGGCGAGTCCTCTATATCCATCCCCTTTACCACCTCCGACCTGACCGGTGATTTCACCATCACCATCGAAGGCCTGACCCAAACCGGGGAGGCCCTCTACGCGACGGAACAATTTCAGGTAAAATAGCGTGCGATATGGATTATTCTATTTATCTTTGCCTTGACAAACAAAATATCTTACTATGAAAAAAGAAATCGGAAAATGGTTGATGGATATCGCTAAGTATGTAGTGACTGGCGGAATCATTAGCACATTCATCAGTAATTATCAACAGCAGAGTTGGATTATTTATATAAATGCGGCAATTGTTGCTATAATTACTTTTTGGGCGGGTACCCGCTATTTTAAGGAAGGAGAAAGGGCTGAAAACAGTAAAAAAAGGAGGAAATAGTTATGGGACCTTATTTATTCTTTTGTAGTATAGTGGTTATTCCTTGTGTCGTTTATCTGATATATTCATATACGCATACAAATAAGAATAACATAATGGATAGCGATAAATAGTTACTTGGATATCCTCATTCTCATCTTAAATCCGTACTTTTGGCGAAAAATCAGATTTAAAGATGAGAAGTTTCGCTAGTGACAACAATTCCGGCGTGCATCCCCGGGTAATGGATGCGATCATCAAGGCAAATGATAATCATGCGGTTGGATATGGTGATGATCCTTGGACAGAGGCCGCTACGAGTAAGATACAAGAAGTGTTCGGCAAGGATGCTTCTCCTTTTTTCGTGTTTAACGGGACGGGGGCGAACTCCGTGGCCCTGCAAGCCGTGACCCGTCCGTTTAATAGCATCCTGTGCGCCGAGACCGCCCATATCAACGTAGACGAATGTGGTGCTCCCGCACGGATGACCGGTTGCGCCATCGTCACGATTCCTACGACGGACGGTAAGCTGACACCGGAATTGATCCGTCCCCATCTGAAGAACTTCGGGGTTTGCCACCATTCGCAACCCAAGGCCGTTTATATCTCCCAAGTATCGGAATTAGGTACGATCTATACGATAGAGGAAGTGAGAGCGATCGCCGATCTCTTACATTCGTACGATATGTATCTGCATATGGACGGAGCCCGCTTGGCGAACGCCTGCGCTTACCTGAATTGCACGATGCGCCAAGTGACCATAGACGCAGGCGTGGATATCTTGAGCTTCGGAGGCACGAAAAACGGTATGATGATGGGAGAGGCCGTGGTCTCGTTCCGCCCGGAGATCACGGAGAACCTGCGATTTTACCGGAAGCAATCCGCCCAGCTAGCCTCGAAGCTACGTTATCTCTCCGCCCAGTTCATCCCTTATCTGGAAAATAACCTCTGGTTGGAGAACGCTATGAAAGCGAATATCAGCGCCGCCAAGCTAGCGGACGTGCTACGACAATACCCGGAAATTCATTTTACGCAGAAGATCGAGTCCAACCAGCTTTTCTTCACGATCCCTGCCGAGGCGTTGAGGAAGTTGCAAGATAAATATTTCTTCTATATGTGGAACGAGGAGATCAACGAGGCCCGTCTCGTTACCTCTTGGGATACTTCCGGCGAGGATATCGCTGAGTTCGAGCAGTCATTGAAAGAGATATTCGGTTAAGGTATAGATATAAAATGAATATAAACATTAGATCGAATCCTATGAGGAAATGGTTTATTTGGGCGATCGTTATGATCGGATGTTTGCCCATAAATAAGGCATTGGCACAGCAAAGCGGCGATGCCGAGCGGAATACGTTGCGTATCATGAGCTATAATATCCGCAACGGAAGGGGCATGGATGAGGTGACGGACCTCGGGCGTATAGCGGACGCTATATGTAAGGTAGCCCCCGATGTCGTCGCCGTACAGGAGGTAGATAGCGTGACCGGAAGAAGCGGCGGGATCGACGTGCTCCGGACGTTGGGAGAACGCACCCTGATGTTCCCTACCTACGCCCCGGCCATCGACTTCGATGGCGGTAAATACGGAGTAGGTATGCTGAGCAAGGAGAAGCCGGTGAGTTACCGCTATATAGCCCTTCCCGGACGGGAGGAGGAACGGGTCTTGCTATGGGTCGAGTTTGAGAGATATATCTTCTGCTGCACGCACCTTTCCTTGACACCGGAAGACCGGATGCTCTCCTTGCCGATCCTTCGGCGGGAAGCCGCTTCCGCGCATAAACCCTTGTTTATCGCCGGGGATTGGAACGCTACGGCGCATTCCCCCTTTATCACGGAAATCAGCAAGGATTTCCAGTTGTTGAGCAATCCTAAACAGGCTACCTTCCCGGCTTCCACGCCGGATAGCTGTTTGGACTATATAGCGGGTTATGTAAATAATGGACAGCCCTTTACCCGTTTGTCCGCATGGGTTCCCGAAGAGGCGGTGGCATCGGATCATCGCCCGGTCGTAACGGAGGTTCGCCTGAAGGCCAAGCCGGAAGAGATCTTTTATGCGGCGCCCTATCTCCAAAATCCTACGGAGGGCGGTATAACGGTGATGTGGCAGACCCATGTCCCTACGTATAGTTGGGTAGAATACGGTACGGACACGCTGAATTTGAAGAAGGCCCGCACCATCGTGGACGGTCAAGTGATATGCAACGGTTTGCATAATAAGATCCGGCTGACGGACCTACGACCGGGGCAAACCTATTACTACCGGGTATGCTCGCAAGAGATCATGCTTTATCAAGCCTATAAGAAAGAGTTTGGCGAGACAGCGGTATCCCCGTTCTACACTTTCAAGGTCCCTTCCGCATCCCAAGAGGATTTCACGGCATTAATCTTTAATGACCTGCATAAGCAGATCCCGACCCTAGACGCCTTATACGAGCAAGTGCGTGATATCCCTTATGATTTCGTGGTATTTAACGGGGATTGTATAGACGATCCCGCCAATGAGAAAGAAGCTTTGTATCATTTGGCTTATTTATGCGGGAAGGTGGGCGCCAGTCATGTCTCCGCTTTCTTCCTAAGAGGCAACCACGAGATCCGAAACGCTTATTCGATCGGCCTGCGTGCCTTGTTTGACTATGTGGGCGATAAGACATATGGGGCGTTCAGCTGGGGAGATACCCGTTTCGTCATGCTGGATTGCGGCGAGGATAAACCGGATAGCACATGGGTGTATTATGGCCTGAACGATTTCACCGGTCTCCGGAAAGATCAAGTGAGTTTCCTCTCGAAAGAATTGAGCGGCAAGGAGTTTAAGCAAGCCTCGAAGCGGGTTTTATTGAACCATATCCCTATCTACGGAAACGGGGATGCCTATGAGCCTTGTCCGGAGCTTTGGGGAAGCCTGTTGGCGAAAGCCCCTTTCAACGTGAATATATCCGCCCATACGCATCAATACGCCTTCCACCCGAAAGGCTCGTTGGGAAACAACTTCCCGGTGATCGTAGGCGGGGGGTATAAGCTCGATTCGGCTACGGTGATGGTATTGCGGAAGAAAGGAAACGAGATGAGTGTACGGGTGTTGAACGCAAGAGGAGAGACCTTATTAGACTTGAAATTATAAGAGACAGTATGGATACGGATTTGATTTACGGGATCGATGACCGTCCGCCTTTGAAAGAGACGCTTTTTGCCGCCATCCAGCATCTACTGGCTATTTTCGTGGCGATCATAACACCTCCCTTGATTATCGCCGGGGCGCTGAAACTGGATCTGGAGACGACCGGTTTCTTGGTTTCCATGGCTCTGTTCGCCTCCGGGGTATCCACATTCGTTCAATGTCGTAAATTAGGACCGGTCGGGGCGGGGCTGCTATGTATCCAAGGAACTAGCTTCTCGTTTATCGGCCCGATTATCACGGCTGGCCTGGCGGGAGGGCTTCCCCTTATTTTCGGCGTTTGTATCGCCGCCTCTCCGGTAGAGATGATCGTGAGCCGTACTTTTAAGTATCTGCGCTCGGTGATTACTCCCTTGGTATCGGGTATCGTGGTGTTGCTCATCGGCTTGAGCTTGATCAAGGTAGGAGTGGTCGCTTGCGGCGGGGGGTATACGGCTATGGATAACGGTACGTTCGGTAGTTTGCGTAATATTGGGGTAGCTGTGTGCGTCTTGTTGAGTGTCTTGTTCTTCAATCGTTGTAAGAACAAGTACTTGCGGATGAGTTCCATCGTACTGGGGTTGTGTATCGGTTACGCGATCGCTTTCGCCATGGGGATGGTGGATATGGAGGCTGTCTCCTCGCAAAACCTGAGAGGGTTTAATATCCCGGTTCCCTTCAAATATGGATTGGATTTTAATATCTCTTCATTCGTGGCGATCGCATTGATCTATCTGATCACGGCGATCGAGGCTACGGGGGATATTACCGCCAACTCGATGATATCGGGAAAATCGATCGAGGGAGAAGGGTACCTGAAGCGAGTCTCCGGCGGGGTGCTGGCGGATGGGGTGAACTCATTTATCTCCGGAATTTTCAACTCTTTCCCGAATTCTATCTTCGCCCAGAATAACGGGATTATCCAGCTGACGGGAGTCGCCAGCCGGTACGTAGGGTATTATATAGCGGGTATGCTGATCCTGTTGGGTTTATTCCCGGTTGTCGGCGTTATTTTCTCCTTGATGCCCGATCCGGTGCTGGGAGGGGCTACCCTGCTGATGTTCGGTACGGTGGCGGCGGCAGGTATCCGTATTATCGCCGCCCAAGATATCAACCGGAAGGCCACGTTGGTGTTGGCGGTTAGTTTGTCCTTGGGGTTGGGGGTGGAGCTGATGCCGGATATTTTAGGGGCCGCTCCTCAAGTGATCCGTGGCATTTTCTCATCCGGCATAACGACGGGTGGCTTGACGGCCATTCTGGCAAATTTATTTATACGTGTAAAAGAAGATCAAACAGAATAACAAATTATGGAATTATTGAAGCAACGCATCTTGCAAGACGGCCGCTGTTATCCCGGCGGTATCCTTAAAGTGGATAGTTTTATCAACCATCAAATGGACCCGATGTTGATGTATAAGATCGCCGAGGAATTTATCCGTCGCTTTCAAGATCGTAAGATTAACAAGATCGTGACCATCGAGGCGAGCGGTATCGCCCCGGCCATTATGGTGGGTTATATCATGCAACTGCCGGTGGTCTTCGTAAAGAAGAAGAAACCGAAGACGATGGAGAACATGCTCTCTACCGTGGTCCATTCCTTCACGAAGGATCGTGACTATACGGTATGTATCAGCAATAATTTCCTGACTCCGGAGGATCATATCCTGTTTATCGATGATTTCTTGGCTTACGGAAACGCCGCTATGGGAATGGTCGAGTTGGCGGAGCAATCGGGAGCCGTGATCGAGGGTATGGGTTTTATTATAGAGAAGGCGTTTCAAGATGGCGGGAATCTGCTGCGTGAAAAGGGCATACGTGTGGAGAGCCTCGCCATTATCGATAATCTGGATGATTGTAAGATAACGGTTCGTTAATAGAAAAGATATGGATGAGAGAATAAAAGAAAAGTTGATTAACCGTGCGAAGACGAATCCTTATGTGAATTTTCTGGGGATCGACTTCACGGTTATCGAGGAAGGTCGTGTAGAGGCGCATATGCCCTTGCATGACGAGCAGAGACAATATAGCGGCGTGACGCATGGGGGTGTCTTGGCTGCTTTGGCGGATACGATCGCCGGTTTCGCCGCCTATACGATGACCCCGCTGGAGAAAGACGTGCTGACGGCAGAATTGAAAATGTCTTTCTTACGGGCCGCTTGGGGTAATGAGCTGATCGCCAAGGGTACCGTGATCAAGGCGGGACGGAATATACATTTTTGTGAGTGCGAGATTTATTGCGACGATAAGTTGGTGAGCAAATCTTCCGGCACCTTTTGTGTGGTCCATCCCCAAGTATAGAAAAGATGTTACTTATTTATCAATATCATGAAGACTTCAAATGTAAAAAGAATCCTTTGCGGCTGCCTGTTGTTCGCCGCTACGTGGCCGGCATTCAGCCAGCCTGCCACGAATCCCCGCCTGATCATCCGTGCGGATGACATGGGGTCGTTCCGTTCCGCCAATATAGCGTGTATGGAAGGGTATAAGAATGGGGTGGAGACCTGTATAGAGGTTATGGTTGTCACCTCGTGGTTCCCCGAGGCCGCCCGGCTGTTGAGGGAGAACCCGGGGATAGATGTCGGGCTTCACCTGACGTTTACCAGCGAATGGGATAACGTGAAATGGCGTCCGCTGACGCATTGTCCCAGCTTGACCGATAGCAATGGCTATTTCTTGCCGATGATGTCTCCGAATTCCGCCTACCCGGGTCTGGCCATTCTGGAGAATACATGGAGCTTGGCCGAGATCGAGCAGGAGGCCCGGGCCCAGATAGAGATGGCCTTGAAGAACATTCCCCAGATCAGCCATATCTCCGGCCATATGGGATCGACCGGTTTCGATCCGGAGGTGGTGAAGCTGATGCGCCGCTTGTCCGAGGAATATCATCTGCCGGTCGTGGATCGGGTAGAGGCGATGCAGGAATATGATTTCACCTATTCCGGGTATGATGGAGCCTCCAAGACCCCGGCCGAGAAGGAGGCCAGTTTCATCCGGATGTTGGATAAGCTGGAACCCGGTAAACGCTATATGTTCTTGGATCACCCGGCCTTGGATAACGAGGAGATGAAAACCGTCGGGCATATCGGCTACGAGAACGTGGCGATGGACCGTCAAGGCGTGACCGATCTTTTTACCAGTCCGAAGGTGAAGCAAGCCTTGAAGGATAAGAACATAGACTTGATCAGCTATAACGACCTGACCAAGGAACTTCCTCGTGCGGAAGCCTCGAAAGCCTTGGATAAGGCGTTTGGCAATTACCTGCGGGCGGTGAAAAAGGCGGATCAAGACTTACATAGTATCATGATCCTCCAGCATGGAAAGGTCGTAAAGGAGCAATGGCTGGGTGAGGGCGACCGCCATACGCCGCATATCTTGAACTCCGTTAGCAAGACCTTTACGGCTACGGCTATCGGTTTTGCCGTCGCGGAGGGTAAATTGAAGGTCACGGACAAGGTGATCTCCTTCTTCCCCGACCAATTACCGGCCGAGGTAAGCCCTTACTTGAAAGAGCTGGAGATACGTCACCTATTGACCATGTCCTCCGGCCATGATGTCGATCCCACCGCTTTAGTACGGCAGGAGGGGAACGAGAAGGCCGATTGGGTAAAGATTTTCCTCTCGGCGCCGTTGGTACATAAACCGGGAACCTATTTCGTATACAACAGTCTCGGCACGTATATGCTTTCCGCTATCATCCAGAAGGTGACCGGTGAGAAGGTGATCAATTATCTCTATCCCCGTCTGTTCCGTCCGCTGGGTATCGTCGGCGCTACTTGGGAAGAGAGTCCCCAAGGCATCAATTGCGGCGGTTGGGGTTTGTATCTCAAGACCGAGGATCTAGCGAAAATGGGTCAGTTTTTCCTGCAAAAGGGAAAATGGAACGATAAGCAATTGCTTCTCGAAAGCTGGATAGAGGAAGCCACCACCTCCAAGATAGCCTCTTTGCCCGCTGGTATGAGACCGGAGAACTTGAAGATGAAGCCGAAAGATAGCGACTGGTTGCAAGGCTACGGTTACCAGATGTGGCGTTGCCGCCATAACGCCGTTCGTGCCGATGGAGCCAATGGACAATACATTATTATATTGCCCGAGCAAGATGCGGTAATCGCCATGACCGCGAATATCGGCGATATGCAGGCCGAGATCAACTTGATATGGAAATATATCTTGCCTGCCTTGAGATAGGAACTGTAGGACCTACGTCCGGGAAACCAATAAGAGCCCCCGGACGTAAGCCTATGACTTGTTGGGCTTAAGCGAATGGTTTACGGTACGTAAGTCAATGGATTACGGGAAAAACTCAATGATTCCCACCCCGTAAACCATTGGGTTACGAAAAAAGAAAAGCCTTCTGGTCACAGACCGGAAGGCTTTTCTTAGTTGCGGAGGCAAGACTCGAACTTACGACCTTTGGGTTATGAGCCCAACGAGCTACCACTGCTCCACTCCGCGATATAGTTGCTATCATTTCTTGATTGCGAGTGCAAAGGTAGGGATATTTTCTTACAAAACAAATTTATTGCAAGTTTTTTTTAATATACTTGGTAGATACGATCTTTTTTAAGTACTTTGCGCACAGTTTTAATCAAAATGTGCAATACAATGCCGATGACAGTTTCTAAAACACGTGACATGTTGGTGGATGTGGCCAGACAATTGTTTGCCCGCATGGGGGTTGATAACACGACGATGAACGATATTGCACAGGCATCTCGTAAGGGGAGACGTACGCTTTATACGTACTTTAAAAGCAAGAACGAGATCTATTTGGCGGTAGTGGAGTCGGAGCTGGACCAGCTTCATAAGATGCTGGTGGACGTGGCCAGCAAGGATCTGCCGGCGGACGAGAAGCTGCTGACGTTTATCTATAGCCGCTTGGACGCTGTAAAGGCGTTGGTGTTTCGGAACGGTACGTTGCGGGCTACCTTCTTCCGTGATATATGGCGGGTAGAGAAGGTACGCAAGAGCTTCGACCTTCGGGAAGTGGAGATCATAAAGGGAATATTGGACGATGGCGTGAAGGAGGGTATATTCAGCATGCCGGACACGGACATTACCGCCCTCGTGCTCCATCATGCCTTGAAAGGGCTGGAGGTGCCCTATATCCGGGGGATCATGGGTGATAATATCAGCCAGCGGATTAAACGTAGAGACAATGTTATGAATTTAATATTCAACGGAATAAAGATTAAGTAAATCAAAGACACTAAGGATGTTTATTAATGCGACAGGGTTTTATGTGCCTGAAGAACGGGTAGATAACCAACATTTTCTTGAATTAAACGGGTTGACGAGTGAGTGGATTGAGCAACGGACGGGCATTCATACCCGCTCGAAAGCGAAAGAGGAAGAGAATATCAATACCATGAGCCTTGAGGCCGTGAAGGACGCTCTTCCCAAATTGCCTTACGATATCACGGAGGTAGACTTGATCGTCTCCGCTTCGTATTCTCCCTATGATACGGTTGCGACGGCCGCGCATACGGTTCAACATGAGTATACTATCGCTGACGCGAAAGCTTTATATCTATCCTCGGCTTGTTCTTCTTTCTTGAACGCCTTGGAGGTTGTGGAGGGATATTTCGCCATGGGGAAGGCTTCCAAGGCTTTGGTGCTTTCCGCTGATAAGAACTCCGCTTATTATAATGAGACAGACCCGAAGGCGGGCCATTTATGGGGTGATGCCGCCGCCGCTTTCTTTATCTCCAAGGAGCGGATCGGTGAGGGCGACGCCGAGATCGTAGAGGTTTACACGCAAGGTCTCGGCCATTTGTCGAAAGCGATGGAGGCGGTTCACTTGCGTCCTCGTGACGGCGGTATCTTGATGCCGGAGGGGCGTGACGTATTTATCCAAGCTTGTACCTATATGCCTAAGAATGTCCTTCATTTGTTGGAGAAGAACGGTTATACGCTGGATAACCTTACTTATTTCATCGGCCATCAGGCGAATATGCGTATCATGGCGAATATCGCCAAGCAATTGAACTTGCCGGACGAGAAATTTTTACACAATATCGAGGAGCTGGGAAATACGGGTTCCGTAAGCTCGGCCTTGGTATATGCCCAGAACGATAAGAATTTCAAGAAAGACGACTTGATCGCTATCACGGTATTCGGCGGTGGCTATTCAACGGGAGCTTGCTTGATTAAACATTGATATTAAAAAATTTGAGTAATATGAAACTATTAGAAGGTAAAGTGGCTGTCGTAACGGGTGCCGCTCGTGGTATTGGTAAGGCTATCGCCTTGAAGTTTGCCCAAGAGGGCGCTAACATCGCTTTCACGGATCTAGTGATCGATGAGAATGGCTTGGCTACACAGGCTGAGATCGAGGCCTTGGGTGTAAAGGCGAAAGGATACGCTTCCAACGCTGCTAACTTTGAGGAGACTCATAACGTCGTTGCCGAGATCGTGAAGGATTTCGGACGTATCGATATCTTGGTGAACAACGCCGGTATCACGAAAGACGGCTTGATGATGCGTATGAGCGAGGGACAATGGGACGCTGTGTTGAACGTGAACTTGAAGTCCGCTTTCAACTTTATCCACGCTTGTACCCCGGTCATGATGAAGCAACGTGCGGGTAGCATTATCAATATGTCTTCTGTCGTAGGTGTTCATGGTAACGCCGGACAAGCTAACTACTCCGCTTCCAAGGCCGGTATGATCGGCTTGGCTAAGTCTGTCGCTCAGGAGTTGGGTTCTCGTGGCATTCGTGCGAACGCTATCGCCCCGGGATTTATCATCACGGATATGACCGCTCAGTTGTCTGACGAGGTACGTGCCGAGTGGTGCAAGAAGATTCCTTTGCGCCGTGGCGGTACGGTGGAGGATGTGGCTAATATCGCTACCTTCTTGGCTTCGGATATGTCTTCTTATGTATCTGGACAGGTTATTCAGGTTGACGGCGGTATGAACATGTAATATGGAGGTTATTTACGAGGATAATCATATTATAGCGGTAGATAAGACCTGCCGTGAGATCGTGCAAGGCGACAAGACGGGCGATAAGCCTCTCTCGGAGATGCTGAAGGTATGGCTGAAGGAGAAGTATTGCAAGCCCGGGAATGTCTTTGTCGGTGTCACGCACCGTCTGGATCGTCCGGTGAGCGGGGTCGTGATTTTCGCCAAGACGAGCAAGGCCCTCTCTCGCTTGAACGAGATGTTTCGTGTCGGTGAGGTGCGCAAGACGTATTGGGCGATCGTCAAGAACCGTCCCCCGCAGGATGAGGGTGAGTTGGTGGATTGGCTGGTGCGGAACGAGAAGCAAAATAAGAGTTACGCTTACGATACCGAGCGGCCGAATGCCAAGAAAGCCATCCTGCGTTATAAATTGATCGCCCATTCGGATAATTATTATCTGTTGGAGATCGATTTGAAGACGGGGCGGCACCATCAGATCCGCTGTCAGTTGGCGAAGATGGGATGTCCGATCAAGGGGGATCTGAAATATGGTTTCGATCGTTCCAATAAGGATGGGGGCATTAGCTTACACGCTCGTAGCGCGGAGTTTATCCATCCGGTTTCAAAAGAGAACGTGCGAATTGTCGCTCCCGTGCCGGATGATAATTTGTGGAAAGCGTTGTCGGTTGACCGATAATAATTGATATTGATAAAGATCTGATATATGTGGAATCCTTTCGGATGGAGAAAACGTTTCATTCGAAAGGATTTTGTTTTTAAAGTGTAGACTTACCCAGTAGGTGTGGATTTATTCCCCGGTTGGATACACCCTAATTTTAGTATAAATGTTAACATAAACGCTATACGATTTGTTATTAAGTGAAGTAATGTTAATTATCGGTCTCCTCGAGAAAAATGGAATGATTCTTTCTTTCTTTACATAACAAATGTGACATAAGTAATTTATATAGGTAGAATGAGCAGGAAAAGATTGGCAAAAGTACAGGTTATCTTGATAGCCCTTGTAGTAGCGATGACGGGTTGCCGCCATAAGGAAGAGCAGCAATTGCCCATCGTGATCGTAGACAAACCCTCAAAAGAAGACGTGCAGATTTATGGCGAGTACGTGGGACGTATCCGTGCCGCCAGCTTTGTCGAGGTACATGCCCGTGTGGAGGGATTCCTAGAGAAAATGTTGTTTGAGGAAGGTAAACGGGTGAAGCAGAATGAGCCCCTGTTTATGATTAATCCCGATAAATATCGTGCTAGAGTAGAGAAAGCGAAAGCCCAACTGAAGAAAAGCCAAGCCCAAGCGGCCAAGGCCCGGCGTGATGTGGAACGCCTGAAACCGTTGTACGAGCAACACGCCGCCAGCCAACTGGATTTGGATAACGCCACAGCCGCCCTGGAAGATGCCGAGGCGAATATCGCCATGAGCAAGGCGGATCTAGACCAAGCGGAGATGGAGTTGAGCTATACGGTGGTGACCTCGCCGCTGTCTGGGTATATCAGTGAGCGTTTCGTGGATGTGGGTGCTTTGGTGGGCCCGGGTGTCAATTCGAAATTGGCGGCTGTTGTGAAAAGTGACACGGTATTGGTCGATTTTAAGATGACCGCCTTGGATTACCTGCGTGCCGAGCGTCGTAACGTGAAGTTTGGCGAGCAGGATACGACCCGTTCTTGGCAGCCTACCGTGACGGTTACCTTGGCGGACGACTCGGAATACCCGGTAAAAGGTATCGTGGACTTCGCCGACCCGCTGGTGGACCCGAAGACCGGTACGTTTGGCGTTCGTGCGGAACTATCCAACCCGAACCAGAAATTATTGCCCGGACAGTTCACGAAGGTGAAGCTCCTGCTGGATGTCCGCGAGCGTTCGATCGTCGTTCCCCGGAAAGCCCTCTCGATCGAGAAAGGAGGTGCATTCATCTATATCATCCGTAGGGACGATATCGCCGAGAAGCGTTTCGTGCAGACCGGCCCGGAGATCGGCAACAAGGTCGTGATCGAACGGGGCTTGGGCGAGAACGAGCGAGTAGTGGTAGAAGGTTATCATAAATTGGTGCCGGGCGTGAAGGTACATGCGGTAGAGGCCGGCGACGAGAAGGCTATCCAAGCGCTTAGAGAGGAGGAAGAACAATGAAACCGGGATTCTTTATAGACCGTCCTGTCTTTTCGACCGTCTTATCGATACTGATCGTGATTGTCGGAATCATCGGACTGGCATTGTTGCCTGTGGACCAGTATCCGCAGATTACGCCCCCTGTAGTGAAGATCAGCGCCACGTATCCGGGAGCGAGCGCCTTGACGGTGTCTCAAGCGGTCGCTACCCCGATCGAGCAGGAGCTGAACGGTACGCCGGGTATGATCTATATGCAAAGTAGTAGCTCGAACTCGGGTAGCTTGAATATTACGGTGACCTTCGATGTATCCGCCGATGCGGACTTGGCGGCTGTCGAGATCCAGAACCGTGTGAAACTGGCCGAGAGCCGTTTGCCCGCCGAGGTGATCCAAAATGGTATCACGATCGAGAAGCAGGCTCCTAGCCAGCTGATGACCTTGAGCTTGATGTCCGACGATCCGAAGTTCGATGAGATCTATCTGAGTAATTTTGCCACGATCAACGTGTTGGACGTATTGCGCCGTATCCCGGGCGTAGGTCGTGTATCGAATATCGGTAGCCGTTATTACGGTATGCAGATCTGGGTATATCCGGATCGGTTGGCCAACATGGGATTGACAGTAAGTGATTTGCAAGATGCCTTGAAAGACCAGAACCGGGAGTCGGCGGCGGGCGAGCTGGGTAAGCAGCCCGTGCTGGATGTGGATGTCACCTTGCCTATCACGGCCCCGGGACGTTTGTCTACCGTGAAGGAGTTCGAGGATATCGTGGTGCGAGCAAACCCGGATGGCTCGATCGTCCGGATGAGCGACGTGGCCCGGGTATCGCTGGAGGCTTCCTCTTATTCTACGGAGAGTGGGATCAATGGGAAGAACGCCGCTATCTTGGGTATCTATATGTTGCCGGGGGCGAACGCTCTGGAGGTCGCCACGAAGGTGAAAGAGGCGATGAAGGATATCAGCAAGAACTTCCCGGAAGGCTTGGAGTATAATTTCCCGTTCGATATGACGGAGTATATCTCACAATCCGTGCACGAGGTGTATAAGACCTTGTTCGAGGCCCTTTTCTTGGTCGTTCTCGTAGTGTTCCTCTCGTTACAGAATTGGCGTGCGGCTTTGATCCCGACGATCGCCGTCCCGATCTCCTTGATCGGTACGTTCGGTTTCATGTTGATCTTCGGTTTCTCGTTGAATATGCTAACCTTGCTGGGATTGATCTTGGCGATCGGTATCGTGGTGGACGACGCTATCGTGGTGGTGGAGAACGTGGAGCGTATCATGGCCGAGGAGCGTGTGACTGCCCGTGAGGCTACGCATAAGGCGATGCGGGAATTGTCTGGTGCTTTGATCGCTACCTCCATGGTATTGGCTGCCGTGTTCGTGCCGGTGAGTTTCTTGGGGGGTATCACGGGGCAGCTGTACCGTCAGTTCTCTGTTACGATCGTGGTTTCCGTGCTGTTGTCCACGGTAGTGGCCTTGACGTTGAGCCCGGCGATGTGCGCCATCATCTTGCGTCCGTCTCATAAGAAGAAAGCGTTTATTTTCCGTAAGATCAATCTGTGGTTGGCGAAAGGAAATAAGAAATATACGAAGTTGTTGCGTATCTCTATCGCTAATCCCCGCCGTATCTTGGCAGGGTTCGGGATGGTACTGGTGGCCATCTTTGTCTTGAACCGGATGTTGCCTACCAGCTTTATCCCGGAGGAGGATCAAGGGTTCTTCACTGTAGAGCTGGAGATGCCCGAGGGTACTACCTTGGAACGTACACGTGCCGTAACCGACCGTGCGATCGAGTTCCTCGACCATCATCCGGCCGTGGCCTACGTACAGAATGTAACGGGTAGCAGTCCCCGTGTCGGTACGAACCAAGGGCGTGCCACGCTGACGGTGATCTTGAAACCGTGGGAAGAGCGTAAATCCTCCGGCATGAAGGTAGAGGACGTGATGGCCGATGCCCGCCGGGAATTCTACTATTACCCCGAGGCTAAGTCGTATGTGAACCGTCCACCGGTAATCCCGGGTTTGGGTGAGAGCGGTGGCTTGGAGATGCAGTTGGAGGCTAAGGGAGACGCTAGCTGGGATAATCTGGTAAGTGCCACGGATACTTTCCTGTATTACGCTTCGCAAGCGCCTGAGCTTCAAGGTGTGTCTTCCGCCATGCAGAGCGAGATCCCGCAGTTGTATTTCGACGTGGACCGTGATCAGGCGAAGTTCCTCGGCATCCCGTTGTCTGATATCTTCTCGACCATGAAGGCTTATCTAGGCTCCGTGTACGTGAACGACTTCAATATGTTCAACCGTATTTACCGTGTATATATCCAAGCGGAGGCGCCTTATCGGGCCACCCGGGATAATCTGGATTTGTTCTTCGTCCGCAGTAAGGATGGGGCGATGGTTCCATTGACTGCCTTGGGCACGACCCAATATACGACCGGTCCGGGAACGATCAAGCGTTTCAATATGTTCACCACGGCCTCGATCAACGCCGTAGCCGCTCCGGGATATAGTACGGGTGAGGCGATGGCTGCGATGGAACGGATCGCTAGGGAGCATCTGCCCGAGAATATCGGTCTGGAGTGGAGCGGTCTTTCCTATCAAGAGAAACAGGCCGGTGGGCAGACTGGTTTTGTCTTGGCGTTGGTCTTCTTGTTTGTCTTCTTGTTCTTGGCGGCTCAGTATGAGAGCTGGATCGTGCCGATCGCCGTATTGCTTTCCTTGCCGGTAGCTACGCTGGGCGCCTACTTGGGCATCTGGGCGACAGGGTTGGAGAACGATATTTATTATCAGATCGGTCTGGTAACCTTGATCGGTTTGGCGGCGAAGAACGCTATCTTGATCGTTGAGTTCGCCAAGGTACAGGTGGATAACGGGGTAGATGTGGTGAGAGCCGCTATCCATGCCGCCCAGATGCGTTTCCGCCCGATCTTGATGACCTCGTTGGCCTTCGTGTTGGGTATGCTTCCGATGGTGTTAGCCAGCGGACCGGGCTCAGCTTCCCGCCATAGTATCGGTACGGGCGTGTTCTTCGGTATGCTGGTGGCGATTACGGTAGGTATCGTGTTGGTTCCCTTCTTCTTTGTTTTGATCTATAAGATAAAGGGAAAGATGCGTATGGAACGTATCGCTCAAAAGAAAGAAGTGGTAACCTCTATTTTAAAGAGACACAAAAACGGAAAATTATGATGACAAAGAATTTCTATATAGCCGCTTTCGTCGTTTCTATGCTGGCGTTCTCTTCCTGCAAGATCGGAAAGCGGTACGTACGTCCGGAGTTGAACCTGCCGGACCGGATCGAGGCTTATACGGATACGACCGATACGGCATCCGTGGAGAATATCCCATGGGAGAGCCTTTACGCCGATGAGGCCTTGAAGGATCTGATCAGAAAGGCGCTGGATAATAATAAGGATATGAAGATCGCCGCCGCCAAGGTGAAGGAGATGATCGCCGCCAAGCGGATCTCTTTCGCGAGTATGCTGCCGGAGGTGGGAGCGAATATCTATGCGCAAAAGGAACGCTTGAATTATGGAGGGGATAACCCAAAGCCCGATCCAGAATTTGGGGCGAAGCTGACTTTGTCTTGGGAATTAGATTTATGGGGTAACCTTCGCTGGGCGAATGAGGCAGCCATCGCTTCCTATATGGAGACCGTGGAAGGACAACGTGCCTTGCGATTGACCATCATCGCCGAGGTTGCCGCCAATTATTATCAACTTTGCGCCTTGGACCAAGAGTTGTCGATCGTACAGCAAACTTTGGACGCACGCCGTGAGGGTGTTCGCTTGGCGAAGCTTCGCTATGAGGGCGGACTTACTTCCGAGACGGCTTACAACCAAGCCCAAGTGGAGTTGGCCCGTACCGAGACCTTGATCCCCTCGCTGGAGCGTCAGATCAAGATCAAGGAAAGCGACCTCAGCACGTTGTTGGGCGAGTATACGGATGATATCCCCCGTGGTCTTTCCTTGAGCGACCAGCACTTGCCGGATGCCTTACCGATCGGCTTACCGTCTTCTTTGCTGGAGCGCCGGCCGGATATGCGTCAAGCGGAGTTTAAGCTTCAGGCGGCGAACGCTCAGGTGGGTGTGGCGCAGACGGACTTATTCCCGAAGATCCGTTTGACAAGCAATTACGGTTTCGAGAGCGATGAGTTAAGCAGTATCTTGAAGAGTCCGGCAGGTTTTATTGCCGGAAGCCTGTTGCAGCCGATCTTCGCCATGGGGAAGAACAAGGCGAAAGTGAAAGCGGCGAAGGCTCGTTACGAGCAAGAGGTCTATAGTTACGAAAAGAGCGTATTAGGTGCTTTCAAGGAGGTGAACAACGCTATCGTGACCGTCCGCAAGGTGAAGGAGATCCGTGCTTCCCGCATGAATCTGGAAGCCTCCGCCAGTAAATATCTGGAACTCGCCCAACTGCAATACATCAACGGTGTCATCAGCTACATGGACGTATTGGATGCCCAGCGTGGTTTGCTGGACGCCCAGATCGGTTTGAACAATGCCGTGCTGGATGAGTTGCTGTCGGTGGTATACCTGTATAAGGCTTTAGGGGGAGGTTTCTAATCCTTATACCTAAAGCAGATATATGGATATCAATTTATAAACCAATGGAACCCATCCTATAGCTCAATGGAATACGAACAAGATCCCATTGAGTTATAGGATGGGTTCCATTGGTTTTCTTATTTATAATAACCATTAAATAGTGAGATATTTACGAGTTTTTCGAACAAATCTTTGCGTAGCCATTAAAAATTTCCTATATTGCGCAAAGTGAATGTTATTTGCCTTTATCCTTAAATTTAAACTAAAAGAAAAGACTATTATGAGACAGAGCTTGATAGCGGTGGGAATGTTTTTATTAACGGGAGGTATGGTTGGTTGCGGTACCTCTTCTACCCAAGAGAAAGAGGATCTTATCGTGGTGGACGTATCGAAAGATTATCCCAAAAAGGAACTGATCTTGCAAGATCTTTTCGATGTGGAATATATTCCGTTGGAGACTACCGACGAGTTCGTGACGCTAGGCTGGTTGCAGGCGATTGGGAAGGATGTGATGATCGTACGGAATATGTTTGCTGCTGATGGGAATATTTTTATTTATGACCGGAAAGGAAAAGCGGTACGAAAGATTAACCGGAGGGGACAGGGTAACGAGGAGTATTATGCGACGAATGGTATCTATCTGGACGATGAGAAAGGAGAAATGTTTGTTGGTAATCTGCAGCAAAGAAAGATAATGACTTATGACTTGTTCGGGAATTTTAAACGAAGTTTCCTGTTTAAGGAAGGAGAAGACGAAGATACGAAATCATGGGTTTATTATAAAGCGATCTTCAATTTAGACGGAGATCATTTCATCTGCCAAGACGCTAGTAGCGGGCGTAATTTCAATAGAGATCATCAGGATCTTGAGCCTAGGAATATATTCTTGATAGTATCCAAGCGAGACGGGAGCGTGGTAGAGGAGATTAAGATTCCTTTTGAGAAAAAGGTGTCGCAAGTATTGTTCGACGAAAAGGGCATAGGTATGGTTAATAACCCTTGTATCGTCCCTTACGGGGATCGTTGGCTACTTACGGAGCCATCTTGCGACACGGTCTACACCTATTCGCCCGCTGATGGATTAAAGCCCTTTATCGTAAGGACTCCCTCTATTCAATCCATGAGCCCGGAGATCTTTCTTTTCCCGGGTGTGGTTACGGATCGTTATTGTTTTATGCAGACCGTAAAGAAAGAGTTGAACTTGGCGATGATGGATACCTACTATCGGTTGATGAGAACCGATTTGGTGTACGATAGGGAGACAAAGGAAGTATCTGAGTATGTCCTGTATAACGATGATTTCACGAAAGAAGTACCGATCGCCAACCTCGTGGACGAGATTTTCGACCTCACGGTCTTCAATAACGACGAGATCGCCTTCACGTGGCGGATAAATACCCCCGAACTTGTCGAGGCCTATCAAGAAGGACACCTCAAAGGCAAGTTAAAGGAGATCGCCGCGGGTATGCACGAGGAGGATAACCCCGTGATCATGGTGGCGAAGTATAAGCGATAATGAGAAAATTCTCATTATCTTTGCGCTCATATAATAATCAGAGATAGAAAATGCCATTAAATTTACAAAAGAACTTACCGGCTATCGAGCTGCTGAAGAAGGAACACATCTTCGTGATGGATTCCTTGCGTGCGTCGGAGCAGGATATCCGCCCCCTTCGGGTAGTCGTATTGAATTTGATGCCCCTTAAGATAACGACCGAGACGGACTTGGTTCGCCTCCTCAGTAATACACCCCTGCAAGTGGAACTTGATTTCATGAAGATCAAGGGACATACGCCGAAGAATACGCCCATCGAGCATATGCAGGAATTTTATAAGGATTTCGATGAGATGGCGGATGATTTCTACGACGGGATGATCGTGACGGGCGCTCCCGTGGAGCAGATGCCTTTCGAGGAAGTTAGTTATTGGGAGGAGATCACGCAGATATTCGATTGGGCCCGTACGCATGTTACCTCCACGCTCTATATCTGCTGGGCGGCGCAAGCGGGGCTATACCATTTCTATGGGGTGCCTAAATATGATTTGCCGGCCAAGATGTTCGGTGTCTTCCGTCATTCGCTCCGGGAACCGTTTGTTCCGATCTTCCGGGGGTTCGATGACGAGTTCTTCGTGCCTCATAGCCGTCATACCGAGATTCGCCGAGAGGATATCATGAAGGTGCCCGAGCTCACCTTATTGTCCGAGAGCGAGGAATCCGGCGTCTATATGGCGATGGCTCGTGGCGGACGGGAATTCTTCATCACCGGTCATTCCGAGTATTCGCCCTATACGCTGAATGATGAGTATATGCGTGATTTGGGGAAGGGATTGCCCATCAACAAGCCTCGTAATTATTACCGGAACAACGATCCGGCGCAAGGCCCGGTGGTACGTTGGCGGGGGCACGCGAACCTGCTGTTCACCAATTGGCTGAACTATTACGTATACCAAGAGACCCCGTTCCGCCGGGAAGATATTAAAAAACTAGGAAGCTTGTAAATGAGAAAAGAACCCCGTTCGATAGAACTGTTATCTCCCGCTAAGGATCTGATTTGCGGTAGGGAGGCGATTAACCATGGCGCCGATGCCGTGTATATCGGTGCCCCGAAGTTCGGGGCCCGTGCCGCCGCCGGTAATACGCTGGACGATATACGGCAGCTTTGCGATTACGCCCATCTCTATTCGGCTCGTATTTACGTGGCCTTGAACACTATCTTGAAAGAAGAGGAGCTGGCAGAGGCCGAGCAAATGATCTGGCAACTTTACGAGGCCGGGGCGGATGCCTTGATCGTTCAAGACATGGGTATCACCCAGTTGAACCTTCCGCCTATCCCCTTGCACGCCAGTACGCAAACGGATAACCGTACGCCGGAGAAGGTGAGATTCCTGCAAGAGGTAGGTTTCACGCAAGTCGTATTGGCGAGGGAGCTATCGCTGAACCAGATACGGGAGATCGCCGAGCGAACGACCGTGCCTCTGGAGGTCTTCGTACACGGGGCGCTGTGCGTAAGCTATAGCGGCCAGTGTTACCTGAGTGCCGCCTTGAGCGGACGAAGCGCCAACCGGGGGGAATGCGCCCAGTATTGCCGCCTGCCTTATAGCTTGATCGACGCGGACGGGAAGGAGATCGTATCGGGTAAGCATCTCTTATCCTTGAAGGACATGAACCGGGGCGAATACTTGGAGGAGTTGCTGGATGCCGGTGTCTCTTCCTTGAAGATCGAGGGTCGTTTGAAGGATGTATCTTACGTGAAAAACGTAACGGCTTGGTACCGGAAGAAACTGGACGCTATCTTGGCCCGTCGGCCGGAATACCGTCGTGCCTCGGCCGGGCATAGCACTTACACGTTCGAGCCCGTGGCGGAGAAAAGCTTCAACCGGGGTTTCACGCCTTTCTTATGGAAGGAGCGCACGAAGGATATCACCAGCTTTGATACGCCTAAGTCCTTGGGGGAGCCGGTGGGTACGGTGAAGGAACTGAAAGGAAACTCTTTCACGATCGCCGGACTGAAACAATTGAATAACGGAGACGGGCTTACCTTCTTCAACGAGAAAGGGGAGTTGGAGGGTTTCCGGGTAAACCGTGTGGAGGCGAACCGAATCTTTACGCTGGATCGCCCGGCGATCCGTCCGAAGATGCCTTTGTACCGGAATTTCGATCAAGAGTTTGATAAACTGCTATCCAAGCCATCCGCCGAGCGGAAACTCTCTGTCCGGATGGAATTTCAAGATAACGCCTTTGGCTTCACGTTAAGTATGGCGGACGAGACAGGAGCCCGTATCATGCTCACCAAGCCGTTCGAGAAAGAACCGGCCCGGAGGGAGCAGGCGGAGAATATCCGTACCCAGCTCTCTAAGTTGGGGAACACGCCTTTCGAGGCGGAGGAAGTTGCCGTGGCGATGTCCGATAACTGGTTTGTCCCTTCTTCTTTATTGGCCGAGATGCGTAGGCTAGGGGTGGAGAGGCTTATCTCTACCCGGCGGATTCGTTACCGCAGGGAAGAGGCTCGTCCGTTTAAGCCGTGTGTAGGCGAGACTCCGGAAGCCCCTTTCCCCGAGAAGTGTCTGACCTATTTAGGGAATGTATCCAATAGCAAGGCTGGTGCCTTTTATAAGGCGCATGGCGTGACTGCCGTGGAAGACGCTTTCGAGTTGTCTCCCCGGAAGGATGTCCCTTTGATGTTCACGAAACATTGCCTGCGGTACAGTATGGGATGGTGCCCTACTTACCAGAAGCAGAAGTCTCCCTATAAGGAGCCTTACTTCCTGCGCTATAAGGAAACGCTCTTGCGTTTGCGCTTCGACTGCAAGAATTGCCAGATGTTGATCTATGCGGAGGAATAACGGGCTTTGTAACTACTTAATCCGATAAATAAAACAGGTATGAAACGACAAATTTTCTCGCTGTTCCTGCTCTTGCTCACGTTGGTAGCTTGTGGGGATAAGCCTTTGGACCCGAATAAACCCGTATATGTGAAAATCAAGACGACGATGGGAGACGTCACCGTCCTGCTATACGACGACACGCCTCTTCACCGGGATAACTTCATCAAGCTCTGTCAGTCGAACGAGTATGAGGGTATGCTTTTCCACCGTGTTATCAAGGAGTTTGTCGTGCAAGGTGGTGATCCGGAGAGTAAAGCGCATGAGCCGGGTGCCTTGTATGGGGATGGCGATGGTGGTTATACCGTTCCCGCTGAGATATTACCTAATCATTTTAATAAGAAAGGCGCTTTGATCGACGCGAAAGAGATCGATGCCGTGAATCCGGAACGTGCTTCCGCCGGTACGCAGTTCTGTTTTGTGCAAGGGAAAGTCTTGGACGACAAGGAGCTTGCGGAGAAAGAGGCTCGTATCAACGAGATCCGCCGCAACTGGTTGTACTATAAATTCCGGGATGAGCTGAAAAAGCAAGATCCTTCCTTGGCCGCCGATTCCTTGGAGAATGAGTTACATGCCCGTGCGTCCATCTTGGTGGAAGATACGTTGGCGGTATTAGGCCCGGTAGTGATCCCGGCCGAACGGCGTGAGATTTATAAGACGATCGGTGGCGTTCCGCATCTGGATGGCTCGGTAACGATCTTTGGCGAGGTAGTGGAAGGCTTCGATATCGTAGAGAAGATCTCCGTGGTAAAGACGGATAAGAACGATCGTCCTTTACACGACGTGATGATTAAATCGACGAAGGTTTTCCAGAAATAATAACAATGCCTATTATAAGGAGGTAACGATGCCCATTGTAAGCTCCTTATAATGGGCATCGTAAACACTTTAGAATGGGCATTGTTAAAACCCTCGGATAGCTCTTGTTATACGAGGCTGATCGCTAGCTTGTTATACTAAAAGTATCATCAATCATATTTGGCTCTCGAGCCATTCCAGATACTTCTTTACTCCCTCCGTATCTTCCGCCTCGGGGCTCCAAGGCGCTAGGTTCTCCGGTGCTAGCGGCGCGAACGGCCCTTGCTTTATCTCATAAATAACCGATCCGGATTCCAGTACCAGAAGCCCGTGCCATGTCCCTGCCTTGATCTCCGCTCCATAAGCGCCTTCCTTTGGATTCAGTATCGTTTTCTCCGTGATATTCCCTTCCTCGTCAAACAAGAATACCGCTACCTTCCCACGTAGCAACAAGAAGATCTCGTCTTTCGCCGGATTTAAATGCCGGTGCGGACGCAAATACGTACCGGGCTCCATGGCATTCAGTAACCGATTGATCGGATCATCCAATCTCTCATGGAAATTATAGTTCATTCGCAGGCGGGGAGACTGCAAGGCTTTGGCCTGGGTCTCGTCGAGTAATTGTTCGTTGATTATCTTCATCTCTGTATCTTATTGTATTTCTGAGCCACGAATATACGAAATATTTATTGGTCAATGCTTGATATTCCTTATCTTTGCGCCTTGATCATACATATTCTTGAGTCTGAAAATTAAATATTTATGTTATTTAATTCCATAGAGTTCCTTATATTCCTGCCATTGGTTTTCTTTGGTTACTGGTTTGTTTTCAAGTCTTTGCGGTGGCAAAATATATTTGTGGTAGCTGTTAGTTACCTGTTCTACGGATGGTGGGACTGGCGCTTTTTGCTGCTGATCCTGTTTACGTCGTTATGCAGTTACTTGAGTGGAGTCTATTTGGAGAAATGCGCTGGCAACCGGTTGGTCCAAAAGTGGATAAGTGCCGGTAATATTTTACTGAACCTTTCGATCTTGGGCGTATTTAAGTACTTTGATTTTTTTACCGAGAATTTGGTAAATGTCCTTCACCTATTGGGCTGGGATGCCGATTACGTGACGTTGAATATCTTGCTCCCTGTCGGGATCAGTTTTTATACGTTTCAGGCTTTGAGCTATACGATTGATGTTTACCAAGGTAAAATCAAGGCGACTCATGATATCGTGGCATTCTTCGCTTATATCAGTTTCTTCCCCCAATTAGTGGCGGGCCCGATAGAACGGGCTACCCATTTGTTACCTCAGTTTCTCCGGCCTCGTAATTTCGATTGTGATCTGGCGTTGGATGGTATACGCCAGATGCTTTGGGGATTTTTCAAGAAAGTGGTGGTTGCCGATAACTGCGCTTTGTTCGTGAACGGTGTGTTTGAGAATTACCAGACGTTGGATGGGAGTACCTTGTTTCTGGGGGCTTTCTTCTTTACGATACAGATTTACGGGGATTTTTCCGGATATTCGGATATAGCGATCGGCTGTGCCCGGTTGTTTGGCATAGACCTTATGCAGAACTTTAAGTATCCTTATTTCTCCCGGGATATAGCGGAGTTTTGGCGGCGTTGGCATATCTCTTTGACGACTTGGTTCCGGGATTATATCTATATACCCCTAGGGGGAAGCCGGGCAGGGAAATGGAAGAGCTTCCGGAATACCCTTGTTATTTTCTTGGTAAGTGGGTTCTGGCACGGGGCTAACTGGACGTTTGTGGCATGGGGAGCGTATCATGCATTGTTGTTTCTGCCATTGTTATTGTTGGGTCAAAATAGGAGGTATAGAGATTCCGTGGCGGAAAACAGTTTCCTCCCCTCTGTGAAGGAATTGACACAGATGGGAGCTACGTTTTTGCTGGTCTTATTGGGATGGATTCTGTTCCGGTCGGAAGATATATCCCAAGCGGCTGTGTATCTCGAGCGGATGTTCAATGTCTCGTTATTCTCGGCTCCTCAGCTTGTGGGCTTGGGATTCGGGCAACTCCTGCTGAAGAAATGTTTCTTTTTCACGGCTCTTATGTTCATCGTGGAATGGATCGGCCGAAAACAAGCGCATGGGTTGATGATAGAGGACCTTAGCCTTCCGGTTCGGTATGTTATCTATACGGTATTGCTGATTATCATCTATGGTTTCGACGCCAGTAATCCACAAGGTTTCATTTATTTTCAATTCTGATAAGTATGAGAAGGTTCTTTATTGCTATATTCCGGTATTTAGGGGTGGTAGGATGTTTAGGGTTGCTTAGTTGCCTGCTGATCCGCTCTTATTTTCATATAAGCGTACCCAGCCTCAAAAGTGATCCGGAAGTGGAGGTATTGATTTTGGGCGATTCCCATCCTTTACATTCGATATCCGCCGATATGCTGGGGAAATCGAGGAATGACGCTAAATCCAGTGAGAATTATTTCAATACCTATATCGATTTATGCTTGAAAGCGCCTTACCTTCCCCATTTGAAAACCGTGATATTGGGGTTTGGTTACCACACGTTTACCGTGGCCGATGATTCCTATCAAGATGAGTTTCCTGCCTATATGTCTATTTATCCCCATCTAAAGGAGCGGGAGGATTTGCGACTTTTGGTACAGGAGGCTGTTTCGCCGGTAACCCGTAAGGAGGTCATGTATTCGTATGAGTTTGGCGTTCCGTTCAAGAATTGCGTAGCTGAGATTAAAAGGAATGTGATCGAGCGTATTTTCACGGGGGCGACCGGGGGAACACTAGACGTTATTATCGATCGTCATTACTATGATGATAAGGGTGCTTATTTATTGCCATCCTCATTTCAACAAGAGATGTTGGGGCGAATCGTAGAGGAATGTAAGAAGCGGGATCTGTCTCTTATTTTGTACAATGCCCCTGTTTCCACGGAATATATGGAACGGGTTCCTTCGAGTTATCGAGAATTGACGGATTCTTTGGCTCGGGAATACGTGGATGATAAAACGGTCTTTTATTTGAATTATACGGCTGTACCGTTACCTGATTCTTGCTATAGGGACGCTGATCATTTGAATGAAATCGGTATCCATAGATTTACCCCGTTGTTAAAAGATACCTTGACTTGTTTGGGGGTAATTTCGGAATAGTTTTCGTATATTTGTAGAATAAACGATCGAATTAAATATACCACATGAAAGGAAACCCGCTTTATATCCTGCTTTGGCTATTCCTTATTCTTTGCTTTGCCTGTTCGCCCGGTAAAAAAGAAAAGAAATATGTCATCGGTGTATCTCAATGCTCGATGACGGATATTTGGCGTCAATCCATGATACGTGATATGGAAGTAGAGGCTTTAAATCATCCGGAGATCGAGTTGGTCGTAATGGATGCTAGTCAGGATAATGATACTCAGATCAGCCAGATAAAAGGTTTTATCAAGAAAAAGGTGGATTTGCTGATTATATCGTCGAATGAGACCGAGCCTGTTACGCCTGTCGCTGTTGAGGCGTACAGGGCTGGTATTCCCACTATCATATTGGACCGGAAAATTAATAGCGATGAATATACGACGTATATTGGAGCGGATAATTACGAGATCGGTCGCTCGATCGGAATGTACATCAGCTCCTTGATCAAGGGGGAGACAACGATTTTAGAGATATGGGGACGGAGAGGCTCTTCCTCCGCTACAGAAAGACATCAAGGTTTTGTCGATGCGATGTCTATTGATCCGAATGTGAAAATCCGGGAGTTGGATGGGTATTGGTACAGGAAGAATGCCTATGAGGAAGTCTTGAAGCTGGATTCCATAGAGGATGTCGATATCGTTTTCGCTCATAATGATATGATGGCCTTAGGGGCCCGTGAGGCGATTGAGGAGCGAGATTCGTCGCTGGTGAGGCACGTGGAATTTATAGGCGTGGATGGACTCTTGGGAGGAGGCTTAGGCGTGGAGGCGGTTGCGCAGGGTAAGTTGGATGCCTCTTTTTATTATCCGACAGGTGGTGGGGTGGCTATTAAGGTAGCATGGCAGATCTTAAGCGGACAAGCTTATACGAAAAAGTATGCGTTAAGCACCGCTATGATCGATAAGACCAACGCCGGTACCCTTTATTTACAATCAGACCGGTTGGTAGAATATCAACGCCAGATCGAGAAACAGCGTGCGAATTTGTCGCAATTGCTCTCGAAATATAACTTTCTTTATAGTTCCTTGATTATTATCTTGATATTGGCGCTTTTGTTGGGTGGTTCCGCTATTTACACGGTTTATATTAATCGTAAAGTGCGCCAGAAGAATCATTTGTTGAATGAGAGAAATCGTTTGGTACAACAACAGAAAGAGGAACTCTCGGTAGCGAACCAGCGTATCGAGCAAGTCACGACACAGAAATTGCAGTTCTTTACGAATGTATCTCACGAGATAAAGACTCCTTTGACCTTGATTCTAGGGCCTCTGAACAAGATGGCGCAAGATGCCCCGGCAGGCGCTTTCGCGGATGATATCCGCATCGTTAAGAAGAATGCGGAACGCTTGAAACGTGTGATCGACCAATTGCTGGATTTCCGGAAGATAGAGAATAATAAGATGGGATTGCGGGTTACTAAGATGGATTTGGTCTTTTTAATCCAAGAGGTGAAATCTTATTTTAATACTCTGGCCCAGAGTAAGCGAATTGATTATACCTTCCTGCATGAAATGGATTCTCTTTTTGTTTGGGTGGATACGGACAAAATGGAGAAGATATTAACGAACTTGCTTTCGAACGCTTTTAAGTTTACCCCGGAGCAGGGGAAGATTACGATTCGTTTGCGGGAGGAGGAGACGGAGGTTGTCTTATCGGTGGAAGATAATGGAGAGGGTATTCCCCCGGAAAACCTAGCCTCCGTATTCGAGCGCTTTTTTACAAGCGGGCAAAGCTATGCTCCGGGAACGGGTATCGGACTGCATCTGACACGGGAATTTGTCCTTATGCATAAAGGCTCGATCCACGTGGAAAGCGAGCAAGGCGAACGGACAGTGTTTACCGTTCAGATCCCGAAAGGTAAATCTCATTTTGATGAATCTTGTGTCTTTCTGTCGAATGCGACAGAATCGTCCTCTGGTGTAGCGCATTTGGATATATCCCAAGTTCAAGAAACGTTGAATAAGAAATATGATTATATGATCTTGATCGTTGAGGATGATTGGGATATTCGCGCTTATTTACAGCATGAGTTGTCCGGGAATTTTAATGTACTTGTAGCGGAGAATGGTGCCAAGGCCTTGGATATTCTATTGAAGGAAAATGTATCACTGGTCGTCAGTGACGTGATGATGCCGGAGATGAATGGCTTCGAGCTTTGCCGCCGGGTTAAGTCGGATATGGCCCTCAGTCATATCCCGGTAATCTTGCTTACGGCTCTTTCGGATGACAGTCAACGCTTGTATGGATTTGAGGGGGGAGCGGATGAATATATCCAGAAACCGTTCAATATCGAGATCGTGAAATTACGTATCATTAAATTGTTGGAAGAACGTAATCGTTTGCGAGAGGTTTTCTTGAAAGAGTCTCAATCGCCTGCGGGACTTTCCATCGAGACAAAAGGGAAGGTAGAGAGTCTGGATGATTTGTTTATGCGTAAGTTTATCGCTTTGATAGAGGAGAATTATAGCGATCCCGATTTCAGTATAGAGAAAGGCAGTGAGAAACTGGGCCTGTCTCGTGTGCATTTATATCGAAAGGTGAAGGAGTTGTCCGGGATTACCCCTACGGACTTTTTGCGTAACTATCGTTTGAAAAAGGCATCCGCCCTATTGAAGCAGCGATCCGGAACGATTAGCGAGGTTGCTTATGCCACGGGATTCGGCTCGCCGGCCTATTTCTCCAAATGCTTTAAAGCGGTTTATAATATAACGCCAACCGAGTTTATAGAGTCTTTGTAAGGATGCTGCTTGTACAGATGTTACATACGGGTAACGTCTGTTATTGTCCCTTGAAAATAAATCTTTTATGTAACTTGTGTGATTTATCTTGTAGCTATAGTTATCGTTGTATTTATAACGATGATATACTTTTGCGGTGTCGATAAGTACGAAAGTTGTTTTTAATAGAAAGACCATGGAACAGGTGACTGAATCAAGACGTAAACCAATTGTCGTTGGGATTGGAGAATTATTATGGGATATGCTTCCTTCCGGGAAAAAGGCTGGGGGGGCCCCGATTAATTTTGTCTATCATGCGTCTTGCCTAGGTGCTGAGGGATATGCTATCAGCGCTGTCGGAGATGATGAGTTGGGTAAAGAGATCGTTGATGAGTTGGATAAGAATCATATCCAGCATTTGATCGAGAAAGTGCCTTACCCGACGGGAACCGTTCAGGTAGAGTTACGAGAAGGTATCCCTACTTATACGATTCATGAGCGAGTGGCTTGGGATCATATATCGCCTACATCCGATGCGATTGATTTGGCGGAGAAAGCGGACGCTATTTGTTTCGGTACATTGGCCCAGCGTTCCCGTCAGTCTCGGGAGACGATACAAGCGATCTCATCGTTTGCGCCGAAAGACGCTTATCGTTTGCTGGATATCAATCTTCGCCAGCGATACTATGATAAGGAGTTGATCGAGGAGTCTTTGTACTTAGCGAATGTGTTGAAGGTGAATGATGAGGAGTTTAACGTTCTTCGGGACTTATTCGGCTTGAATGGAACTGAGAGGGAAGTGGCTTTATGGTTTATTGAGAAATACGGCCTTCGGATGTTTGTCTTGACTGCGGGGAGCTCCCATAGTACGATTTATACGAGAGAGGAGATCTCTACGTTGCCCACGCCGGAGGTCACGGTGGCGGATACGGTCGGGGCGGGGGATGCTTTTTCGGGGGCTCTAATCATTTCGCTCTTAAAGGGGAAGTCCTTAAGCGAGGCCCATCATTTCGCTGTAAAGACAGCGGCTTTCGTTTGTACGAAAGAAGGTGCGTGGCCGGTTTATGAAGAGTAATTCGTTTATATCATATGTGTTTAGATGTTTTGAGTTTATACAATTTCGAATAGGTATTACGTTTTTAAGGTAAAAAGGTTGTTAGGATATAAGAAGAGAAAGGCAAAAAGAAAAAGATGGTTTTTGTTTTAGGTTAAGTTAGATTAGATTGGTGAAAAGTGGCTCGGCTGTTGAAGTCGGGCTATTTTTATGTCCTTATGTTTCCTTCAAATAGAATGGTCTCGATAACCTGCAAGATTCTTCTTACAGGCTAACGAGACCTTCCGCTTTTATCTTTTCTGATAGCTTACAATTAATAAGCTCTCTCCAATAACCAAGCATCTTGGAAGTTAGGAGCGTATTTCGCCTTGATGGCGTCACGGCTATCGGCGGCGTCCGCTTTATTGTCGAAGCTAGCGACGATCACACGCAACATCCCTTGCTCGTTCTCGCCCAACACTGCGTTGTAACCATCATTCTGCATACGTTCTTTTAATGCGTAAGCGTTTGTCTTGTTCTTGAAACTGCCGACAACGACGCTATAACGTTTCAGACGGCTGGCGTCCTCACCTTGAGCGGCGTTGATTTTTTCCGTACGAGTGGTAGCCGTAGAGGTTCTGGGTTTTGAGACAGGAGCGACCTCAACAACTTCTTCCTCTTGTTCTACAACCTCAACAGGAGCTGTCG
Organism: Parabacteroides sp. CT06; assembly: GCF_002257605.1. GTDB lineage: Bacteria > Bacteroidota > Bacteroidia > Bacteroidales > Tannerellaceae > Parabacteroides > Parabacteroides distasonis. The sequence continues at coordinate 2,674,556 of NZ_CP022754.1, read as the reverse complement.
ACTCTTTTTCTTTGGCCTGTTCGTAAGCAGCCTTGTACGCGCTCTGTTTAGGTTTACATGAGCCGAGTGCTAATACCATACATACAGCGGCTCCAAATAACCAAATCTTATTCATACTGTTCAGTTCTTATAATTAGTAACGCGAAGATATAAATTATATTTAGTACTTTCGCACTCAAATTGTAATATATTATAACGGCATGAATAAATCTATCGGAACAATGATTATGGCAACATCCCTACTGTTAGGTGCTTGCAATCCGGCTACGGATGTGAACGTGAAGGAGACCGGCGATAAGAACCTTATCGGGAAGTCGGACATCCGGATCAAAGACGGCCGCATGACCCCGGAGGCTTTGTGGGCCATGGGACGTATCGGCGGTATGAACGTATCTCCGGACGGGAAAAGAGTGGTGTATACGGTGGCGTACTATAGTGTACCGGAAAACAAGAGCAACCGTGAGGTCTTCGTGATGAACGCGGACGGATCGGATAATAAGCAAATCACGAAAACCGGATTCGCTGAGAACGAGGCCGTATGGATCAAAGGAGGAACCAAGATCGCTTTCTTATGTAACGAGAGCGGTAGCAGCCAGCTTTGGGAAATGAATCCGGATGGGACGGACCGTAAGCGACTTTCCGATTATGATAAGGATATCGAGGGTTTCGCTTTCTCTCCCGATGAGAAAAAGGTCTTGTTTATCTCGCAAGTGAAAACCGTGAACAGTACCGCTGATAAATATCCGGATTTGGATAAGGCGACAGGTGTTATCATTACGGATTTAATGTACAAGCATTGGGATGAGTGGGTGACTACCGTTCCGCATCCTTTTGTCGCCGATTTCGATGGCGAATCGATCAGCAATCCTGTGGATGTGATGGAGGGCGAGTTGTTTGAGAGCCCGATGAAGCCGTTTGGCGGTATCGAGCAATTGGCTTGGAACACTACCTCGGACAAGATTGCCTATACCAGCCGCAAAAAGACGGGTAAAGAATATGCGATCTCCACGAATTCGGATATTTATGTATATGATCTGAATACGAAGCAAACGACCAATATAACGGAAGAGAACAAGGGATATGATACGAATCCCACCTATTCTCCGGACGGAAAGAGCATCGCTTGGTTAAGTATGGAACGGGATGGTTACGAGGCGGATCAAAATCGCTTGATGGTAATGAATCTGGAGACGGGTGAGAAAACATTCGTAAGCAAGGATTTTGACTCCAACGTGGACTCTTATTGCTGGAGCGCTGATTGCGAGCGTATCTATTTCACGGGCGTTTGGCATGGCGAGTCGCAGGTTTATCAGATAGACTTGGCGAATGGCAATAAGATTACCCCGCTAACCGAAGGTATGTACGATTACGCCTCTGTCGCTCTTCTGGGCGATAAGCTGATCGCTCAACGTCATTCCATGAGCATGGGAGACGAGATCTATTCGATCGATTTGACAGGGGATCATACGGTAACTCAACTTACGTTCGAGAACAAGCATATTTACGACCAGCTTACGATGGGTAAGGTGGAGGAGCGTTGGATGAAGACGACAGATGGCAAGCAGATGCTAACGTGGGTTATCTATCCGCCTCAGTTCGATCCGAATAAGAAGTATCCTACCTTGTTGTTCTGTGAGGGTGGCCCGCAAAGCCCTGTTAGCCAGTTCTGGTCTTACCGCTGGAATTTCCAGATCATGGCGGCTAATGATTATATTATCGTGGCACCGAACCGTCGGGGGCTTCCCGGATTTGGCTTGGAATGGAATGAGGCTGTCAGTGGCGATTATGGCGGACAATGCATGAAAGACTATTTCACCGCTATTGACGAGGTAGCCAAGGAACCGTATGTAAATAAGGATCGCTTGGGGTGTGTAGGCGCCAGCTTCGGTGGATTCTCCGTATATTGGTTGGCAGGTCATCATGATAAACGTTTCAAGGCGTTTATCGCCCACGATGGTATCTTTAATATGGAAATGCAGTATCTGGAAACGGAAGAGATGTGGTTCGCCAATTGGGATATGGGTGGAGCGTACTGGGAAAAGCAAAACGCTACGGCTCAGCGTACATTCGCGAACTCCCCGCATAAGTTCGTGGACAAATGGGATACGCCTATCCTTTGTATCCATGGAGAGAAGGATTACCGGATCTTGGCTAATCAAGGAATGGCAGCGTTTAACGCCGCGGTTCTTCGGGGTGTACCGGCCGAGTTGCTGATTTATCCGGATGAGAACCATTGGGTATTGAAGCCCCAGAATGGCGTTCTATGGCAACGCACATTCTTTGAGTGGTTGGATATGTGGTTGAAGAAATAAAATTTGAAGGCCGTCCCCAAAGTATATAGCTTTGATGGACGGCCTTCTTTTCTCAACGCAATAACAAACTAAGCGATAGTAATATCCTTATCCAAATAAATATCTTGAATTGAATGAAGTAACTCCACGCCGTCTTTCATCGGACGTTGGAACGCCTTTCTTCCGCTAATCAGCCCCATGCCACCCGCACGTTTGTTTATGACAGCAGTGACGACAGCGTCTTTAAGATCTGAGGCGCCATGAGATTCCCCGCCGGAGTTGATAAGCCCGACACGTCCCATATAATTATTGGCTACTTGGTAACGGCAGAGGTCGATCGGATGTTCTGTCGTTAACTCTGTGTACATCTTTTGATCGATCTTCCCGAAATTGATAGCGGTGAAACCTCCGTTGTTCTCCGGTAGCTTCTGCTTGATGATATCGGCCTTGATCGTGACACCAAGGTGATTAGCCTGTCCGGTCAAATCGGCTGCTGCGGAATAGTCGATGCCATCCTTTTTAAAAGAGCTGTTTCGTAAATAGCACCATAATACGGTCGCCATACCTAGTTCATGGGCATACTCGAATGCGTCGGCAATCTCGACTAGCTGACGTCGGCTTTGCTCTGATCCGAAATAGATCGTGGCCCCTACAGCTACGGCGCCCATATTCCATGCTTCCTTCACCGTACCGAATACGATTTGATTGTAAGAATTCGGATAAGTAAGAAGCTCATTATGATTTAGTTTTACCAAGAATGGAATCTTATGAGCATATTTTCGTGCGACTGACCCTAGTATGCCGAACGTAGAAGCGACTGCGTTGCAACCACCCTCGATCGCTAATTTTACGATATTCTCCGGATCGAAATAAATGGGGTTTGGAGCGAAGGAAGACCCTGCGGTATGCTCGATATCTTGATCTACCGGGAGGATAGAAACATATCCGGTGTTAGCTAATCTTCCGTGCCCCAACAAGGTTTGCAGACTATTGAGAGTCTGTATGTTTCTATCTGAATTGCCCCACACATCGTCCACGCAAGTGGGTGATGGAAGATGAAGCAGCGATTTATCAATAGTCTTACATACGTGATTTAAATAATAATCACTTTTGTCTCCTAATAAACTAATAATCTTTGATGTATCCATATAAATAAATATTTACTTAGTAAACAATCGCTGTCAAAAATAAGTTCCATAGTTTTTATCGATTAACACATAGAATTAATCTATCGATGAATTATGGTAGTATCGGATAGTTTAGTTAATTTTGTGCCATACAACCAATAAAAATTTTGCGATATATGAAAAAGAAATGGATTTGCACAGTATGTGGTTATGTACACGAAGGTGATGAGGCTCCTGAGTTCTGCCCTCAATGTAAACAACCGAAAAGCAAATTTAAGGAATTAGTAGAGACAGAAGGTGCGTTGCAGTTCGTTGACGAACATGTACTAGGTGTTGCTAAAGGTGTAGACCCAGTGATTTTGGAAGGTCTGAACGCTCACTTTATGGGAGAATGTACCGAAGTTGGTATGTATTTGGCCATGAGCCGTCAAGCAGACCGTGAGGGTTATCCTGAGGTAGCTGAGGCATTCAAGCGTTACGCTTGGGAAGAGGCTGAGCACGCTGCTAAGTTCGCAGAGCTTCTTGGCGACGTAGTTTGGGATACGAAGACTAACTTGAAAAAGCGTATGGAAGCTGAGGCTGGCGCATGCGAGGACAAGAAACGTATCGCTACATTGGCTAAACAACAGAATTTGGACGCAATCCATGATACCGTACATGAGATGTGCAAAGACGAGGCACGTCATGGCAAAGGATTTGAAGGTTTATATAATCGTTATTTCAAGTAATTTAGAGGTATTAGTTATATGTTTTAAAGAGGGGCGTTCTGTGAAGAATGCCCTTTTTTGTATTTGATAAAGTAATTTTAGCCTTTCAAGAGAATAACGATACTATATTTTATGTACTTTTGTACACGTCAACCACAAGGAAAGATGCCGGAGTGGTCGAACGGGCCGCACTCGAAATGCGGTGAGCGGGTAACCGCTCCCTGGGTTCGAATCCCAGTCTTTCCGCTTGATAACTATGACTTATCCACGCAGAATACTAAATGAAGCATATCGATATTGCGATAATGTTTTATGAAATTTGCGATTTCCCTCATATCGTTTCTTAGTGCTACTTTTTGAGAGGGGATATTTGTGTCCCGTATGATGGAGTATACTTTGTCGAAGTTAAGGATATTGAAGGCGTATTCCTTACAAGCTATGGCGGCCTCGGTAGCATAACCTTTATGCCAGTATTCCGCCCTAAGCAAATAACCGATCTCCGGAACCTGTTGACCGTTGAATTCTTGATAGGTGAGACCACACTGACCGATAAGCTCTCCGCTGCCTTTCTCTATCATCCCCCATAAGCCAAAGCCATCGTTTTGATACCTCCTTAATTGCTTATCAAGCCATTCTTGTACCTCTTTTTTACTGAACGCTCCTTCGTAAGCGTACATTACAATCGGATCTTGTAAAAGCTTACAGATATCATCAAAATCATCTTGTTTTAATTCCCTTAATAGGAGTCGCTTTGTCTTTAGTATCATCTCTTTCATACGATATTTTTTCTTGTCTTCTCAAATTGTTGGATGACTAGTTAGAATATATCGCTCAAGGAATACCGGAGTTGATCCATCATCAACGGCACTTCCGCCTCCTCGATTCCCGCTACAAGAAGATCGGGGATATCTTGATTGAACTGCTCTTGGAACTTCGAGAAATCACCGGACTCTTTCTCCACGGCTTTTTTATAAAAAGCAAGCGCTCCCTTTATATTCTGTAATGCCCATTCCGTATGTCCCGCATTCAAGAAATCTTGGGTGTTGGGTTGATTATCCATGATCTTTTTGTAATAATTACGGGCCTGATCGTATTTACCGGTCAAGAAAGAACACCAAGCGATCGGACGCCAAGCCTTCGTGCTTTTATTGTCCAGATAATCTACCTTGAAATAATATTTCAGCGCCTCATTATAATTCTTGAGTTCAAGATGGCAGTGGCCGATACATATTTGGATCGATAAATCATCCGGATTGAAAGCCTCGTAACGATGATAGTATTTCAACGCTTCTTCCGGTTGCTTTAAGGTACGGTAACAACCGGCGATCCGGCGAATAACCCATTTACTGTCCGGATTGATAAGATCCGCATGTAAATAAGCCTCCAAGGCGCCTTGTATATCGCCATTCATTTGTTTGCAGTAACCGATTTTCTGGAATAAGATATCACTTTCTTGATTTGCATCGGATAAGCGATTGTAGATCGTGAGCGCGTCGAGGAAGTAATTCTTCCGGAGATAATACTCCGCTATAGTTGTCAAACTTTCCTCATCACTGACGTAAGGCTGCAAAATTGGCAGGTTATGAAAGTCTAGCGCAGATGTAAATATGTCATCAAAATCCAGATGTCCCGGATAAAGTTTGAAGAAACGATACAAGTCCTGTATGTACTGTCCGGATATGATTTCCAGTTTTCCCCGTTTACTGATCAATTCCTCCTTCGTTTGCTGAATCATCTCGGAGGCTTGGCTACCAAATTGTCCCATCATCATTTGACGGGCTTGATCCGGCAATTGCATCATACTGAAATATAAGGAGTATTTATCGGAATTACACATGAATGCCGCAAGAGTCATGGAATCTAGCATGTCCTTTTCCGTTTGATTCTTGCTCAACTGATTGCCAAAAGCGGAATGCTCGGTCGTGAATGGCATGAACCAGTTACCCAGTTCCCGGAAAAAGGGGAAATGCTTTAGGTGCACGAAAGTAGAGTGCATTACGTCCGCGCCTTCTTGTTGCAGTTCGCTGAACTCCTCCATTTTCTTCCCTAAGGAACTGTTCGATAACATATTCTGCCACTCCGGATTCATCTCGTTTCCGAGAAGTTCCGGATTGATATCCTTTAAGTTTATCTTTTGACTGATTTTAGGGCCTAGCTTGATCATCTCCGGAATGATCTCGTCTTGTAGCTTACGGGTGATCTTCTCTGTCTCACGGGCTAGGATAAAACGAAGGGTAATCGTTCGGATCGCTTTCGTGAAATTAGGAAATCCCTCGGATAAAGCCGCTAGTCGATCCGCTATCTGCGGATATAGCGCCGTACGTTTCCTATAGGTATAGAGCGTCAGGAGAATCCCGATCAACGCGCGGTAACGAATCTCGTCTTCTTGGATATTGGCCGCATCGAATAATAATAGCAGTTTCTCCTTATCGAAAGCGGCTTGCAATCCCAACATTAATGCCGATACGATTTGGCTACCGATGATAAAAGGCAACTCTTGGTCATTCAATAGGTTCCTGATGGAGGCTATTTCTTCCTTATTGAGAGGATTCGAGGTCCAGATCTTATTGAATAATAGGATCGTGGCGGATTCGATTTGCTGCTGCTCCGTGATGGTTCCGGTCGGAGTCTCTATCTTCACCAGAGAGGCGTTTCTCAAGACCTTGTGGAGCTGGTCATAGTTGGTAAGCTCCTTTTGCATCATTCGCCTACGGCTATAATAGGAGAGAGGCGAATCTACCGATAAGGCCTTGTGCTTCACTATATCCGCGAACTCATAGCTGGATGCGATCAAGTTGTTGTATATCTGGTCTTGCATCGGATCTTTAGCCCCCTCGATCCGGTATCGCAACATATATTTATAAGTATCTTGTAGCTCGTTCAACCTGTCTTGGAATGAGTACTCACGTATTCCCGCTATTAAACCTTGGAGAAAATCGAACGCATTCTTTAGCTCCTTTTCGTCTAATGAACCGATAATTCGGTTGTATGCTTTATTTATTTCTTGTATTGTCATATACTATTAACAACAAATGGTATGCCAAAAGTATAGTATTTAGGCTAAATTTCCTATCTTCGCGTACCTAAAAATAAATTTAGCAGATGAAGAATATCCGCAATTTCTGTATTATTGCTCATATTGACCATGGGAAAAGTACCTTGGCAGACCGTTTGCTTGAGTATACCAAGACAGTAGAAGGTAAAGACATGCAAGCTCAAGTCCTTGACGACATGGATTTAGAGCGTGAGCGTGGTATTACGATCAAGAGCCATGCGATCCAGATGAAGTATAATTATAAGGGTGAAGAATATATACTGAACCTGATCGATACTCCGGGGCACGTGGACTTCTCGTATGAGGTTTCCCGCTCTATCGCCGCCTGCGAGGGTGCGTTGCTGATCGTGGACGCGGCCCAAGGTATTCAGGCGCAAACCATCTCTAACCTGTATATGGCGATAGAGAATGACTTAGAGATTATTCCGGTGATGAACAAGATCGACTTGCCTAGCGCCATGCCGGAGGAGGTCGAAGACCAGATCGTGGAACTGTTGGGCTGCCCTCGCGAGGATATCTTACGAGCGAGCGGAAAGACAGGCGAGGGAGTGACCGAGATCTTGAATACGATCGTGGAGAAGGTCCCGGCTCCGAAAGGTGATCCGGAGGCCCCGTTGCAGTGTTTGATTTTTGACTCCGTCTTTAATCCGTTCCGTGGTATTATCGCTTACTTCAAGGTGGTAAACGGCGTGATCCGTAAAGGTGACCATGTGAAGTTTATCGCTACAGGAAAAGAGTATGACGCCGACGAGGTAGGTATATTGAAATTAGATATGTGCCCCCGTGAGGAGATACGGACGGGAGACGTAGGATATATCATTTCCGGTATCAAGACGTCCCGGGAGGTGCGTGTCGGTGATACGATCACTCATGTGTCTCGCCCGGCTAAAGACGCGATCGCCGGTTTTGAGGAGGTGAAGCCGATGGTCTTCGCCGGTGTCTATCCAATCGATAGCGAGGATTTCGAGAACCTTCGTGCGTCATTGGAGAAATTACAGTTGAACGACGCTTCCTTGACTTTCCAGCCGGAGAGTTCCGCCGCGCTGGGTTTTGGGTTCCGTTGCGGTTTCTTGGGCTTGTTGCATATGGAGATTGTTCAGGAGCGTTTGGATCGTGAGTTCAATATGGATGTGATAACCACTGTACCGAACGTTTCTTATATCGTGCATACAAAGAAAGGGGAGGAGATCGAGGTACATAATCCGGGAGGCTTGCCGGACCCGACCTTGATTGATCATATCGACGAGCCGTTTATCCGTGCTTCCGTGATCACGAACACTACCTATATCGGCCCGATCATGACACTCTGTCTGGGTAAGCGTGGCGTCCTGCTTAAGCAAGAATATATTTCTGGTGATCGTGTCGAGATTCATTATGACTTGCCGTTGGGCGAGATCGTAATCGACTTTTATGATAAGTTGAAGAGTATTTCAAAAGGGTACGCTTCTTTCGATTACCATTTACATGATTTCCGTCCCAGTAAGTTGGCTAAATTAGATATCCTGTTGAACGGTGAGCCGGTAGACGCTTTGTCTACATTGACGCACGTGGATAATAGCGTTACTTTCGGACGTCGTATGTGCGAGAAACTGAAAGAGTTGATCCCTCGCCAGCAATTCGATATCGCTATCCAAGCGGCGATAGGCGCAAAGATCATCGCTCGTGAGACGATCAAGGCTGTCCGTAAAGACGTGACGGCGAAGTGTTATGGAGGCGATATCTCCCGTAAGCGTAAATTGCTGGAAAAACAGAAAGAGGGAAAGAAACGAATGAAGCAGATCGGTACGGTAGAAGTTCCGCAAAAAGCGTTCCTGGCCGTATTGAAGTTGGATTAGAAAGTCAATGGAATCCGTTCGCTAACTCAATGGATTTATAAAGAAAAGTCAATGGATTCTGTAACGGATTCCATTGACTTTTTTATATAAATGGGTCACTTCTCGTTTACGAGCCGTATCCCGCCATCTTCCAGCGTGATAAGATGTTGCTTATAGAGTGCCCCGATCGCTTGTTTGAAAGCTTTCTTGCTACAGCGGAATAAGGAATAGATCACGTCCGGATCGCTCTTGTCGTGTACCGGGATGTATCCCCCTTGTGTTTTCATCGCTTCCAGAATGACGCCGGCGATCCCCTCTACCTTTTGGTAGCCTTGCGGCGTTAGGCTCACATCTATCTTATCATCCTCACGTACCTCTTTTATATAGCCTTTCAGATGCTCGCCTTTCTCAAGACGCTGGAATACCTCATTATAATAGATCAATCCCCAATGCTGGTTATTGATGATCACCTTATAGCCAAGATCCGTCTCGTCGGCTACCAATAATTGAACCTCTTGATTCTGCTCGTAATCGATAGGGGTATTGTTCAAGAACTTCTCGATACGTGCGGATGCCATGATACGTCCTGTCACATGATCCAGCCGGACATAGACCAAGTACCATTTCCCCTCTCTCATCGGCATTTTCTGCTCCTTGAAAGGAACGAGCAAATCTTTCATGATACCCCATTCCAGAAATGCGCCGGCATTATTCACGTCTTTTACCTCCATGAACTGGAACTCCCCGACCGTTGCCAGAGGACGTGCGGTAGTAGCGATCAACCTCCCTTCATTATCATGATAAATAAACACCTCGACCTCATCCCCGGGCTTCACGTTTTTAGGTACGTAACGAGTCGGCAACAAGATCTCCACCCCGTTACCGCCATCCAGATAAACCCCGAAGTCAAGGTCTTTCACTATTTTCAGCGTGTTATATTTTCCTATCTCAACCATATATTTTTGTTTTGTCACAAACTTACGCAATAATCATGAAAAAGCGGTAAAAACAACTATAATTTTGATTTAGCATGCAGCAATATCTAGACAATTGCATCGTTATAGAAGTATCTTTGGACTTACGGGTGCTTTATGCCCTTGAGTTCAACTAAAAATTGTATATTTGCATCTTATTTGAAGAAAACAAAGATTATGAGAATTAAATTAATATCAGTAGTGATATTGTTTGTCTTGTTGCTAGGGGCTTGTTCCGCACCTAAAGACGTAGTGTATTTGCAAGGAGTAGATACTTTGACTCCAGAACAGATTAGTCAAATGAATCAAACTTATACGTCTCGTATCAGTAAAGATGATTTACTGGCGATATCTGTTACAGCTCCGGATCCGTCCGTGACGACGCCATTTAATCCCCCTGTTTTTGCGTATGCGCAGCAAGGTGACCAACCTATCGCTGCCTCTCAATCAATGTATACTTACCTTGTTGATTCGGATGGTAATATAAATTTCCCTGTATTAGGGAAGATTCATGTCGCAGGTTTATCAAAACAAGAACTGTGTGATGAGTTACAAAGTAAATTGTCAAAATACATAGAAAACCCATTGGTTAACGTGCAGATTACAAATTATAGAATTACGGTAATGGGAGAGGTAAATCGTCCCGGTACTTTTACTATAAAGAATGATCGAATCTCTATTTTAGATGCGTTTGGGTATGTTGGAGATTTGGCGATTACAGCCAATAGGAAGAATATTTTGCTGATAAGAGATAATGATGGGCAAAAAGAATTTGTTCGTATGGATATAACTGATCCTTCGCTATTTACATCTCCCTATTTTTATTTAAGGCAAAATGACGTTATTTATGTTGAGCCCAATTTGGCAAAGCAGCGTAATTCTCGATTTAGTCAAAGCAAACAGTATAATATAACTGTATTCTCCTCGATAATTAGTGCGATTTCTGTTATTTCTTCGATGGTGATCACGATTATTAATATTAAGAAGTAATTGTTTAGCTATGGATTCAACAAATATAGGAAATGAGACTATAAGTTTAAAGTCTATTCTAATAGGGTATCTAAGGCACTGGAGATTATTTCTAGGCACTTTTGTTATATCTCTAATACCAGCTGTATTATATTTGATTTATTATCCGACAACTTACGAAGTAATGGCTCGTTTTAAAGTTCAAGATGATACTTCCATGTCCTCAGGAAATATGTCTTTGGGAGATGCGGCAGGTTTGATGAAATCTTTTGGTTTGAATGGAGGAGGTAGTGCGGGTATTGTTATTGATGATGAATTAGCGGTGTTAAAGTCTCATACTTTATGGTATGAGGTTGTTTCAAAATTGGGCTTAAATGCAGAGTATGTTGAACCGTTAACTTGGAAATATAAACAGTATGTGAATACCCCTTTTCTGATGGTTGCAGATTCTAGCACATTGAAATCTCAAGAGGAAACAATAGAGTTTTATGTCCGGGAAGATCGTGAGGGAAAAATAAAGATCGAAGGGAAGACAAAAAGTCAGAAGCGGTCTTATGAGTTTTCTTCATTACCTGCGATCGTTGAATTCGGTAATAATCGGTTTATCCTAAGTTATGGAGCCAACCATAAATTGGGAGAAAGCATGAAACTTTATATAACCATGAGGCCGGCTGGTTTTGTTGGAGATGATTTTGCGCAGGATATAGAAATTGAGACTTACTCAGATAATTCAAATGTTATAGAATGTACTTTGAGGGAATATGAGAAAAAACGAGGTATTGACGTTTTAAACGCATTAATGTTTGAATATAATAATCGTGCCGATTCAATAAATAATAAAGAAGCTCGTGCTACAATACAGTTTTTGGATGAGCGAATCAATAAGGTAATATCGGATTTAGCTAATGCTGAACGATCTATAGAGATCTATAAGAAAAATAACCAAATGACTGACTTGACAGCCGATGTGCAATTTTATGTGGATCAAATGAAAGAGATCCAAACGAAAATTGTTGAGATGGAGGCTCAAGGGCATGCTATTAGATTTATGGAAGACTTCGTGCAAAATCCTGCTAATAAGTATAATTTGGTACCCGTATTGATGAATGTCCAAGAAGGAGAGAAAGGCGGTTCCATAACTACTTATAATGAGTTGTTGGTAAATCGTCAGCGAATGTTGCAAAACTCGAAAGAGGACAACCCTTTATTTACTGTGATGGATAAGCAATTAGATCAAATGCGTAAGAGTGTTGCCCTTACGATCAAGAATGCGCAAGAAAGCCTGAATTTGACATTGAAAGATCTCAAGTCTAAGGAGAAGGCTATTTTGGATAAAATGGGTAACGTTCCAACTCAAGAACGAGAATTCATGAATTATAAGCGTGATCAAGAGATTGCTCAAGGTGTTTATTTGATATTATTACAAAAACGAGAAGAGGCATTATTGAAATTAAATAAAAGTATGAATAGGGCATTGATTGTTGATGAGGCATTTGTGAAGAGTACACCCGTGGCCCCTCGTAAACTATATGCTGCTCTCGCCGTGTTTTTATTGACAATTGTGGTTCCTGTCGTATATTTATTCTGTAAAGAGCAACTTATAGAACTAAAAAGAGAATACGATAAAACAAGGAAACAAGCTGGCGTGATATAATGGATACTGATATATATATATGTTCTAAGCCATTGCAATATTTTAATGTAAGAAATATTGGATATGGAAATGCATCTTCAAAAAAGGTTCTAATTATTTTAGGACATTTTAGGGATGCGGAATTGTTCTTTCATCAAGTTAAGACATTTGATGATACATGGAATGATATATTATATTTCAAAGATTTGTTTCATTTGGATTTATATTTGTTTTTTCACCCAGTAAATACGTTGTTCGTAGAGGTAGATGCTTCTTTTGTTTATGGAATATTTTTTAAGCTATCCCGATTTAAACGAATGTATATGTTTGAAGAAGGATTCGGAAGCTACAGAAGAGATCGTTTTGATAATTCAAAAGGCTTGAAGAATATAATAAATAAGCTTACGGGTGTTGGTGACCATATTGGTTTTTCAAAGTTTCTTACGGGGCAGTTTCTTTATTTGCCGGATTTGTATAGGTCTCAGTTCCCAGGATATTCAAAATCTTTGAAATCATTCCAGAAGCCCTTTGTTAAGAGGTTAAGGGAAGAATTACCATTGTTTTTGAATTTTTCTACGGGATATGAAGAATTTTTATCTGTGAAAAATAAATCGGTTGGAATTTATTTAACTAATCATCAAATTAATGTAAACATATTGAAAGCTCTGGATAAAGAGAAAAATGATTTTGATTATGTTTATGTGAAATTGCATCCTCATATAAAAAAAACAGAGGATTTGTATCAATATGGATTAAAAATAGTACAATCAAACATAATGGTTGAGTTTTTAATTCTAATCTTGTTGGATAATGGAAATAAACTTTCTGTTTTTCATGAAAATAGTACATCAGTGATTTGGTTTCAGGATCGTATTATTAATAAAAATATGGGACAACCATTTGAAGAGTATGATATTGTAGCTTCTTATATACAATCGAAGGAGTTATAGAATAGATATAAATAGAAGTAATATGTTAAATGAAAAGTCTGTTTTAATTACTGGAGGAACAGGTTCTTTTGGTAAAAAATTCGTGGAGACAATCCTTCGTGATTATCCTCAAGTGAAAAGAATTGTTATTTATTCACGTGACGAGTTGAAACAGTTTGAGCTGAAGCAAAAATACCCTGCGTCAAAGTATCCTCAATTACGTTTCTTTATTGGAGACGTCCGGGATGGAGAACGTTTGGAACGTGCTTGCGAAGGCATAGATGTAATTATTCATGCTGCGGCTATTAAGCAAGTGGATACGGCCGAATATAATCCGGATGAATGCATAAAGACAAATGTACATGGAGCTCAAAATGTGATTAATGCAGCCTTGCGTACAAAAGTAAAGCATGTTGTGGCTTTATCTACGGATAAGGCTTGTGCTCCGATTAATTTATATGGGGCTACAAAGCTGACTTCTGATAAGTTGTTTGTTGCCGCAAATAATATTAGTGGTCCGCGGGATATCAAGTTTTCAGTGGTCCGTTATGGCAATGTTATGGGATCAAGGGGCTCTGTTATTCCTTTTTTCATTAACAGGAGAGATTCAGGTGCGGTAGAGTTACCTATTACGAATATGAAGATGACTCGTTTCAATATTTCGTTAGAAGCGGGAGTTGCTTTGGTCATGTTCGCTATCGGTCATCATTTAGGAGGTGAGATTTTTATTCCTAAGATTCCATCTTATCGAATAGTGGATGTTGCGAAGGCTATTGCGCCTAACCTTCCATTGGTGGAGGTCGGTATACGCCCCGGGGAAAAATTGCATGAGGAAATGATTACGGTCACGGATGCCATGAATACTATAGATCTAGGTCCTTATTATGCGATCTTGCCCTCTGTTGCGTTTAATCATAAATATGAAGACTATGTAAATCATCATAATGCGGTTAAGGTTCCAGAGGGATTCCATTATAGTTCTGATACGAATACGGAATGGGAGACTGTAGAGTCTATGCGGGAAAAAATAAAGAAATATGTAGATCCTAATTTTGAGATAAAATGATTACTAAACCTATTCCTTATGGACGTCAGCATATTACGGATGAGGATATTCAATGTGTAATAGATGCCTTAAAGTCGGATTATTTAACTCAAGGGCCAAAAATAAAAGAATTTGAGGAGGCTTTTGCCTCTTATGTCGGCTGTAAATATGCTATAGCAGTTAATAATGCTACGGCGGGTCTTCATTTAGCGGCTACGGCACTTGATGTGAATCTGGGTGATAAAGTGATTGTGACTCCTTTGACTTTTGCGGCTAGCGCTAATTGTATTCGCTTTCGGGGAGGTGAGGTTGTGTTCTGTGATGTAGAGGAAGATACCTATTTGATGGATATAAAGAAATTAAGCCGTTTATTGTCACAATCTCCCAAAGGCACTTATAAGGGAATTGTTTTGGTTGATTTTGCGGGTTATCCAGCCAATTTGGAGGCCTTTCGTCAATTGGCGGATGAGTACGGCTTATGGATTATAGAAGATGCTTGTCATGCTCCGGGTGGATATTTTATTGATAGTAAAGGTGAAAAGCAGCTATGTGGCAATGGGAACTTTGCGGATATTAGTGTTTTTTCGTTTCATCCGGTAAAACATATTGCGACTGGCGAGGGGGGGATGGCTACGACAAATAGTAAGAAATTATATGAAAAACTTTGTCTATACCGTACACACGGCATTACCAAGGATCCGGCACTTTTGTGCGAGAACCATGGTGGCTGGTATTATGAGATGCAAGAGCTTGGATATAATTATCGGATTACTGATTTTCAGGCAGCTTTAGGAATATCACAATTGAAAAGAGCCGATATGGGATTGGCACGGCGGCAAGAGATTGCCCGGCGATATAGGGAAGGTCTTTCCGATCTGAAGGGGGTTTCACTCCCTTTTGTATCGGATCAGGTCTTTCATGCCTATCATTTATTTATAATCCAAGTGGAGGACAGATTAGGATTATATGATTATTTGCATAAGAATAATATTTATGCGCAAGTTCATTATGTCCCTTTGCATCTGACCCCTTATTATAGGCAGTTAGGAAATAAAGAAGGAGATCAACCTGTGATGGAGGAATATTATAAGCATTGTTTGAGTCTGCCAATGTATCCGACACTGACTGATGAAGAGCAGGAATATGTAATAGCGAAGATTAAAGAATTCCTTTCTTAAAAAACAAATAGAGAGATGGACCAAAATATTCCTGCGGTTAGCATTGTTATCCCAGTATTTAATGTGGAAAAATACATTGGGAAATGTTTGGATTCGTTGATTTCCCAGACATTGCATAATATTGAGATTATCTGTGTGAACGATTGCTCTACAGATAAATCATTAGATATACTTCGGGATTATGAGGCAAAGGATAATCGTATTGTTGTTATTGATTTACCTCGCAATATAAAACAAGGGGGAGCCCGTAATGTCGGGATAAAAAAAGCGAGGGCTCCTTTCCTTGGTTTTGTTGATAGCGATGATTGGGTTTCTCTTGACATGTATGAAAATCTCTATACATTAGCGGTTACGCATGATGCGGAAATGGTATGTGGTGACTATTTTCAGTATTATAGTGAACAAGATATTCGTTTACGGATTAACTGTAAACCTGAATGGTTTTCATTGCCTGAACATGAAAGAAATAAGCGTTTTATTGAAGGTGAATGTCGGATTTGGACTAATATAATCAAAAAAGAAGTCTTTATCAGAAATAAAATAGAATTTCCTGAGGAGCTATTCTATGAAGATAATGCGATTGTAACTGCTCTATATTTGAGCGCGAGAAAGATCGTGAAGGATACCCATCCTTATTATTATTATCGTTGTAATAATATTTCTACGACTCGGAGTATTAATAACTATCGCTTTTTTGACCGTTTGAAGACTTCTAAAATGTTTTTGGATAATATGCGTAGATTAGGTATCTATGAGATATATCCGGAAGAAGTAGAGTTTCGATTTACTGAGCTTTTTTATGTAAACTCAATTCTAGGCGCCATATCACAGTTTGATCCTCCTGAGAAAAAGTATGTGAATCAAATCAAGCGGGAGATGGAAGAGATATTTCCTTGTTTCATGAAGAATAGTTATTACAAGACAAAAGTTCCATTGAAACTTCGTATATTGCTTCGTGCTATTTATTTTCAGACTGATTTGGGCATAAGCTTGTATCAGATTTTGGTTAAATTAAGATCATAAAAATAACGAAAAAATGAAATGTTTGGCAATAATACCAGCACGAGGAGGTAGTAAACGGATTCCTCATAAAAATATAAAACCTTTTTTGGGCAGACCGATAATAGCATATTCAATAGAGGCCGCTCTTGGTTCCGGACTGTTTGAGGAGGTGATGGTTTCGACGGATGATGTGGAAATCGCCGAGATAGCCCGTCAAGAAGGGGCTTCTGTCCCTTTTCTGCGTTCTACGGAAAATGCTAATGACTATGCTACATTGGCGGATGTATTGGTCGAGGTTGTCAATGCCTATAAAGGGAGAGGGTATGAGTTTGACTTGATCTGTTGTTTGCTTCCAACAGCCCCATTGATTTCTTCCGAGGATGTTCGTTCTGCTTATGATCAGTTAGTTATGTCTACCTTTGATTCTATCTGTCCGGTGGTCGCTTTCTCATATCCGATACTGCGTTCTTTATCGATAGATGAAAAAGGAAATTTAAACATGAATTGGCCAGAGTATAGATTTAGCCGGAGTCAAGATTTGCGCCCCGCCTATCATGATAGTGGTACGTTTTATTGGATAAAGACCTCTTCTCTATTAAAAGATAAAAAATTGCTAAGTGAGAATGGCACGGCGATTGTTCTGGATGAGTTTCGTGTACAAGATATTGATACGGATACAGATTGGGCTTTAGCGGAGATGAAATATAAACTACTTCATATGAGTTGATATGAGAGTTCTGATTTTAACTGAGGGATATTCGCACACAGGCTATGGGCATATTTCCCGTTGTACGGCTATTGCCCAAGTATTTCGGGAGAGAAACGCAAATGTAACCTTTATTGTGAATGGGGATGAGAGTGTAAAAAATTTAGTACAATCTTATCCTCTGTTTGTCTTTAATTGGTTGGAGAACACGGAACGTTTGCTTGAGTATCTATCTCAAGATGACATAATAGTTATTGATTCCTATTTGGCAGGAAAAGGACTTTATACCGAAATAAGACAGCGGGTAAAGGTTGCTGCTTATTTAGATGATTTTAATCGTTTGGAATATCCGGAGGGAATCATCATAAATGGGACAGTCGGTGCGGAATTGATTCCCTATAAACGGAATCTTGGACAACGTTATTTGTTAGGAAAGGATTATGTGATTTTACGTGAGGCATTTAAAAACTTATGTGGTCATAGAGAAATCCGGGAGAAAATAAAGACTGTCCTAATTACTTTCGGAGGTAGTGATCCTTTAAATCTAACGCCAAAAATTTTGGAGAAGTTGACGAATTGCTATGCTAATTTGAGGAAAATCGTTATCTTAGGGCCTGCATTTTCTCATAAGGCAGAAATAGAGAGGATGGCGGATGATAATACGGTTATATACCGTAATGTAGAGGCTGAAGTGATGAGAGATTTGATGTTAGCTGCGGATCTTGCGATCTCTGCGGCTGGACAGACGATAAACGAATTGGCGATAACAGGTCTGCCATCCGTTATCTTTAAGGTGGCTGAAAACCAAGGTAACAATATTGCGGGGTGGAAGAATATTGGCTTTGTCGATGAATTTATTGATGCCACAAAAGATTGGCATATAGATGATCTGGATAAGATTATGTTAAAATTTGAGAACTCCGAATATCGGCGGGAGATTTTTTGTCGGGGGATAAGTCAAATCGATGGAAAAGGGGCTCATCGGATTATGAAAGCTGTAACCCGGATGTTTTATGAGATGAATATGGATATGAGATTGGCTAAAGAAGAAGACTTACTACCTCTGTTCGAGCTTACGAATGATCGGATGGTACGGCAAAATTCTTTTTCGACCCATGCTATATCATTGGATGAACATAGAAATTGGTTTTATGCGACCTTAAAGAATAGAGCAAGAAGACTATTTGTCTTTTACGAGAAAGAGAAATTAATTGGACAAGTCCGTTTCGATATTGAGGAAAATAACAGTGCGGTGATTAGTATAAGTATCGGAGCTAACTACAGAGGATTTGGACTTGCTCTTTGCTTATTGGAAAAGGCTTTGAGGCATTTCCATGAGCGTGAAAGGCAAATAAGTAAGATTTACGCATATGTGAAAACCGAGAATATGGCTTCAAGATATGCGTTTATTCGTGCTGGTTTTAAGGATTGTGTTAGTGATAATAAACATGCGTTGAAGTATTGTTATGTGTATGGAAACTAATTTATTCGAATATTTTGGTCTTGATCGGGAAGATTCCGATCGGGTATTTATTATAGCGGAAATGTCTGCGAATCATAATCATGATTTCAACATCGCCGTAGAGACCGTGAAAGCAGCCAAGGCTGCTGGTGCGGATGCCATCAAATTGCAAACCTATACGGCGGATACTCTTACATTAGATTGTGATAATGCTTATTTTCAAATAAAGCAAGATACTTTATGGGATGGAACCACATTGTATAAATTATATCAGAACGCCTTTACTCCTTGGAAATGGCAACCTGAATTAAAACGTATTGCGGAAGAGGAAGGTCTGATTTGTTTCTCATCTCCATTTGACAAAACATCTGTGGATTTCTTGGAGGCTATGGATGTTCCGGCATATAAGATCGCTAGCTTTGAGATTACGGATATTCCTTTGATCGAGTATGTGGCCTCAAAGATGAAACCAGTCATAATATCAACGGGAATAGCTACTTATGAGGATATTGAGGGGGCGATAGCCGCTTGCAAAAGAGTCGGTAATGATCAGATTGCCTTATTGAAATGTACATCTTCTTATCCGGCTCCTGTGGCGCTTGCGAACTTGAGGACGATTCCTGATATGAGAAAGCGTTTCAAACTTCCTGTAGGGCTTTCAGATCATACGATGTCTAGTTCGGTGGCGGTAGCCTCGGTTGCGTTGGGTGCTCGAATTCTCGAGAAGCATTTTATTTTGGATCGGGGTATAGGTGGACCGGATGCGGCTTTTTCTATGAATAAGGAGGAGTTCTCCGAAATGGTTCGATGTGTAAGAGAAGTCGAGATGGCATTGGGAAAGCCAACCTATGAGTTAACTGAAAAGGTGAGGAATAACAGGAAATTTGCCCGTTCCTTATTTGTCGCTCAAGATATGTATGCTGGTGATACAGTAACAGAAGAAAATGTTCGTTCTGTTAGACCCTCTGATGGTCTATCGCCTAAGTATTTACCGGATATATTGGGCAAAAAGGTGAAATGTGATATAAAAAAAGGAGAACCTTTCAAGCGGGAGTATTTATCAGATGATTAACTAAAGTTAAAATATATGCTTTATGAAACACCATCTACTTTTATTTATTATGGTATTTTTATTTCCTTTTATGGCTTGTGGTGATGATGAGCTAAAGGAAATATATAACCCAAATTTGCTTCGTAGTACGTCTATTGACGATAGTAGCCTACATTTGGCTTTTCCTGCCATTGCGGGGAATAAGGATCGAAGTAAGATTATCGTGGTTTATAGAGAAGGTTCGAGCCACGTTAGTTTTGATAGTAAGTTAATACAGATGGAGAGTTTCGATAAAGGAAAAACATGGGTTAACAGGAAGGTTATATTTGCTCCAGTTAAAGGGCATGACGTGAGGGATCCTCAGCTTTTAGTATTACCTAATAACGGTATACTTTGCCGTTTCTTTGAAAGAGAATCGGAGACGGAATCCATTGTGAAAAGCATTTGTTCGGAGAATTGGGGTATTTTCTATGGATCGCCTGTTTTATTTCCTTTTCCAAAAGACGAGACATTTGCGGCAGCCCGTGGGAATATGGTTATAATAGATGATGTAATTTATGCGGTATGTTATAATCGTTGGGCTGTTACATGGTTGGAAAAATCGGAAGACTTTGGGAGGAGTTGGGAGGTTGTATCTTGGTTAGATGAGCGTCTGTGGACAAATCAAATAGAATGTGGACGTATTAATGAGGCCTCGCTGGGGTATTATGATGGGAAAATGTACGTCGTGGGTCGTCAACAGTCAGAGAATGGAGACAATCGTCTTGAGATTGGAGTTAGTGAGGATTTGGGGGTGACTTGGACATGGAGTTTTTTACCGATAGAAGGGCATGCTCCTTCTTTAACTCCTTATAAGGATGCTTTTATACTAACTTACCGGAATGTTAAGGACTCCAATCGTGGTAAATATAGTTTTGATACGGTACTTCTTAAAGATGGGAAGTTGGCTAGTAATCCTGCTAGTCTTTTTGAAAGCGATAATTTTGATGTCGGCTACGGAGATGTTCTTACTTTACCAAATAGTTTCTTGGTTTGCTGTTATCAACCGGGCTCTATCCGTTGTTATGAACTGAAATATGATGTTTTCAATTATAAATAAAATAGTAAAGGGACTTTATTTGTTGTTGTCAAAAAGGTGGTAATTTCTTTTATTACTTTTTTTCTTTTCAAAATGAAATATTTTAATATAAAGAGTATAAAAATCTATTTAGTTTGAACTAATGATTTTAAGTTGAGTAATATTAACTGTGTTTTGAGGGTTGGTTTTGAATTTAATTCAGTTATGGTGTGTTAGGATGCTGCTTTGATCTTTGTATTAAAATACAAAATTTAAATTTTTAAGAGTATAAGTCATGTTGCTTGTATATTTGTTCTTTTGCGTAGCTGTGTTAATTAATACCCAATTATGCTCTGATGTCTTTTTGCAAAGATGCTGTATGATGTGTGTAAAAAGGCTGATAAATACTTGGATATAAAAATGAATTTGTTGAGCAAATTTTCTATATACAATGGCTATAGATTGTATATGTAACTATAGCCATTGTTTGTAAATGTAAAATTAATCGATAACTTTAATTCTTATTGATCTGAATTTTTTTAGAAATATAATTATTCTCTTGCTTTGTGTTGATAAAATATAATCCGTCTTTTAGGAAAGATAAATTGATGATTATCTTTTGATCAAAAGATATATTATTTCTGCTATCCTTTAGCAATTCTATGCCATTTATATCAACAATATTAATATCTATTTTTGATGGTTTTATTGTTTTTGATGTAATGATAAGAGTATTGTTTTTTATAGAAATATCCAAATTAGATGAAATGTTTAATTCTTTGCTTTTGATGCTATTTATAGAGGATTTTATTTTTTGATCATCTCTTTTTAAAAGCTCCTTAGCGTAATTTAATGCGTTAGAATATATGCTGCTAGGATAATAATTGTTTGTTTTTGCAAATTTGTTAGCTGATTCTTTGACTTTAATTAAAAGAGATTTGTTCTGCTCTTCAGATAAAGTTAAGTCTTCTAATAAATTTATAGCAAAGAGGTCACCATTAGATAGTTTTTCTGTAATTAGAAGTATTGATGATTCTCCTATTTGTTTACATAGATCTAATAAGGTTGAGTATTCTTGAGATTCTGCATATTTCCTAGGATCACTGTGTGTAGCAATGATTGGATTACTCCATGTTAATTCCCAATTATTGTATAAATCGTTAAATTTTTGTTGGATTTGTGCTGGCATAGATGCTTTTAATAAAGAAATATTATTCTGTTCTATTATGGACAAAGTTGCTTTTTCCATTTTATTCTTTATAACCGTGTTTCTACTTTTGTTTGGAATTGGTATATAATAATGTTGAATGGCTCCATAATCCTCTCCTCTGATTGAGAGCTTAGGATGGAAAGTTCGCATTAATGCTCCCGGTTTACTTTCCCAATCATAACCATGAGGATAAATTGAATTAGCATTATTTTTAATTGATCCATGAGTAAAATTAGTTGAGCTTGTACCCCATAATGCAACTACTCCCTTTTCTACAGAGGAGCCTTGGCGAGTGTAATTATATTGTGCATATAAAGCATCAAAGGAAGCAAGAGGATCCCCTGCTTTATAGTATGATGAATAGACACTTATGGGCCATATCCAATCATCAGTTCTATCAATGGTCCAAGCAATACAATTATAAACTTGAGTTGCTGGTGCTGTACGTATAGCATCACCAGTCTTTAAATATGGAAAGACTGAAGTTACATCACTCTGTGGAAGATTTATATATACATCGCATTTTGCATTGCCACTAAATGAACTATAAGAGGATATCAGACCTGCGCGGAATGCGCTTCCATTAAGATAACATTTAGAACCTCCAGCCCAGTTGTAATCAGAAGGAGCCGTATAGCCCATGTTATAGCCTGTAATTTTGCCGGGAACAGCTGTACCTTCTTCCACCCAAATACATGCAATAGTACCCGCAGTTACATTACAAGTAAAAAAATTCCTAGGGCCGGATATGCTTCCGTTTACGGTTAGAGCATTACCTCCGACAGGGCAATTAGTGTAAGTATACTGATTGTTGACTGCCTTAAGAGTTACAGAACCTGTAGTTAGTTGGTTATATGCACGGATTCTGACATAATATATACCAGATACGGGTGTTTGCACTTGGATCGTAGCATTTCCTTTGCCGTATAGAGACCATGAGTATGCGTTGGGCGTTTGAGCATTAAATACTTCAATAACAAATTCATAATTGATATTGGATGCGGTTGCAGAAAATGTATAATATTGCCCAGCTTGTAAATTAAAAGATTTAAAAGTAGTGTATTGCAGAGGCATATTTAGTCCATAAGTATACTCTTGTCCTCCTGTACCCCTTGTCTGTATATAAGAGCTATCTGCTATGTTGAGCAAATCTTGTGAACTCGCAACTATTGCAGGTTGAGATTTTATTTGTGCGACATAATCTTGGTAATTATTGTCTGATATTTCTGCTTTTATCGGATTTGTTGATAAACGCACAAATTCTACACTTGGTATCTCTGGATTTTTTGCGATTATAGAGATTGTATTGACTCCTTTTTCAAGTGTTAGCGTAGAAGCTTTTCCTTTTTTATCTGTGAGTCCCACTGATTGCCAATTGTTTTTAGATGGTTTTAATGTTGAATTTACAACAATACTATTAACCTCTACTTTATATTCAGGATATCCTTCTGGAGTTAAAGGTACCATAATCCAAGCGTTTAAGTAGTAGTCTCCATTTTTAGAACTATTTATTGTAAATGTCTTGTAGATATTCTCTCCTTTTAATTCTGTTTTTGTTGACTCAATAGTGACATCCCCACCGATAGTTGGATTTATTTGTAGAAAAGCAACTTCAGCATCTTTCATTAGGTTGTCTTCTAGGATGCTAGTTTGGGAAAATACTGCTATTTTTATTGATAGCAATAGAAATATGGATAATGTTTTTTTCATGATATTGTGAATTAAATAATTGATTTTTTTCTTGCTAAATTGATATATAATCAATTTAAATGAGCTTCTTTGTGGTTTTTACACCACTATAAATGAACAAGTGCATGGAAATACGTGAATTGTGCATGATTCTTTTTGTGTTAATTCTTTGGGAAATTATGGATTTAATAGGTTAAACATCTTTTTTGCGATATAATCAACTAAGGTTGATATTTGAAAGTCGATAGTCTCTTAACTATTGATAGGGTCTCCAATATTAATATTGTTACAAATATAGAAAAAAGTAGAAAATATGAACTTATATGGTTATTCACATTTTATTCACAATTTCATCATACGGAAAAAATATGGTTTAAATTATAGTAGGTATTTTTATGAAACTTGTTTATTAAACTTCATTTCTCATAAAATCCTTCTCTTACTAGATAAAGCGGTACTAGGCAAAATCAGTGTTTTGGATTTTTCCTGCTTGCTAGATAACTAGTAAGCGGCAGTTTGCCGTGGAATATGTCATTCTGCATAGTTGTTGAAAGTTTGAGCGTGTGGGATGATCATGTCCGGAGAAATATTTTGTGTGAAGTTGACCAATTTGATCATATGAAATAATCCGTATTGAATGTGTGGTTTTAGGGCTTTTTTCTTTTGGATATCCGTAGTTACAAAGTAAGTTGGCTTCATCGGCAAAGTAAGTTAACTTACTTAGGCATTCCAGCTAGTTAACTTTGTTGATGAAACAGGCTTCACCAATTTAGTCTCATCTTCGTCGTATGAAAGGGGGAGGACATTACCTATATTGAGGTAAAATGTGCTTGTTGATCCTGCCAATTTTATATATTGGCTAGGAGTCTGGTGCTGTTCAGATGAGAGCTTTAGCGATTCGTTATCTATTATTCAAACCGTAAGTTATTTACTATACAAGCCGTAAGCGTAGCACTAGGTATAGCCGTAAGCCTACGGTTAGACAAGTCGTAAGTTGTTCACTTTAATGAGGCTTGATAGATTGGGTTTATACGTATCACCATTAAATATCGGATGAGCTCGTATTGATGATTTTTAAATGTATGTTCATTTTTTTCTTTTCTATTATAATCCACGTTTGTAATAATTTGGACATGAACAGATTATTACAAACGTGGAACGCGTGGATAAAAGTAAGTTAGAATAGGCTATCCTTGGGAGCGATAAGCCCCAATTTTTCTAGTAACGAACGGAATCTTGCCTTAATGCGTGCCTTCATGGGGATATGCCTAATAAAGCTTTTGTCCAAACCGGATGTGTCTAAATAGAAAGCGAAATCTTTTTTGAAAGGAGGCTCAAATTCGATAAACCAAGGTTTGCTGCCGCTGTAATGCAAGATAACGGGGTCAGTGATAGCTTGCTCTCTTTCATCCCGGTAAGTTCGGCTAATCAACGGGTCCTTGAAAAAATATCCGTGCTGTACATTGTACTTCATGGGCAGGGTTAGCTTGATCTCTTTTAATACTATATTCAATACATCTTGATCATGGTATCTAAGTCTCTCAGGGTATTTGTTGATTATCTCGAAAAAGCTTTCTGAAAGATTATTTTCTCGCCAATATCTTAGGTTGACCAATAATACCCCAGCGTTGAAATAGCCAAGAGATGGGGAATATTGGAGCCGGTTGTAAATACGTATGTCATCTATTGACATGTCAGGGATTACTCCGGCGGCATAGCTTTTTATATCCGTATCCCATAATGAGCGTAGTGAGTGGCGGACGACAACATCACAGTCGAGATAAAGGACCTTCTCAACGCTTTTGGGAAGTATATCCGTCATGATAAGTCTAAAATAGGTCGCTAACGTGATATGTCTACTTATCGGGCAGTTGGCGAAAACCTTTTTATCTACAGTATAGAACTGGATTTGCTGGCCATATTTGGCTACGACCTTTTTCAATACCTCTTGGTTTTCAGGGGATATTTCCTCTGTCAAGATATGTACCGTAATCTCCTCTTTCGGGTTATTCACACAAATAGAGGTTACTAATACACCACAGGGTATGACATAATTATTGTCTGTGCAACATACAATATCCATAGGATGTGTTTTTTATTCAAGTTATTACTGTGTTTCTACTGTCTATGTTTTTTTAGGATCAACGAGAGAATGAAATCTATCTCTTCCCATTTAAGCAAATAGGATAGAGTTAGATAATAGCAGATACCTATAATTATACCGACAAT
This sequence comes from Parabacteroides sp. CT06, assembly GCF_002257605.1. GTDB lineage: Bacteria > Bacteroidota > Bacteroidia > Bacteroidales > Tannerellaceae > Parabacteroides > Parabacteroides distasonis. The sequence goes on along the minus strand of NZ_CP022754.1, from coordinate 2,648,428 downwards.
GAGTTTAAATAATAAGATAGGGATAAAACTTACGCAAATGTATATGATTAGTCCCATCGATATGGATAACAAGAGTATAGGACATAAAGCCTTAAGCTCTTTTCGCAGGTAAACATCGGGTAAAAGTCTTTTAGTGAATCTTGTCAATACATAGATGTCACATAAGGCATAAGCAGCGATACCGGCGCACATGATGGTGATCCCAAATGGAATGGTAATGACTAAGATAGTAACCGCAATGAGCTTTTTTATGATCTCGGATCGCAGGGAATAATCACTTCTCCGTTTTACGTTGAGCAGATCCCAGTTCAGGCGTGAGATCGGGTCCCACATATAAGCGATACTTAATATTTGTAAATATGGTATGGTATGTACCCACTTATCTGTCAAGATAACACGAATTAATGGATCAGCCAGTACACATAAGCCGATCATCAACGGGAATATGATGAAGGCTGTCATACGGATGAACATGAAGAACTTTCGTTGCAGTTCCTCGTTATCATGCTGTATTTGGCATTCTATCGGATAAGTGACCCGTGTGATGATGCTTGTTATATTAACGGAAACGTATTGGGCAAGAGAAGTAGCCCTGTTGAAGTTTCCCAGATCAGCGGATGAAAAATATTTACCAATTACCAATGAGTATAGATTCAGATATATCGTATGAAGCAATCCTCCGGCAAGTAATTTAGATCCGAATCCGAACAATTCCTTGAAAGACTCTTTGGAGAAACATAGGCGAGGAATCCACCGGGTACTTCCCCAAAGTAATATCAAAGCTAATAAATTCGTGAGTAAACTTTGGATGACCAGTGTCCATACAGCATAACCATGATAAGCCAGCCATATACCTATTCCTCCACTTATAGCTACTGTGCTGAATGAGATGATAGCTTGCTTTTTGAAATCGAGGGAAATGGTCAGTTGTGCTCGTTGTACGGCGCAGAATGAGGTCAAGATTAAGTTTAATCCTACGAATTTTATGATGGTTTCTAGTTGAGGCTGGCTGTAGAATGAGGCTATGAATGGAGCGGTGGAGAAAAGGAGAAGGTACATGGCTATCCCGATAAATATATTGAAAAAGAATACCGTCGAATAGTCTACATCTGTTCTTCCCTGTTTCTGGATAAGAGCGTTCGAGAAGCCACTATCAACGAACGTTTGAGCTACCGCCATGAAAATACCAAGCATGGCGACAAGTCCATAGTCGGAAGGCGACAAGATACGAGCGATGAAAAGACTTAACACGAATTGAGCTCCCTGTACCGAAAGCCTTTCCATGCTACTCCAAAAAAGACCGTTTACTGTTTTGCTTGCCATGTATTATTCGGGTTGTTTTTGAGAGGTTGATTTATTAGCCAACAATTGGTGCTTTTGCTCAGACATTACAAGCCCTAACAACATCATTATAAAGAAACCCCGATGTCCGGTAAACGTGGCATCTGCGATATTCTCAATCAATAGATACCCGATGATAAGAAAAGGTATAATAAAATATTTCTCCTTTTGCGTAGAGAGAAATAGTTTGTAGGCTTTCCGTATGATATAGGCGAAAAATAGTATATATAAGAATACGCCTATTATCCCAAATTGAGCTAAACAGGGATAATAGGTGTCCGCTATATAACTATAATTGTTTTTACTGATCCCTTTTACATTCTCGATACCGTATTTTGCGTATAGAGGCGAATAATAAACGCCAGAGGAGTGGGAGGCAAAACTAGCGAAGCCCGACCCAAATGGGAAAAAGTCCTTGAAAATCTCGAAAGATGTGACGTATAGCATGGCACGGGCCATGAATTCCTCGGGAACACTGTCCAAGGATTTACCCACACCAAAGTACATGACCATTTTTTTCCAGCTAGCTAAAACCATTGCGGCAAGACTTAATACGGCTATCGCTATTGTCTTGAAATTGAGCTTCAGACGACTTATGTTCCCGAAGAATATCACGGTGACCAGAGATATGATAAAAAATCCATAGAACTTTGAACGAGCCGAGAATAATCCAATCGCTAAAATAAGGATAAAGATCATCTTATCAATTTTAGCACCTTCGCTACAATAATAATAAAGCAGGGAGGATGCGGTTATGATAGCGGCGAAATAAGCGACATGCCCAACAGTTACTCTGAAGGCGAGTGGATAGACTAGAGACGCACATCCTATAAGAAACATGAAAAAGGATATAATAAGAATGATTTTCTTTATCAAATCTTTCTGTTTCGAACTAAATACAGGACAGAGATAATAAACTGCGAAAAAAGCTAAATAGGGTTTAAATTGGATAATCATGTCTGAGATGATTCCTTTCGCAGAGTTACTATGTATATAAAACGAATAAATCGTATAAAATATGAAAACAGAGCTTACCGCTAGAAATGACTTATTTATAGCCCAATCCGGTGTCTTGAATGTTGCGAAAATAAATAAGATAAGCAAGATGCAAGCACATATCTCATCTATACTATCAAATCCGATCGTTCCATAAAGGACCAATCCAAATATGAACGTGAAAATAAATAAGTTATAAAATTGCTTGTTTATGAATTCTTGTATCATCTTTTTTATTTGCTAGGAACGACCTTTGGTTGTAACTGAAATGTTTCTTTTTCTCTTTGAGGTGCACTTGTGAGGTGCTGAGCCTCAGATTTGATCTTAAATCTGTTTTTCCTAAAGAAATAAAAGAAACTTTTCAAATGAATTAACGTTTTCTTATTAAGACGCTGACTACTTCTTTGGTGAACATGCGTCATTTTGGATAAAGGGTAATAGACTACCTTCTTATTCTTTTTCCAACAACGATAGCAAATATCCATATCTTCTACATACAAGAAGAATTTCTCGTCAAATCCTTTTAGTTCATTGTAGAATGTGTGAGAGATCAAAAACGCTGCTCCCATACACCAATCGACCTCTGTAGGAGTGTCCATAGGAAGGTTCTTCAGTAAATAGGTTTGAACATTTTTATTGCCGGACTTATCATTTCCTTTGGTAAGAGCCCGATTTAGCAAAATCTTAATTGAAGGAAATCTACGTGCAGAATATTGCAATGAGCAGTCCCGGTTTTGTAACTTGGGTGCGACAATTCCACATGAAGGATGTTTTATCGCATAGTTGTATAATTTGTCGATCGCTCCTTGCGTTAATATGATGTCTGGGTTTAATATAAGTATATAATTCCCTATAGCATGTTTTGCTCCAATATTATTATTTCGGGCAAAACCATATTTCTTTTGATTCTCAATGAGTTTTATGGTAGGATAATTGTTCCGGATATAATCGGCGGTTCCGTCAGTAGAACAATTATCAACAAAAATAACCTCGAATGAAACGGATGGACTTCCTACTGAATACAAAGACGCAAGCATCTCTTTCACGTATGAAAGGTGATTCATGCCAACTGTTATAATCGATATTTCTGGTTTCATTATCATTTTGTCCTATTATGTTTTTAATTTTATAGATGCAATTTATGTTCTATTTGTTGATGATAGATTGTATTTTTCACCTATTATAACATTATTAAGTTTGTTGGTCGGGTTATTACCTTAAACCGATTCTTCTTTAAAAAGTAAATCGTACCATCAGATGAGCAATTATCTACGATGATGACTTCGAGCGGGACTGATGGTCTTCCTGTCGTGAACAACGAATTTAGTATCTCCATGATATATTTGAAATGATTCCTTGTTATGGTTATAATAGATACATAAGGTGTCATAAACTAGTATATGCGTTTTGATAAGACAAAGACATTTTCTTCGCTGTATAATGCTTTTGGAATATGTCTTGTACTTCTCGTGCGACTTCTGTACGATCTAACAGGAGCACTTTTTCTATTTTGTCGAATAAACTATTACTGTCTTTATTGTTGAAAATATATCCTGTCGTGACGCTCATCTTCGATAGCACCTCTTGGTGTGAAGGTATATCAGAAAGTAACATAGGTAATCCTACTGTCATACTCTCCAACAGCGTGTTTGCCAATCCTTCGACATCTGAGGCTGAAATATAATAATCGGAAGCGATTAAGTAATCATAAACATTCGTTTTAAAACCGGGTAAAAGAATCCGGTCATCACCTTCTTTTTTTAAATCTTCCCATAAGGGTCCCTCACCGAGCATGATCAATCCCACTTGCTTGGCCCCTATTTGTTTAAAGGCACGTATTAATAGTTCAGGATTCTTCTCTCCTGAGAAGCGCCCGATAAAAATAAAATATCGGATATCGTCTTTTAGTCCTAAATCTTTTCTTAGCTTTTGCCGATAAATCGGATCGCAATTCCAGATGGGTAACGAAGATCCATTGGGTATGCAAGAGATGTCCCAACCTTTATTTTCTTTATAGAGTTTTCCTACACTTTCAGAGCAACCTATGGGGAGATCTACTTTTCGGGTGAAGAAATGGTTTAGTTGATTGACGATATCTCCTTTAAATTTTCCATATAATATCTGCTGCTGTAGTCCCGGATAGATATGAATCGTATAGATTCGTTTATACTTTCGAGGTAAAAAGCACATTAAATATAATGAACGCGGACAATGCGCATGAAGCATATCCGGATTAATCAATTTTACCTCTTGTTTTAGTGCCGTGAATAAAGCGAATGGATTAAGAGGCGTTTCTGGTGCCAATTGATGAATCGAAAGCGGATACTTCTGGAAATCCTTAATTCGGGTAGTTTTTTTCTCTGGTATGAAAGTAATGATAGATACCTTGAACTTGGAGAAGTCCATATATTGGATAATGTTATACATAACATTAACCGGGCCTTCGTTGCATAATGATGATACCAAGAAACAAACTTTAGTCATGCTCTCTTCCTTATTTTTCTTTACTGTCAAACTGTACCTGCAATAATAACGGACGAGTGAATCTATTATTGTTGATTTCTCCGTTTGTTTAACAATGTAAGATTTCCCTCTATTAAAGGGAAATCGAATACAAAGTTAACAGTTATTTCTTTAAAAACAGACGAACATATGATTTTTTTCAATTTGTATATTTATGATAGCGGATTTCTCTGAATTATTGTACATTTGCATACGTTTTTAAGATATTTTGAGAAACAAAGGGAATTATGAAAATAGCAATAGTTGGAACAGGCTATGTAGGCTTGGTAACAGGTACGTGTTTTGCGGAAATGGGTACAGAGGTGTTTTGTGTAGATGTGGATAAAAATAAGATCGATAATCTGAAGAAAGGCATCGTTCCCATTTATGAGCCGGGTTTGGATGAATTGGTGGCTCGTAATATGCAGGCGGGACGTTTGCATTTTACTACCGAGTTAAAAGAATGTCTGGATGAGGTGGAAGTCTTGTTTTCCGCAGTGGGGACGCCTCCAGATGAGGATGGAAGTGCGGACTTGAAATATGTGCTGGAGGTTGCTCGGACCGTGGGAAGATATATGAATAAATATATTTTGGTCGTTACTAAAAGCACGGTTCCTGTTGGTACTGCCCAAAAGGTAAAGCAAGCTATTAAAAATGAGCAAATTAAACGGAATGTAAATATAGAGTTCGATATTGCTTCTAACCCTGAGTTCTTGAAGGAAGGGGCTGCGGTAAAGGATTTTATGAGTCCGGACCGTGTAGTTGTAGGAGTGGAATCCGAGCGTGCCGAGAAATTGATGTCAAAGTTATATCGTCCGTTTTTACTGAATAATTTCCGGGTGATTTTTATGGATGTTCCTTCCGCTGAAATGACTAAATATGCGGCAAACGCAATGTTGGCGACTCGTATCAGTTTTATGAATGATATCGCTAATTTGTGTGAGATTGTCGGTGCTGACGTAAATATGGTGCGTAAAGGGATTGGAACGGATGCTCGTATCGGTAGTCGTTTTCTGTATGCGGGTTGCGGATATGGAGGTTCTTGTTTCCCGAAAGATGTCAAGGCGCTTATGAAGACCGCTGCCGATAGTGGTTATCAGATGCGTATATTGGAAGCGGTAGAGGCTGTAAATGAAGAGCAGAAGTCAATATTGTTTCGTAAGTTGGTGAAGCATTTTAACGGGGATATTAAAGGCAAGCGTATCGCTTTATGGGGGTTGGCGTTTAAGCCGGAGACAGATGATATGCGAGAGGCTCCTTCATTGGTTTTGATCGAAAAGTTAAGAAACGCCGGATGTCTGGTTTCGGCTTATGATCCAGTGGCTATACCTGAGGCTCAAAGACGTTTGCCTGAAGATGTGATTTCTTATGTTAAAGATATATATGAGGCTGTGATAGATGCGGATGCACTATTGTTGGTTACTGAATGGAAAGAATTCCGTATGCCTTCTTGGTCTGTTATTAAGAAATTAATGGCTACGCCTTTAATCTTGGATGGACGTAATATCTATGATAAGGCAGAATTGGAGGAGGCCGGTTTTATTTATCATTGCATAGGTCGGTAAAGACCTTTTGGTTGGAAATAAGTTATGGGGCTGTGTTGCAATTCTTTGCTTGACTCAACCCCATTGTCTATTTCATCAATTCTTTCTTTAACGAACACCCACTACATCCGCAACAAGGGTCTTTGGATTTGGGGGCGGCGAACATTCGATAAACCTTATATGCGATATATCCGATAATCGAGATACCAATAACGTAAACTGCTATATCTTGCCACATACCTATAAATTTACCTCCTATATATAACTAAATAAAACATAGGAAAGTTCTTAGCAAAATAAACCCACAAAGAAATTTCCCGTTTGATAAACAATGAAAGAAACGATCCATGCTAGGACACAAGTATAAATGATAACGAATATACCCCATTTCCATGAGCCAGACTCGTTGACAATAGCCGATATAGTTGCTATGCACGGAAAATAAATCAAGACGAAAAGCATTAAGCTAATCGCTATGAGCGGTGTGAATACCAAATTACCTTCTGCGTTACGGTCTTGCTTCAAACGCTCCGACAGGGCTTGGCTGTCATCATCGGCATTCCCCGTGTATAATACGCTTAACGTGCTGACAACAACTTCTTTCGCCGCCATACCGGTAAGTAGGCTTACACTCATTTTCCAATCGAATCCTAAAGGAGCCAAGATCGGTTGAATCGTCTGGCCGATACGCCCGATATACGAATTTTGTTGGTGGTCGATTGCCTTCAAGCGTTCTAACTCCTCTATCGTATCTGTTTTTTCTTGAGAATCCAACTCCGTATTTTCGATCTCCGCTATCTGGCGATCAAACTGATCTCCGCTCTCCGAATGTCTGGGGAAATACCCAAGGAACCAGATGATGATAGAAGCGACCAAGATGATACCTCCCATCTTGTGCAAGTATTGTTTCGCTTTCTCCCACATATGGATCATGATGGATTTGCCGGTAGGCATCCGGTAGGGGGGGAGTTCCATTACGAAAGGAACATCCTCCTCGTTAAACAGGAAGCGTTTGAAAAGACGGGCCATGATAACTGCCAGCAAGATTCCGGATACATATAAAGCTAATAACACAAAGCTGGCGTTCTTCGGGAAAAACGCCCCGGTCAGCAATACATAAACCGGCAGGCGGGCGCTACAGCTCATCAACGGATTTACCAACATCGTTATCATCCGGCTATTACGGCTCTCTATCGTACGGGAGGCCATGATAGCAGGAACATTACAACCGAATCCCATCACTAAAGGGATGAACGACTTTCCATGCAGTCCCATCTTATGCATGATCTTATCCATGATAAAAGCCGCACGTGCCATATATCCGGAGTCTTCCATGAACGATATGAACATATACAGAATCAAGATATTCGGCAGGAACACGATAACACCTCCCACGCCACCGATGATACCATCCACGAGAAGATCCTTCAAAGGTCCTTCCGACATATGGTTGCGCACGAAATTACCGATCACCTCGACCAATGCCTCTATCCATTCCATCGGATAGCCTCCCAAACGGAAAGTGGCCTCGAACATGATCCACATGAATAGGATAAAGATAGGGAAGCCTAAGACTTTATGCGTGACGAATAGATCGATGATCTGCGTACTCGTTGCCTCTTTGATCATATTTTGTTCGTAAGTCTCACGCAACGCTCCGGAAATAAAGCCATAGCGTGCGTTCGTGAATGCGGTCTCACAATCCTCTTGCAATAACTTTTCTATTAGGGCTGTATTACGGTCTCTTTCTTGGAAGATCGTTTCGGCACCGGGCAGCGTTTTTATAAATGTCTCTATCTCCCGGTCTCCCTCTAATAGCTTGATAGATAGATAGCGCTTTGACAAGCTTTTGGGTATATCCACGCTATTTTTCAAGGTCTTCCTAACGTTGCTGATCCCTTTCTCTAAAGACTCTCCGTAATTAATATGGATATGACGGATGACAGGATCTTCTTCTTCGTATACCTTGATTACACGGTTAAACAAATCCTCTATGCCAAAGCCTGTTTTACTTACGGTCGGGATAATCGGTGCCCCGATCATTTTCGCTAAGGACTCATGATCGAATTTATTACCATGGCGTTCCAGCTCATCATACATGTTTAAGGCGATTACCATGCGAACGTCCATATCGATCAGTTGGGCGGTCAAATATAGGTTTCGCTCCAGATTGGATGCGTCGATAACATTGATCACCACGTCTGGTTGCTCTTCATTCAAATGCTTACGCACGTATAATTCTTCCGGCGTGTAAGCGGATAGGGAGTAAGTACCCGGTAAATCTACGATGCGGAATGTATAGCCATTCTGTTGGAAGGTTCCTTCCTTGGCATCTACGGTCACGCCGCTATAGTTACCCACATGCTCATGTGCTCCGGATGCGAAATTGAAAAGAGAGGTCTTTCCGCAGTTCGGATTACCAACCAAGGCTACGTTAATTGTTTTTCCTTTATGTAATGCGATGGCTTGCAATTCATTGCCGGAAGGCAGGATAAAAGAGTCTGCACTCCTGTTCGTATCTTGTACCGAGGTAGCTTGTTCCTTCTCGAAATCCGCCGCGCTAACGACTTCGATCAATGCGGCGTCCGAGCGTCGCAATGAGACATCATATCCCATTACACGATAGTGAATAGGGTCTTTGAGCGGAGCGTTTTGTATAACGATCACTTCTTTCCCTCTGATAAATCCCATCTCGATAATGCGTTTGCGGAAAGCTCCGCGACCCATTACCTTTACTATAACACCTTTATCGCCTGTGCGAAGTTCTGATAATCTCATGTCCTATTAAATGTTACGCGAAGGTAGCTTGAAAACTTCGTACCACCAATACCAACTAATAGGTATTTTTTTATTTCCATGGGTTGTTTTTCGAGTATTTTATGTATGTTTGTGCCACAAATTTCAACTTTAGACAAATGAAACTACGAATTACTTTGTTCACCACCTTATTGGTTCTTCTGTCTGCTTGTTTTACAGGCTGTAAAAAAGAATTGAAGGATTTCTCTTTTAGTTATAGTATGGAAAGTGTAGATAACTACAAACTAATGGTTCTGTTTGATAGTGACAAGACATTCCGTATCGAGGAGTATAATTATTATATGGATAATTTCGCCAAGAAACGAGATCCTAAAATTATGGAGGGGACATTGACTGACGAGGAGTTTGCTTCTTTAAAACCGATTCTGCAAAAATGTAATTTCTTTAAGATGAAAGACTCTTATGGCTTTGAGGAGGAGACGAACCGGGATTTAGGGGATATCATGTATCAGGTTTCATTTACCACGGAAGGTAAGGAGAAATTTATCTCTATCCGTAATAGCGATACCGGACAATTTTCCGCTTCTTTCGTGAAGTTGATCGGTTTTATCAATACATTCTTGAATAATCATAAGAATGACTAAACGCTTTTAGCCGGAGATGGAGAATAAACGAAACCGGGTTCTATTGTGCTTAGGCTCTAATTGGGATAAAGAGAAAAATATGGAGCGCGCGGCGGAGATGCTGCGTGCTCATTTTGTTTTTATACAGTTTTCTCAGCCAGTTTATACGGAACCGATCGATTGTCCATTATCAACTACATTTTTGAATCGAGTGGCTGTTTTGTATAGCGAGGAGAGTCCGGCGCGAATAAAGGATGTCTTGAAAGATATAGAATGCTGCATCGGCCGTAAGCCGGAAGATAAATCTTGTGGGCGTGTGCCAATAGATATTGATTTATTGCAGTGGAACGACCAAATCTTGAAAGCAGAGGACTTGACCCGTGAATATGTTCTAGATGGCATCTGCTCGCTCCTTGCCGCAGGAGAGAATGATGAATGGTGCCAATAGAAAACCAAAGGAGCCGCTGTTGCGGATCAATGCGTTGATACCTTTGCATATCAAAGAAAGAACTGGGTTGTTTCGGTCTGCGTTATAAAATCCTTTCTCTACTTTAAGCTTGAACTGGTAGGGTGCCAATAAGTCCTCATAAGTCTGTATGGGAAGGATTCGTTCGGCCCAATTACCTGTAGCCGGATCGCAAGTATTGTATGGGTCTTCCGGGCTTGGTAAACTCTTTTTCTCGATCGCTTTTTGGATATCGGGATAGGTCAAGCCTCTAGTCTGCCGGGCCCATGTCTCTACTTCTTTTGGGGAGAAAGCCGGGCAAAGTTTCGTTATGAATTGCTCTCGTAATGTATAATAGTTGGGGGATTCCAAAGATCCACTTTCGCATCCGATCATCATCTTATGTAACCGTTGTTGGACATACGGGTTGAATGGTGTAGAGGCCGTCGTGAATAGTAGATACATGGAATCGTTTATATGGATTAAATCCTTGAAGAACAAAGATAAATCATAGACATGTTCTATCAGGTCCGTAGCGATTAAAAGTTGGGGGGAGACTTTGTTCCTTGCGCACCAGTCCGCAAGAACATCTGAATCTCCATGGAGTATGGTATCGGGGCCTATTCCTATTATTTGTTTCAATAGCTGGATCGTCTCCACGGAAGATGGGTTAAGATCAATATAAATAACTTGTCCTATTCCTATGGATTTCGCCAGAATACTAAGGAAGCCGGTTCCTCCTCCATAATCGATTAGCGTGACATCGGAGATAGGGGTTTGTATCGCTTGAAGTCCTCTTTGTAGGCAATCTGCGTATATATGCATGAAATAGCTTAACGCCGGCTTTAAGTTGCCGATGTATCGCTTATTATAATCGCTGATAGGTAATTTATTATAGTCGATCGCTTTCAAACGTTCGGTTAATGTATGTAATAAATCACTTCTATTCTCTTTCATCATATATCATCTTGTATAAACGTATCCCCTGATCTTCATTAGAAAAAGCAGGGAACAATAATTGTTTTCGTTTATCTATCGCCTCTTTATCTATAGGTAGGGCCATTAATTGTTCGCAAGCCCGTATCATCTCATCCGGCGTATCGGCGATATGGCATAAAGGATCTAATCCGCTACCCGCTAGCATGAGATGATTGACAATCGTATGCCTTCCGGCGAATAAGCTGTTCAAAAGCTTTAGTTTTAGGCCGGTATCTTGAAATGTGATTAGCATATGAATTTGTGCGTTGTGGATCAATGCGTCCATACGTTCCTTACTGGGATTTGCTTCTACTTTTATATGTGGGTAAGGGGCGGCTGCCTCTCGTATCAAACGGGTCGGGTTCATGCCCGCTATTATGCAGGTATGTTTTAATTGGCTGAAAACATGCTTGGTGAGAAATAACACGGCTCGCTCATTCTCGATAACGGATAACTTGCCATGATATAAAATATAATCGGATTTTCCCGGTTTGGCCGTAATCCGGTTATTCTCGTGGAAACAAGGAACGAACTCGATCCTTTGATTGGGAAATTGTTTTCGTAAATAGTCTGCGTCTGTCGTGGATACGGCGATTATCAGATTTGCGTACTGTGCTACTTTCTGATAGGCTTGGAAGCGCATGGCCTCGATCTTGAAAAAGGCATTGCGAACCAATCCTTTGCCAGACTTTGCCAAGTGGCGATAATAATCGTGCTCGATATTGCACTCCCGGAATATCTTCATCCGGTTTCTTAAACGGGGATCGTCCATATAATAGCAGGAGTGGAGGCCCTCAAATAAGATCGGGTAATCATTTTGTAAAAGATTCTCGATCAAGCGATGATCTTTACGGCTATATACATTGTAAGGGAGCCATGTTAAATTAGCGATTACCCCGGTACGGCGTTTATAATAGAAAACCTTGTCGCAAATGCTTTCTAATTCCGGTGCGTGCGGACGTTCATATTCGAAACAATGTAATATGAGTTTCACGCCGCATGCATGCAAGGCCTCCAGTTTATAATACACATCAATGACCCCTCCGTAATTGGCGGGATAAGGTATATTGAACGATACTATGTTGAGGTATTTATCCATCTGCTTAAATCTCCTCAAATATACGCGCAAATTGGCTAGCTTGCTCTTTCCGGGAATAATTCGATAGCTTATCCCGATTGACGGGCGAGGTCGTATATCCTTTTTCCTGCCATTCCTCATAGTAATGTTTCAAGAAATCGTACACCTCGTCTACCCGGGTTGCGGCCAGTCCGGAATGGGTCTCCTTGATGGCTTCGGCGAGGTAAGCCTCGTCACTCTGTACGCATAAGATGGGTTTTTCTACCGCAAGCGATTCAAAGAACTTAGTTGTCATGAAGCCTTTTGGACCAGACGTGTCAAACTTATTCGTCAAGGAAAGCAGCACCGAGCTTTTGTTCAAGATGAGGGGAATATCGGATGCCGGTACATACTCATGGTAATCCATGAAAGATTGCACCCCATGTTGTTCGGCCTCTTGGCGGATGATGGAGCGGGACTCTTGATCGGTATACCATACAACTCGAAAAGTTTCGGGGATAATGACCTTGTCCTCCGTAAGACGGGCGATGGCCGCAAATAATAACTCCGGATTTCGGATCGCTAAACTTAACAACCGTCCGGTATAGGTAATGATAAACCGGGAGGTCTTGATTTGTTGCGGATAGAACAACTCGGGATCGAATCCGTTATAAATCAGTTTTACATTGGGATTATATTGTTTAAGTACCTCCACGTGCCAAGGCGATACGGTCGTGACACAATCCGCTACCTCCAAAGCGTTATTCCGCTTTCTAAGTAACCGTTTGCGAAATCGCTTTGTGATGAATGCGTCTAGCCATGAAAATGTATGGAATTTATGCGATATATATTCGTTGGAGGCGTATTGCTCGATAATATCTCGTAAATCCACGACGAAAGGGAGGTTGGTATGGATCGCTAACGTCTTGGCGGCGGTTAAAGGAAAGGTACGGTATGTGCTACACAATATTCCTTTGTACTGGTTGGTCTTTATTAAGGGAATACATGCGTTGATTATTTTCATGTCTTTATAACCAAACAAGATGTCTAGAAACATGACCCACATCCATTCGATATGCTTTGAGATCTTTCCTGATGCTTTGTAGTAGCGGACGCAATACACGTCCGCATACCCCGTAAGGAATTCGAATGTATTGTCTTCTATGTATTCTGTCACTACGGTAACTTCCCATCCCATGCGTGTCAAATATTTGCATAGATATCCCATTCTGGGGGCGAAAGCGGGTGGGAACATATCACATATGATAAGGAGTTTATTCATGGATTCAATCAGGGTTATAAGAATAGACGAATGACTTCAAACGCTTCCGCATAGGTACATCCTGCTTGGACGCCCCGTGCTCTTGCTAATGAATAGATAAAGTCCTTGGATAGATAATCTCTCGCTCCTTGCGATTTATAGGCTTTCAATGATTCTACCTTTGCGTCGATATGGCGCTCTTCCAGCCTTACAAAACATTGTGTATTGAATGTCAGGTTGTTCCAGATTAACTCATAACCTAATATATTCGTGTTTTTGAACGCTCGTAGACCCTCTTGGGCGATCGTCGTATGATCTTGGTGGATGTCGTGCAAGCTAGGGATGAAGACTAGGTCAAAATCGGATACTTTTTTCAGGCGTATTAACTCCTCTAATATCTCTTGTCTTGCGTATCCCAGTTTTCTTACTTCGTAATTGTATATGATTAGGTTTCCCGGTTCTATACCTAAGGTCTGGGTCGCTTGCTTGACCTCTGTCTTCAAGATATCTTTCGGAAAACCTTCGGGAACCGATTGCTGTGCGGTGGAGAAAGCCACATAGGTCACTTTTTTACCATCTTCTATCAGGCGTGAGATAGTTCCCCCCAACCCAAGTTCCCCATCATCCGTATGAGGGGCGAGGACTAAAATATTTTTACAATTAGTAATCATTCTTTCTGATTTATTTGAATACAGGGATTTTGTTGTTTTCACTGCTTCGCTAATTCTTTTAATAGCTGGGCGTATAATTTACGTAAATAACTTCCGGACCCTTCTTGTACGGAGTCATTATGCCATAGTAAAACCAATTCACCTCCTACATTATTTACTTGTTCCACTAAATTCCGGCAATAGGTTAAAGCCCTGTCAAAATCCAGTCCCATATATTTTTCCTCCTCTAGGGTACAATCCATTATAATAAGCGGATGTAGTCGGAGAGGAGATAGCCGGCGGGTGATCGGATTGATCCAACGAACCGGGTAGCAAGTCCCTAACCGGAATCCGGAGACATCGGCATACCCCATGGTGAAATCGTCCGTAACCCCAGCAGCCTCTATTTGGTCCATATCTTCCGGTTCCCGGATAGCCAAGAAATGATGACGGTTGAACCGAACATTTTTACCGATATGATCTTCCAGACCGGTTTTCTCTTTCCGGATAAGGCTGGGAGTCGTACCCGCTTGGTAGCTACTATGCAAACCAATAGTTACATTATGCTCTAGAGCACTTTTTATCAATTTACGAATATCTTTATTCCTCAAATCGTAATGAGGTTTGTCGTGCTTGGCTTTCCCCCCGTTCCGGATAAATAGGATAGGGTGACATTGTTCCTTCCCGATCAAATCCTGAAGGATACTATTCTGGCGGAAAAACCAAGGGAAGGTATAAAACGGGTCTTTCTCAAGGGTACCGAATTTACCTTGAAAGGATTTATATAAACCTCTTCTATCTCTAATAGACCGTATCAAACCTTTCCACGAACGATATAGAGTCGGAGAATCTACGTCGTGCGTGAGGTAGATCTTCCGGATTTGCTTTTTTACCTCGGGTACACGTAACCGGGATTGGCGTAGCCAACGATGAAGCAGCATGCGATATTCATCCACGATCGGACGATGCAGGAAACCGGCCCGGTAGGGCAAGGACTCTTTACCGGGAAATCTTCCATGCTCATCCCGAAGTCCACGCCGTACCATCTCCTCGTATCTGGAAATGAGAAAATAAGTACTTGCGATGATATCGGCATGAACCACCCATGTATCTCTTACCCATTCCTCTTTCGGCGAGCCGAATAACAAGGGGATACCTTGAACCTCTTGCAAAGGGAGTTCCGGTAAGGAAGCAGGAGTCCCGTATGTTTGTCCATCAAAGAAGCCGGATGGAATGATAACGACGTTATATCGGTCGAATTTATTGGGATCAGCCGTGTACCCGATCGTTTCCACCAGTTCGCTAGGGACATCATCTCCTACAAGAAAACGTATTATATAATGTAAAGTGCGATTTTTCATACCCATTTGCTTAGTTTAATGCGTGCTCTGTCTAATAAACTCAATTTCCCCCTAGATATTGTGAAAAATGGGGTTTGGATAGCTCCGAACTCGCGGAAGAAACGTTCTACTCCGGGTAGCATAGACCCTTCGAAATCAAATACCGTCGTAAATTGAGAAACGAAATGAAGACATTCCCACAGGACGTAGCTTTGCGCTCCGGAACCTCTATAGACCGGATTTCCTCCTCCAGCGAGATAGTAAGCCGATCGATCTTGCCATACGATGAAAGCGGCCGCATGTAAATGGCCTTGCTCGTCATAACCTCCCCATAAATCACCTTGTCCTCTTTGTCGGCAAGTGGCGATCAAGTCTTTCAGTACATTCGTGTCTTCCTTGATTCGTACATGCTGGCGGTCAAATGTTTGGGCTTGTACAGCTAGGAACTCATTCAAAGGAATCCCTTTTTTTACGGATATATGGTATTTATTCTGCGCTTTCGTAATATTTCGCCGGATATTGGGGCTCATATTCTCCCATACCGCTTGATGATCCCGGATATTTTTTAATAAATAGGTATAACGTGTCGTTTGGTTATATCCCGCCCAATAAAACGGAAGCCAATCCGTGATGTCATAATTGAAATTTTGCAGGAAGTGCGGATAGCGTTTTAGTTCTTCCGTGAATTGTTTGCATAGTTCTTGACGTCGTCCTAACTCGGTCGTATATTTCGTGTCGGAGGAACTTGCGGTGAACCAAGGGCCCATTGTTTGGGTGTAAGAAGGCATTGAGACAATATCGGAATGGGGGACGTAAAGGGGGAGGGTTGCCTGTATCTTTCCCTTTTGTTCTATAAGCAAGACATCCCATTTTTTTTCTCCGCAAACCGTATCCAACCACCAGTCATGTGAGAAGATCGGTATATTTTTTTCAGTATTGCAAAGTAAACGATATTTGTCTTTATTACTCATTACAATTTCGTATAGGGGCGGGGGGTGCCCGCCCCCGCAAATTACTTGTTGGCTTTTAATGCCTCAAATATTAATTCGGATAATTCGTCTGCCAATTCGGGATTGTCCTCGACACATTGTTTTGCCGCATCACGACCTTGTCCCAATTTGGTATCATTGTAGCTGTACCACGAACCGCTCTTCTTGATGATATTCAGTTCAGAGCCAAGATCGATGATCTCTCCGGAACGGGAGATACCTTGACCGAACATGATATCGAACTCTGCCTTGCGGAATGGAGGAGCCACCTTGTTTTTTATGACTTTCACACGCACTTGGTTACCCTTGATCTCGTCACCATCTTTCAGCTTTCCAATACTACGGATATCCAAACGGACTGAGGCGTAGAACTTCAACGCATTACCACCAGTCGTCGTTTCCGGGTTCCCGAACATTACGCCGATCTTATCACGCAATTGGTTGATGAAGATACAGGTCGTATTCGTCTTATTGATCGCAGCTGTCAATTTACGAAGGGCTTGCGACATTAAGCGAGCTTGCAGACCCATCTTGCTGTCTCCCATATCGCCCTCAATCTCAGCTTTAGGAGTCAAAGCGGCTACGGAGTCGATAACAATGATATCTACGGCGGATGAACGGATCAACTGCTCGGCTATTTCCAAGGCCTGCTCACCGTTATCCGGCTGGGAGATCCATAGGTTCTCTACATCAACGCCTAACTTTTCAGCATAGAAACGGTCAAAAGCATGCTCCGCATCGATAAATGCGGCGATACCTCCTTTTTTCTGAGCCTCGGCGATCGCATGGATCGCTATGGTTGTCTTACCGGAAGATTCCGGACCATAGATCTCGACGATACGTCCTTTCGGATATCCGCCTACGCCCAGCGCTGCGTTTAAAGCGATAGAGCCTGTCGGTATCACCTCGATATCCTCGATGTTTTCATCGCCTAGTTTCATGATCGAACCTTTTCCGTAGTTCTTCTCGATTTTATCCATTGCCGCACGTAAAGCCTTTAGCTTATCCGTGTTAGCGGCTGGTTTACCACCTTCTTCTTTCGCTTTTTCTTCGAACAAATTTTCTTCTTTTGCCATATGTGTCCCTTATAAATTAAGGATTTGATTTGCATGGTCTTTTGTCTTCACCTCTTTCGGCCCGATGATATTAGTAACAATACCTTCCTCGTTAATGATAAAGGTGGTCCGGAGAGTCCCCATGTATGAACGTCCGTACATTTTTTTCTCAGCCCACACACCAAACTGTTCTTGTAAGGTCGTGTCTGTGTCCGCTATTAAACGGAAAGGTAAGTTTTGCTTTTGTATAAAGCCTTGATGCGATTTGGCGCTATCTTTGCTTACTCCGATGATCTCGAAGCCTTTCGCTTGTAAGGCTTGATAGCCGTCACGTAAGCTGCATGCTTCCGCCGTGCAACCGCTCGTGTTATCTTTCGGATAGAAATAGAGCGCTACTTTTTTCCCTTTATAGTCACTCATCTTTACCTCTTTACCGTCTTGATCGGTTCCCAAAAACTCGGGAACCTTATCGCCTATTTGTACTGCCATATTACAATTCTAAGTCAATGTTAAACAATTCATGCCAAGGCAAACCTTGCTCATTTAGCTCTTTCATGAATGGGTCCGGATTGAATTCCTCTACATTCCATACTCCCGGTTTCTTCCAAATGCCTTGCATAAATAATTTGGCGCCGATCATGGCGGGAACACCGGTGGTATAACTAACACCTTGCGCTCCTGTCTCTAGATAAGCGGCATGGTGGCTACAGTTGTTGTATACGTAATAAGTTAATTCCTTACCGTCCTTGATACCACGGATGCGGCAACCGATGGAAGTCTCGCCAGTATAATTCTCTCCCAGATCACCCGGGTTCGGCAATACGGCTTTTAAGAATTGGATCGGAACGATTTCCTGCCCGTTGTAAAGGATCGGGTCGATACGAGCCATACCGATATTTTGGATGACACGTAGATGAGTCAAGTATTCCTGTCCGAAAGTCATCCAGAAACGAGCCCGTTTGAGGGTCGGGAAGTTTTTGGTCAAACTTTCCAATTCCTCGTGATACATCAAATACGATTCTTTCGGTCCTACATTCGGATAATTCAAGGCTTTATGTACGCTTAACGGATCGGTCTCCTTCCATTCCCCATCCTCGAAATATTTGCCACGTTGAGTAATCTCACGGATATTGATTTCCGGATTGAAATTGGTAGCGAATGCCTTATGGTGATCTCCTGCGTTGCAGTCTACGATATCCAGATAGTGTATCTCGTCGAAATGATGCTTTGCCGCATAGGCTGTATATACGCCGGTAACCCCCGGATCGAAACCACATCCCAAGATAGCGGTAAGACCGGCTTTCTCGAAACGATCTTTATAGGCCCATTGCCAGCTGTATTGATATTTGGCTTCATCAAGCGGTTCGTAGTTGGCCGTATCTAAATAGCTAACGCCGTATTCCAGACAAGCATCCATGATATGCAAGTCTTGATAAGGTAAGGCCAGATTTACCACCAAATCCGGTTTGAAGGCGTTAAACAAGGCAACAAGCTCTTGCACGTTATCTGCGTCTACCTGTGCGGTTTGCACTTTTACGTTCTTGATATCGGCGGCGATCTTGTCGCATTTACTTTTCGTACGGCTAGCTACCATGATATCCGTGAAGACATCCGCATTCATCGCTATTTTCTTAACAGCAACGGTACTTACGCCCCCTGCACCAATAACTAATACTCTTCCCATTTACTAATAGAATTAATCTTGTTAATATACAGTTTACAAGGTTTTCAACCAATGGACAAATATACGGCTTTTCCTTGACAATCCCTATAAAAGATTTATTTATTCATTTTAGAAGGGATGAAAGGAAAGAAAGATACAGCTAATGAATGTGAATACTGAAAATAGTCGTACTTTTGTCACATTTACTGTTTAAAGTTTGGACATGAGATTTTTAAATTATGCCGGGGGTGTTTTTATTCTGCTCTTATTGGCGTTGGGGTGCAAACCCGAGGCGAAGCGGAGCCGTGTGCTTGTGATCCAATCTTTTCGGTGGGATGACAAGAACTATCTGGAATTAAACTCGGATATCCGGAAAGAACTGAGAAAAAACCGGGTGAATGCGGACATCCGCACGTTTTATCTCGACTGTGAGTGCTATATGGCTGAGGAGGAAGAGGAACGGATGTATAACTTTATCGATACGATACGTCTTTGGAAGCCCGACCTCATATTGGTGAATGATGATCAGGCTACCTATACGTTGATGAAATGCGGCCATCCTTTTGTAAAGAAAGTTCCGGTTGTTTTCTCTGGCGTCAATTTCCCTAATTGGGATTTGCTGGAAAAATATCCGAACGTAACAGGTAGTTGGGACAAGATTGATTATAAGGAAAACCTTCGTTTGATCGATCAGCAAATGGGAAAGTCTCGCATTTATATCAATTATGATAAGACCTCCTTAGGGCAGTTGGCTTTCCGGGAGTTGATAAAAGCGGTCGATACGAGCCGATATGTATTGAATTATAATCAATTGGCTTTCCAATTAAATGACCCGGACTTTAAGGTAGATTCCATGACGTTTAGAACCGAGATGAGAATGAAGGCGATACGTCCTTCGAAAAATGTAATTCATTTCATGCCTTTTCGTAAAGCCAATGGGGAGTTTTTATTGAGTAATATTAATGGTACCTATCCTTATTGCGTATTTTTCAATATCCGTTATGACTATACATCCGCAGGTTTGTCTAAGATGTTCGTGACTCCTTCATTTACGGCGGTGCGGGAAATCTTTAATATAAACGTGGAAGTTCTGGGAGGCTATTTTTGCTCGAATCGCATACAAGCGGCGGAACAGGCTCGGTTGGCGGCTAAAATTCTTTCCGGTACGCCTGTCTCTTCCGTTCCGATCGTAGAGAGTCCTAAAGAGTATCTGTATGATTGGGGGGAGATGCAACGTTTAGGTATCTCAAAGGAGGAGGTCCCTACTAATGTTCACATCATCAATATGCCTATTTCTGAACGGTATAAGATTGGGGTTTTTATCGCCTCTTCCTTGGGCGTGATCTTATTGCTGGCATTGATCGGTTATTTGTTTTATCTCTATTGGCGGGAAGCAAGACGAAGGAAAGCGGTGCTCGCTAATTTAAAGCAAGAGAAGGAGCATCTTTCTTTAGCGTTGGAAGGGGGGAATATATTCGCTTGGAAATTACAGTCTGGTACCTTCCGGTTTGACAACGAGTTCTTTAGCTATGTGAATATTTCTCCCCGGGAAATTCCTTTGGATGAGCTGTACGAGATGACTCATCCGGACGATAGGCAGAGTTTGCGCTCCTTGATTGATTTCATTTGTACGGGTACGATCTCTCATCATATCCTTCAATATCGTTGCGATTTTAACGGGAAAGGTTACCAATGGTGGGAATTTCGTTACGGAAGCTTAGAGGATGCGAATGATGGGTATGTAATCAATGGCTTATGTTTGAATATCCAAAATATCAAGGATACGGAGGAGGTCTTGATCTCTGCGAGGGAAAAAGCCGAGGAGTCGGATCGGATGAAGTCGGCTTTCTTGGCGAATATGAGCCATGAGATCCGTACGCCGCTGAATGCGATTGTCGGTTTCTCGAATTTAATGAACTCGGAAGAGGTCTTGGAGCCGGAAGAGCGTGAGCAGTTCGTGAAGTTGATTAATACGAACTCCGACTTACTATTGAAACTGATCAATGATATTTTAGATCTTTCCCGTATGGAATCTGGAAAGATGAGTTTTGTTTTCGATCGCCATGATTTGAATGTCTTGATCAATGAAATCTATTGTACTTTCCAGTTGATGATGCCCGAGGGGGTAGAGCTACGCATGCGTGTCCCCGAGATCCCGGTGGTTGTGGCGGTAGATCCTTATCGGCTGAAACAAGTATTGTCTAATTTTATCAATAATGCCATCAAGTTCACGACTTCGGGCTATATAGAAGTGGGATACTATTTCTGTACGAAAGGCGACTGCCTTCATATCTATGTAGAAGACACTGGTATCGGTATCCCTGAGGAGAAACAGAAGCAAGTTTTTGATCGTTTTTGCAAATTGGATGAGTTTGCGCAAGGCACCGGACTCGGACTGGCGATTTGCCAAGTGATAGCGCAGCGTTTCGGCGGTGAGATACAATTGAAGTCGGAATATGGTAAAGGTAGCCGTTTTATGCTAACTTTGCCTAAAGAACGTATAGGTTGACAAAGCATGGAACAAATAGAGGAACTTTCACGATTTATCAAGGAACATGCGTCGGATGATTTGAATCGTCTGTTGCTTTCCGCCTCTCGTTATCCGGGGATCGATATCCCTTTCGTGGTGGATCAATTAAAATCTCGGCGGCAGATCAAGGATAAACTACCTTCATGGTATCAAAACGATCGACTGGTTTTTCCGGCGAAGATAGCGGCGGAGCAATGTTCCTCGGAACAGACTGCCTTGTACAAACAGAGGTTGGTAGATCCACAGGCACATGTATGTGATTTGACTGGTGGATTGGGGATCGATAGCTATTTCTTCTCCCGGAAAGTACGGCAGGTTACTTATATCGAACGCTTTCCCGCTTATTGCGAGGCGGCTATCCATAATTTCAAGGTGCTAGACGTTGGTAACGTAACGGTATTGAATGGCGATTCTACGGAGTTGATAGATAAGATCGATGGAATAGATGTGTTTTATATCGATCCGGCTCGTAGGGGAGAGGGGAATAAGCGGATTTTTGCGCTGCAGGATTGCGAGCCGGATTTGACAAAGTTGGTTCCTGTCTTGTTTGGTCATGCCCCTAAGGTGATCGCTAAATTATCTCCGATGGCGGATATTCATATGACGTTGGATTTGCTTCCGGATGTGACAGCCATACAGGTGCTTTCGGTGAAAAATGAATGTAAGGAGCTTTTGTTTGTGTTGGAGCGAGGCTCGAAAGGCGGGAGTCCTCAAATCTGTTGCGTGAATTTCACTTCGGAGGAAGAGCCGGAATTGTTTGTGTTCTCATTGGTGGAAGAACGGGAAGCTGTCGCTTCCATCCGTGGAGAAGTCAAGCGTTATTTATACGAACCGAACGCTTCCATCTTGAAGGCGGGTGCGTTTAAAGCGGTCGCCACTCGCTTTGGATTGAATAAATTGCATGTCAACAGTCATTTATATACGTCGGATGAGGTTGTCCCTAGTTTTCCGGGACGTTCTTTTGTGGTAGACGAAGTGATCCCCTTTACGAATAAACAATGTAAGACCTTGTCGAGGCAGATTCCCCAAGCGAATATCACAGTCCGTAATTTCCCCCTCTCGGTGGATGAGTTACGTAAGCGAACTAAAATTGCGGATGGAGGAACTATCTATCTTTTCGCTACTACTCTGGAAAATGGGGATAAGGTACTTATCAAAACTCATAAGATATAGGATACTGCATAGGTGCTGCAGCATTACTGCATAAGGGTTGCAGTACTACTGCTAGGCCTGTTGCAGTACTACTGTAAGGCTTGTTGCAGTACTATTGCAAAGCCTGTTGCAGTGATATCCGAAGGGATATAAAAAAGTGTATGATGTTATCACCATACACTTTTTATGATATGAGGTTTATATTACTTCAATAGATTCGCACGCATTTCCTCAATCTTAGCTTTTGACTCACGAGCCGTATTTATGGTTGCTACCATTCCGCTTAACGGAGCGATTGTAGTTCCTAATTGCTCCAAGTCAGGATAATATTTAGCTAAGTCGGCTGTGATCTGCTGGATGATACCGATACGTTTTTCCATATTCTCGCTCAAACCGGCGGAAATAGCGTCGCCTTTAACAACCAAGCCCGGATTTGCGTATACAATGGCATATTCTACAGCCATGCCCCCTAACAACTCAAGCTCAACGTCAGCCTTATCATTTTCCATCATAGCGTCGATCAATTTGTTTTCTTGGTTTTTCATGAATTTGCTTAACTCCTCTTTGCTGGCGTTAGCGGGAGCGGACTCTTTCATGATGTCGATAGCGAATGGAATGTCCAGATCCGTAGTCAATTTAACCAATACGTTCTCGATATCTGTAGTCGGCTTTTTCATAGCCTTCAATACGTTCAAGTCTGCGAAGTAGATACCGCAAGCACGTGCTTTCTGGGCTTGTGTGTTCAATTCGGAAACCTTGCTGACCGGCAACATAAAATCAGTATTAGCGACAGAGATCGTAACCTCGCCGGTAGATACTTTGTAAGGCAACTCCGAATCCGGCATATCTTTCAAGAAACGAGTAACCTCGTCTTTCAACTCGGCAGTAAGCAGACCTTTAGATACTTCTCCTGCGATAGCTGCTTCTTCCTCTACTTTTTGCTCAGCGGCGTCTTGTTTTTTACTGCTGTTGCAAGATGCCATTCCAAATGTAATCGCTGCTATGGTTAGCAGGCTAACAAAACTCTTTTTCATGTTATTCTTTATTTTTAGATTATATATTTTGTCATTAATCGCTCCCTTTGTTTAAATACTTGCCGGGAAACTCTGCGAAGATAGATATAATTACCAATAAAGCAAAGATTCCTAACATTAATAAATTAAATGTAAAAGTAGAAAATGTATAACCGGCGAATTTTTTCTCATGACTATAGAAAGGCGCACGTCCCCAATTATTGTCCGGTTCCAGATAAATCTGCCCGATTTTAGGGTAGATCCGGTTGTGGGCCTCCTTATAGAATTGGGTACTGGTTGAGTTGAGTACCAGCTCCTCGATGGCTGAGTTATGATGTTCCTTTTTCAAGGTGTTCAACCATTCGGAGCCGTGTTCTTGAATGACCTCTTTCCGTTTTTTCTCTAATAACGCCGTGAAATTATCGCTACGGGTATGCAGGGCTTTTTCTACTTTATCCATATAGCTCTCGTAACTCTCTTTGGACGTATAGGGGGCGATACGGGCGGCACGGGATAGTACGGCCAGTTCGTTGTGGATCGTCCGGGTGTTCTTTTCCCGTTTCTCCGGGATCAGGTTGAGGCTGTTTATGAGGCTGCGCACCTCGTCAGCATGGACATTCCGGTAATATTGCGCTAGGAACTTTTCTTTCTCGACCGTGAAAAATAGGCGGTTGTAGCTGTTGTTCCGGAATTGTTCCGTAACCAACGCCTCGAATGCCCAACGTGAGGGAATAACCTCACCGATAAGGGGCACTATGTTCCGGCTGGATGCGCTTCTGCTCAAATCGTCGAACTTGACAACTAAGCCGCAAAGTAAGATCTGCGGGATTAAAAGCAGCGGTATCGTTATATAGATCGCTACGATCGAGTTTAGGGATTGCGATAGTACCAAACCTGTCAGGTTGGCGAGGAATGAGGTTGCCCATAGCGTGATCCACCAAGTAAGGAACATCTCGCTTCCAATGCCTATCAATAAATTTCCTACCACTATGAATAGCAAACTTTGGATCGCTGAGATACAAAGCAGGTAGAACATCTTTGACGAGAGATAACTGCCTCGGCTCAATCGCAAGAATCGTTCTCGCTTTAGGAGCGTCCGGTCCTTGATGATCTCTTCGGCGCTGATACTTAATCCCGTGAAAGTAGCGACAATCACCGCCATGAAAATGTAGGATACCAGATTTTTGTTCGCCAGCAAAGAATACCCGTCATCGGGTACGAAGCGGGTGAGCAGGGCCACGATCACCGCCAATAAAGGAGTCTCCAGTAAGGCGATGCACAAGTACTGCTTATTGGTCAGCTTGGTCTTTATGTTTCTTTCCAAGAAGATACAGAATTGCTTCCAGATCGAGGGCTTCTGCTGATGATTCGGGGGCAGGGGGGTAGGCTTAACCTCTTGGAACTTCGGGCGGGAAGCTACATATAACTCATGCCATTCTTTTGAAGTTATCTTCCGGATGTTTGTCTGGTTTCCGCTATCGTCTATCTTTTTTGCGTCGATAATGGTTAGGATTAGTTCCGGATTGATATTTCCGCAGGTGCCGCAAACACTGATGTCTTGATCTGTATAATTGGCGATCCGTTTGAAATAGGTGATCGCCTCGATCGGGTTACCGTCGTAAATCGGGTAACCGCCGGTATCTAATAACCATAGGCGGTCGAACAGTTTATAGATCTCGGACGAAGGTTGGTGGATATTGACAACCACGAGCCGTCCCCGGTGTGTTTGTTCCTTTAACAGCATGATGACCTTTTCGGAATCGGTGGACGAGAGGCCGGAGGTAGGCTCATCCAAATAAAGGATCGCCGGCTCACGGATAAGTTCCAGTGCTATATTTAAACGTTTACGTTGCCCTCCGCTGATCGTTTTCCGGATTGGAGACCCGACGGCCAAATCCCGGATCTTGCTCAGATCCAAATCCTCCAGTATCGTATTGACACGATCCTCGATCTCCTTTTTGGTCAGGTTGGCGAAACAAAGGCGGGCGGTATACCATAGATTTTGGAATACGGTCAGCTCCTCGATCAGCAAGTCATCCTGAGGCACGAAACCGATCAATTGCTTGCATTCCGGATCACTCAGCGGATGTCCGTTCAGGCATACATTTCCCTCTCCGGGGATAATATTCCCATTTAAGATGCTTAACAAGGTCGACTTACCAACGCCGCTTCCTCCCATGATGGCTACCAACTGGCCAGATTCAAGGTTGAAAGAGAAATTGTGCATACCGTTCTCGCTATTCTTGAAGCTGAACTCGATATCCCTCCCGGTTAATAAAATACGTTCCTTATGCTCATTCTGATTGAATACATCGAGGACATCACTATAATAAACCGGCAAGAATAGTGGGCTTTTGATTACGCTGCTGCGTTGCCAGCCATAGAAGATACCGGAAGTAAGCGGGATATCGTTCATGAATACCCGTCCGCTGCCTTGGTAGATAAAGACCATTCGGTCGAACCGGGTCAGTCTCAACACCCGTATCTCGCCCTCCAACCCCCTTCTGTAGATATGGTTGACGTCTTTATCGCTATCATCAGCGTTGATCGTAAGTATGGAGGGGGATTTTTTACCGACTACAAAGGCGTATAGGTTGTCGAAGGTATCCGTATCGATATTGAATATCGTAGCGATCTTATGGAAAATGGCTAAGTTCTCGTTCAATCCTTCATTGTTGCCATGGGCGAACTCCATGAAACGGAGAAGAAGCAATAGTTGGTCTTCTGCGATCAATTTGGGCTTGAGCTGGTTGCATACGTTAATAATAACGCTTTCTCTATCGATGTCGAACTCCGGGTCATCGTAAACACTTTGTATCTCTTCAAATAGCTCCATATATTCTTTATGGGAGCGGATACCAAAGTGACTGGTTAAGTAAGAATTGACAGCTTGACGTGCTTGATCACTTTCTATTTTTGCCAAGGACGCAAATATAGCGAACAAGTTTAGTAGCCCATTGAGTATAGTTTCATTCATTCATCAAAGTATTGTTTCAAATGTCTTGCAAAGATAAGGTAAGTGAAACAAAAAACAGGTCGAATGTTAGACTTTTTAAGCGGTCAAGTGAATAACATGATCAATAATTGGGCAGAAATCACCCGGATGAACATGGATAACGGGTAAACCGTAGCGTAAGATACGGAAGGCTCGTCACCCTCGACGGTCGTATTGGCATAACTCAAGGCCATCGGATTGGCCATGCTTCCGCATAGCATACCTATGTTGTGGGCGTAATCTAACTTGAAGAATTGCGAGGCGATGAACCCGACGATCAAGACCGGTACGATCGTCAATAGGAAACCGAGACCGATCCATAACAATCCCTCGGCACGGAAGACGGTCTCGAAGAAATGAGCTCCGGAGTCGATTCCCAGTCCCGCCAGATAGATCACTATACCGAACTGCCGCATCATCAGGTTTGCGCTCTGGGTGGTATAAGTCGTTAGGTGGAAACGGGGGCCGAACGCACCCATCAAGATTCCAACGATGATCGGTCCTCCGGCGATACCCAGCTTGATGGGGGTACTCATTCCCGGTATGGCGATTGGGATCGCCCCGATTAATACGCCCAGCGTAAGTCCTACGAATATGGCAAGCAGGTTCGGGTTATCCAGCCGTTTCAGCTCGTCTCCCAATATCTTACCCACGTTATTCACGGAATTGGCCTCGCCTACGATCGTTAGTTTATCCCCAATCTGTAGACGGAGGTCACGGGAGGCCACCAGATCGATACCCGCACGGTTTACCCGGGTGATGTTGATCCCGTATAGGTTGCGGAGCCGGAGCGAGCCTAGCTTTACCCCGTTTACCCGGTTGCGGGTTACGACGATACGGCGGGAGATCAATTGGCTGTCGATAGCGTTCCAGTCAATATCTTCCTTATTCCAGTCCGTAGTCTCTTGTTCTCCGAAAAGTACCTTGATGGATTCGACATCCGCCTTTACGGATATGATAAGCAAATGGTCTTTTTCCTTTAAGATGGTTTCAGAGGTAGGGATCGTCACCTTTCCGTTCCTCCAGAGGCGGGAGATCACGAAATGTTTCTCTGTCAATTTCATGACTTGCTGGATGCTCTTATTGTAAATAGAGGGGTTTAATACCTGAAATTCCGCTACGTTTGTTGTCGTGTCTTGCTCCTTATGCGTGCTCTGTGTCTTTTTTGCGAATAAGGACCTCAAGATGATAATAGCGAGAATTACGCCTACGACACCTAATGGATAAGCTACGGCACAGGCCAGAGCCATATCCGTTACGTTCCTCGTATTTTCCGGATCCATTTGTAAGAGCGCTTGCTGGGCGGCACCTAGGGCCGGGGTATTCGTTACGGCACCGGATAGCAACCCTACCATAACGGGGACGGAAATTCCTGTTATCCAATGAAACACCAACGTCAAAATCAGTCCTAAAGCGATCACCCCTAATCCCATCGTATTCATTTCCACCCCGCCTTTTTTTAGGGAAGAGAAGAAACCGGGACCTACCTGCAATCCCAAGGTATATACGAAAACGATAAGCCCGAAGTTCTGAGCGAAGTTCAGCATGTCCTTATTTACGGTAATGCCCAGATGCCCTGCCATAATACCGGCGAAGAATACAAAAGTGATGCCTAATGAAATGCCGAATATCTTTAGCCGCCCTAAATACACACCAACCGCCGCCACGATAGAAATGACGGCCACGGCCTGTATCATCGAGGGTTCTGTAAGCGTCTCAAGTAACCAATTCATAAGAGTTTCTTTTTTGCTTTAGAAGCGCAAAAATATATAAAACAAAGCAATTAAAAAAATTGTAGTATCTTTGCCCACGAAATAACGATGATACAGGGTGAGGGAAACGATGGTTAAATATATAAAGTGGTTGCTGCCGGTACTTTTTATTGCGTATTATAGCAGTGTCTCGCTTTTTACGCACGTCCATGTGGAGCATGGTACGACCATCGTGCATGCGCACCCTTTCAAGAAGACGGCGGACGGTACTTGCCATCATCATACCTCTTTGGCGGAGATACAGTTGTTTCATATGCTCTCATCTATTCACGTGATGGACGGGGCGATTCACCTGTTACGTTTACAATTCTATTCTTTAAAAATATCTAATCTCTCTGAGTCTCCGGTCTATCCGGATCATGTCACTTCCGTTGAGGGACTGCGATACCTGCGGGCTCCCCCAGTTGTTTGATTACATATCCAGAAATCAATATCCGTTTGTAGAGACGGGGCATGCCCGTCTCCTCGGCAATTCGTAATCATTAATATTCAAACAACTATTAATCAAGCAATGAATAAGTTCATTACACTTATACTATGCCTGTGCTGTGTCTTTACATCAGCGTGGGCAGAGGGAGACGATCATACCTCCCTGAATCCTTCCGACGCTAATATCGTAGGCCATATCCTCGATAAGAAAACAGGAGAGCATCTCTCTTTTATCAATGTCTACCTCCACGGTACGACGATCGGTACGACCACCGACGCTACCGGTCATTACTATATGAAGAATCTTCCCGAGGGAAAATACACCTTGGTCATGAAGTCTATCGGATATAAAACCGAGGAGAAGACGGTGACCCTTAAGAAAGGGAAGACATTGGAGATCAATTTCAATGCCGAGGAAGACGCTGTCTCCTTGGACGGTGTCGTCGTATCGGCAAACCGTAACGAGACGACCCGCCGTCTGGCTCCTTCTTTGGTAAATGTACTCGACTCCAAGGTGTTCGAGACTACGCACGCCACTTCCTTGGCCGACGGTCTGAACTTCCAGCCCGGCGTGCGTGTGGAGAATAACTGCCAGAATTGCGGTTTCCAACAAGTACGTATCAATGGTCTGGAAGGCCCTTATACCCAGATCTTGGTGGATAGCCGGCCGATCTTCAGCGCCCTGACCGGCGTATATGGCTTGGAGCAGATCCCGGCAAATATGATCGAGCGGGTAGAGGTGATGCGCGGAGGAGGCTCGGCCTTGTTCGGCTCGTCCGCTATCGCCGGTACGATCAATATCATCACGAAGGAACCGATGCGCAACTCTGCCCAGATTGCCCATTCGTTGACGATGATCGGGGGAAGCCGTCCGGATAATAATACGACCGTGAACGCCTCGTTGGTGACGGACGATCATAAGGCGGGTATCTACCTCTTTGGGCAGGGCCGCCACCGTGCCTCTTACGACCATGATGGCGATGGCTACTCGGAGCTGGGTAAGCTGGAGGCGAAGACCCTCGGATTCCGTTCCTACTTGAAGACCAGCAATTATTCCAAGCTGACTTTCGAGTACCATAACATCAGCGAGTTCCGGCGAGGTGGTAATTTATTGGATCTTCCGCCTCACGAGACGGATATCACCGAGCAGACCGACCACCAGATCAACGGGGGAGGCCTGAAATTCGATCTTTTCTCTCGCGACTACCATCATCGGCTGAATGTGTATACCTCCGCCCAGCATACGAAACGCCAGAGTTATTACGGTGCCGGAAAAGATCCGAACGCCTATGGTAACACGACGGACATGACCTTTATCGGTGGCGCCCAATATTCCTACGAATGGGATAAATGCCTTTTTATGCCCGCTACCTTTACGGGAGGCGCCGAATATAGCTACGATGATCTGCAAGACGAGATGCTTGGCTATCACCGTACGATCGCCCAGACCGTGCATATCGGTAGCGCCTTCGCCCAGAACGAGTGGAAGAATGACCGTTGGAGTTTCTTGATCGGTGGCCGTTTGGATAAGCATAACATGATGGATCATGTGATCTTTAGCCCTCGTGCGAACGTGCGCTTCAATCCGACGAAGGATATCAACCTGCGTATGTCGTACTCCAGCGGTTTCCGGGCCCCTCAAGCGTTCGACGAGGATTTGCATATCACCGCCGTGGGGGGCGACGTGGCGATCATCCAGATCTCTCCGGACTTGAAGGAGGAGAATTCGCAGAGCGTGAGCGCTTCCGTGGATTTTTATCATCGCTTCGGCCCGGTTCAAGTGAATTTCTTAGTGGAAGGTTTCTATACGGATTTACGGAACGTGTTTATCTTGGAGGAGATCGGCCGTGACGAGGACAATAACCTGCTGATGGAACGCCGTAATGGAAAGGGTGCCCGTGTGATGGGTATCAATCTGGAGGGTAAGATGGCCTATTCTTGGATGCAGATACAGGCGGGCGCTACTTTGCAACGGAGCCGCTACAAGGAGGCAGAGCAATGGAGCGAGAACCCGAATATCACCCCGCAGAAGAAGATGTTCCGCTCTCCGGACGTATATGGCTATTTCACCTCTACCTTCACGCCCGTGAAACGTTTCTCCGCCTCATTGACGGGAACCTATACGGGCAGCATGTTGGTGCAGCACTTGGCGGGTTACATTCCCGAGGATCGTGAGGAGAAGACTCGTGATTTCTTCGACTTGAACCTGAAGCTGTCTTACGACTTCCCGATCTTCAAGTCCGCAACCTTGCAGGTGAACGCCGGAATACAGAATATCTTCGACTCCTATCAAGATGATTTCGACAAGGGAGCGCATCGGGATGCCGGGTATATCTATGGCCCGGGAATTCCTAGAAGTTATTTCGTGGGGTGCAAGATCAGTTATTAAATACTCGGCGAGCCTTGCCGAGGGAGTTGGAAGGACTTTGAAGCATCCGGCGGCTATCGCCGGGGGATGTGGAAGACTCTTGGGATGCCCGGCGGGGGGCGCCGGAGGATCGGAAGGGAACTCAAGATGCCCGGCGGAGATCGCCGCAGAGTTCCAACCCGTTTCCAATCCTCCGGCGAGCCTCTACGGGGCTATTCCTCCACTATCCTCTCTATATAATTCGGCGGCAGGGTGGTGCGTGGTACTTTCATGCCGCCGAACCATTTATGCAAGGGCAAGTCGAAGCCTGTTCCATTCATGTAATTGTAGAGGGAAACGCGAAGCCCCTCGCTGAAAAGCTCCGGATCGCAGCCGGATAGCGCCTCGAACTGTACGTCATTACGGGCGAATCCGCCAAAGGGAGGCTCCGTGACACGGCAACTGTACTCGGCGGGGTGCAACCCCACAGGGCTATGCGCTGTCATGGCGAAACGATGCCAAAATCCGGATTGAATCAGCCCAAGCTCAAATATTTGCCGGACCGTTTCTAAGGAATCTATGGTTTCTTGAGCGGTTTGGGTCGGGAAACCATACATCAAATAGGCATGGACCATGATGCCTGCCCCGGTAAAGTTGTTGGCGACCCGTGCCACTTGAGCCACTGTCACCCCTTTATTTATCAGCTTGAGGAGTCGGGGAGAGGCTACTTCCAGACCTCCCGACACGGCGATGCAGCCACTTCGTTGAAGAAGGTCGCATAGTTCCTCAGTATAGCTTTTCTCAAAACGAATATTTCCCCACCACACGACGGTTATCCCACGGCGGATAATCTCCTGCGCCATTTCCCGTAGCAAGGCGGGTGGAGCGGCCTCGTCCACGAAATGGAAGCCGATCTCGCCGGTTTGCTCGATCAAGCGCTCCATACGGTCTACCAAAGTCTTGGCTGTATTCGGCTCATATCGTTTGATGTAATCCAATGAGCCGTCACAGAAGGCGCATTTCCCCCAGTAGCAACCGTGCGCCAAGGTCAGTTTATTCCAGCGACCATCGCTCCAAAGCTTGTGCATCGGGTTGGCCATTTCCATGACGGAGATGTATTTGTCCAGCGGCAAGCCCTCGTAATCCGGGAATCCGGTCTCGCTTTGCCGGCAAGCGGGGTAAGCGGGATTATCTTGATAAACGACCCGGCTACCGTTCTCGTCCAAGGAGAAGGTGCGTACCAGTTCCTCTTTTTGGATCGCCCCGTCCAGATAGCGTAACACTTGGAAGAGTGGGTCCTCTCCATCATCTAGCAAGAGGTAATCGATGTATTTGAAGAAGCGTGTATCCGTGATGGAGCGAAGTTCCGTATTCACGAAACCACCTCCCATAAGGATCGGGATATCGGGATGTGCCTGCCGTAGCCATTGGGCGAGCCGGAGGGTACTGAATAAATTCCCCGGGAAAGGTACGCTGAAAGCGATCGCCTTGGGCTTGCTCTCGGCTATGTGCTTTTCTAATAGCGGCTGCGTCATGCGATCGATAAAGCTGAAAGGCTTTTGGAGGGCTTCCTCGATCTCGTCGAAGGAGGAGGCGCAGCGGCCTAGATGCTCGGCATATCGGCTGAAACCGAAATCCGGGTCGATCGTTTCCCGGATCAAGTCGCAGAGATCCTCCAGATACAAGGTCGCCAGATAACGGGCCTTATCCCGTAATCCCGAAGTGCCGAACGCCCATTCCAGCTCCTCCTCGTTTTGGCTCCCGCGGTCGCTTTCGGGAAGGTAATCTTGGTTACAGATGCGATAAGCGAGAGGATCGTTCTTTCCCTGAAGGAAAGCGACGACGGCGGCTATCGTGTCGATATACCGTTGCTTATTAGCCAGCAACCCCCGGACTTTAGCCGGATATTTACCTTTCCGCCGCTCGATCTCGGCGAACAGTTCCCCGAGACCCTGCGTGGAAAACAAAGCCAAGATCGTCTCGATACCCAGATCCGCCTGCCCGGCTCGCACACCCTTTGCTTTCAGATAACCTTTTAGGTAAGCCGTGGAAGGATAAGGCGTATTGATCTGCGTAAACGGAGATAAAACCAGAAGAACCGAAGCTAATCCCATATCAACTCAACTAATTTTCAATTATTCAAGCTATTGTTGATAGACTCGATATAGTCCAGAATCTCATCCCGTCCCTCTTTCTTCTCCGAGGAAGAGAGGAAGATCGGAGGAAGCTCTTCCCAAGTCTCCAGTAATTTATCCGTATAGACTTTTAGGTTCTCTTTCAAGCGTCCCTTGCTGATCTTGTCGATCTTCGTGAAGATGATAGAGAAAGGAACCCCGCTCTCACCCAGCCATTCCATAAACTCCAGATCGATCTTTTGCGCCTCGTGACGGCAGTCCAAAAGGACAAATAGGTTGGTCAGTTGCTCTCGATCGAGGATATAGTTCTCGATGATACGTTTCAATTGCTCCCGGTTCTCCTTGCCTCGTTGGGCGAAGCCATACCCCGGAAGATCTACCAGATACCACTCGTTATTGATAAGAAAATGATTGATAAGTAAAGTCTTACCCGGTGTTTGCGAAGTCATCGCCAAGCCCTTCTTGTTGGTAAGCATATTGATCAAGGAGGATTTGCCTACATTACTTCGTCCGATGAAGGCATACTCCGGCTTATTACCCTCGGGGCATTTCCTTACGTCTGTGTTGCTGATAACAAATTCTGCGCTTTTAATTTCCATAAAATATAAATTAATGAATAATGAGTATTGAATAATGGCTAGGTTTAATTCTCAATTTTCAAATTTCCATTTTCAATTGCCGAAAGCCACAGCCCGGCGAACGTGATGCCTCCGTTTACCATAAGCATCTCGTAGCCGAACGTATAGCCTACGTATTGTTTCACTAAGAAATCCGTGGCAAGGCAAATCAACGGGGAGGCTATACAGATATAGGGCACGTATTTGTCACGGGGTTTCCGCTTCGTGAAAAGCCCGAAAACAAACAGCCCCAATAGAGGACCATACGTGTACGACGCTATCATGTAGATCGCGTCGATAACGCTTCGGTTATTTACGGCCTTGAACGCCAAGATGATCAAGACGAACAAGACGGATATCATCACGTGTACCTTTAGGCGGGTACGTTTCGCCCTTTTCGCTTCCTCTCTCTGCACGCCGAGGATATCCACGCAAAAAGAGGTGGTGAGCGCTGTCAACGCCGAGTCGGCGCTACTGAAAGCCGCCGCTATGATACCGATCGTAAAGAAGATCAAGATACTCCCGCCCAAGATCCCCGAGGTACAAAACATCGGGAGGATATCGTCGTTGAGGGTTGGCAACTGGATGTTCTGCTGTGCCGCCAATGTCAGTAGCAGTACCCCCAGTGCGAGAAACAAGAAGTTGACCGGCGTGAAGGCGAAGCCATATGTGTACATGTTTTTCTGGGCATCCTTCAAGCTCTTGCAGGAGAGGTTCTTTTGCATCATGTCCTGATCCAGCCCGGTCATGACGATCGTGATAAAGATACCGCTGAAGAACTGCTTGAAGAAGTTCTGCGTACTATGCCAATCGCCGAACTCAAAGATCCGGAAATGAGGGCTTTCCACCAAGGTCTGCGCCATATCCCCGAAATCCAGTCCCATCTTGTCCTTCACCTGCCAGATGATCACGATCAACATTGCCACGAGACAAAGGGCCTGCAACGTATCTGTCCAGATGATCGTCTTGATACCGCTCCGGAACGTATATAGCCATACCAGCAGGATACTGAGGATAGCGGTCACGGCGAATGGGATGTTCCAAGCGTTGAACACGTAGGTTTGCAAGATCAAGACCACTAGATATAAGCGTGCGGCCGCCCCTACGATCTTCGAGAGCAGGAAGAATGAGGCCCCTGTCTTGTACCCCCTTCTCCCGATCCGGTCATCCAGATACGAGTAGATGGAGGTAAGCTGCAACTTATAGTATAGCGGTAGCAATACCTTGGCTATAATGATATATCCCACGAAGAAGCCTAATACAGTCTGCATATACGTCATATCGATCGCCCGCACCATGCCGGGTACCGATACGAACGTCACCCCCGATAAGGATGTCCCTACCATGCCGATAGAGACGATATACCAAGGTGATTTCCTGTCCCCGAGGAAGAATGCCTCGTTGCTGTTATTACGCCCCGTGATCCATGCTATCAGCAGCAAGACGGTGAAATAGGCAGCGATAATAAAAAGGATGATATAGCTGTTCATGTATTGCTAACTTCTTTCTTTTTCTCCACAAAGATACGGCTTTACTTTGAAATAACGGGCATATGCGTGGATTCTACCGTGATGGGTTTCTTGATGCCCTTTAGGTAGTCCATGAAAGCGTCGGTCGATATGATACCTAAATTATCGAATTCCGGGATCTCGTAGCCCTTGAATAAAGAGGCGTCGTACCCGTCTCCGCCATCGGTGATGAAAGCGTCTAGGGTCACCACGCAAGGGGTATTGTCCTCGATCTCGGTCTTTTGCCCGTCTCTCGTATAGACTATTTTCTCGATCTTATTTCCGCTTAGGGTAAGCGTGAGGTCGGAGGATTGAAGGAAACCGTTCGGATTCTTCCGTCCATCCTCCAATAGCTTCTTCAACCGCTTGCCGTCGAAACGATAGGCAACGATAGCGGAGCCGAAAGGCAAGATGTTGCCGGCACGCAGTCGGGTGATATCTCCTTTCGGGAGGGCCGCACGTATACCTCCGTAATGGTTTACGCCGATCACCGGCTGATCCTTGTAAGCGGGCATCTCTTTTTGGAAACGCTGGGCGTAAGCGGCCGTGACCAACGCCCCGATAGGCGTATAGTCGAACTTATTGATGGTACGGTCGTGGATCAAGGCCTCTTTTGCCGTGGCAAGTTTCTCGTTCAGCCGATATTTATCCATGATCTTCTCCACGGCCTCTCGCATCTCCGGGTTCTCCTCGCAGGCTACACGCACGGTATCCCCTTGGATGAAAGAGATATCCCGGTGTCCGTTGAAATCCTGTATCTGGAACAGCAGTTTCCCGATATGGGTACCGTTTACGCCGGCTTGGATGATGGGAATGTTATTGATCTTATCGAGCACCAGCTCATGCGAGTGGGCGGATATGATGGCGTCTACCTTATCGATGAACGGCAGTCCTTGGGCGTTCTCCTCGGTGATGCGGTAAGGCATTTTCATATCCGTGCCGATGTGCATCAAGAGGATAATCATATCGATCTGGTCCTCTTTCTTTAACTGGTAGACGGTTTGTATGCACACCGCTCCCAGCGGATGCGTGAACTGAAGCCCTTTCAGGTTCTCCGGCTTGGTCTTGACGTAGGTGTCCGTCGTGGTCAGTCCGATGAAGGCTATGCGCAGGGAGGAGCCATCTTTCAACTTACGCTCTACGATACGGTAGGGACTCAACCAGTTGGGGTGAGTATATCTCTTCTCTTCGGTGATATTGGCGGCCACATGGGGGATATTCAAGGCGGCGGTGTCCACTAGATAAGAAAGTCCCCAGTCGAACTCGTGGTTACCGATGGCGGACATTTCCACGTCCATCGCCTCGTACATTTCTTTGATAGGCTCGCCTTTCGTGATCTTGGAGAAATAGCTTCCGCTGAAATTATCTCCGCCTGAGACAACGATGGAATGCGGATAGCGTTGTTTCTCGTTTTGTGTCATTTGTACCAACCGGGCGGCTCCCGGCGTGATCCCGTCGGAGGCGAAAGCCCCATGAAAATCGTTGAATGAGAAAATGGCTAAAGTGTCTATCGAGCTGGACGGGGTGGCGATATCTTGTGCGAATAGGGGAGCGGTTAGTGCGCTGCCTAGCAAAATCGCTGATACGAATTGTTTTTTCAGTCCCATGGTTGTATGTATTAATAGGGACAAAAGTAGGAAAAATAACGAGATTCACCGAGGAAAACGCCCGATTCGTCGAATTCTTTTTGATCGTTTTAAACCTTCGTCCTACCTTTGTGTCATAGTAATAGCTCGTGAGAGTGAAAGCGAACCGGTTGTTCATCATAACCGGGAAATAGGTAAACATTAAGTCAAAGGGCCGCCGTCCGGATAAGATGCGGCCCTTTTGATTTATTCGGACTTGAGGTTGTTTACGGGATTGTCGTGGGTGGTACGGAATACGTTATATCCGGAAACCGCCAGTATGACGGTGAGTACCAATACGCCTCCTCCCACGAATAGATACCAGGATAGCTGGATCTTTTCCGAGAATTGTTCTTGCCATTTTTGGGAGATATAGAAAGCGATACCGCAACCAAGTAAGATGGCCGGCAATGCTATGGTGATGATATCTTTCAAGAAAATATGGAGTATGTCTTTTACCGTGGCTCCGTTAATCTTACGGATCGCCATTTCTTTCCGGCGACGGTTCACCTCGTCGTTCGTGTATCCGATCAATCCGATGAAGACGATCAGCAAGGTGACGATGCCACCGATCATGACGGAATCACGGAATTTCCGGGAGGAGGTGTATCCTTCCAGCATCTCGCTCTTGAAGGAGATCACGTTGAGTTCTTTATCCGGGATGAGTTGCCCCATTAGATCCTGTGTCTTGCGTAGGGCCTCGGAAGAAAGGCTATGGTACCGAATGACCATATGTTGGGCCGCCCCTTTCGTATAGAACATGATCTTGGCTCGCGGATCTTCTCCCGCTATGGAACCTAGGCGGAAATCCTCGAATACGCCCCGGATCGTGAAGAGAGGCATCGACTCGGACTTGGTATCGTGTCCGGTTATTTGTACCGTCTTGCCCACGGCTCCATCCTTCCAGTCGGCGAAAGGTTTCATGTATTCAATGAAATTGCGGCTCACCAGTATCTCTTGCGAGGAGGTGGTATTCTCGGTGAAGTACTGTCCTTCTACGATCGGGATTTCCAATACGTTCAGGTAATCGTTTCCTACGTCGTAGAGGTCGGCGATGTTGAATAGTTCCCGGTCGTCTCCCGGAAGATAGACGTTATTGCCCGAGGCTCCCCAGAAAGGAAGGTTATAGCAAGTCGTGATGGCGTCTACCTCGGGCAATCTCTGGGTTTCCTCGATCAGTTTGGCACGCCCCGTGGAGTCTACGGCACCGATATACACATAGGCAAGATTCTCGGGATTGTATCCCGGATGATCATTCACCATATGGTCGTATTGCTTGCCTACCACTAGCAATAAGGAGGCGAGGAAGCTGATTGCCGTGAACTGGAAGAACAAGAGTCCCAATTTCCAAAGGCGGCGTGCCTCACGGATGCTCCGGAAAACAGCCGCTACAGGAATGCGTCCTAAGAACCAGCCGGTAGCTATGCCCGTAGAGATCAGTACGACTATGACCGTGAGGCATATCGCCCACATACCCGTGGATAGGAATAACGATCGGACTCCCGTGCCGATCAGCTCCTTTATAATTCCTTGAAATCCTAGGATCAAAAGTACGACCAGCGCTAGCGCGACGGTGACGTGGGTCCCTACCTCGGACAACGCCATACCTTGGATATCCTTACCGCTCGCCCCGTAACATTTGCGTACGGCCATCTCTTTCGTGCGGTTCACGATGGAGGAGATCACGATCAATATATAGTTCATTACGGCGGTGAAGATCAATACGAAGGCGATGAACGAGAGGATCAAGGCCATACGTTTGGCCATATCGTCCTCCATATGTACGTTGAGTAGTTTGTGGAAGGTGAAGGTCAGTTCCACGCCGGCTTTCTTAAGGTCGTTTACGGGGAAATGCTTGTCGATCATCTGTCTCATTCCCGCTTCCAATTGGGCCTCTGTCGTACCCGGCGATACCTTGACGAAACTTTGGTAACGGTCGTTTCCGGTTAACATATGGGTTCCGTCCCACATGAACTTGCTGATGGAGGAAAGGGATACGATAATGTCATAACTCTGTTCGGTGTTGTCCGGTAGTTTCTTGAATACGCCGCCTATCGTGAGGGCTTGTCCCGGTGCGTCGTCAATCTCGAAGCGTTTTCCCATCACGTTACCGCCGATACGTTCGGCGATCTCGTCGGATACGAGCACGTACATGGGTTGGGAGAGAACTTGCTTAGGGTCTCCGATGAGCATGGGGCGGGGCAATACGTCGAAAAGACAACTGTCCGCTAGGATGAAGGTCGCTTTGAGCCGATGCTTGTTGTCGGACATCGTAAAAGGGGAGTTTCCCCGGAAGTACGTATAGCGTGTGGCGGCCTCGATCTCTGGTGTCTCTTGTTTCAAGAGGGGGATTACTCCGGCGGGCGTTTGCCCGTGGTCGCCCACTTCCCCGTTCATGAAAAATTTCTCATATACTCGATAGATCCGGTCTCCGTTCGGATAGAAGTTATCGTAGGTGTTCTCGAAGTGGACTTTAGCGATCAGCACCAAGCCGATGGTCAGTCCTATACCCAAGGAGATAATCTTCATTACATTGTGTTGCCCTCTCTTAAAAAGGGAGCGAATTGCGATCCCGATGTTTTTCATATTGTTATTGTATTATTTTCTGGTAAGATAAAATCAAATACCGTGCCATTGTGTTTATGTGGTTGAAAAACAGAGGGGTGAGTGGCGTACGATTGTTTATGAGTGTCCAATAATTGGACAAGGGTGTCCAAAATCTGGACACCCTTGTTTAATACCTTTTCTCAATAGAGGCTCCGGGGAAATAATGCGTGAGGATTTTCCGGTACGAATATCCTTTGGCTCCCATCACGGCGGCTCCGATCTGGCAAAGCCCTACGCCATGTCCCCATCCGGCTCCTGTCAAGATGAAGCGGGAGGGGATATCAAGGCGGATATCCTTCTTATCGACAACAAAGGCCGAGCTGTATAGATGCGTCTCGGATAATGTCCGGCGTATCTCAAGCTCTTTGCCGATGGTGAACGAACGGCGTACCCCTACGATCTTGAGTTTCGTGATACGTCCGGACGAACCTCTTTCCAACGGTATGAGATCGATGATCGGCCCGAAATCCATACCCGTTTTCCGGTGGATCAAACCCGATAGTTCCTCTTGCGTGTATTCTACTTTCCAACGGTAGAAATCCGAGGTCTCTTGATCGTAGTTGTTTAGCACTTGGCTAAGGATCTCCTTGTCCGTTGTATTACAGAAGGCTTCGGGTGAGGTACGTATCCATTGTTCCGCTTCCCGCTCGTCCGTCAAGTCGGGATAGGAGGGAACCTCGTCATCCCTCAAGGCGGTAAGATAGGAGTGGGGAACCGGTTCCCAGCAATTCTCGAATTTCTCGGTCACGCCTCCGCAGCATTTCGAGAAGCGGGCGTCGCAGATCGTATCGTTATCCATCAATACCTCTCCACGTGTCTCTTTGATCACCTCCCTGACTATCGGGTTCGATGCCCGGGTAATACCTTGGTAACGCTGGCAATGGTCGTCGGCACAGACATCGAACAGATCATGGTCCTCCCGGTCGTACCAGCGGATCAAGGTCTCGTTGTTGCGGTAACAACTTTTATAGGGCGTAACCGATCCGTTCAAGTTGAAATTCTTCTCGACCTGTGCCAAGAGCCAGCTTCGCGAGATCACGGCATGGGCTTTCAGCAACTCTTTGGAAGCGTTGGCGCTCATCTCCGAGGAGATTACGCTGGTAAGGTATTCCTCCACGTCCACTTGGTTGATCGTGACGATACCTTTATCGGTCGCCACGAGGTTCAACGCTCCCTTGAAGCGTTGATCCTCCTGTCGTTGCCAGTGAAAATCCACGCCGATCGTGACCGCCTTCAAGTCGAAAGAGGATTGCGGGCTGGTCGGCTCGAAGAATAGCTCCTGATAAAGCTTCCCATTGTACACGATCTTGCCGTTTACCCAGAGGGCACGTTGCTCGCCTATGGTGAACGTGCCGGTTTCCGTATGTACATACTCCTCGTTAAAAACAAATGAGATTGCTTTGTGGGTCATGATTCCCACATTGATTACAGGTGCTTCCATATCCTTATTCCTTTATTCTATTCTTTTTTTGCGTTCAGGGAATTAAATGTGAGGTAAGCGATCATGACAAGGTACATGACAACCGCCAGTATCTCGGCGGCATTGCTAGATGCCCATTCCTCGTTCATCAAGTTGATTCCGCCGAAACGTAAGGCTGCGCTGACCACGCCCATCAAGGCGCCGCCGGCGATAAAGCCGGAAGCCAGTAACGTACCTTTCTCCAAGCGGGCTGAGTTCAAGCTTTGGTCTTTGCTACGGCTTCCTACGTACCAACTGATCGCTCCACCGATCAAAAGCGGCGTATTCAGGTCCAAAGGGATAAACATACCCAAGGCGAATGCCAACGCCGGTATCTTGCAGAAGTTCAATACGACGGCGAGGACGGCTCCAATTGCGTATAAAGCCCAAGGTGCCCCCGAACCACTCATCAATGGCTCGATAACGGCGGCCATAGCGTTCGCTTGCGGAGCGGCCAATTGTCCGGTCGTGAAACCGTACGTCTGGTTCAATATCAAGATCACGCCTCCTACCGTAGCGGCGGAAACTAGTGTGCCTAAGAATTTCCAAGTCTCTTGCTTGGCGGGTGTGCTCCCCAGCCAATAGCCGATCTTTAAGTCGGTAATGAAACCTCCCGCCATGGAAAGCGCTGTACAAACCACGCCTCCGATAATCAGGGCGGATACCATGCCGGCCGGCCCTTTCAACCCTACGGCGACCAAGATGATGGAGGCGAGGATCAACGTCATGAGCGTCATGCCCGATACCGGGTTCGTCCCTACGATAGCGATAGCGTTTGCCGCTACGGTCGTAAACAGGAAAGCGATCACCCCGACCAGCAATAAGCCGATGGCGGCATGGAACCAATTATGAAGTACGCCGAACTGGAAGAACAGGAAGGTGACGATCAGCGATACGATGATACCGATCGTTATCACCTTCATCGACAAATCCTTTTGCGTACGTATGGTATTACTCTCCACAGCGTCTCCTTTTCCTTTCAACTCGTTCGCCGCCAAGCCTACGGCTCCCTTGATGATTCCCCAAGAGTTGATGATGCCGATCACCCCGGCGGTAGCGATACCTCCGATACCGATGTGGCGGGCGTAGGTGGTGAAGATTTGCTCGGCGCTCATGCTCCCGACGGTCGCCGTGATAGCGTCATTTCCGAACGTAAGCACGTCGGCGCTGAAAATGGCGGACATGGCGGGGATGATTACCAACCATACCAAGAATGAACCGGCGCAGATGATCAAGGAGTATTTTAATCCGATGATGTAACCCAGACCTAGTACGGCAGCGCCCGTATTGACTTTCA
Organism: Parabacteroides sp. CT06; assembly: GCF_002257605.1. Classification (GTDB taxonomy): domain Bacteria; phylum Bacteroidota; class Bacteroidia; order Bacteroidales; family Tannerellaceae; genus Parabacteroides; species Parabacteroides distasonis. The sequence goes on along the minus strand of NZ_CP022754.1, from coordinate 2,605,741 downwards.
ATACGATCTTGGCCTTCTCTGCCAGCATCTCACCGGCTCCGACGATACGGGTACTGATCGTCTCGCCCCACCAACCGAAGGTGGCGATGATGAAGTCGTACAAACCTCCGATTAATCCGGCGAAGATCAAGGGCTTCGCTTGGCTTCCGCCTTTCTCGCCGGAGACGAGTACTTGCGTGGTAGCCGTAGCCTCCGGGAAGGGATACTTACCGTGCATATCGGATACGAAATATTTACGGAACGGGATTAATAGCAAGATCCCGATGATACCTCCTAACAAGGAACTCATGAAAACCTCGAAGAAATTGACCGTGATCTCCGGATATTTGTCTTGCAGGATATAAAGGGCGGGCAAGGTGAAAATGGCCCCCGCCACGATCACGCCGCTACTGGCCCCGATAGACTGGATGATGACGTTCTCTCCCAAGGCGTTCTTCCGCTTGAATCCGCTGGACAACCCTACGGCGATGATAGCGATCGGGATGGCGGCCTCGAATACCTGACCGACCTTCAGGCCCAGATAAGCGGCCGCCGCGCTGAATATCACCGCCATGACCAATCCCCAAAGGACGGACCAAAGCGTAACCTCCGGATAGTGTTTGTTGGGAGACATAAGAGGCTTGTAGCTTTCCCCTTCTTTTAATTCTCGGTAGGCGTTTTCTAGCAGCCCGGTTACCTTTTCTTCATTTTCTGGTTTCACGATATTAAAATGTTAGATTATTAGTTCGTAATAGCTCCACCAAACGGGTGTTGGGTGACAAATTTATGTTTTCTGGCTGAGACATGCAAGGATTCTTTAGAATAGTTAGGGCAACCGTACCCAAATTATCTATATGAATTCTTACCCAGTAGCGTATGAATTCTTGTTCGCATGCTGTATAATTCTATAAACCACGGCGTGATCTGTACAGACCAAGTCGTGGAATATACAAATCACGTCGTGGTCTGTACATCCCACGGCGATCATTTGGAAATAGATCAAGTAGCAAGTATGTTTGTATATGGCAAAAAGAATGTTTATTACTTGAGGACATGAACAATTATACCTAGAGCAGTTATAGTTGTACATATCAAGCAAGAGATGTGCGACTTGAATGGGATGGGGGAGAAGCCGAGTAAATAATTTGAGGTTTATCGTTAATTCGTAAATTCTTTCTATTTTTGTAGTCAAATACAGAAAGTAGATGAATCAAAGATATCCTTCAGCCTTGTTGGAAAATGCCGTGAATGAATTGGCTTCCTTGCCGGGGGTGGGGAGGAAGACAGCGCTCCGGCTAGCGCTTTATATGTTGCGCCGGGACGTCGGCTATACGGAAAACTTCGCCGCGGCCTTGGTTGCCCTCCGTCGAGACGTGAAGTACTGCAAGGTCTGCCATAATATATGTGATGATGAGGTTTGCTCTATTTGCGCCAACCCCAGCCGTGACCATTCCTTGGTTTGCGTGGTAGAGAATATCAAGGAGGTGATGGCGATAGAGAATACCGGGCAATTCCGTGGCGTATACCATGTGTTGGGCGGGATCATCTCGCCGATGGATGGTATCGGACCGAGCGACTTGCGTATCGACAGTCTGGTGCGACGTGTGGCCGAAGGTGAGGTGAAAGAGATCATCTTGGCGTTGAGCACTACCATGGAAGGCGATACGACTAACTTTTTTATTTACCGGAAGCTATCCGGTTACGATGTGAGGATCAGTGTCATCGCACGTGGCGTATCTATCGGTGATGAGATCGAGTATGCCGACGAGATCACCTTAGGACGATCCATTATCAATCGTACTGAGTTCAATCTCACCTCTTCTAATTCATAATCATAACTCATAATTAATATCCGGAATGACCTACGAAGAAACCAAGTTGTCCGTTATCATCGTTAACTATAACGTGAAGTATTTTCTGGAGCAATGCCTCTATTCTGTCCGTGCCGCCGTAACGGGGATGGACGCCGAGGTGTTCGTGGTGGATAATAACTCGACGGATGGATCTGTCGAATATCTCCGGCCTAAGTTCCCGGAAGTGGTTTTCATCGAGAATAAAGATAATCCCGGTTTCGCCAAGGCCAATAATCAGGCGATTCGCCAGTGCACCGGGGAATACGTGTTATTGCTGAATCCCGATACCGTGGTGGGAGAGGAGAGCCTCCGCAGCCTGTGCTTCCAAATGGATGAGGATCCGGAGATCGGAGCTATCGGCGTGAAGATGCTGAATGGGCACGGGGTATTCTTGCCGGAGAGCAAACGGGCTTTCCCTTCGCCTTGGGTGTCGTTCTGCAAGATATTCGGCCTTTCAAAGCTGTTTCCTAACTCTCCGGCATTCGCACGTTATAGCCTGCCGTATCTGGATAAAGAGCAGACGCATAAGGTGGAGGTGCTGGCGGGTGCGTTCATGTTGCTTCGCCATGAGGCGTTGGATAAGGTTGGCTTGTTAGATGAGTCGTTCTTCATGTATGGGGAGGATATCGATTTGTCTTATCGGATCGTGTTGGGAGGCTATAAGAACTTGTACGTGCCGGAACGGATCCTGCATTATAAGGGGGAGAGTACGAAGCATGGTGACTTGAGGTACATAAGGGCTTTTTACGGTGCCATGTTGATTTTCTATAAGAAATATTATCCGGGAGCCGGTTGGTTGATGCGGATACTGATCCGGTTAGCTGTCCTGCTGAAAGCTTGCTGGGCGATGATTTCAGCCCCTCTACGCAAGAAGGCTAAAGCGGTTAAGCATCGCCGCCTTTTGATCTTGTGCAGGGAGGATCATTTTGAGGAGGTAAAGGCCGTTTGCCTGAAAGCTATGCCGGATCTGGAATTCGTGAATCTCTGGGATTTGGACGTGGAGCGTGTGATGGATGCTATCTGTCGCAAGAACCAGATGAAAGGCTTTACGGACTACGCTTTCTGCTTCCCCGATGCCCGCTATGAGCAGATGCTCTTGTTCATGGACAAGCTCGTGAACAAGAAAGCGGTTTTCCATATATATACGAAGAAGAGTGGTCGGCTTGTTTAAGTAATCCTTGAGTAAATATGTTGTTGTCGAATGATAGAGTCCGTTTGAGGGCATTGGAACCAGAGGATCTGGAGTTGTTGTATCGTTGGGAGAATGATCCGGAGTTATGGGAAGTAGGGAATACCTTGGCGCCCTATTCCCGTTATATATTGAAGGAATATATAGCGGGTAGCGACCGGAGTATCTATGAGTCTCGCCAACTTCGCTTCATGATCGAGGAATGCGATACGGGGACTTCCGTGGGGATCGTGGATTTATTCGATTTTGAGCCGCATCCGAATCGGGCGGCTTGCGGTATTATGCTGGATCGTAGGTATCAAGGACGTGGCTTTGCTACGGAAGCGTTAAGACTATTGATGGAATACGCTTATACGTTTTTGAAGCTTCATCAACTTTATGTGCATATTCCCGTGGCGAACGAGCCTAGCAAGAAATTATTTACCCGTCTGGGATTTGTCGAGGCGGGGACGCTTAAGGACTGGATCAGGACACCGGATGGTTATTCCGATGTCTGCATAATGCAGTTAATTTAAATACGGGTCCTTCGGATATTTTGTCCAAGTTTTATAATCATTGCCTAATAATTCTACGGAATCTTTCCAATAGCCCTCCCCATCGGCAGACAGGATATTATCGGTGGTGATATGGCTTACGGCCCACGAGTTCCGTTTGATTTCATGGTTTAATTGCCCTTCGGTCCATCCGGAGTATCCCAAGAAAAACTTCACTTTCCCATCGATTGGGTGCCCGTTGAGGATGTATCGTTTCAATGCGTTGAAATCCCCGTCGAAATATAAATAATCATTGATCTTTAATGCGTCCGGAATGATATTATCCCCTAAGGAATGAATAAAGAACAAACGGTTGGGGCTGACCGGCCCCCCCAGATAAATCGGTATCTCCGGAAATTCGGCAAACTCCTTGAAAAAAGAGTTTACGATAAGATCCGTTTTTTTATTCAAGACAAATCCCATCGATCCGTGTTCCGTATGCTCTATTAATAATACGACGGAACGTTGGAAATAGGCATCTTGTAAAAAAGGCTCGGCAATCAGAATACTTCCTTGAATAGGAAGGACATCGTTATGTGTTATTTTAAATATATTTTTATAAGATGCCATGATCGTGAATGTTAGGTTGTTACTAATTCACCGACAATATAAGGCGTTTTTTAATAAGAAGCAAATGAAAAGCCCGGGATTCAAGTTAATAAACGTGAATCGACCGGGCTTATTGTTAATTTATGCTTGATGATTTTCCTCGAATAATCTCAGTCTTTCGTCCAGCAAATCATATTGGTGATCTTTTATGAAAGAGGTACAAGCCCGTAGTCCTTGTTGGTTACTGCCTGTGGTACTTAAAGATATGGCGCTTACTCCGTAATAAACCAGTTCTTCCATCAATTGTCCGCCGGTCATTCCCGGGTAACCGATCGTGAAATAGAAGCCGTCGGCTATCGGTTGGTCCAGATCGTGATCATAAACGATTGTGAAACCATGATCCGTAAAAATCTTCTTTAGTTTCTCCGCACGACGTCCGTATTCCTTCACTTGCGAGACAAAGTCGAACGTACCGTCCGCGGCTGCCTTGAACATGGCGGCTAAGGCGAATTGGGCGGAGTGGCTGGTTCCGGAAGATAGGGCGTATAAGACACGGTGGATATATACCGTACCGAACGTACCGCCTCCATAACGCTGAGTCAATCCCGGATAGGAGCGATGGTAAAGTTTATTGGAGATCGCTGTCACGCCGATACGCTGTCCGGCATAGCTGAACGCTTTGGAACCGGATATCTGCATGATATAATTATCGGTATAACGGGCTACGCTCGCTTGGTAAGGAGGCTCGAAAGGACATCCGAGGTCCTTGCGGAAATCCATGGCAAAATAGGCGAGGTCCTCTATGACAATCACGTCGTATTTGTTGGCCATCTCGCCGATGATTTTCAACTCCTCGTCGGTGAGGCAGAACCAAGCCGGATTGTTCGGGTTAGAATAGATCATCGCGGCAATATTGCCTTTGGAAAGATGCGCTTCCAAGGCCTCACGCAATCGCTCGCCACGGTATTCGTATACGTCGAACGACTCATATTTATAGCCCATAACGGCTATTTGCTGTTTCTGCACGGGGAATCCGGGGTCGATAAACAAGATGGTGTCTTTTCCCGGCGTACATTGTCCGGCCGTAAGGAAAGAGGCGTATGTGCCCTGCATGGAACCGGTTACGGGTACGCAACACTCTGGGTCTATATCTATATTTATAAACGCCTTGATAAAGCGGGAAGCTTGCTTTTTCACTTCGGGAGTTCCGTTGATGTTCGGGTAGATAGACGCTATACCGTTACGAAGGGCTTCGATCTCAGCGTCTACGCCTACTTGAGCGGCTTTCAAGCCCGGTACGCCCATTTCCATATGGATGAACTCGGTTCCCGTTTCTTGTTCCAATTGCGTGGATATGGCAACTACCTCCCGGATAGTCGCTTTCCCAAAATCGGGAAGTCCAAAGCCATCGATAATCCGTCTGGCTGTCTGATAGTCTACAGGAGTATTTTTCATGCTAGTGTTAATTATATATGGGGACAAAAGTATGAAATTTATCGATTTGTTCTAATTTTTTCATCCTAAACTATTGCTAATTCAAAAAATCCACCTATCTTTGCACCGCAATTCAACGGAATAGCGATAAAGAATAACATTTTGGTCTGGTAGTTCAGCTGGTTAGAATACATGCCTGTCACGCATGGGGTCGCGGGTTCGAGTCCCGTCCAGACCGCTTTTTATTTCTCCTTCCTCTTTTTAAATTTTCCTTTAATACATATTTTAATACGATATCATCCGGTTCTATGGATTTTGCCTGATGGCATGAGGTTGTTATATTTGGAATGTTTATCTTTGAGACCAATAAAACAGATAGCCTTATGGAGAATCTAATAAAGATCGATACCGTCGATCAATACAACAAGATGTTTGGCTTGGAGACGTTGCACCCATTGGTGAGCGTGGTAGATTTATCCAAGTCCGAGACATGGCCTACTAATTTCCGGGTTAATTATGGTATATACGGACTTTTCCTGAAAGATACGAAATGCGGGGATATTCGGTATGGGAGGCAATATTATGATTATCAAGAAGGAACCGTAGTAGGATTCGCTCCCGGGCAGGTGACGGGTATTGAGCTTAAGGATGGGACCCGGCCTTTGGCGCATGGGTTGCTTTTCCATCCGGACTTGATCCGTGGTACGGCTTTGGGACGGGACATCAAGCGTTATTCTTTCTTCTCCTATGAATCAAACGAGGCGTTACATCTCTCTGAGGAAGAGAAGGGGATCTTCGTGGATTGCCTGAGGAAAATCCAGATCGAGTTGGAGCACTCCATCGACAAGCATAGCAAACGGCTGATCGCGATGAATATCGAGTTGCTGCTCGATTATTGCCTGCGTTTTTATGACCGTCAGTTTACGACCCGTGCGGAGACGAATAAGGATGTGTTGGTGAGGTTCGAACGATTACTGGATGAATACCTGCAAAGCGATCTGTTAAGACAGGAGGGGCTACCTACTGTACGGTATTTCGCCGAGAAGATTTGTTTGTCCCCGAACTATTTCGGTGATCTGATCAAGAAAGAGACAGGGAAAACTGCCCAAGAAAATATACAAGACCGGATTATTTCCTTAGCGAAAGAATGGATATTAGGGACAAACAAGACCGTCAGCCAAATCGCTTACGACCTAGGATTCCAATACTCCCAGCACTTCAGCCGCATATTCAAGAAGACCGTGGGGTGTACCCCGAATGAATATCGGAAATCCCAGATGTCGTAATCGGTGTTACGGGTTATTGGATGTATTTTATGACCTTGGCGGGAACACCTCCCACGATGGCATTGTCCGGTACATCTTTAGTAACTACCGAGCCGGCTCCGACTATAGCGTTCTCGCCAATGGTTACGCCGGATAGGATCGTTGCGTTCGAGCCTACCCAGACATTCTTTTTCAGAACGATCGGGGCAGGGTAGGTAGTGCTCCGGTCTTCGGGGGCGAAGCCGTGGTTGAGGGTGGCAAAGACCACGTTATGCCCGATCTGGCAACCGTCGTCCAGTGTCACCCCGCCATGATCTTGAAAATGACAGCAAGCGTTGATGAAAACGTTCTTGCCTACCGTGATATTCTTCCCAAAATCCGTATAGAACGGGGGGAATACACGAAAAGACGGATCGACCGGCTTATTAAACAAGCGGGATAACAGCTCACGGATTTCCTCGGGATCGTGATATGAGCCGTTTAACTCGAATGTCATGCGTCTGGCCTCATCGCTCATCTTGTTCATAAACTGATGGATCTCGTCTCCTTTAAGAGGCTTTCTTGTCTCTACATACTTCAAGAATTCGTTTAGTGTCATAATTGCTATTTTAATAAGTTCTACTTCTTGGTTTGTTTATCCCTTTTCGATTGCAACGGCAAAGATCGATGAAATCCGGAGAAACTTTTGTAGATGGATTACAGGTATTATGACCTAAATTACATTCACTGATTCTCCAAAGCCTTATATTTCTCGATTAGTTTCTTGACCGTGACAGCGTCTGAGACCTCTTGCTTATAGGTAGTCGGGTTATAATAGGCCTCGAGGAAACTGTCTGCACCGGACCAGACTGTCTCGATAATTCCTTGGAAATGGCGAGACATTTCCGGATTTGAATGCTGGCGGAAATGGATCATATCATCTACCTGTTGAAGCGCTATCTGAGGTTTACGCCAAGGGCATGTAGCAACGTCGAAGCCTTTCATGGCAAAGTAAACAGCGGTTTGCTCGGCACGCTCATAATGCCAGTCGCAGATAAAAACATCTTTCGGGATCAAGTCGATCGCACGGTAGGTATTGTTCATGCTGGCTTCCCAAGCGCCGATCCCGGTAGTTTTGCCATCGATCAGGCGGTCTCCCCATATCATCAATCGTTTGCCTTGTGAGGCTAAGTGGTTTTGTATTTTAGTGACCTCACCGGCATATAACTCAGCCTTGTCATGTCCGCCGCAACAGACGCAACTATCATGTCCGATATAAAAGACCTCGTCCATTCCGGCATGGAATAATTGAGTTTCGAAAACATCCGTCAACTCGTCTACTAAAGCGAATACGATTTTATGTACTTCCGGATGAAGCGGGCAGTAACTTTTACAATAAAGTCCGTCTGAGTTGGGCCAACCCGTATAGTTCTTGGTATCCACGTGTGGCGTCTCGTCGAACTCCGGATACTCACGTAATAAAGCGTAGGTAGTCTCAGCCCATGATTGATGACCCAAGAGATTGATCTGGGGAGCGATACGTATTCCGTTATCCCGGCAAACCTTTACGATCTTTTTCACATCCTCTCGTGTGAGTGGGGTCGGATCCCTCAGTTCTGGATGGGACTCATAGGCATAATTCCAGTCTACCCGTAGAATCAACAAGTTGAAATGACTGGGAGCCAGTTCCTCTTGGACGAACTTCAAGAATAGATCCAACTTCTGTGCGGATGGAGCGGCGATGGCCAAGCCTCGTACGGGCATGATACTATCTAAACGGTTTGTCTCTGATTGGGCGGAAACTTGGGCTGAACCTATAGCCCATATAAGCAAGAATAGTCCGATAATCTTTTTCATATAGCGATATGTTTTAATGTTTAAATTTTTAATTTGATGTACGCTTTCGAAGATCATCACGCACATCGTGACGGCCCGGAGGATGTCGATGGCTATGTTACGTTGCGTAAAATCTATTGGTTGATCGCTCATAATATATTTAGACTAAAGGTGAATTTAATACAAGACAAATATAATCAATAAGAGACATATCATTACATTTGTGCCTTATAAATATGAATAATAATTAAAAATGATAGACATGATAAGACGATTGATTTATTGGGTTCTCCTACTTTTCGTTTGTATGGGCGCCCATGCCCAATTCCGGGTGACAGCCCATCAAGAGGGTTGGGACCGGATTCCTCCGCAAGCGCAAAAAGACGGCTTTTGGTTTCAACAATCCGTTTTAGCGAATATGGATGATGATGCCGCTATGGAAGAGGTCATGCTTTTCGGGCGGGATAATGGGCATTACCCTACTTTCGACCTGTTTAAGTTTTATTACGTGATCGTGGATAATTATACGAAAGAGATCCAATATATATCGGATGAGATCTATGTGACGGATAAATATGCGCTTACGGTGGAGGATCGCAATAATGACGGGATCTCCGAGTTATATATCGATTATTTTAAGGATGGGAAGTTTACGGTTGATGAGCGAGGATATAATTTGCGAACCACCCGTTGCTATGACCGTATCGAATGGAGCCCCGAGAGTAAAAACATTAAACCCCAACAACCATGAGAAAGTATATCTATTTTATAGCGCTTATCTGTTGCGCCTTATCAGCCTCAACCTCTTACGCCCAGAAAAAGGTGATAAAAACGATGATGATCGCCGGGCAAGATGGCAGTCATTATTGGCGAGGTGCTTGCGAGGCCATGAAGCAGATTTTAGAGAACAGTGGAATGTTTAAGGTGGATTTCGTCTTTACCCCGGATTTCGGAGGAGATATAAATACCTTTAAGCCCGATTTCGCTAAATATAACTTGGTTGTTGTTAATTACGGAGGTGAAGTCTGGCCCGAGCCTGTCCAAAAAGCTTTCGAGAACTATGTAGCGGATGGTGGTGGGGTCGTGATTATCCATTCCTCCGTGGTACCTATGGCCGGTTGGAAAGCGTACAACGAGATAATCGGCATGGGAGCTTGGGAGGGGCGAAACGAGAAAGACGGTCCTTACCTGTATTGGAAAGAGGGCAAATATGTATACGATTATACACCCGGTTATGCGGGTTATCATGGCTTGCAGCATGAGACGATCCTAGAGCATCGTGCGCCGGAGCACCCTATTTTGAAAGGTCTGCCTATAAGATGGAAACATTTCAAGGACGAGATTTATACCCGCTTGCGTGGTCCGGTACGGAATGTGGAGATATTGGCTACCGCTTATGAGCGTGGACGCCATGAACCGTTGATGTGGACGGTGAAGTGGGGGAAGGGGCGTGTCTTTGTCGATCTGTTGGGGCATTGCGGCAATGACCCGAATATGATTTACTCGATGGAGTGTACGGGTTTTCAGGTAACCTTACTAAGAGGGGCTGAATGGGCAGCCACCGGGGAAGTGACGCAAGAGGCCCCTCGGGATTTCCCATTGGAAGATACCTGTACGCTCCGTCCGGAATTCAAGGCTCCTTTCCATGCGACGAATTAAATGCCTTAATAAGATGGTGTCTTTCGACAGAATAATCAAATTGACAAATTGTAAAGTTAAGTCCCGGAGAATCGATTTTTCCGGGACAAAGTACGGCTCGCTCCTAAATACGCAAGAAAAAATCAGTAATCGTTTGTTAAATAGATAGATGTCAAAAAACAGCCTTTCATTCTAGCGAAATTAGTTCATCGTAATTCATATCTTATGGGTTGTTTGGGCTATCTCATAGGGTTACGATGGGGAAATGATAGGGTTATGATGCCTATTCATGACAGTTCATAACCCTATTCATGACTGCTTTCGATGCCCAACGTGACTATTGGCGTTGCCTAACACGACTAGTTGCGTAGGCTTTCATGACCTATCGTGTATAAAAAGCGGCCTTTTTGAGTAAAAAGCGCCATATATAGCTATCCTCTTTCCTCTACTTGGTAACCTCTCTCAAAAGGTAGTGTTACAAGATACGCTTTATATCTATTAAAAAGACAGGATTAGATCGTATCTTTGTCATTCGTTCATTAAAGTCATTGGTTATGTCAAATCAAGAATATATCAAGATCGAGGGAGCTTATGAGAATAACTTGAAACATATCTCTCTGGATATTCCGAAGAAGCAAATCACTATATTCACCGGGGTCTCGGGTTCCGGGAAATCGTCGTTGGTATTGGATACCATTGCCGCCAGTTCACGTCGGGAGTTGAATGAGACGTTCCCCAGTTTCGTGCAGCAATACCTGCCCAAATATGGCCGTCCGCATGTAGACCGGATCGGGAATCTGCCGGTCGCTATCGTGATAGACCAGCGGAAGCCCGCTCCCAACGCCCGTTCTACGGTGGGGACTTATACGGATATCTATTCATTGCTCCGTCTCTTGTTCTCACGGGTGGGCAAACCCTTTGTCGGATATTCGGATACATTCTCCTTTAATCATCCGCAAGGCCGTTGTACCCGTTGTGACGGATTGGGGGAGATTCGTGAGCTGGACGTGCATAAGCTGGTTGATTTTGATAAATGCCTGAACGATGAGGACGTGATCCATTACGTCACCTTCCAGCCCGGCCAATGGCGATGGATACGTTATGCTTGCAGCGGCCTTTTCGATCTGGATAAGAAGATCCGGGATTATACGCCGGAGGAGTTGCGCTTATTCCTTTATTCCCCGCAAATCCGTTTGAAGAATCCTCCTGCCGACTGGCCGAAGACGGCGAAATATGAGGGCTTGGTAACCCGTATGTATCGCAGCATCATCAATTCCGAGGAAGGGAAGATCCATCAAAAGGTCTTGGAACCGATGGTTACGATGGGAATCTGCCCGGATTGCGGTGGGACCCGCTTGAACGATAAGGTACTTTCTTGCCGGATCAACGGGAGAAATATAGCCGAAGTAACTCATATGGCGATCCCCGAGATAATCGCTTGGCTTCGGGAGATTGATGACCCGTTGGCGAAAGACATGAAGCAGGCGATCGGAGGCCGGTTATCCGCCTTATTGGAGATCGGTTTGGGGTATTTGACGCTGGATCGCTCCATGGAAACCCTTTCCGGCGGGGAGGCGCAACGCTGTAAGATCGCTAAATATATCAACTCATCTCTTTCCGATATGCTTTATGTGTTGGATGAGCCGAGCGTGGGCTTGCATAGCCACGATATCCATTTATTGAAAGCCTCGGTCCGAAAGTTGCGGGATCATGGGAATACGGTCTTGCTGGTGGAACATCATAAGGAAATGATACAGATCGCCGATCATATCGTGGATATGGGGCCGGGTTCGGGTATGGAGGGCGGCCGTATCTTGTACGAGGGAGATTATGCGGGCTTACTCCGTAGCGATACCTTGACCGGCCGTATGCTAGGAGAAAATACCCCTCTGAAGGAAAGCCTCCGGATCCCGTCCGGTTGGTTTACGGTAAAGCATGCCCGTCTTCATAACTTGAAGGACGTGACGGTAGATCTTCCTATGGGAGTACTGGCGGTGATCGCCGGTGTAGCCGGTTCAGGGAAAAGCTCGTTGATGGAATGCTTCCGCCGGGATTTCCCCGAGGAGGTGATTTATATCAGCCAAAAGAATATCGGGATCAGCTTGCGTTCCACTCCGGCCACTTATCTGGGAGTTGCGGATGATATTCGTAAACTTTTCGCTAAGGAAAGTAAGGCTGGGCTTAGTATGTTCACGTTTAACGGAAAAGGCGGTTGCCCGGTTTGTGGGGGAAAAGGCGTGATCGTGTCTGATATGGCTTTTATGGATTCGATCGAGACCGTTTGTGAGGCTTGTGGAGGATTGCGTTATTCCCCGGAAGCCTTGCGGTATACAGTGGATGGTCTTACGATCGCCGAGGTGATGGACTTGACAGTCCGCAAGGCTTCCCTTCGTTTTGCGGGAACGGTGATAGCGGAGAAACTCCGTCCGCTTATGCTGGTTGGTCTGGGGTATTTGCATTTGAACCAAGCCTTATCCACATTATCGGGAGGTGAGTTGCAACGGGTGAAACTGGCGTCTTATCTAGGAACCCAAAGCAAGGTCTTTGTCTTGGATGAGCCGACGGATGGCTTGCACGTGAAAGATATCAGGCATATTATCTCCTTATTCGATTCTATGGTAGATCAAGGCAATAGTGTCTTCTTGATCGAACATAATCTGGATGTCTTGAAAGCGGCGGACTATGTGATCGAGATAGGTCCTGGAGGCGGACTAATGGGGGGTGAGATCTTGTTTAGTGGTACTCCCAAGGAGTTACTATCCTGCGAGCGTTCCGTTACGAAAGACTATCTTGTTTGATGATTATGAATATTATAGGGAAAGAGACGCAGCACGCTGCGTCTCTATGTGAATATACGTCAAAAGTGAGGTCGCTTACTCATCATACGAGATATTCCCTAATTCCTTAATCTTCGAATCTCCGACTTGATGCGTGAATAACTCAATCAATTGAGCGGGCGTTAATGTCATCTGAGGCGAGAACTCGGAGGAATCCATATAACTTAATAAGCTACGGTATAATTGGCGGGCTTCCGGGTATTCTTGTTGGGTTTCCAAGTCTGTCATACAGATTAATAACTTGCCCGGGCCGACATTGAATTCTTGGATCATCCCTAATTTATGATTACGCTCCACGTTATCGATCACCTGTACGATTGGCCTGTAATTATCCGGAAGCTGGTCCAGTATCAACGGATGGCTATTCTTTATCATCGTGAACCATTGCCAGTTTGTATGGAAATCCGTCGGGAAATGAGCGAAAACCGGATGAGAGGGATTCATTAATAATCCGAGGGTACCCGGAGAGACCGGTTTCTTTACCCATTCGCAGATGGACTTAAACATCCGGTAATTCCAGTAATCTGTCTGGAATAATCCTTCTACCGTCACGTTCTTGTAAGTCTTGGCATCCGGGAACCACAATACTTTCGCCCCGTTCGCCAATAAGTTCTCGGCCTGTTTATCCCATTTCTTAATAACATTGATATCCGTAGGGATTTGCACGTTATTATGTTCCGGATAAATCCATAACGGATAATGATTGTGATAATCCGTGCCCTCGATCGCCAGCCGTAAAGTATAGGTCTCAGCCTCTTGAATGGCAGGTAAAGCGATATTTAATGGGCCTACCTCGGCCAACGTACCTTGATTGATTTGCAGCGGTATGTTGTTTTGGGCGATTACTTGATCTTGACTATTCGTCAAGGTCCAAGTTAGATGTTTCCCTTTTAAAGTGGTAGGTGTATAGTTCGCTACCTTGATGGAGCCTTTGAGCGCCTCATTCCCAGAGTAACAGAATTTAGGTAGGAGAGCCAGTAATATGACATCATCGCAAGACTCTTTCCATTCCTTGGCGGTTATCAAGCCCTTATTATCCATAAAAGCGTCCAAGATACCGACTAACGCCGTGCCCTGTCCCGGATAATCCTGTAAATCCAATAATTGGAAGCCGGCCATTCCCGGAGTACGGAACGCCATTTCCATCTCGGCCCGGTAAAGTTGCGCCATCCATTTACCGGAAGCCTTGAAGAAATCATCCGCTTGTCCGGCCATACAGGACTCGCCCAGTCGTTTGCGGAATATCTCCAGATTCCAAGGTTTTAGTGCCCCGGTATATTTCTTGATTTCCTCATAATTCGGATAACATTGGAATTGCCCGGTCTCATGTCCGATGATAGGCAATGAACATTGTTCGATAGCGGATTCGAAATTCATGACCGAGTTTGGATAGGTATGGTTGATATAACCGCCATCCTCCGCATCTGCGAAAGAGAAGGAACCCCGGGTATGGTTGCTGAATACGTTAGCGCCGGGGACTCGACAGGTCGTGAAGTAATCGTCACCCGCCGCAGGGCCGTTGAAGCCTAGATAGTCATTCGATCCAGATGCGTATAAATGCCGTCCGTCCTCACTACGGAAACGGGCGATCATGTCTACCATCGCTTCTTGATCCCCGGAAAGCTCGTTGCCGATCGCCATCATGACGAAAGAGGCGTGATTCCCGTAAGCCTCCTGTATTTGTAATCCTTCTTTGGTGAGGAAATGGATCAAAGTGGTATCGCCCTTTTCCATCTTTCCCCAGAAAGGTAGTTCCGGTTGGAGGTAAAAACCTTCGATATCGGCCGCCTCGAAACAAGCTTTAGGAGGACACCATGAATGGAAACGGCAATGATTGATACCGTATTCCTTGGCGATGCGGAAATAGCGTCTCCATGCTGCGGTATCCATCGGTACATGGCCTGTAAGCGGAAATACGCAAGCATCGTGTTTTCCACGAAGGAAGGTGGTCAATCCGTTGATGTTGAATTGTGTTCCTTCTGCTTTGAAATCTCTTAATCCGAAAGTAGTACTTTGGCTATCTTGGATATTCTCTCCTTGGATGTTCGCGGTCAAGCGATACAGGGTAGGGGAGAACTCGCTCCATTCCAAGGCGTCATCACCCATCGGTATTTGGAATATGATCTCGTCTTGTTGAACTACGATATTCTTATTGAATTTGATATGGTGCTCTAAGCCTGTGTTGAAAGCCTCCATCTCTATTTGAACGGCGGCTACGATCATTTGCTCGAATGGATTTGAAAGCTTTATTTTTACGTCCACCGTTTTTTGATCCGCATGTGGATATACTTGTATCCGGCGGATATGGAATTGTGGACGGGCTTCCAATTTCAGGTCTCCGATAATACCGTTCCAGTTTGTCTGCGTGGATTCCGTATAAGCGTGTGAATTGTCCAATAATTGGGGCGGAACGCTCAAACCGTTATCGACTAGAATAGTCAAGTGATGCTTCCCAGCCCGGAGATATGTGGACAGATCGTATTCTTGAGGGGTGGAAATATGGTCGGATGAACCGACATATATGCTATCTACCCATATTTGGGTCGGTTTTGTTCGCTCCAAGATTAACCAAATGCTCTTGCCTTCCCAGTTCTCCGGAATCGTGATCTCTTTCTGATACCAAGCCTTACCTTGATAGCGGAAGGGCCTAGACAAATGAGTTGTCTCCTCCTTATCATTGTTAGGGTATCCTTTTTGGTTGGTGTCCGTGGTACCCGGTAATTGAACTTGCTCGGTGACATCTGTTGAATCCAATCGTAATTCCCAGCAACCGGCAAGCGATAATTCCTCTCTACTCTCTTTGGGAGTTTGGCATGCGAATAGCATGAGCATAAGTGGAATACTCCAAAATCTCTTCATGGTAATGTTTTTACTCTAAATATGGTTTACTTAATTAATAGTGTACAAAGGTAGTATTTTTGGCCTTTTTATTAAGGAGAAGATATGAAAAAAGAAGAAGATTTTGTTATGGGCCTGTCCATCTACATGGCTTGTCTGCGTGAGAAAAAACGGTATTCCACGGCGAAGAGTTATCAAGATGCCTTGAACTCGTTCAAGTGCTTTTGCGGTATGGAGGCGATTCCTTATGCCTATATTAATAGGAACAGGCTTTTGTGCTATCAGTCATGGTTGTTGGACAAGGGCCGTTCGTTGAATACGGTGTCTACCTATATGCGTCGGATTCGTCACATTTATAACTTGGCCGTGGAGGCGAACGAGGCTCCCTTTGTACCCAACCTGTTCAAAGATGTCTTCACGGGCGTTGAAAGCAAGCGGAAGAAGGCGTTGCCGCGAGAGATGCTGGAGCGTATGTTTAACGCCCCGTTGGGGGATCCGTCCTTGCGGCGTGTACAGTTGACCGTTCGGTTGATGTTCGCGTTCAGCGGGATAGCGTTTGTGGATCTCACGCATTTGAAATGGGAGAATATCCGGGATGGGATATTGCAGTATCACCGACAAAAGAGCGGGTCTCTCATACAGCTGGAGATTCCCTCCGGGGCGTTGCGGCTGTTGGATGAGTTGTCCGCTTGTACGGCAAAGGAATCCCTTTATTTATTTCCTTTTTTGAGTGGAAGGAGAACCGGTGAGGCGGCCTACAAAGAATATAACAGGACCCTGTCCCGCTTTAATCGTGACTTGAAGTTGTTGGCGAGATCGACAGGCGTTACGCTTCCGGTCACCTCATATACGATCCGTCATTCATTCGCCTCGTTCTTGAAGGAACAAGATGTATCGATCGAGGTTATCAGTGAGTTGTTGGGGCATAAGTCTATTAAGACAACACAGATCTATTTGAAGAGCTTCTCGTTGGAACGTTTGTCGACAGTGAACCGGAATTGTTTTGAGAGCGTGTGTAAACCGATACCCAAAGTGGGGTAAGAGGCTTGCTACTCGGGAAGTAGCGTATTCTTTCACGGCGCAAAAGTAATAAAAAATAACAAATAACAAGCAATCATAAGGCTTAGTTTGTTCATTAGTTTGTGCTCCGACCTTGATTCTCCTTAAATCTTCGTTCTTATTCCTAGTGCATAGACATGGCAATAGAGACGAAATGATCTCGTATTTCCTACATCATCACGTCCCTCCTAAAAATCGAACATACATTCTTGTAGAGACGGGGCGTGCCCCGTCTCATCCCCTCAAAATGGTATTCTAAATTACTGTCAGACGGTGGGAGACGGAGCGTGCTCCGTCTCTACAACTGGGTAATAACCATTTTCCAACCTTTTAAGCTACTTCCCGAGTAGCTTAATATTTCAAGCGATGGTGATTTTCAGAAAAGCCATTTTTAAAGACATAAAGTGTTGTTTATCAGGAGTAAATATGGTTCTCTTGGTAGGGCTTTGAATTGTCGTGAGGCTTGAGTGGAGATCCTGCTATAATCTTAGGAAAAGATAATCATAATGATGAATGTTTTGAGAGACGGTCGCTCGGAGAGGGGTACGGCGCGGGTTGGCAAGCGTCATGACCTGAAGACTGTACGCTGGTACGTGCTCACGCTTCCTACTACGGGTGTGGCACGACGCGACAGGATCAGCCCCGCTAAAAGCTTGGATGCCGAGCTTTCCCGGCGCAAGCGTCGTGGGGAGACGTTGTTCGAGTATTTCGCCCCCTCCTATGTGGAGGTGAGGAAGGTGGACGGAAAGATGGTCAACACGAAACGACCCCTGCTGTTCAACTACGTGTTTGTTCGGTCCTCGGTTGAGGAGATCTTCCAGATGAAGCGCACGCTTCCCCTATACAATTTCCTTCCCCGGGTCTCTTCCGGAGGCATGACTCATTTCCCTTATCTGTCGGATGACGAGATGGGGAATTTACGTTGGGTGGCGGAATCTTATTCCAACGAGCTTCCGGTGTACGTACCGGACAGCGACCGCTTGCTGAAGGGCGACCGTGTGCGTATCACGTCCGGTTATTTTACCGGTATGGAGGCGGAGGTGGTGATCCAGCCGGGTGGCGGGCATAAAGATGTGATGGCTCGTATCCTCGATTGCATGTGGGTCCCCTTGTTGGAGGTGAAGCCGGGTGAGTATGAGCTGATCGAGCTGAACACAAAGGGTAAGCACGTCTATACCCATCTGGACAACGACCGCCTGCGGGAGGGTTTGCACGATGCCTTGGGACGTTACCATGCCTCCGGCAGCGTATCAGAGGAGGATACCCGCTTGGCCCTTGAGGTGTTGAGATCCTACGGTTCGCTCCGTGCGGAGACGGACGTGATGCGTTGTAAGGTCTACTCGTCACTCCTACCTGCCTACAAGCTGTTGGGCGAGGAGGATGAGTTCGTGCGTTTGCTCGCCACGATGCGCAGTATGCTCCCGGCGGTAAAGGCGGCGCAATCCCGTGCCTTGCTGCTTGTGACGCTCTACGGTTGCACGGACAGCAGTCTCTACCGGCAGATGGCGCACGAGGTTGTGGACCCGTGGTGGTGTGAGTCCTCGCCCAAGAAAAGCAAACAGACTTTAATCCGTCGCTTGGACGATTACGATCGATGGCTGAGACATGATGAACAATGAATAATGAATAATTCAAAAATCATAAATCAAAAATCAATGTCTTCCCTTCCTTCCGGCGTTCGTTTGGTGCGGTTGCTGAACGAGCATTTAAATGATATCATGAGCCGCGAGCGTGCGAACCAAAACTCGATTCACCTGTATTGCACGGGGCCTTACTGGGTGGCATTTGAGTGCTCGGCCTATCAGTTGCGCCATGTATTCCCGGACAGCGAGATTACGCCAATGCGTTTGCTCGGCTACCCGTTCCCGGTGGTGATGGTGTCCGTTACGGATCGTTCGCTCCGCTCGTATGCCCGCAAGCACATCTTGCGAAGAGACGACATAGATTACAAATTATTAACAGCATCCCAACTCTCCCATGAGGACTACCAAGCGTGGCATGCCGGCGAGGTGAAGGGGTTGCCTTCATTAAGTGAGATCGTATGAGTGAGGTGCAAATTCTATTATTGTTATTACTGTCCGGATATCTGATCTCCGTGTCTTTGGGCATGGTGATCATCCCGAGGATCTTGGTGATCTCCCACAAGAAAAGACTGTATGATGTCCCGGATTCTCGAAAGGTACACACGACCCCGGTTCCCCGCTTGGGTGGCCTGTCGTTTTTTCCCGTGGTCTTGATGTCGTTTGCCTTGGTGATAGGCTTTCGCCTTTATCTGTGGCCCTCGGATCTGTCTAGCTTCTCGATCGAGATGCTCCATGAGTATCTTTTCTTGTTCGTGGGCATGACACTTCTTTATCTGGTGGGTGTCTGCGATGACTTGGTCGGGGTGGGTTACCGCTACAAGTTCATCGTACAAGTCGTGTCGGCCCTCCTGCTGGTGTTGTCCGGCAATTGGCTCGATACGCTGGGAGGCCTATTCGGGATCTATTCGGTCCCGGCCTTGCTGGGTGTGCCAGTCACGGTTTTCGCCGTGGTTTATGTGACAAACGCTATCAACCTGATTGACGGGATCGATGGTCTGGCCTCCGGTTTGTGCTGTATCGCCTTATCGGTCTTGAGCGTGTTCTTTTTCATTCAAGATCAATGTGTTTATGCCTTGCTCGCTATCTGTACGCTGGGAATCCTCATGCCTTTCTGGTGCTACAATGTCTTTGGCAATGCCAACTGCGGGCATAAGCTCTTCATGGGCGATGCTGGGAGTTTGACGTTGGGCTACGTGATCAGTTTCCTGATCATTCATTTATGCGTATCGAATAGTACCTCTACGGAGCGTTCGAATCCTTATTTGGTGATTGCCTTTTCCACGGTCTTGGTACCGTTGCTGGACGTGGTACGTGTGGTGCTGCGCCGCCTTCGTGAGCACAAGAACCCGTTCTTGCCGGACAAGAACCATTTCCATCATAAGTTGTTGCGCACGGGTATGCGGGTGCGGATGGTGATGGTGACGATCATTTGCGTGTCCGTTTTCTTTATCGCATTGAATATTGTATTGGCTAATCATTTGAATGTCAATTGTATATTATTTTTAAACCTGTCTCTATGGACGGTTCTTCACTTGGTGATCGATTGGCTGATCGCCCGGAATCGGCAGAAGAGGGAATCGGCATTCGACAAGAGGTTCTAGACAAGGAAAGCCGGGAAGGGCAATTCCGTCCTTCCTATAAATCAAAATACCATGAAGAAAGTATTGAAAGGCTGGCTCATCGATAATGCGGTGACCACCGACAACAAGACGGACAAGATCTTGTTACTGGCCTCGGCCGGAAGTTTAACTTTGGATGACGTGTTGGAGGAGATGTACAAGCAAGACACCGGTCTACGCCCGGAGACGATGCGTCACTCTGTGACCCTCTACCATCGGATAGTAATGGACTTGATCTTAAACGGCTATAGCGTGAACACGGGTCTGTTCCGTGCCGTCCCCCAGTTGAAAGGCGTGGTTGAGGGCGGCGCTTGGAACAAGGAGAATAATTCCATCTACGTCTCTTTCACGCAAGACAAGGCTCTGCGCGAGGCGATCGCCAAGACCGTGGTGGAGATCCTCGGCGAGAAGTCTAACATCATGTACATCCTGGAGACCGAGGATCGTAAGACGGGCTTGAAAGACGGCAGCGCCACTGCGGGTCACAACTTCTTCGTCCGTGGGGCGATGTTGAAAGTGGTTGGCGACCACGAGTCGGTAGGTGTTACGCTGACCGACTCCAAAGGTGCCACCACGAAACTGACGGACGACCAGATCACCATCAACAACCCTTCTTCGCTCACGTTGCTCCTGCCGGCTGATTTGGCGGAAGGTGAGTACACGCTGACTGTGACGACGCAGTATGGTAGTGCGGGTCACATACTGAAAACGCCTCGTAGCGTAAGTACGCAAATTTGGGTGGGCGGAAAGCCTGCTGATGGCGGTGGCGATAGCGAGAGCCCGGATGAGATCTGACATATTTGGTAAATCGCTATTACCAGTACAGGTAAATCACTATTACCTGTACTGGTAAACCTCCTTTACCTGATAAGGTAACAAAGATTTCTCGGTTGAGTATGCTTTGGAAATAGCTTGTACATTGGTGAGATCACGGTGTGATCTGATAATGGGTGTAGGAATTATGTGAATAAAGTTCCTAATAACATTACATTGGACACAGATAATGTTAAAATCAAAATTGATTGTTAATATGACTAGGTTTAGGGTACTGCAAAGAGCCTCCCCTAGAGTGTACGCCTTGTATTGAGTTTGCATAATATTTAAATGATTTATTAATAGAGAGATGAGAGAACGTATTGTTGCCTTCGACTATTTAAGGGCTCTTGCTATTACCGGTATATTGCTATGCCATTTTTGTCATAATTATAATTCAATTTCATTTTTAGGACATTATTTCGGAGGTGTCTTTGTAACATTGTTTATCGCAATGTCTGGTATGCTATTTGGTATTGTATGGAATAATAATAGCCGGATGGAATATGATATGTCTTTTCTGAAACAAAGATTTTTTAAACTTTCAGTTACATATTATCCATTTCTGATTTTAATGTTTGCATTCCTTTATTTTGTGGATGATTATCATTTCAATGTAAAAAATCTGTTCCTAATAAATATGTTTCATTTTTGTTTTTTATTAGTTTTGAGATATATTTGATGTTTGAGCTTGTTAGTGAAGGACGTTATTCCTTAATGCGTATTATAGATAATCCTTTTTTTGCTTTTGTAGTGTATGTGATTTCTAGTGTATTATTGGGTTGTATATTGCATTTTATTGTAAAATACATAAAAAATATGTGCTTTAATTGCTCTTAAGTCATGAAATATTATTCTCTGCATTGTCTGGTGTGTCTTAATAAAGTGTGTGCTTTGGATTGTTCGATTACGATTTTATGTCTGCAAATTCCGAAAACAATAAGCGAATAGCTAAGAACACGTTGTTCCTCTACATGCGCATGCTTCTGATTATGGGGGTGACGCTGTACACCAGTCGGGTCGTGTTGAGGGTTTTGGGTGTAGAGGATTTCGGCATTTATAATGTGGTGGGAGGGGTAGTTTCCATCATGAGCTTTTTTATTTCTAGTTTATCTAATGTTACCCAACGATATATGAATATAGGTTTGGGAAAACAAGACTTAATGGAGACAGGATGTGCTTTTAGACAGAGCCTAACCCTCATGTGGCTGTTGTCCGTATTATTATTGCTGTTTGGTGAAACATTGGGACTTTGGTTTGTATACAATAAGTTAGTGATACCTCCAGAGAGGTTAGGTGCTGCCGTTTGGGTATATCATTTTTCATTGATCTCCATACTTTCCGCTATTAATCAAGTCCCATTAATGGGGGCTATAGTTGCGCATGAGCGAATGAATATATATGCCTATCTTGGTCTTTTTGAGGCTTGTGCTCGATTATTCATAGTCTATTTGCTTGAAGCTTTTGGAACAATCGATTCGTTGATATTGTATGGTTTGCTTATGGCTATAGTTTCTGTCTTCGTCTGGCTAATTTATGCGATATATAGTGTAAGGTCATTTACCGAATGTAAATTTAGGTTTTATTGGAATTATAGTTTGGTCGCAGAGATGTCAAAGTTTATAGGTCAAAATTTATTTGGCTGTTTCGCTTGGTCTGCAGGTGTACAAGGAACAAATATCCTTTTAAATATATTCTTTGGTCCCGCTGTAAATGCGGCACGAGCGGTTTCTGTGCAAGTAAGCGCAGTTGTTACACGTTTTACTGAGAATATGATGACAGCGGTTAAACCTCAAATAATTAAATCATATGCTTCCGGTGATTGTGAATACATGGTGACACTAATTGAGAAAAGCTCTAAATATGCTTATTTCTTAGCGGCCTTGATAGCTATACCTGTAATGGTTGAGATAGAGTTTATACTGGAGGTTTGGTTAGGTGAGGTTCCAAGCCATACTATATCATTCACTCGTCTTGTTCTGTGTGAATCCTTGATAGGAGTATTTATACCACCTCTATGGATGGCGGCAAATGCAACTGGACATATAAAAAACAGTCAAGTATATGGTAGAATGTTCACGTTGGCGATATTACCTATAAGCTATCTTTTGTTAAGATTGAATGCTAATCCGCTTGTCCCATTTATTGTTGCGGTTTTAGCAAATGTAGGATATTGGTTTTATAGTTTGTGTGATATTCATAGGCAAATACAGTTGAATATGAGAAAATACTTTCGAGATGTTGTTAGGCCTATATTAATTTTTACATTCTCATTGGTGTTAGTCGGTTCTATATTGATGTTAATCGAACCTAATGATTCAGTTTTTCGTTTCTTGATAGTTTTTTCGCTTTCCGTATTTATTGGCTTTAGTGTTATTTATAGTTTGTTGCAATCAAGTGAGCGTATGATATTGCATGCGGCTCTAAAACGATTTGTTGTTAAATAGTTGTTTTTGTTATTAATAGAGTAAAAATAGTATATAAGCAATGTAGGGTTATTGAATCATGTTAAGTAACTAGAATATATTTGATGTAATTTGAATTTAAATTATTTATATATGACTTGTGGCAATAAAAAAAGAATTCTGTTCGTGATGCAAAGCCTTTATGATGGTGGAGCGGAAAAATTATTGGTGGATATGCTTAATAATTTTGATTATAGTAAATATGATATAGATCTTTTGTTAGAACATGATTTTGGAAATTATGCAAATCTAGTGCCTTTAGAAGTGAGAAAAATAATATTATTCTATAATATTAATAGACCCTTATTAGAAAGAATGATAGGAAAAATAATGTCCTATTTTGGTTTATATTATTTTTATATATTATTTTTTAGAAGACAGATAATAATTGATAAGATGAAAGGTGAAAAGTATGATACGATAATATCTTTTTTAGAAGGACGGAGTTTGGTGTATCATAGCTTTATATTGAAGCAAGGAATTAGGCATTTATCTTGGGTGCACGTAGATCTGTTTAATTTCCATTGGACAAAAAGGTATTTCAAAAGTAATAAGCATGAGAAGAAATGTTATGAATTAATGGATGATGTGATCTTTGTGTCTAATGATGCGAAAAATAAATTTCAACAACTTTTTAATGTGACTACATCCACAAAAGTAATATATAATTTGATAGATTGTAAGACAATTGTCTTGCGCGCAAATGAGTTTAAAGTTGAGAAAAGGAAATTTACGGTTTGTCTAGTAGGAAGATTGGTTAGACAAAAACAATTTGATAGTATTATAAGAGTTGCTAGAATTTTTGTAGATAATGGATATGATATAGATTTTTGGATTGTTGGTGCAGGTTGTTTGGAGTCAGATCTTAGTAAAATGATCCATGATTTACATTTGGATGATAATGTACACCTTTTAGGTTATAAGCCTAATCCTTATGTCTATATAAAGTGTGCGGATTTATTTGTGAGTTGTTCTTTGGCAGAGGGATTTTCTTTAGTTGTGGCGGAAGCATTATGTCTGGGAAAAGCAATTGTGTCTACAAAAACAGTTGGTCCAGTAGAGCTTTTAGGGTCAAATTCCGAGTATGGGGTTTTGGCAGACAATGATGATGAATCTCTGTATAATGCAATTAAATTATTTGTCAATGATTATAATAAGGTCTTTGTCTATCAAAATAAAGCAGCAAAACGTTCTTTGATGTTTGATGTTGAAAAAACAATGAATGAAATATATAGTATTTTATGACTGGCTCATTTGTTATTAAGAAGAATAGAATTTTAGAGATATTGTTCTTTATTATAATATTTCTTGTTAATCTTAAAATGACACTAAATATATCAGACTTTGCTACAGCTAATTTATCTATACTTATTATTGGTATTTCTTTTATTTCGTTGCTTTTTACAAAGATAGATGATAATATTTATTGGATAGTTCTATTTTTTATACTTTCATTGTTTCGTGTGGAAGCATCTAAAATGTTGTTTGTGTCATTGCTGGTATCAATATCTAGGAATCTTTATATTGATAAAATGGCTAAATATTCTTTTTGTCTAACTGTATTATTCTTAATTATAAATTACGGTTTATTGATTTTAGGAGTGTTGCATGAAGAATATTCTGATTTTTTCTATAAGTCTGGAGGCGTTGTTAGTGATATGGGATATGGAAATCCTAACCTGTTTTCATTGTATTTGTTTTTCTTGGTTATTTTTCTTGTGGTTTTAAAGAAAGAAATTAATACATTTCTTGTCGCTTTTATAGTCTTTGTTATATATGAATCATTTTATTCTCGTACGGTTCTGTTCTCTGGCTGTATTCTGCTTGTTTTATCTTTTGTTCAAAAAACAAATTTAAAAAAATGTTTCTTTAATAAATATATATTGTTGTCTTATCCATTTGTGATACTATTCTTTTTTATTGTTGTTTTGTTTAATGAATCAGAGTATTCTTTTATTCATGAAATTAGTTCTGGTAGATTAAGGTATTCTTTGCTCGTATTTGGCGAATTAACTCCGAATAATTTGTTGATTGGTGCAACTAATATTGATGAGTCTATTATAATAGATGTTGCGTATATATCATTGCTGCTGTCTTCTGGAATTTTTTCTTTAGCATATTTGTATAATCTATATTGTAAGGCTGTTTCTAAGTTTGATTATAATTTGATTCTCATTCCTGTAATGCTTCAATATTTATTTTTGAGTTTGTCCGAAAGTGCTATTATTAATACATATCTTTGGGGAGGTCTGTTTTTTTGGATAGTAATGTCGGGTAAGTATTCTTGTGGTAAAACCAATTAATTATTTATATGTTTTTTGATTTAAAGAAAAAAATATCTTATAAAGAATGGAATGTGGGATTTTTTAATGCTATTCCAGAAGATTTAGTCAGTGATAATATTGATTTGTCTAATATCACTTGGTTAAGGAGAGACTCTAAATTTCATTGTTATGCAGATCCATTCATTTTAAATGTATCTGACTGCACTATTGATTTGCTTGTAGAAGATATCTTGTTAGGTAGTAAAAATGTAGCAACAATATGTCATTTGTCTGTCGATAAATGTACAGGTGAAATAATTGAAAAATATACGTTGATAGATGATAATATACATAACTCTTATCCCTTGATTATTAGAGGTGATACTCTTGATGAGGTTTATATTGTTCCTGAAAATTCGTATTCTACAGAACTTAATGTTTATAAGTATAATACTTTGTTACATTCTTGTGAACATTTCAGTACTATGCTTCCTGTTGCAGTTGCGGATGCTACAATCTTGCCTTATAATGGAGCCTTTTATCTTTTTGCAACTTCAAGAAATGCATATAATAAGGATTTGTATATGTGGACTTCAAATAATAGATTATATGGATACGATTTGTCTCCAATATTAATAAAATCTAATTTGTTTGGGAGCAGAATGGCTGGTGATTTCATGTACGTAAATAATACTGTATACAGACCAGCTCAGGATTGTTTACAAGGGTATGGTAAAGGTATTATTCTGTATAAAGTTGAGGATATTTCAGATAAGTCCTATAATGAAACAAAAGTAATATCCCTTTATCCTGATTCCTCGTCATATTACTCGGATGGTTTGCACACGATAAATTTTTATAAAAGCATATGTGTTATAGATGGTTATAAGAATCACTATATTCCTTTTCAGAAAATATATCGTAAATTATTTGATAAGTATAGATCATGAATATCTTGTTTATTAGTTTATTAGATCCTTCTGAATCAGGTAGTGGCAATCAAAAAGTCACTTTGTTGTCTGCCAAATATTTGTCTAGTGTTGGAATTCATTGTTTTATAGCTTATTTTAAAGATTCTGAATATAGTTCCTCTCAATTAGTCTTTGATGCGAAATTTAAAATTGATTATAATGATTTAGATGGTTTCCGTTCTTTTCTTATTGATAATGAGATTTCTATTATTCATAATCAGGCATCAAGAGCTGTTAATATGAAATTCCTTGGTCAAGCTGTTGCGGGATTAAAAGTGAAAATTATATCAGTTTTGCATAATCTTCCAGGAACAGAGAATATTAGATATAATAAGCAATCTCTTTTGTTTCAAGTTCTTAATAGGCGGATTTCTTTTAAGTGGCTTATTTATCTTTTATTGTTATTCTTCTACCCTATTACTCGTTTTCTAGTTAAATATACTACCAAAAGGAAGTATAAATCTATCTATAAATACTCAGATGCTTTAGTTCTCCTATCTGATGCTTATATACCCATTTATAGATCTATTGCTAATTTGAAGGATTCTTCTAAGATGGTCTCAATTCCCAATTTTCTCTCATTTGATTATGTTGAGCGTAACTATTCTAAAACAAATGAATTGCTAATTGTGGCTCGATTTGATGAAATATCTAAGCGTATATTACTAGCATTAAAAATTTGGAAACATTTTTTATCTACTTATGACGTGAGAGATTGGTGTTTAACTATAGTTGGTTATGGAGAGTGGGAATCTGTTTATAAAGACTTTATAAATAAAAATGATATTGTAAATGTGAAATTGGTTGGGCGTGATGATTCAAAGAAATATTTTGAACGTTCGTCAATACTAATGTTTACCTCTTTATTAGAAGGTGCTCCACTAAGTCTGCTTGAAGCTATGCAGATGAAAGTAGTCCCTATTGCTTTTGATGATTGTATGGCTATTCGAGGTTTCTTAATTAATGATGTTAATTCAAAAGTTATTAAGTCTTTGGACATATCTGAATATTCTCGCTCGATTTATGACTTAATTACTAATGAAAAATTGCGTTGTAAACTTTCAGAGAATGCTTTTAATTGTCTCCATTATTTTACTGTAAAAAATGTTATGCTAAGGTGGGTGGATTTGTATAATAGTTTGTTGAAATAATATATAATTATGTGTCACGAAAATTTTATTATTGGATACACTTCTGGAGTGTTTGATATGTTTCATATTGGTCATTTAAACATACTAAAACGAGCTAAGGAATTGTGTGATTTTTTAATTGTTGGTGTTAGTACCGATGAATTGGTAAGAGAGTATAAGCATAAAAGTCCTATAATCTCTTATGATAATCGTAAGGCAATTGTTGAGGCTTGCAAATATGTAGATAAAGTAGTTCCTCAAGTTAATCGAGATAAAATGTCTGCTTATCATCGTTTGCATTTCGATGTGATGTTTGTTGGTGATGACTGGAAAGGTAATTCTTTGTTTCAGGAAGTAGAAGCTGAGTTGAATAAGAATGGAGCTAAAGTTGTTTATTTTCCTTATACTAAAGGTATTTCTTCTACTATATTGCGTGATAAACTAGTTTAAATTACTACTATGAATGTTGATATTAAAGATTTTCAATATAAAATATTAGAAATAGCGTTTTATTTTGATGAGTTTTGTAAGAAATATGATATAGAATATTATTTAATGGGTGGAAGTGCTTTAGGTGCTGTTAGGCATCATGGCTTTATTCCATGGGATGATGATTTTGACGTTTTTATGACTTTTAATAATTATCATAAGTTCCTTCATTATGCTTCTATACATCTTGATACAGAAAAATTTCATCTTCAAAGAGAAAATTCTACTGAGTGGCCTTTGTTTTTTTCTAAGTTAAGAATGAATGGAACAACTTGTATTGAAAAAGGATATAATAAAATGCATCAAGGTATTTATATTGATATAATGTGTTTGTATAATGTATCACCTAATAAGTTTGTTCGTTATATTCAATATTTATCCGCTCAAATTTTAAAAGCTACATCTCTTTATTTGGTAGATTACGATTCTGATAGCTTTTTCAAGAAAGTATTTATTAATTCTTGTCATTTTGTTGTAGGTACTACAGCAAAAAACTTTTT
Organism: Parabacteroides sp. CT06; assembly: GCF_002257605.1. GTDB lineage: Bacteria > Bacteroidota > Bacteroidia > Bacteroidales > Tannerellaceae > Parabacteroides > Parabacteroides distasonis. The sequence continues at coordinate 2,576,918 of NZ_CP022754.1, read as the reverse complement.
ATTCAAAATATTGAATCACTTTTCAACTAAAAATACGTTACTTGTTGGCCATTTTTTTGGAAAGGCTCCGTTTCCCAAAACGAGTTTTCCTCGTAAATGGTTAGGAATTCAGCGCTATGTGAATTTTGAGAATCTCCTTTTACCTATTCCTTTTGAAGCAGAAAAATATCTTTCTCTTAGGTATGGTAGCGATTTTATGAAAATCCCTAATTCTGATATTTTTACAGAATATCCTATTCATGCAGTTTTTGTTGATATACATAATGATTATACAATTTATAAAGACAAGTTTAATTCTTAATTATCTTAGCTTTAGCTGATTACTTAACTGAAAAATCTTTTCTTTATCATGAAAGTAGTACTTCTTGCAGGAGGTTTCGGTTCTCGTATATCTGAGGAATCTCAGTTCAAGCCGAAGCCAATGATTGAGATTGGTGGTATGCCAATCTTGTGGCACATTATGAAAGAGTATGCCTATTATGGTTATACCGAGTTTATCATTTGCGCCGGTTATAAACAGGAATATATTAAGGAGTGGTTCGCCAACTATTTCCTTCATAACTCTGATGTGACTTTCGACTATCGTGGTGGCAACAACGAAATGACCGTTCATCAAACTAATATGGAGCCTTGGAAAGTCACAGTCGTTGATACGGGCTACAACACTATGACTGGAGGTCGTATTAAGCGTATCCAGAGATATATAGAGAATGAGACTTTCTTGATGACATACGGCGATGGTGTTTGTGATGTAGAAATTGATAAATTGGTGGAGTTTCATAAGAGCCATGGCAAGCTTGCGACCCTTACGGCCGTCAAGATAGCACAAGATAAAGGAGTCTTAGATATTACTAAAGATCAAGCCGTAAGGGCTTTTCGGGAAAAGAACGCCTCTGATGGCGCTCCTATTAATGCCGGCTACATGGTGTTGGAACCCGAGGTTTTTGATATGCTGGAAGGGGGTGACTCTTGTGTCTTCGAAAAGACCGCACTAGTCAAGTTGGCGCAAGAGGGTCAGTTGATGTCTTACATCCATACTGGTTTTTGGCAGTGCATGGATAATATACGTGAGAAATCTATGCTTGAAAAACTGCTTGCCGAGGATAAAGCTCCTTGGAAGCGTTGGGAGCGCTCTGTTCCGGAAATACCAGATTACGCAAAATAATAAGTTATCATACGAATGGGAAATATATTGGATTTTTATAAAGGCAAGAGGATTTTCCTTACAGGCCATACCGGCTTTAAGGGCTCTTGGATGTGTAGGATGCTCGCTAATGCCGGAGCGATCGTTACAGGATATTCACTGAAAGCCCCAACAGAACCATCGCTATTTCGAATTGCCAATATTGAAGATGACATACATTCCGTGATTGGCGATATACGAGATTATACCTCTCTAAAGAAGGCTTTTGATGAGTCTCAACCAGAAATTGTACTGCATCTTGCCGCTCAGCCCATTGTTAGAGATTCTTATAAAGATCCTGCCTATACCTACGAGACAAACGTGATGGGTACCGTGAATATTCTTGAGTGTGTTCGCAATAATTGTTGTGTGAAGTCTTTCTTGAATGTCACTACGGATAAAGTGTATTTGAATAGGGAGTGGAGTTGGGGCTATAGGGAGAATGAGGAATTGGATGGGTATGATCCTTATTCAAATTCCAAATCCTGTTCGGAGCTGGTGACTCATAGCTACAAGCGTTCTTTCTTCACAAATATTGATGGTCTGCCTATTATTCCTATTTCTACTGCTAGAGCGGGTAATGTGATAGGTGGTGGAGATTTCGCCAATGATAGAATAGTACCTGATTGTATCCGTGCGGCTGTAAAACATGAGGATATTGTTGTGCGTAATCCATACTCTACCCGTCCTTATCAACATGTTCTAGAACCTTTGTATGCTTACCTGCTGATAGCGATGAAGCAATATGAGGATATCGGTTTTGCGGATTATTATAATGTAGGTCCCGATGATGTGGATTGTTTTCAAACAGGCGCTCTTGTTGAGCTATTTGTGAACAAGTGGGGCGAAGGTATGAGGTGGGTGAACAAGTATGACGGTGGTCCTCACGAGGCTAATTTCTTGAAGCTTGATTGCTCTAAATTGAAAAAGACTTTTGGATGGAGCCCTCGATGGAATCTGGATGAGGCAATGGAAAAGATTGTTGAATGGAGTAAGGTTTGGCTAGCAGGTGGGGATGTTCGTGTTTGTATGGATAAACAGATAAATGAATTTTTAAACGTATAACGATAATATGAAGAACGTAATCGTCACAGGGGGCAATGGTTTTATAGGTAGTTCACTTATAAAGAAATTGATAGAAAAAGGTACTAGGGTTGTTGCTGTTGATATTACCTTTCATGGCAATCGTTTGCCTGATTCAAATCTTATTACGAGGATAGAATCAGGGGTGAATACATCTCTAGTCGAAAGACTGCCAGTAATTGAATATGACTCTTTCTATCATTTTGCGTGGAAAGGTGTAAATGGGGCTGATAAAGCAGATCCTACGGTTCAATTATCAAATATTCAGATGGCAGTAGATTGCGCTAATATTTGCAAGAGGCTAAATGTGAAAAAATTTCTTTGTGCGGGTACTGTAGCGGAGAATGTAGCATTTAGTTTGTCGCATCTGAAAAAAACGACTGGTGGAATGATGTATGGTGTGGCTAAGCATGCTTGCAGAATAATTTTGGAAGATTATTGCAAGAATATCGCTCAACAGTTTGTGTGGATGCAGTTCTCAAATATATACGGTGTAGGTAATAAAACGGGCAATTTGGTTAGTTATACGTTAGGTGAGTTGATGGCTGGTAAAGAAGCAGCATTTGGTCCTGCTTTACAACCATATGATTTTATTTATGTGGATGATCTTATAGAAGCTGTATATCGTCTAGGCTTTAAGGAAACTAATAAGCCATTCTATTATATAGGCTCTGGCAATCCTAAAGTCTTGAAAGATTATCTTATTCGTATAGGAGAACTAGTTGGTTGCGCAGATAAGGTAGGGATAGGAGTCCGTGAAGATGATGGTGTAAAGTATACAATGGATATGTTTGACAATAGTAACTTGGTTAGTACTATTGGAGAATATGCGTCTATAGACTTTGATAAAGGCATTAATAAAACTATTAATTGGCTTAAAAACTCTTTGATGTTATAGCGGAATTAGTCATGATACAGAAATTTGAATTCAAGGGACTTGATATGAAGGGGGCATATGAGATAACTCCCTTCTATGCCACAGACGAACGTGGTGGCTTTATAAAGGATTACAATATTGATGCATTTAAGCAAAATGGTATAGATCATGAACTTAAAGAGGTGTTCTATACCATTAGTAAAAAGGGTGTAATTCGTGCGATGCACTTCCAGCTTGTTAAACAGCAAGCCAAGCTTGTTCGTTGTATAAGTGGCCATGTGTATGACGTAATCATAGATCTTCGCCCTGATTCGCCAACATTTGGTAAATGGCAAGGTTTTGATCTGACCGGAGAGAATCAGAAGGCTCTATACATACCTCAGTATTTTGGCCACGGCTATTTGGTGCTGGAGGATTCTGTCGTTAGCTATAAATGTGGTGAGGTGTTTTATGGTGAAGGTGATGCCGGCATAATGTATAATGATCCGGATATGGCTATAGAGTGGCCTTTCGATAAGATTGGCGGTATTGAGAAATTGATCATTTCTGACAAGGATAAAAACTTGATGAGTTTGAAGGAATATATAGAAAAAGTACAATAGCTGATGGATAAGCGACTTTCTATTTATGTTAGTTCTCCTGATTCGTATTCTGATGTGCTTGCCGTATTTTTAAAAGGGTATCGGAGATATTGGAGTGATTGTCCCTATGAGTTTATTCTAACCACCAATACCAAATCGTATGAAGGTATTACTTGTATATGCAATAATAAGCAAAATGATACTTGGGTTGAGCGTACTATAGCGGCTTTGCCAGTTATAAAATCGAAGTATGTAATGTTGATGTGTGATGACATTATCTTGAGTGACAATGTTGACAATTCATTAATAGAGCGGTTACTTGACTATATGGATAGCCACGAGATAAGGTATTGTAATTTAGGCCCTACTCCTAAAGGATCTAAAATTAAATCTTTTCCTTTATTGCGTAGTGTCAATAAGCAAATCCCCTATGCTATCAATCTTCAATTTGGAATATTTCGAAAGGATCTTTTTGTTGAGCTGTTAGGCGATGGCTCTCTTAGTGCATGGGATATTGAAAACTCAATAAATGAACAAGCCGCTGTTGCTCCATCAGAGGATTATAAAGATGTGGTGGCAGTTTCAGAATATATCTTGCCATATATACATGGAGTATATAAAGGTAAATGGATTAGGCATGCTGTTGAAAATTTGAGTAGATTGAGCTTGTATATAGATTCTGGTAGAGGCATTGTTCCTCTCTCTCAACAGATAAAGATTGATATGACTAATTGGCTTCAGTGGAAAATATCACCTAAGCAACGGAGAGCGCTAAAAAATGTCTTAAGTAGAGTGGGTATGAAATTTGCAACGAAGAGATGAGCTGGTGTAATGTGGTTATGAAGAATGTTTATGTTTTTTAATTCTGTAAATCAGAGAGTTGTTTTTTTTATGAGGCAGATTAGGATCATGAGAATGAGAAAGATAGATTTGAGACAGTTCTTTACGTACAGACTCTGTAAAGAGTCAATCTTCAAGTGTTCCGGATACATCTTATATGTACATATAGAAATTTTTCTTATATAATACTTTTCCTGAAAGTCTATGTTATTTTCCGTATTACTTTCTTTATATCATAAAGAGAGCCCACTATTTTTACGTCAAAGTCTGACCAGTATCTTCACGCAAACGCTATTGCCTATAGAAGTTGTCTTGGTGGAAGATGGTCCTTTGACGGATGAGCTGTATGCGGTCATAAAAGAATTCACAAGCCAGCATCCTGAGTTAAAAGTGATTTCTTTGCCCACCAACCGAGGTCTCGGCAAGGCTCTTAACGAGGGGCTGAAGCATTGTTCGTATGACCTTGTGGCTCGTATGGACACGGATGATATCGCTAAGCCGGATCGTTTTGAGAAGCAATTGGCGATATTTTTGGAACATCCGGAAATTGATGTAGTGGGGGCTTGGATCGATGAGTTTGAAGGGGAGGTATCAAATGTACTTTCCATGCGGAAAGTGCCGGAGCAGCATGAAAATATCTTGAGGTTTGCCAAGGGAAGGTGTCCGGTGAACCATCCGGTGGTGATGTTTCGGAAGTCGGCCGTGCTAAAGGCTGGAGGATATAAGCATTTTCCTTTGTTCGAGGATTATTATCTGTGGGTACGGATGCTGATGAATGGTGCCCGGTTCTATAATATACAAGAGAGCCTGCTCTTTTTCCGCTTCTCGCCGGATATGTTTCGGCGGCGGGGAGGATGGCGGTATGCCGTAACGGAAGTGAGGTTGCAGGCGCTGTTTTACAAGATGGGTTTTATCGGCTTTTTCTCCTTGCTAAAGAATGTCTGTATTCGCTTAGTGACCCGTCTTCTCCCTAATGGCTTGCGTTCGTTGCTCTATAAGAGGCTCATCCGGGGGTAAATAGCTTTTTGTCCTCATCCACAGTATCGCTCACGGAAGGTGTCTCAAATATCAAATAACATTTTATCAATAGTCATTTTTATGGCTGGCAGATTATTTTTCATCACATCAAACACTATAACAGCGTCTATATCGAAATAATGATGTGCTATAATGTCTCGCATTCCCATAACTCCTTCCATGTTCACGGACAATGTCGCTATCGCTATAAACCATTGGCAGTACTTGCTTGTTTAATAGCCATTATTACGTTAATAAAATAGAGAATATGAGAACAAATGATTCAAAAACATCCGTAGACTCTAAATTGGAGGAGATGGAGGAAAAGTATCCTGTAGAGCAAATCGCTGTTAAAAATGAGAAGAAAATAACGGCCAAGGATGTAAAGGAGGCTGTGAAAGAGATTAATCCCGATACGGACAGCTTGGGTAGCAGAGGGTAAAACGTATTTTAATTTGCTTAAAAGAATAATTATTAAGATTTATAGTATTATCTTTGTGGTTGCGGTTTGTAATAAACCGAGGTATAAAGATTGGTAAATCTAGCAAATTAAATAATAAAGATGTATAGAACAAGAACTTGTGGCGACTTGCGCCTTGCGGATGAAGGTCTGGTGGTTACACTGGCCGGTTGGGTGCAGAAAACCCGCAAAATGGGAGGAATGACATTTGTCGATATCCGCGACCGTTATGGTATTACTCAGTTGGTATTTAATCAGGAGGTTGATGCAGCTCTTTGCGAAAAGGCGAATAAACTGGGCCGTGAATTCGTGATTCAGGTTACGGGTACGGTTCGTGAGCGTTCCAGCAAGAATGCGCATATCCCGACAGGTGATATTGAGTTGATCGTTTCTGAATTAAATGTCCTGAACACTGCGCTTACCCCTCCGTTCACGATCGAGGAGGAGACAGATGGCGGTGATGACTTGCGTATGAAATATCGTTATCTGGACTTGCGTCGTGCTTGCGTTCGTAAGAATCTGGAACTTCGTCATAGAATGGCGTTCGAGGTTCGCCGCTATTTGGATGAGCAAGGTTTCTTGGAGGTAGAGACTCCGGTTCTTGTAAATTCTACCCCGGAGGGTGCCCGTGACTTCGTGGTTCCTTCCCGTATGAACCCGGGACAGTTCTACGCTTTGCCTCAGTCTCCACAGACCTTGAAGCAATTGTTGATGGTTTCCGGTTTCGACCGTTATTTCCAGATCGTAAAATGTTTCCGTGACGAGGATTTGCGTGCGGATCGCCAGCCGGAGTTCACGCAGATCGACTGTGAGATGAGCTTCGTGGAGCAAGAGGATGTCTTGAATATGTTCGAGGGCATGGCGAAACATTTGTTTAAGGTAATCCGTGGTGTCGAGTTCAAGGAGTCGTTTATGCGTATGACTTGGCAAGATGCTATGAAACAATATGGTAGCGATAAACCGGATTTGCGTTTCGGCATGAAGTTCGTCGAGTTGATGGACATCATGAAAGGCCATGGTTTCTCCGTATTCGATAACGCTGCTTACATAGGGGGTATCTGTGCGGAAGGTGCTGCAAGCTATACCCGTAAACAACTGGATGCGCTGACTGAATTCGTGAAACGTCCGCAGGTAGGTGCTAAAGGTTTGGTTTACGCCCGTGTGGAAGCGGATGGTAACGTGAAATCAAGCGTAGATAAATTCTATAGCCAAGAGGTTCTTCAAGAAATGAAGAATGCGTTCGGCGCTAAGCCGGGTGATTTGATTTTGATCCTTTCCGGCGACGATGCGATGAAGACTCGTAAGCAACTTTGCGAGTTGCGTTTAGAGATGGGTAATCAATTAGGCCTTCGTGACAAGGATAAGTTCGTTTGCTTGTGGGTAATCGACTTCCCGCTGTTCGAATGGAACGAGGACGATCAACGTTTCTACGCTATGCACCATCCGTTTACCTCTCCGAATCCGGATGATATACCGTTGTTGGACACGGATCCGGGCGCTGTTCGTGCGAATGCGTATGATATGGTTATCAATGGCGTTGAAGTGGGTGGTGGTTCTATCCGTATCCACGACAGCCAATTACAGGATAAGATGTTCAAGCTGTTAGGATTCACCGAAGAAAGAGCGCAAGAGCAATTCGGTTTCTTGATGAATGCGTTCAAGTACGGAGCGCCTCCTCATGGAGGTTTGGCTTATGGCTTGGATCGTTTCGTGTCTTTGTTCGCCGGTTTGGATTCTATCCGCGACTGTATCGCTTTCCCGAAGAACAATTCTGGACGAGATGTTATGCTCGATGCTCCGGGTGTCTTGGATCCGGCCCAGTTGGACGAACTGAATTTGATCGTTGATATCAAGAAATAATCCAATCTGAAATTCCATTCGAATGGGAATCTTATTCCATCTGAATGGAATTTTCTTTTCTTCCGAAAGGAATTACTTTTTCTCCCGAACATAAATCAAAAGATATTTAGCATGGTAAAGGTTAAAGATATATTGAGAGAAATCGAGCATTACGCCCCGCTGCCGCTTCAAGAAGGTTTTGACAATGCGGGTGTGCAAGTTGGCGACGTGAACCAGCATGCGACGGGTGTGTTGCTATGCCTAGATGTTACCGAGGAGGTGCTTGATGAAGCGATCGAGATGGGATACAACCTGATCATCTCTCATCATCCTTTGGCCTTTAAGTCGTTTAAGTCGTTGACTGGCTCCAATTATATCGAGCGTTGCATGATGAAGGCGTGTAAGTATGATTTGGTGGTTTATGCCGCCCATACCAATCTTGATAATGCCGTAGGAGGCGTGAATTACCGTTTGGCAGAGTTGATCGGCTTGCAAAATGTACGGATCTTGAGCCCCCAAAAAGGCGCTTTGCTGAAGTTGGTGACGTTTGTCCCCGAGGCTTATGCCGAGATCATGCGGAATACCTTGTTCAATGCCGGTGCGGGAAGTATCGGGAACTATGATGCTTGCAGTTATAATTTACATGGCGAGGGAACATTCCGTGCCAATGCGGGATGCAATCCGTTTTGTGGTGAGATCGGCGAGTTGCATGTAGAGAAAGAGGTGCGTATCGAGATGATCCTTCCGGCATTCAAGAAGACGGCGGTGACCCGTGCCCTGTTATCCGTTCATCCGTATGAGGAGCCGGCTTTTGATTTTTATTCGTTATCAAACACATGGGAACAGGCAGGTTCCGGTGTAGTGGGAGAGTTGCCTGCCGAGGAAGATGAGTTGAGTTTCTTGTTGCGGATCAAGGCCCTGTTTAACGTCGGTTGCGTGAAGCATTCCCCATTTACTGGTAAGCCTATCCGAGAGGTCGCTATCTGCGGAGGCAGCGGCGCTTTCTTGATCAAGGACGCTATCGCGTATGGTGCCGATGTCTTTATAACGGGGGAGGCGAAGTACAACGATTTTTACGATGTGGAGGACCGGATTCTACTGGCGGTTATCGGTCATTATGAATCGGAAATCTGTACAAAAGACATATTTTATAACATAATATCGAAAAAATTCCCTACCTTTGCGGTACATTTTTCGAATGTTAATTCAAACCCAGTAAAATATTTATAGAATGGCTACAGATAAACAATCAGCTGAAAAGGAATATACGGTTGAAGAAAAGCTTTCTACGCTGTATCAACTTCAGACGATGATGACTGAAATTGATAAGATCAAGACCCTTCGTGGTGAGCTTCCTCTGGAGGTTCAAGACTTGGAGGACGAGATCGCAGGACTGGAAACACGTCTCCAGAACTATCAGGCGGAGATCAAGGAGTTTGAGGCTTCTGTTGTTGAGCAAAAGCATAAGATCACGGAATCTACCACATTGATAGATCGCTATAAGGCACAATTAGATAATGTGCGTAATAACCGGGAGTTTGATAACCTGTCCAAGGAGATCGAGTTCCAAGGTTTGGAAATTGAGTTCTCAGAGAAGAAAATCCGTGAGTTCGGAGAGGCGGTAGACGCTAAGAAAAAAGATATCGCTGAACTGACTGAGAAGCTGGAAGGCCGTAAGGCTGACTTGGTTCAGAAAAAGAGCGAGTTGGAGCAGATCATTTCCGAGACAAAGCAGGATGAGGAGAAACTTCGTGAGAAAGCGAAGAAGCTGGAAGCCACTATCGAACCTCGTTTGTTGACCGCTTTCAAGCGTATCCGTAAAGGTGCTCGTAACGGTTTGGCTGTTGTTTATGTGCAACGTGGCGCTTGCGGTGGTTGCTTTAACAAGATCCCGCCTCAGAAGCAATTGGATATCAAGTTGCGTAAGAAAATTATTGTTTGCGAATACTGTGGTCGTATTATGATCGACCCGGAATTAGCAGGTGTAGAAGATTAATTCAAAAGATCTATAAGTAATGGCTCTAGCTAAAACCGGCTAGGGCCATTATTGTTTTTAATACAAAGATGTTATGATACATACGATACGTTTATATATAGAGAAGTACCGGCTGTTATCCGAGGATCGTCCGGTTTTGGTCGGATTGAGCGGTGGTGCCGATTCTGTGGCTTTGTTGGGCGTATTGGTGCGTTTGGGATATCCGTGTATAGCGCTTCATTGTAACTTTCATTTGCGTGGGGAGGAGTCGGATCGGGATGAGGCATTTGCCTGTGAGTTCGCAGAATCTTTGGAAGTACCCTTTCATAAGATAGATTTCGATACGATCTCTTATGCCGGAGAGAGGCATCTCTCGATAGAGATGGCTGCCCGTGAATTGCGCTATGCTTGGTTTGAGGAGATGCGGGAGCGGCTGGGAGGGCAGGCGACCGCCGTCGCCCATCACCGGGACGATAATGTGGAGACGGTCTTGATGAATTTGATACGGGGCACGGGAATCCGGGGGATGAGCGGGATCCGTCCGAGGAATGGTTTCATCGTCCGTCCTTTGCTGTGCGTAAGCCGTGAGGATATCTTGGCTTGGCTGGCGGATCAAGGCTACGCCTATATGGTGGATAGCACGAATTTATCGGATGCTTATACCCGTAATTTCATCCGTTTGAATGTGTTGCCGCTTTTGGAGGAGATAAATCCATCGGCCCGGAATACCATCGCACGTTCCGCCGAGCATCTTTCTGCCGCAGAGACTATATATATATATGTATTGGAACAAGCCCGGAAAGAGGTTGTCGTATCGGATGATCGTCTTTCTATCGGGGCGTTGATGCGGTTTCCGGCTCCGGAGACGATTTTGTATGAGTTATTAAAAGAATATGGTTTTACCCGTCTGGTCTCGGACGATATTTTCGCTGCCTTGACCAAGGAGCCTGGTAAGCTGTTTTACTCTTCCACCCATCGTTTGCTGAAGGATCGGGATTATTTATGGATCACTTCTTTAGAGAAGAAGGAAAAGCGAACCTTCGTTTTAGATCCAGAAAAGGGCATTAATCATGAACCTATTGAACTATCTTTCCAAAAACTTGTTATAACTATAGATTTCCCTATCGAGAAGAATAAGCGGATCGCTTATTTGGATTATGATAAACTCGATTTCCCTTTAACATTGCGGACTTGGAAAGAAGGCGATTGGTTTATTCCCTTCGGAATGAAAGGACGTAAGAAGTTGAGTGACTATTTCTCCGATCATAAATTTAGCCGGATTGAGAAGGAGCGCACATGGCTTCTTTGTAGTGGCGACGCTATCGTTTGGGTGGTAGGAGAAAGGACTGATAATCGTTTTCGTATAGACGAATCAACAAAGCGTGTGCTAATTGTGAATTTTTTGGGCTAAATCCTCGTTTATTGTAAAAATATTCTTACATTTGCGAAGATTTACTCCGCAGATATGTTACTAATGGTTCAAATTAGCTGAACAATCCGGTTATTACATGAAAATTATAATTTAATAAAGATACAATGATACCATTGGGCGTACGTCGTGTTTGCATATGTGATCCGTGTGTATGTGCCATTTATATTATTACTTCGCAATATGCAGAAATATAACATTCTAGAACTAAATGAAAAACTTCTTCCCGAACTTCAAAGTATCGCGGAAGAGTTGGGAATAAAAAAAGTTAGCAGCTTAAAGAAAGAAGAGTTGGTTTATCGGATTCTTGATGAGCAAGCGATCTCCTATGCCGGCATTCAGGCTGAAAAGATGAAAGAGAAAGAGGCTAAGAAGCCTGTAGAGGGCCGTAAGAGAGGCCGTCCGGCTAAAGCCGCTTCTCCTAAAGTGGCGAAGGCTGAGACTGCCGAAGCTGCAGAGAGTGCCCAACAGGCTTCGGAAAAGCCAGTGGCTGCTCCGGCTGACAAGAAAGAGCAAAAAGAGCAGCCTGAACGTAAGAAAAGAGTCCGTATCGAGAAAAAGGAAAAGGTAGCGGGCGCTATCGCTCCTTCCGAGGATAACAAGGAAGTGGTGGTTTCGAAAGAGCCGCAAACGATCTCTATGGTAACGGAAATCTCGGCCGTGGAAACTCCGGCGGTAGTAGAGAGCCCGGTGGAGAAACCGTTGTTGCCTCCTGTTGTGGCGGAACTTGAAACGGAAGAAGAAGCCGCTTTGCCGGAAAATACGACTCCGGTAGAGGTAGCGGAAGAAACCACTTCACCACAAGCGACGGAAGAAGAGCCTAAGCGCATCGTATTTCGCCATCCGGACGCTAAATCCGTATTGGATCAGATTTTCCCGTTCTCCGCTCCGAAACCCGAGGCTAACAAACCTCAACCCGAGGCCGCTCCCCAGCAGAATAATCCTCGACAGAACAATCGACAGAATAATCATAATAACAACCGTAATAACAATAACGCTAATAACAACCAGCAGGCTCAAGAGAAAATGTATGAGTTTGACGGCATCCTTACTGGAACCGGCGTGTTGGAGATGATGCAAGATGGTTACGGTTTCCTTCGTTCTTCAGATTATAACTATTTGACTTCACCGGACGATATTTATGTCTCTCAATCCCAGATCAAGTTATTTGGCTTGAAAACGGGTGACGTGGTAGAAGGCTCGATTCGTCCGCCGAAGGAAGGTGAGAAGTATTTCCCGTTGGTGAAAGTGGACAAGATCAATGGCCGTACGCCGGAAGAGGTTCGCGACCGGGTTCCTTTCGATCATTTGACCCCGTTATTCCCGGATGAGAAATTCATGCTTACGGCACGTAAATCACCGAAAGTATACGATAATATCGCCGTACGTGTGGTTGATTTATTCTCCCCGATCGGAAAAGGGCAACGTGGTTTGATCGTCGCTCAACCGAAAACCGGTAAGACGATGTTGTTGAAAGATATTGCGAACGCTATCGCTTACAACCATCCCGAGGTTTATATGATTATATTATTGATCGACGAACGTCCGGAGGAGGTTACGGATATGGCTCGTAGCGTAGATGCGGAAGTGATCGCTTCTACATTCGACGAACCGGCTGAACGTCACGTGAAAATCGCTGAGATCGTATTGAACAAGGCGAAACGAATGGTAGAATGTGGTCATGATGTCGTGATTCTTCTGGACTCGATCACTCGTTTGGCTCGTGCTTATAATACGGTACAACCGGCTTCCGGTAAGGTGCTTTCCGGTGGTGTGGACGCAAATGCGTTGCAGAAGCCGAAGCGTTTCTTCGGTGCCGCCCGTAATATTGAGAATGGCGGTAGCCTTACGATTCTAGCCACCGCCCTTACGGAGACTGGCTCTAAGATGGACGACGTGATCTTCGAGGAATTCAAGGGTACGGGTAATATGGAGTTACAATTGGATCGTAAATTATCCAATAAACGTATCTATCCGGCTGTGGATATCACGGCTTCCAGCACTCGCCGTGATGATTTATTGCAGGATGAGAGCACGTTGAACCGTATGTGGGTCTTACGCAAATATCTATCAGACATGAACTCTATGGAGGCTATGGAATTTGTTAAGCAACGGATGGAACAAACCGTTGATAATATGGAATTCTTGGCATCCATGAACGGTTGATAATATCCCATAAAAAAACACTATACTTTTGAGTTCAAAGCAATATTGTTTTAGCTCCAAAAGTATAGTGTTTTTCAAATAAAAAGTATAGTGCTTTTATTGCGCCTTTTTAGGCCTTCCACGATGTCCCATATTTCGTTTTTGTGGGCTCGAGGATGATCCTTTATCCTCACTTTTACGAGGCCGTCCTCTGCCTCTTTTATTCATACCGTATTTTTCCGGCTCATACAAGGGCACTTCACCGAATTCCGGGCTGACCGGTATCTTATAAACCTCTTTTTCCAAGAAATCCTCTATGCGCTTGAATTGTGCTTGTTCGTCGATCGATACGAAAGTAATCGCCAATCCTTCGCCGTTCGTACCCCGTGCCGTACGTCCGATTCGGTGTACGTAATCCTCCGGATCATGCGGGATATCGAAGTTCACGACCAACTTGATGTCATTGATATCAATTCCACGTGCTACGACATCCGTAGCCACAAGGATATCGATATGTCCGCTCTTGAATTCTTTCATGACCTCCTCCCTTTGGGATTGCTCTAGATCCGAGTGCATGGCGGCTACATTGAACTTTAATCTTTTTAAGGTAGACGCTAATTCTTTCACCTTCATTTTAGAAGAGGAGAAGATAATTACTCGTTGAGGGCGGCTTTGAGTGAAGAGATCTTGTAGAATCTTGAGCTTTTGTGGATCGTAGCAGATATATGCGGTTTGCATGATAGATTCGGGCGGGCGTGAGATAGCGATCTTGACTTCTTCCGGATCTTTTAGGATGGTTTTAGCCAACGTTCGTATCTTAGGCGGCATGGTAGCCGAGAACATGATCGTCTGGCAGTAGGGGGGCAGCTGTTTATGAACCTGCATGATGTCGTCATAAAAACCCATATCCAGCATGCGATCCGCCTCGTCTAAGACGAAGAACGACACTTTAGACAAATCGACAGTACCTAACTTAATATGGGACAATAAACGTCCCGGGGTAGCGATCACGATATCCGCACCCATCTCTAAACCTCTCTTTTGTTGTTCCCAAGCGATTCCGTCGGTACCTCCATACACGGCTACTGCAGATACGGAAGGTATAAAATAAGTGAATCCTTGAATTTGTTGGTCTATTTGTTGAGCCAATTCCCGGGTCGGTGCCATAATGACCGCATTCACCGCATCTGTCGGATGACAACCTTTGCTTAGTTCATTAATAACTGGCAAAACATACGCCGCCGTTTTACCGGTTCCGGTCTGTGCGCAAGCGATGATGTCTTTACCTTCTAAAATGACAGGAATCGTTAACTCTTGGACTGGAGTCGTTTCGTCAAAATTCATGTCATAAAGCCCGTCTAATACGGCATCTTCCAAATCTAATTCATCAAATCTCATCTTTTTACATTCAAATTCCCGGTAAAGATAAAGATTATTTAGAAATATTATGCAATAGGTAGGTTTCTCTTTGGTGATAAATAGAAAAATAAATACCTTTATCCCCGAGTTATACCCCAAAAACGAAAGAATTAATATGAATAGTCTAGAAAGCGGAAGTAACGTTCAGTCTGGATTAGAGATGATCATGGAGAAGAGTCCCGATACGATCGTATTAGTAGATCGAAATCTTACTCTTGTCAAGGTTATTTCTGCAAAAGACGATTATTATCATTATTTAGCGAATAACTGTATCGGAAAGCAACCTCAAGCGTTGTTCCCGGACGGGAAGAACTACGATCAATATGAGATCTATAGAGCTGCGGTTAAACGTGTTTTCGAGGAGCAAGTGAAAGTGGATTTCTCTTTTGAGGTCTCTTTTGAGGGAAAGAACTATTATTATCTATCGCAAGCAAGCCTTTTTAATGAGGAGCTTGTGATCGTTTATACACGCAATGTATCTTCTCTGAAAACAGAAAAAAATCTACAAGAACTGATCAATACGATATTAGATCGGTTACCGTTGGGTGTTTTCGTGAAAGATGGGGATAACCATTTTAATTACCTGTATTGGAATCATTTTATGGAGGAAATAACGGGTATTGAAACCCGGGAGATCGAGGGACATGATGATTTCGAGGTGAATTATAATGCCTTGATGACCGCCGAGGAGCGTCTGGAAACCGATATGAATGTGATCAAGACAGGACTGACCGCTAGATTTAAGGGCAAGGTAAAATCGGCCTCCGGCGATTACCGGGATATAGAGGTCGCTAAATATCCTATTTCCCTAAATAATGGCAAGCCGCTTGTCTTGGCTTTATGGAGAGATATAACTTCCGAGTTGGCTACGGAGAATACTTTGCGAAGAACCCGGATCTTGACGAAAATGGCATTGCGGATAAGTGATATACGTACATGCTCGATCTTCATCGATCCGGACAGTACCCATAATTTCAAGGATTCCGTTGTGACCTTGAACGATTGGAATACCATGTCGGAAGATATGATAGAGGTGTCATGGGGGCAGTTTATCAGCCGGGCGCATCCGGATGATCAAGAACATTATCATAATATGTTTACCCGTCTTTGCCGAGGGGAAATCTCTGAGGCAAGGATCGAGGCACGTATGCTATTTCCCGGCAAGAAGGAATATGTTTGGAGAGAGGTATTCGCTACCGTGTATGAACGGGACGATAAAGGAAGACCTTCGGTTATCCTTGGATGTTCAACGAATATTCAGGAACGGAAGAATCAAGAATTAAGCCTTGAGGAGGCGAAGGTGAAGGCTGGCCGCTGATAAGATGAAATCGAAATATCTGGCGGATATGAGCCATGAGATCCGGACTCCTTTGAATGCGATTACCGGTTTCTCTGAATTGATGGCTTTTGCTGATACGGATGAGGAACGTATGTCGTACTACGATGTGATCAAGATGAATAACCAATTGTTGATGCAATTGATCAATGACATCTTGGATATCTCGAAGATCGAGGCGGATGCGATAAAGATCACATATGAGCAATTAGATGTCAGTGAATTGATGGATACGATTTATGCTTCCGCCAAGTTACGGGTTCCGGGAGGAGTCAAGTTGGTTTTGGAGAAAGAGGCTGACCACCATATGTTCGGTACGGATAGCATGCGTCTGTTGCAGTTGATTAATAATTTGGTGAACAACGCTATCAAGAACACGAAAGAAGGTAGCATCACGATGGGATATGCCATTCAACCGGATGATCAATTACGTTTTTACGTAAGGGATACGGGAATCGGCATCGATAAGGAAAAATTGAAAGATGTCTTCGACCGTTTCGTGAAAATAAACGACTATATGGAAGGAATCGGATTAGGACTGGCTATCTGCAAAGGATTGGTTGTGAAGATGGGAGGTTCGATACATGTTACGTCTGAATTAGGGGTGGGTTCGGAGTTCTCCTTTATTTTGCCGTCTCATGAATAGCCCTATTTGTAATAGCGCTTATAAATCTGGTCGTATAATCCACTGTCTTTGATTTGCTGGAGCCAACTATTTAGGCTATCCAGTAGGACAGGAGAGTCTTTACGGACCGCCCACGATTGCAATTGGGTAAAACTGACATCCGTTAGGATATCGACTTCCGGCAGTTTTTTCTGGGTCATGCGGGCGATTTGTTGGTCGCATACGGCATAATCGATATCGCCTTTGGCTACCATGATCATAAGCTGCTCGGTAGAATATAACTCATCTTCCACCACGTAGATCGTATCGCCTATCTCGTGTCCCAGATTTTGCAGACGCAATAAGGCCGGGGAATCTTTCGGTATGTATAAAGTCTTTTGGGCTAAATCCAATTGGTTACGGATAGGGGCTTGTCCGTTGTTCGCCTCTGCCGTACGTTGTACCAAGACTTGCTTGTTGAGAACGATCGGTTCGGTGAACAGGTAGTTTTCCCGCATCTCGGAGGTGATGGGTATGTTTCTTGCGATTACGTCGCATTTGTTGTCCGATAATTCCTCGAAGCTTTTCGCTAAACTCATTTCCAAATGCGTCTGAACCTCCAATCCGGATAATTTAGCGATCGCTTGGCTAAGCTCGTATTGAAAACCTTGCACCGTATCGCCGGATACGAAATATCCGGATTGATTGTACTCGGTTATCATCCGAAGAATTCCTTCTTCCTTGATTTCCGGATAATCACGAGGTCCGATCTCTTGGGGACGTTGGTTAAGTCTCCAAAGCTGTACCATTGTCACTACAGCGACAATCAGTAGAAAAGCGTATAGGATAAGCAACTTCTTAGATCTCATGGCAATCGATTAATTATTGAAAGTCACGGAGATACCCATTTTCAAGACCATCGGGTCCAACGGATAATGCGCAAGAGAGAAGTAATTCGGGTCAACGAACTTAGAGCCTAGATTGTATGCCATGATGAAGAAGCGAGCTTGCTTCAAATGGAAATTCGCATAAGCGTTGATCAACGGATAATTACCGACCTTCACTTTCTTGTCTTCTTCCTGTACTTGGAACTGCTGGGTAGCCGGCTCGTAATAAGGAGCGTAATAAGCGGTGTTGTAGTATACGTTCGCGCCAATCTGTACGGTTAATACTTTCGCCAACTTAAACGCTAGATATATATTCGAGTATGCGCTGATATCCGGCAACGGAAGTTGAGACTTCTCGCTAGAAAGCTGATAGGCCACCTCATTCTCCCATCCGAACGCACGATACATGATATCTTGCTTGATACGGGCTGAGACAACTTGGATGTTCTTACTGCTTTGCTCCGGCAAACCTTTGCCGTTGAAGAATACATAATTCTGGATACTTTCCACTCCTCCGGATAACTGGGTACGGGTGGATTCCAAGTTGATTTTCGCTCCGGCGTAAATCCTTTGCACATTTTTCAATGATAGATCCCACCAATAGTAACGCCCATGATGGTGACGTTGGTAGAACGCCGGGGTGATGTTCTTGATGTATCCTTCCGCCTTGATCGTAGCGTCTTTCTTAAAAAGTTTGAATTTTGTTTGCAGGTCTCCGCTCACTCGGACCTCTCCGGCGTCACTTCCCGCAAGTCCTAATTCTCCACGGACATTGTAGGTAAGAAGGCTACCACGGCGTTTGGATAATTCGCCGCCGATGTAGGTAGTAAACTCATCATATACTTCGGAAGTAGGGAAATTTAATGTGCTTGGCTCAGAGCTTCCATGACCATCCGGACCGTAGTCCAGTCCGGGAACTTGGGATGCCAATCTAAACCGGCGTTTCTCGAAAGTAACGAAGGCGGTCAGCCCGAACTTAGCCCAATCTTGGAAACCTTCCCGCAAGGCCAACGCAAAGGTATTCTTTAAATTCCAAGAGGAAGTCTGGTCATTCAAAGATGCGTCCATACCATAAAGATGAGTGTAGCAGGTATCGATCCCGGCATCATTAGAGATAAAGCGTCTGCGGTTATCTTCGTAATCGATGGTATGGATGATACTGGAAACCGGAATGAATACCTCTTTTACGTTCCCTTCCTCATCGGTTTCTTCCAATTCCTTAGTAAAACCGAGATTGTATCTCTGTGTCAGGAAATATTGTTTTCCACGGACACGGTTCCATGTGTCCGTGTAACGGACAGGGTATGATTTACTATCGATATTTCTTTGATTCTCGGCCAAGTCATCGGGATTCGTGATATACTGGTCATTTGTAAGTCCACCGTTCTCGTAGTTTACGAAATTGAAATTACTTAAATAAGCGTTTAACTCGTAACGGTCGGTGATATAACTTCCGAAAAAACGATAACTTAATAATTTATTACCGTTGGAGTTATAATATCCGCGGCTATAGATATAATCCATCTCGCCACCGACATTGATCTTTTTGCCAAAGTTCATGGTCAATACCCCTTTCAGTCGGTCCATCTTATTCTGGCTGGCTCCTCCTGTCGTATAAGTCACTTGGGTATAGGGTACTTTGGTATCGTAGAAATAAGCGTTTGTTGGGGTTGTGATATAATAATCATAGGCATCGGCGAAGATGAAATCACGTTCCTCCTTACGTTCGTTAAAAATACGGGTTTGCGCCGGCGATCCCACATTCGCCAGATAACCTACGGCCAATGAGTTCGCTTCCACCAACGTACTATTCCCGAAATTTAATCGATTGGTATCCATAGGAGCGATATAACGTTCTCCCAAAAGAGGCGTGAGCCGATAACCGATGATTCGTTTTGATTTCAGCGCCGCGCTATCTGTTTGCAGCAAGCTATCCGGTATTTCCTTGTTTGAGGATGATAAATTAGATAACGAGAATCCACCTCGTCCTCCCCGGCTCCCGGAACGTCCTTGCGCATGCGCGGAAGCCGCCGTTCCTATCAGAAAAAGTAATATGTATAGATAATACTTCATGGGTTGCAAATATATAACAAAAAATAATGTGCCAATTATAAAATATGCCAATATGCCAATCAGAAAACTTAATTGGCATATCGGCACATCAATGAATGAGCTTCTTATATTTTCTGTATAATCTCCATTCCTTTCTTAATGGCAGCCTCGTTCATCGGCAACAAATGATGGTGACGCTCGGGCAAGGATTTCTTCAATCCTAGCATGACGTTCTCCAATTGAACCATCGGGACGATATTAAGCAACCCGCCTAAGATCAACATATTGAATGCCTTCTCGTTCTTCATCTCGGTAGCGGCGTCCATGGCATCTACCCGATATACGTTAATATCCGTACGTTTCGCTGGCGTATGGATGCCATAACCATCGTAAATCAAGATACCGCCCGGTTTCACCTTGCTCTCGAACTTATCCATGGAAGGTTGGTTCAAGATAATAGCGATATCATATTCATTCAATACGGGTGAGCTGATACGCTCGTCGCTCAAGATAACGGTTACGTTGGCCGTACCGCCACGTTGCTCAGGTCCGTATGAAGGCATCCAGCTAACCTCCTTGCCTTCCATCAAACCGGAATAGGCCAAGATCTTACCCATAGACAATACACCTTGTCCACCGAAGCCTGCTATAATTATTTCTTGTTTCATTGTCGTTTACCGTATTACTTATTCAACATTCTTTAAGTCGCCCAGCGGGTAGAAAGGGAACATGTTCGCTTCCATCCATTTATTGGCTTTTTCCGGAGTCATCTTCCAGCCGGATGAGCAAGTGGAGACGAACTCTACCACAGAAGTACCCTTACCGGCCATAGCGTTCTCGAAAGCCTTACGAAGCATCTTCTTCGCTTTCCGTACGGCTGCGGCCGTCTGTACGCTTTGGCGTGTTACCAAGCAAGTTCCTTCCAATTGGGCTAATAAATCACCGATCTTCAGCGGGTAACCGTTCAAGGCGATGTTGCGTCCGTAAGGACAGGTAGCCGTGGGCATACCTTCCAGTGTAGTCGGAGCCATCTGTCCGCCGGTCATACCATAGATCGCGTTATTTACGAATACGATCACGATATTCTCGCCACGGTTGGCTGCATGAATCGTCTCGGCCGTACCGATAGCCGCCAAGTCACCATCTCCTTGATACGTGAATACCATCTTCTCCGGATTCAAGCGTTTAACAGCAGAAGCTATGGCTGGCGCACGTCCGTGGGCTGCCTCGATCCAATCGATATCCAAGTAGTTATATGCGAATACGGCACATCCCACGGGGGAGATACCGATTGTCTTATCTTCCAGACCCATATCGGCTATAACCTCGGCGATTAACTTATGTATCACACCGTGGCTGCAACCGGGGCAGTAGTGCATGGGATTTTCATTCATCAATCTGGGCTTTTCATACACCAGATTTTCCGGTTTAATTATATCGTTGAGTTCCATAATCTTTAATTATTAATGTATATATCTTAAGACATATTGCACCAGCCGCAATACGATCGCCGCCCCGCCACAATACAAGAATACGGCCTTATCGCTAACAGCGAAGTAACATACCACGGCAGCTATGGCCAGTAGCATAAAAACCAGCGTCAATATCTCGTCAGCTTTACTTCCTCGTGTCATACGGATCAGAATAATTTTTCCTTCAGCGCGTTCAATACCTCATCCGGGGTGAATACGATTCCACCCAATCGGCCAAAGTGCTCTACCTTCACCTTACCATTTACGGCTAGGCGAACGTCCTCTACCATCTGTCCGGCGTTCAACTCAACCGATAACATACCTTTTACCTTATCCGCATAAGCGGCGATCACTTTTGTCGGGAACGGCCATAACGTGATCGGGCGTAACAAGCCAAGCTTGATACCTTCCGCACGGGCGATCTCGACTACCTTCTGGCAAATACGGGCGGAAGAACCGAACGCGATCAATAGATAATCAGCGTCCTCACATTGGAACTCCTCGTAACGAACCTCGTTTTCCTCGATCTTGCGATATTTCGCTTGGAAACGAATATTGTTCTCTTCCATCTTCGCCGGGTCTAGCTCCAAGGAAGTGATGACGTTACCTTTGCGTCCGCCCTTCTTTCCTTGTACGGCCCAAGGACATTGAGCGATAATCTCTTCCTCGGTACGGCGGGGTTGATAGGGAGGCAATACCACCTTCTCCATCATCTGTCCGATGATACCGTCCGCCAAGATAATAGCGGGGTTATTGTATTTGAAAGCCAGATCAAAACCAAGACCGACGAAATCAGCCATCTCCTGTACGGAAGATGGAGCCAAGGTTATCAAGCGATAATCGCCATGACCACCGCCTTTCACGGTCTGGAAATAATCAGCCTGACTCGGCTGGATCGTTCCTAATCCGGGACCGCCACGCATAACGTTCACGATCAGACAAGGAAGCTCCGCTCCCGCGATATAAGAAATACCTTCTTGTTTCAAGCTCACGCCCGGACTGGAAGAAGAGGTCATCACTTTCTTTCCAGTGCCAGCTCCGCCGTATACCATATTAATAGCGGCTACCTCGCTCTCCGCTTGTAAGACTACCATGCCGGTCTTTTCCCACGGCATCTCTGCCATAAGGGTTTCCAATATCTCCGACTGCGGAGTGATCGGATAGCCGAAGTAACCGTCCACGCCATAGCGGATAGCCGCATGGGCGATGGCCTCGTTACCCTTCATTAATTTTATATCTTCTGCCATATCTTGATATAACTTTATATTTTTACTTTGTAGATCGTTAGACAACCGTCCGGACAAACTAACCCGCAACTAGCGCAACCGATACATGCGTCCGGGTTCTTCATGTACACATAGTGATACCCCTTGTTGTTTACTTCTCGTGGGTGCAACTCCAGTACATCCGACGGGCAGGCTACTACACAAAGGTTACATCCCTTGCAGCGCTCTGTGTTTACAACAACAGCTCCTTTTATTTTCGCCATAATACTTGTTTATTTAAAATCTAAATGTAACACATTTCTATTGAGGCATCAAAGTTAGTAAAAAATTACTCGTTGCCAAGATTATAACGTTTCATTTTGTTGAATAGCGTCTTTCTACTGATATTTAACACCTCGGCGACTAGGGTACGGTTATAGTTACTTTTGATACTTCTTTATCACTTTATTGGTATAGAGAGGATTTCGCTTATTGGAAAAGTACGATGTGCGATGATAAAATGTAGGCAAATAAGAATGGGCATCGTAAGCTCTTTACAATGCCCATTCTTACCATCTTATAATGGGCATTGTAATCTCCTTATAATGCCCATTGTAATATTGGGTTACGCCTTAGCGCTTTTTTGTGAGAGCTTTTCTAGGAAATATACGATCCCGAAACCTAAGATCATCAATCCGACGGCCTCCCAAACAAACTGATTCGGAGCGATATTCGCCTCAACCAACGGCTTGGTCATGCCATGGCTATCCACATAGGTCTCGATCGTTTCTTTCCAAGGCCATACCTTGTTAAGCGAACCCAACATGAATCCGGCCAATACGGCGATCGTTATATCATGGAATTTACGAAGGGCGAATGACAACACGCGGGAGAACGTCGTGATACCAATAGCCGCACCCCCTATAAACACCAACATAACGGGAACGTTAAACGTCTTGACCGCCTCCATGATATAGAAGTATTTTCCGAGCAACACTAAGATAAAGCTACCCGAGATACCCGGCAAGATCATGGCGCAAATAGCGATCGCCCCACAGAGGAAGATAAAGAGTAAATTACTCGGAGTCTCGGCGGGAGTCGCCACGGTGATATAAAAAGCGATCATCGCCCCGACAACGAAACTCAAGATCGTCTTCCAGTTCCATTGCTTGATATCCTTAGAGACGAACCAAGTAGAGGCCAGCACCAAGCCAAAGAAAAAAGACCATACCAAGATCGGGTGATACACCAAGAGATACGTAATGATCTTCGCCAGCGAGAATATGCTGATACCGATACCGGCCACGATAGAAAGCAAGAAATTAGCGTTGATCCCTTTCCAGAAGGCCGCTATTTTCCCCGTGAATAATTGTTTCAATGTCGTCCCGTTAATACTTTTGATAGAGTCGATCAGTTCCTCGTAGATACCTACGATAAAGGCGATCGTTCCTCCCGACACACCGGGAACGACATCCGCCGCTCCCATACCCATACCTTTTAATACTAAAAAACCGTAGTCCTTGAGATTTCGTTTGTTAGGCATATTACATTATTAATTGTCTAATTACTGTTATCTTTATTCTTTAAAAACTCTTTTACCAGATCCTCGGGTTGGATATGTTTCTTCTCTTTATCGGGATCGATGGTAAAGTCAGCGAACATGTCCGATCCAAATTTGCGAAACAAGCGGAAAAGATCATCTTCGGATATTTGGCTGACATGATCTGTGAAATTCTCCAGATCCTTGTTATGCAGATAAGCCATAGCCAAATGGATATGAATCAGCGGGGTCTTCGGGTTGATTTGAAGGACTTTCTTGTAATAAGAGATCGCCTTGTCTACCTCTCCCTTAGAAAGCAAATATTCCCCGGCATGAATCAAGCTGTTGCATTCCTCTTGAGTTTCCGGATCGATACTATTGCTATCGATGATCTTGAATATCTTATTCGTAATTTCGATAGCCTCCTCCTTTTTCCCGCTATCAAGCAAGCAAAGCGCTAAAAGAGAAAGGAGACGGACATTGTTCGGATACAATTGCGCCGCCTTGAATAACTTGTTGGAAGCCTCGTTGTCACGTCCGGTCTCGGTACAACAACGGATATAATTGATATAATTGGTCGGCCCATCCTCCATATCCGGATCGTTTATGATCGTGGAAAACAGTTGGTAAGCCTTCTCATATTGCTCCAGCTTCATATAACATTCCGCCATGAGTGGAGAGATACGGCGCATCACCTCCTCATCACCCTCGATTTCTTGATATTCCTCGATCGCCTTCTCATAGCTCTCGTTCATATACAGGCAGTACGCTTTCAATATTTTCAGTTCCGTATCGGAATCATCACACGTCAAGGCGAAGTCGAAAGCCTCGATCGCTTTCTCGTAATCGCCAACCATGGAATGTAGCCTTCCCAGCGTAAACCAATACTCGTATGAGAAAGGATTCTTATCGATTAGCTCATTACATAACTCGATCGCCCGGGGAACGTCTCCTTCCGTCTCGAGGATGTAGCAAAGCTCATTCTTAAGGATCAAGTTATCCGGAAATAAAGCCAAGCCACGGTCCACGAAATCGCGGGCCTCTTTGTTCATGTCTAAATCATTCAGGATGGGGGAGATGTACTCGAAGACTTCCTCCAAATAGTCACAATCCCTAGTGATCAACTCTTCCGTGATCTCCAGAACCTTGGGATATTGGTTGAGCGAGCAATAGCATTCCATTTTTAACATATCCAGATCTTGGTTATCAGTCTCCGCTATATTCTCGAGCAGAGCGAGAGCGCTCTCATAATCCTCGTTATACGCGAATTGCCTGCCTTTCTTGATTTGCAAGGCGGAATTACCGGGATGAAGCTTTAGCCCGAGGGCTAAGACTTCATCAAAGTAAGTATAATCGTTCGAATCTTCAAAGCTGTCCAACATTTCATCGATTTGATCAGCGTCGAAATAAGGCTCCTTACCCTCTTCCTTCGCTGAAAGATAATGTTGTAACAAGCGTGAGATATCGTCTTTTTTCATTTACTATTCTTTATTTATTAATCTTGCTCCACGTGTCCTTTAGCCCTACGGTACGGTTGAATACCAAGTTGTCGGGGGTGGATTCGCTATCTATGTTGAAATAGCCGATACGCTGGAATTGAAGGTAGGAAAGCTTGGGCAAGGTAGCCACGAACTTCTCTACGTAACAGTTTTTCCGGATCTCCAAGGAGTTCGGGTTGATGATTTCCTTCATCGCCTCTAGCGGGGAGCAATTCTTCTCCTCACGGATAGCGGCCAGTTCGTCTCTGGGGTTCTCCACCTTCCAAAGGCGGTCGTATAAGCGTACTTCCGCTTTTTGGCAATGGGCGCAGCTTACCCAGTGCAAGGTACCTTTTACTTTACGGTTAGCGTCCGGCATACCGCTGCGGGTATTCGGATCGTATTCGCAATATACCTCGGTAATCTCACCGTTCTCGTCTTTCTTACAGCCCGTACATTTTACGATATAGGCGTTCTTCAGACGAACTTCCTGTCCCGGTGTCATCCGGAAATATTTCTTGGGAGCGTCTTCCATGAAATCCTCACGCTCCATCCACAACTCACGGCTGAACTCGATCGTATGGCTGCCGGCTTCCGGATCTTCCGGGTTGTTGATCGCTTCCAGCTCCTCCACCTGTCCTTCCGGATAGTTGGTGATAATCAGTTTCACCGGATTGATCACGGCGGATACACGGATGGCGCGGGCATTCAGATCCTCGCGTACGGCGCTTTCCAGCAAGGCGAACTCGTTCAGGGCGTCGTAAGTCGTATAACCGATCTTGTCGATGAACTTACGGATAGACTCCGGAGAGTAACCCCGGCGGCGGAAACCGCAGATGGTCGGCATACGGGGGTCATCCCAGCCGTTTACCAAGTTCTCTTTTACCAATGTAAGCAGGTTACGCTTGCTCATCAGCGTGTAGCTTAGGTTCAATTTGTTGAACTCAGTCTGTCGGGGGCGGTTGTCGTTCAAGTCCTCGCCTTCCTTCAGCCAGTCGATAAACAAATCATACAGAGGACGGTGTACGACAAACTCCAAGGTACACAAGGAATGCGTCACGCCCTCGAAGAAATCGCTCTGTCCGTGGGCGAAGTCGTACATCGGATACGCTTTCCACGTCGTACCCGTACGATGGTGCGGATGGTTAACCACCCGATAGATGATCGGATCGCGGAAGTGCATGTTCGGGTTTGCCATGTCGATCTTCGCGCGAAGTACCATGGCACCTTCCGCTATCTCACCCGTGTTCATCTTCTTGAAGAGAGCTAAGCTTTCCTCGATCGGACGGTTGCGATACGGGCTCTCGATGCCCGGTTGTGTAGGCGTGCCCTTTTGCTGGGCTATTTGTTCGGATGTCTGCTCGTCAATATATGCTTTACCTTCCTCGATGAGGCGGATCGCGAAATCCCACAATTGCTGGAAGTAGTCGGACGCGTAATAAATATTTCCCCACTGATATCCCAGCCATTGGATATCCTCCTTGATCGCCTCCACGTATTCCTCATCCTCCTTCGTCGGGTTCGTGTCGTCGAAACGGAGGTTGCAGATACCACCATGGCGTTCAGCGATGCCGAAATCTAGGCAAATGGCCTTCGCGTGGCCGATGTGAAGGTATCCGTTGGGCTCGGGCGGGAAACGGGTTTGTACACGTCCTCCGTTCTTGCCTTCCGCTAAATCTTTCTCTACGGCTGCCTCAATGAAATTCAGGTTCTTCTTGCCTTCTTCTTCGTTTGTATTGATATCGCTCATACTTAAAAATTGATAGTTTTTCTTCGAATGGGGCAAAGGTAGCGATTTCTTTTTAAAATAGGCTGATGAGCAGGGCTATATTTAGGACGGTTACCATCGTTCCCAACAGCAAGAGGATGATGGTCGTAGAGCGGCTGTTCGCGTAGACACCCATGACCTTCTTGCTGGAAGTGAGGTACACTTGCGTGAAGACCGTGATTGGCAATTGCACGCTCAACAACATCTGCGACAGGATCAATCCCTTGAACGGATCGCCGATCAGGAAGATGATGGCCAAGGCGGGGACGAACGATAGCAGGACTCCCAGCTTTGAGTGCAGGTCGGTATGATTGTACGCCTCGCCATAGAATCCGGCGAAGATGGAAGCCCCGGCGATACCGGATGTGATGGTCGAGGAGATACCCGCCAGTAATAGGGCGGCGGCGAAAATCACCCCGGCGTTATTTCCTACGAGGGGTACCAATAACTGTTGCGCTTGGTCCAGCTCGTCTACGGCGATGTTTTGCTTGAAGAAGGTAGAGGCGGCCAAGATGATCATCGCCGAGTTGATCGCCCAGCCGATCACCATGGACAGGAGCGTGTCGTAGAACTCGTACTTCAGTTGTTTCTTGATGACCGACTCGTCTTCTAGGTTCCATTCCCGGCTCTGTATCACCTCCGAGTGCAGGAACAGGTTGTGAGGCATCACGACGGCTCCCAGTACGCTCATGATGATCAGCATGGAGTTCTCGGGGAAGGTGGGTTTCACCCAGCCTACCACGGCCTGCCCCCAGTCTACGTCGACCAACGCCAGCTCGTATAGGAACGAGAGCCCGATAATGGACACGAACGTGATGATCCAGCGTTCGGTCTTACTATATGTATTACTGAATAGCATGGCGAGGCATACGATGGTGACGATCACCGCTCCCGCCTTGATCGGCATACCGAACAGCATCCGGAGGGCGATGGCTCCACCGAGTATCTCGGCGAGGGAGGTGGATATGCTGGCGAGCATGGCCGATCCTAGGATCGGGCGACTTAGCACGCGCGGCATGTATTTGTTGGTCGCCTCCGAGAGGCAGAGGCCGGTCACGATACCGAGGTGGGCCACGTTGTGCTGGATAATGATCAGCATGACGGACGAGAAGGTGACGACCCACAGGAGGGCGTAGCCAAACTCGGAGCCTGCCGCGAGATTCGTCGCCCAGTTTCCGGGATCGATAAAGCCTACGGTGACAAGTAATCCGGGGCCGATATATTTTAGCAAATCCAATGCCCCGGAGCGGGGGCGGTGGTTGATCTTCAGTTTGTCTAGTAAGTTCATGTTTGTATAGATACTTTTAAATTTAAAAAACAGTGTAAAGATACGAATAGTTTCGTTGTTACCCAACGGTGGCCGGAAATACGTTCGTACGGCCGATGGCGGGTATCCGTACGGCTGTCCTCTTGTAGCTGCCCGGCTGTCCGTCCGTATCCGTACGGCTGCAAAGATGTAACTACTCGGCTACAAAGATGTAGCTGCCCGGATACAAAGATGTAGATACTCGGATACGGATGGGTAGCTGTACGGATACGCGGGTGTACCCATAGGGTCGCGCCCGTGTATCCGGGCTTGTGTGTCCGCGTATCTGCCCGGCCGCGTGTCCGCGTTTATGCGGATACGGTAAACGAGCTACGGGAATGTCAACACGAAGGTAGTCTGCCGTTGGGCCGGATTGCTTCTCAACGCGATGCTGCCGCCGGACAGGCGCATGATCTGTCGTGAGATGGACAGCCCGATACCGCTTCCACCTTCTTTCGTGGTGAAGAACGGCACGAATATATGCTCGGCTTCCTCGGGGGGGGATGATGGGGCCGTTGTTCGTCACTTCTAGGATAACGGCCTCGTTGGGGTCGCAATACGCCTTGAACAAGATAAGGCCGTTTTCTTGCTCGTGCCCGATCGCTTGCATGGCGTTCTTCAAGAGGTTCAAGACTACTTGCGTGATCAGGTTCTCGTCGGCGTAGACGATCAAGTCCTCCGGTTCCACGTCGATGCGAATGGTTATGTTCGGGTAGTTATTGTGGTGGCGGGCCAACCGCGTGAGCCGTTCGGCGAATTTGTTGACGTAGAATAAAGAGGGCTGAGGCGTCGGTATATGCGTAAACTTACGGTACGACTCGACGAACGCGATCAAGCTCTTTCCGGTAGAGCTGATTACCTCCAAGCCGCCCCGTATCTCCTCGTCGACATTCTGGTGGAGGGAAAGCAAGGTGTCGCTCAAGGAGGTGATAGGGGTGACGGAGTTCATGATCTCATGGGTCAAGACCCGTGTCAGTCGTATCCATGACTCGATCTCCTTATCGTCCAGCTCGCTGTTGATATCATTGATCGCAATGATGCGGACGTGTTTCTCTTGGAGCGTCATCTCGGAGACACGGACCGAGAGATGTACCGTGCCCCGCTCGTTGATAAAAGAGATCTGATGTTTCTCGCCGGGACGAACGTCGCTGATGAGGCGCTCTAGATTCTCGTCGATACGTCCGAGCTGGCGGGCATGGGTAAAGACCGTCAATCCCAGCAGTCGCAAGGCCTCGTTGTTTGTCTGGAAAATATTGCCCTTATCATCTTCTACGATGATACCCGTATTCACTTGGTTCATGATCAACTCGTAATATTTCTCTTTCTGGATCGCCTCGGCTTTCGCTTGAAAAAGTATCTGGGTGATGCGGTTTAAGGAGTCGCTAACCAGCTTGTCGTTGGAGGAGCGCCCACGGGTAGCGTATTTGAAAGCGTAATCGCTATTGTCGATCGCGTCGAACATGAAGGCTACCTTTTGCGCGTTCCGCTTGAACAAAAGGCTGATGCCCCGCAAGGCAGCCAGCCATCCGATGCCTAAGAACAGGAACCATCCCCATTCTTTCTCCAAGGCCTGGTAGGTGAGTGCCGCCGTCAGCCCGATAGCGAGGGCGAGGCGGAAGGTGAGGCTGTAATAAATGCCTTTAAAGTTCATACCGCTTGATCTTATTGTAAAGCGTTTGCCGTGAGATTCCCAACTGGTTCGCTACGAGCGAGAGATTACCGCCGAATTTATCCATGGCGGCCTTGATCATTGTATACTCCATTTCCTCGAGCGTAGTGATGTCATTCTTGACGGGCGCCTCCCGCTTACGAGGGAAATCGAAATTGCTACCATCTAAAGTATCACCATCGGCGATGATAATCGCTTTCTCCACGGTATGTTCCAGTTCGCGGATATTACCCAGCCAAGGTTGGGCTTTCAGCTTTTCCTTGGCGTCGTCGGTAAGGGCCATGGGCTTTTTACCGTAGATATTGGTATATTTCGTGATGAATATCTCGGTAAGCGGTACGATATCCTCCGGCCGCTCCCTCAAGGGCGGGATCTCTACGTGTATCGTATTGATACGATACAGCAAGTCCTCGCGGAATTGCTCTTTCTGTACCATCTCCTGCAAGTCCCGGTTCGTGGCGCAGATCAGGCGGATATTGATGGGGATCGGGGTATTGCTACCTACCCGTACGATGCTCCGGCGTTGCAAGGCGGTCAGTAATTTGGCTTGCAAATGATAAGATAGGTTCCCGATCTCGTCGAGGAACAAGCTTCCGTTGTTCGCTACCTCGAACTTACCGGGGCGATCCGTCCGGGCGTCGGTGAAGGCCCCTTTTACGTGGCCGAATAACTCGCTCTCGAACAGCGTCTCCGTGATAGCGCCCATATCCACCGGTACCATGGCTTCATCCTTGCGGGGGGATAGCAGGTGTATTTCCCGGGCCAGCATTTCCTTACCGGTTCCGTTCTCTCCCGTGATTAATAGATTGGCGTCTGTCTTGGCTACTTTCTCTATCAGCATCCGTAGTTGCTGCATGGCGTTGCTGTCTCCCCAGAACATACCGCTTTCCTTGGATACCAACTGCTTGTTGCCGGCACCGCCTTTATGATTGGCCGAGCGGATTTGGTAAGCGGCTTGCAAGGTTTCCAATAATTTCGCGTTGTCCCAAGGCTTTACCACGAAATCGGTGGCTCCTTCCTTGATTCCTCGTACCGCCAGATCGATGTCGGCGTAGGCGGTAAAGAGAACGACTTGTATCGAGGGATAAGCCTTCTTGATCTCGGAGAGCCAGAACAGCCCCTCGTTGCCGCTGTTTATACCGGCGCTGAAATTCATGTCGAGCAATACGACATCCACGTTCTCGTCGTGCAGCGTGTTTTTTATCTTGTTCGGGGTAGAGATGGTGATAACCTTCTCGAAGCAAGTTCCTAACAGCATTTGTACGGCGGTCAGGATACCTTTATTATCATCCACAACTAGTATAGTGCCTTGTTTTGCCATGTCATGTCCATTTATACGGGCAAAGATACTCGATCTGGTCGATACTTCCTAAACCAGATACACCCTATTTCTGTTTCATATACCGTATGGATAAAGAAATAACGAATATAAATGGTCAGACGGGAGGGAATATCCCGGATGGCTTGCCAATCCCTAGCCGTTATTGGGCGATCCTAGCGATTGGGCTTGGTGTTACCGTGTCGGTGTTGGATGGGGCGATCGCAAACGTGGCTTTACCTACGATTGCCGGCGATCTCCATACGAGTCCGTCTGCTTCTATATGGGTGGTGAACGCTTATCAGTTGGCGATCACGATTTCTTTGCTGTCGTTATCGTCGATGGGAGAGATCTGGGGGTATCGGAAGGTGTATACGATCGGGTTGCTGTTATTTAGCTGTACCTCTTTGGCCTGCGCTTTATCCGATTCTTTGTTTACGCTGATTATCGCCCGTACGCTACAAGGTTTTGGCGCCGCTGCCATAGCGAGCGTGAATACGGCCTTGATCCGTATTATTTATCCCAAACGTTTTCTGGGGCGAGGTATGGGGATTAATGCCTTGGTGGTATCCGTATCGGCCGCCGCTGGTCCTACGATAGCCGCCGGTATATTGTCCGTGGGGAACTGGCCTTGGTTGTTCGCTATAAATATCCCGATAGGTATTACCGCTTTGATATTGAGCTTTAAGTTCTTGCCGCAAAATCCGGTGAAGGCTGTCGGACGTAAGTTTGATGTTACGGCGGCACTCATGAACGCATTGACATTCGGTTTGGTGATAGCGATTATCGAGGCGTTCACGCATGATGTACATATCTCATTGATAATAGCGGCGATTGTTATCGTATTGTTCTGTGGGTATTTCTATATCCGGAGAGAGGAACGGCAGGCATATCCATTATTGCCGATAGACTTGCTGCGTATTCCTCTTTTTACCCTTTCTATCATTACGTCTGTGTTTTCTTTCATCGCTCAGATGCTGGCTATGGTCTCTTTCCCGTTTTTCTTGCAGCGGGTACTGGGACGCGATGAGGTGGCGACCGGCTTATTATTGACTCCTTGGCCTTTGGCGACAATGGTGTGCGCCCCTTTGGCCGGGATCTTGTCGGAGAAAATGAATGCCGGGGTCTTGAGTGGTATCGGGTTGATTATCTTCTCGGGAGGGTTGTTCTCGTTGGCGGAATTACCGGCGCATCCTTCCGATCTGGATATTATCTGGCGCATGGCGCTTTGCGGTTGTGGCTTCGGGTTGTTCCAGACTCCTAACAATAGCCTCATGATCGGG
Source organism: Parabacteroides sp. CT06 (assembly GCF_002257605.1). Taxonomy (GTDB): domain Bacteria; phylum Bacteroidota; class Bacteroidia; order Bacteroidales; family Tannerellaceae; genus Parabacteroides; species Parabacteroides distasonis. The sequence goes on along the minus strand of NZ_CP022754.1, from coordinate 2,544,152 downwards.
GCCGCTCCGGAAAGTAGGAGTGGAGGGGCTAGTGGCATGTTGGGTACGGCCCGTTTGCTGGGACAAACTTGCGGGGCTTCGCTGGTAGCCTTGATGTTTAAGTTATTTCCCGGCCATAGCATGCCCGCGGCGTTATGGCTGGGAAGTGTGTTGGCCTTGATCGGGGCGGTTATTAGTTTCTCCCGGATCAATCGTAAGGCTTGATCGGATTAGGCGAGATGCGATTTTACCTGCATTTTCGCCCGGTATCCCAGCAGGCATACAGAGCATAAGAAGCCTAATGGGTAAGCCATCCAAATCCCGGCGATACCCCAATGGAATGTGAATCCCAATAGATATCCGGCAGGTATGGCTATGATGAAATAAGCGAGAAACGAGATCCACATAATCGCTTTCACGTCGGCTAGCCCTCGTAAGGAGTTCGCTAAAATGATTTGTGCGCTGTCTCCTATTTGATAGAGCATCAATATGGGGAGTAGTGTCTTCACGATTGCGTTGACATGAAGATTATCCGTAAATATTAATCCAAGCCAGGATTGGGTCATGAATAAGGTGGTGCAGACAATACAAACGACAATAAGCCCTAGATGAAGCCCGGCAATGGTGATCTTACGCACCATATACCAGTCGTTCGCCCCTTTATAATAACTGGTACGAATCGCTACGGCGGCTCCAAGACCTAAATAGATGGTAAAACTGATCGTTGATATGGTAATGGCTATTTGATGGGCGGCAAGCTCAAGGCTACCCAGCCAACCCACCATGATGGCGGTGACGCAGAATGTTCCCGCTTCCAAGCCTTGTTGCAGACTGATCGGCCAGCCTATGGAATTCAGCCTTCTCCAACTTTGCTTATTGATACGAATATGGGTGAAACCTTTCCGGTAAGGCTTATAGTCGGTTCGCAGCATGAATACGGCGATGAAAAGCAATAGCATGATGATACGCGAGATAAAGGTGCTTATACCTGCCCCGAGTAGTCCGAGTTCCGGCATTCCGCATTTTCCGTAAATGAGGATATAGTTGCCGATAATATTCAGCAGATTCCCTGTCAATAGGACCCACATGGATATGGATGGGTTGGCTATGCCTTCCACGAATTGACGGAATGAATTATAAAGCATTACGAATAGGATCGAGACTAATGAGACCGCGAAATAAGGTCTTATCAATGGCAAGAGTTCTTCGGGTTGGCCTAAAGAGTCTAGGTTTAGGTAAATCCCCAGTAAGACGGCTATCAATAATAAGGTGGTAGTCATATTGGCAACCAGACTGTTTTTGAGCCAGCCTCCGATCACGATCTTTTTATTCATCGCTAAATTCTGTCCGATCAGCGGGGTAAGATTATAGGAGAATCCGGTTCCCATTATGATAAATGCGTTTATTACATTATTGACGAACGATGCCGCCGCTAGTTCCTCCGTACTGTGTTGTCCCACCATGATGGTGTCTGCCAATCCGGTGATGATAGCCCCCAATTGTCCAATGATGATAGGTACCCCTAGCATTACTAAGGATTTATAATATTGTTTGTAACCCGCTATTCTATTGTACATATGTATTGTTCTGTTATTAATGATGGTGTAAAAATCCTTGATCGTATATGCCGGATATACGATAGAGTTGTTTTAAATGAAAATGTAAAGATAAATTAGAAGGAATAGGGTGCGGATACGGTAGAACCTCTCGTAGTCCAATGGACGAACAAGATGCTTTTAGTCGTAAAAAAATAATATTCGAATTTACAGCTCATACCTCTTCTTTGATTTAGCGGCGCAAAATTACGTAAAATCACTGGAATCCGCAAACCTTCAAAATTACCTTTGTTTTTGGGATCGCACTTTTTTTATATCTTTACGGATATAAGATAAATGAATGATTATGGATCAGTTCGTAGAACAATTAAGGCAGGTGTCTCCTTTATCAGATGAGATCGTGGGGCAGCTGTTGGAAGAAATGAAAGAGGTTTCTTTTGCTAAGGGAGAATTATCGATTCGGGAGGGAGAAAGAGATCCGTTCGTTTGGTTCGTGAAAACCGGATTGGTCCGGGCTTTCGTGGAGCGTGAGGGGAAAGATATCTCGTTATGGTTCGCCTCAGATAGCGAGGTGATCAATTTTGTTTATCGGAATATCTCCGCCTATAATGTTCAAATGGTGGAGAATACGACATTATTGAGAATACCGAAAACGAAATTGGATTACCTATGCCGGAGCTCCCTTGAGTTGGCCAATTGGGGGTTGAAAATACAAGATTACTATCTTCGGGAATATGAGAACTATTTTATAAACGATAGTTGGATGGAAGCTCGTGAACAATATGAGTCATTGCTGAAAACCCGTCCGGACTTGATCTTGAAACTACCCTTGAAACATATCGCCTCCTATTTACAGATAACCCCACAGTCATTGAGCCGTATCCGTGCTTCCGTAAAAAAATAGGGAAAAGTCATTATTTATCATAGGGTAATTTTTCTTGTTTTCAATAGCCATATCTTCGCGTCGTTAAAAACGTGAAGTGGATAATATGAAAATGAGTGGAGAAAAGGCGATCCATCGCCAAGAGTTGGAGCGTGGTTTACTAACCCAAAAGATTTCAAGACTATTTCTGAAATATACGATACCGGGAGTAGCCGGCCTATTATTCCTCGGGATTCAGTCGGTGATTGATGGTGTGATATTAGGGCGGTTTGTCGGGGCGAACGCTTTGGCCAGCGTGAATCTGATCTTACCTTGCTATAGTTTGATGACGGCTTTGTCTATCGTGATAGGAGTAGGGTGCCAGACCTTGATCGGTATAAACCTCGGACGTTTGGATCGGCAAGAGGCGAATAACGCTATAACTACCTCGTTCTTGTTTCTTGGAGGAATATCCGTTTTGATTAGCGGGTTGATTTATATATTCGCCGGAGATATCGCCCGTATGTTAGGTGCGAATGACGTATTGGTTACGGGAGCCGTGGACTATATTCGTTCCCTTGTCCCGTTTTTCCCTTTATTATCATTGATGTTCTTAGGAGATTATATGATTAAGGCGATGGGGCATCCGCTTTATGCCATGATCGTAATGGGAAGTACGGTGTTGATTAATATCGGTCTGGATCTTTTGTTTATCCCGGTAATGGGTTTAGGGATTAAGGGGGCGGGATTGGCTACAGGTTTGGCCTTTACCTTGGGAGCGCTGTTCAATATTCCCCGGATGTTCCAGCGAGGGCAAGTCGTAGCGGTACAAAGAGGACGTTTCCGTTGGCCTTTGGTCTGGAATGCGTTATACAATGGCTCTTCGGAAGGAATATCCGAGCTATCTGCCGGAATCACGATTTTTTTGTTCAATATAACGATGATGCGATATTTAGGAGAGGATGGAGTCGCCGCCTTTACGGCGATTAACTATATCTTGTTTATCGCCACCACGGTATTCTTAGGGATATCCGATGGAATTATACCGATTATCAGTTATAATTTCGGGGCGGGAAGATTGGACCGGATCGAGAAAGTGCTGAGATTAGCAGGGCGTGTTAATTTTATGATAGGTATAACGTTATTCGCCATCTTATTCTTTTTCGGGCAACAGATCACGTCCTTTTTCTTTAAGGGAGGAGAGGCTTTGGACGCTTTGGCGATCGCTAATTACGGCATAACGATTTATTGCTTCACCTTCTTGATGAGTGGGCTGAATATATTGGCCTCCAGTTATTTCACGGCTATCGGCAACGCTAAGCTGTCGGTTGTTATCTCTATGCTGCGTAGCTTGGTATTCGTAACCTTTGGTATTATCGTTTATCCTTCTTTATTCGGCATCCAAAGTATTTGGTATAATGTACCGGTGGCGGAATTGTGTACGTTATTTATCTCCTTTATGTTGGTAAGGAGAGAACTTTTAAAAGAGGCCGTGCTGAAAAATTAATCAGCACAACCTTCTTAATTTCTTATTCGATATTCTTCCGTATCTTGGTCAGATACTCTTTCATCTTCTCGGAATCCTTATCCTTGATGATTTCTTGCAGGATATGCAATTCCTCTTGTATCCGCTCGATTTGGCGAGGGGTACGGGGGTTGAAAAGGATCTCGGTCAATAGAAAATCGTCCTCGGACAAAAGGCCGCGGGCGATTTTCATATGGCGTTTGAAAGTGGTACCCGGGGCATCCTGATGCTTCATCGTAGCGGCAAATACCATAGTGGAGGCGAATGGGATACCTAGTGAGTAGGCTACCACTTTATCGTGCTCCTCGAACGTGTATTCGCAGATATGCAAGCGGAGGCTGGAATAAATATCCTTGAAGAATATCTTGCCCAGATGATCGCCCTCGGAGATAATAATCGTATTCTCTTTCTCCAGTTGTCCCAGATTAGCGAATGTAGGTCCGAACATCGGGTGAGTGGAGACATACGGGAAACCGCATGTCTCATAAAACTCCTTCAAATAAGTCTTCACGGAAGCGATATCGGAAATAATGCAATATGGCTGCAAGTAAGGCATTACGGCCTTGAAAGCCTCTATCGTGTAACTTAACGTCACGCAGTTGATGACCAACTCGGGATTGAAATCCTTAACCTCTTCCGGGCTTTGTAGGCGAAGGGCGTTATAGATAAAACGCATACGTTTCGGATCTTTCTCCAATACGGCTACCTCATGATCAAAACTAAGCAGGTCGGTGAAGAAAGAACCCATCTTTCCTGCGCCTAAAATCAATATTTTCATCTTATAAATTATTGTTCGTTCATGATAATCATTTGCTGGCGCACGGATTCCTCATGGATCTCCTTCAAGATCTCCTTTACAAAGTCCGGGCTCAGGTCCATTTGCTCACCCATGCAGGAGCGTTTCTCTAAGATCTCGCTGTAGCGGGGAGACTGTAAGATCGGCATATTGTGCTCTTTCTTATAAACGCCGATCTCCTTGGAGATACGCATACGTTTAGCCAAAAGCTCCAATAATTGCTCGTCGATACCATCGATCTGGCGGCGAAGAGCGGTCAGGTTCTCGGTAGTCTGGTTTACGTCACGGATCACCAATAGGTTCAATACGTAATCCAATACATCCGGGGTGATTTGCTGGGAAGCGTCGCTCCATGCGCAATCCGGGTTACAATGAGACTCTACGATCAAGCCGTCGAAACTCAAGTCCATCGCTTGCTGGCAAAGTGGGGCTACCAACTCACGCTTACCACCAATGTGACTAGGATCACAGAAAATAGGCAGGTCCGGCATACGGCGGCGAAGCTCGATAGGAATATGCCACAACGGAAGGTTACGGTAGATTTTCTTGTCGTATGAGCTGAAACCTCTATGGATAGCACCCAAACGATGAATGCCCGCTCCGTACAAACGCTCGAACGCTCCGATCCATAACTCCAAGTCCGGGTTAACCGGGTTCTTGATCAATACAGGTACATCAACCCCTTTTAACGCATCGGCGATCTCTTGGACAGCGAATGGATTTACCGTCGTACGTGCTCCGATCCAAAGGATATCGATACCGGCTTTCAATGCCTCGAATACATGATCTTTAGTAGCGACCTCGGTAGATACCAGCATGCCGGTCTCTTTTTTCACTTTCTTCAACCAAGCCAATCCCTCGGCTCCGATGCCCTCGAATCCACCCGGTTTCGTACGAGGCTTCCAAATACCCGCGCGGAATATCTTAACGCCTCTGGAGGCTAATCCTTGGGCTGTTTCTAACACTTGCTCTTCTGTCTCGGCGCTACAAGGGCCTGCGATTACGATAGGACGTTGTGTGTCAACTCCCGGTAATGCTAACGGTTCAATCTTCATTTCCATCTTTGTGATCTATATTTTAATTTTCAATTTTCAGTTATAAATTCTCAATTCTCTTCAAGGCTTCTTCTAAAGTCTCGTTCTTGCAGCAAAGGGAGATACGGATATAACGCTCGCCACGGCTACCGAAGATAAATCCCGGCGTAAGGAATACGTTTGCCTCGTATAGCACCTTGTTGGCGATTGCCTCGCCGCTCTCGGCGGAGTCGGGGATACGTCCCCAAAGGAACATACCTACTTGGTTCTCGTCGTACTCGCATCCCAAAGTACGCATGATTTGTCCGGCAAGGTCCCGGCGGCTACGGTAGACACGATTCATGTTATCGTACCATTCTTTCTTTGCGCTCAGGGCTTCTACCGCCGCATATTGCATCGGCTTGAACTGCCCGGAGTCGATATTGCTTTTTACCTTCAGTATCCATTGGACGAATTGGGCGTTGGAAGCCAGCATCGCCATACGCCAACCCGGCATATTATGAGCCTTACTCATGGAGTTCATCTCGATACAGATCTCTTTGGCTCCCGGTATGCTTAAGATACTTAGCGGATGCTCGTTCAAGATGAAGCTATAGGGGTTATCATTACATATAATAATACCGTGCTTCCGGCCGAAGGCCACCAGTTTCTCGTATAGCTCTACGCTAGCGTTCGCCCCTGTGGGCATATTCGGGTAATTGGTCCACATCAGCTTTACGTTGGAGAGATCCATTTTCTCCAGTTCCTCGAAATCCGGTTGCCATCCCAATTCCTCTTTCAACTCGTAAGGGATCAAACGAGCCTCTACTAGCTTGCTGACGGAACTATATGTCGGATATCCCGGGTTCGGAACCAGTACGCCATCCCCCGGATTCAAGAATGCCAGCGAGATATGCAAGATACCTTCTTTGGAGCCGATGAGTGGTTGGATCTCTGTTTTCGGGTCCAAGTCTACGTTATACCACGTCTTGTACCAATCGGCGAATCCCTTACGCAGTTCCGGTATGCCCACGTACGGCTGATAACCGTGCTCGTTCGCTTTGCGGGCATGTTCACACAACGTCTCGATGGTCTGTTCCGAAGGTGGAAGGTCGGGGCTGCCTACGCCAAGGTTAATGACGTTCTTGCCTGCGGCGTTCATCTCGGCTACTTCCTTCAGCTTCTTGGAGAAGTAGTATTCCTGTACGCTACCTACACGGTTAGCGGGTGTAATATTACACGCTTTGTTTTCCTTCTGCATATTCGCCTAATATTTTTAAGTCTTTTGTTAATGGTCTGATAGCGTCCAACGCTTGTTTGTAACGGGTGAAATCCGTGAAAGTAAGATCAATGTAGAACAAGTATTCCCATTCACGCCCGATAATAGGCAAGGATTGTATTTTAGAGAGATTCATGTCGTAAAAAGAGAGAACGGAGAGGACTTTGGAAAGGCTGCCGGAAGTGTGGGGAAGAGCGAATACGAGAGAGGATTTGTTTTTATCGGTTCCTCGAAGCATCTCATCCGCCGTCCAACGGTCCGCTATAGCGAGGAAGCGGGTGAAATTCCGTTTGTTAGTCTCGATCCCCTCGGCAAGGACTTCCATCTTGTAGATCTGGGCGGCCAGTTTCCCGCATATCGCCGCATGTCCTTTCAGTTGGTTCTCCGAGATCCACCGGGCACTCATGGCGGTATCTTCTTTCTCTACCACCTTGGCGTTGGGCAGAGTATCGAGGAAATCGGTACATTGCATCAACGCTATCGGATGGGAGTTGACCTCTGTTACCTCGTGTATCGAGGTTCCCGGAAGCGCTACTAAGGAATGGGAGATACGTAGCTTATACTCGCCGGTAACACTCAGCCCGCTCTCACGGATCAGCTCATGGTTTTGAAGGAGGCTTCCCGCTATCGTATTCTCGATGGCCATCATGCCTAGTACGGACGGGTCTTTCTTGATCGTCGTGATAACATCCCGAAACGTATTGCAAGGGATGATTTCTATTTCTTCACCTTCATGATAATTACGGGCGGCGATGTCGTGATACGAACCGGCTATTCCCTGTATTGCTACTTTCTTTTTCATCTTGTTTCTCTATTTTTACTCTAAACTGTTACAAACAAAAAAAGTCCCACCGAAACCGGCAGGACTTTATATTTTATTGATATTTATATTCAATCATCAACGCTTTACATACAAACTCCTGCCCTTACTCTGCTAAAGTAAAAGTAATAAAAGTAATATGTAAAGCTAAATCGATTCATTGTCTGTTTGTTTTTAAATACGCAGCAAAAGTAACGCTTTTTTGGAAACTACAAGCAAAAAGTGATATTTTTTTTCTGTTACATTTAAATTTTATCTTAACTGTTTCTGAACTTCTGTGGAGATACGCCTACGTACCGTTTAAAGTACTTACCGAAAAAGGATACATTCGGGAAGTTCAAGGAGTAAGATATCTCTTGGATAGTCAAGTCCGTAGCCATCAATTGCGATTTTGCGTCCATGATTATCATATCGGCTATGATATCGGATACGGAACGTCCGGTCTTTTGCTTGATGATCATGCAGAGATGCTGGGGAGAAATACTTAGTTGGCTGGCGTAAAAAGCCGTTTGTCGCTTTGAGGTATAATTTTTCATCACCAGTTGGATGAATTTCTTGTGGATCTCGTCGCTACGGGTCGTTATCTTGTTAGGCCATGATTTTCCTTGATACAAATCACTGATCCCATGGATCATGGTAAGCAGGATATGTTTCACCATCTCCCTGTTTATGGATTTCTCTTTCGCTTGTACCCGCTCTAGCAAATGGAAATAATCGTTAATGAAGTCCGCCCGGTCCTCACTCAGTGATATGATCGGATTCTCGTAGATAGTAGGTAAGGCGCTCATCGTAGACTTTATCATGTTCACGCAGTCCATGAACTCGGATGAGAATCCTATAAAGGAAAGGCGGAAACTCTCTTTCTGCTCACAGAACTGAATAATGCTTCCCGGCATCAAGGTGATGAAATCATTCGGTTTCAACGTGTACTCCGTCAAGTTGATGGAAGCCCGTAAATTTCCTTCAACGCATAACACGAAAATACCTGCTTTTAACCGGCAAGTCTGCTTGTAAAAGTTTAAGATTGCCTCGGTAATGTCGTTTCCTACGACATAATCCCGGGGCAAATCTAATTGTGGTAAGTTTGCGTTCATCCGTTAATTTATTAATGATTGAACACAAAAATAATAAAAGTGGTGTTGACTTACTGGATAATTTAAAAATAGACCAATTAATCCTTGAATCAGACTTATTCCGCTTGTGCTTCCTTATTTCTTTTATGCAAGCTTTTCAGTTCGAAGGATAGCATGACACGGAATATACCTATTATTAATAAGGCATAAGCGATCATGTAAACCAACGTGAAGGCCCCTAGGGCGGGTTGCCAGATAACACCGATGGAGCAAAGGATAGCCAAGATACCGAAGACCATGTACCAACCCCAGTTCCGTGTACCGTATCGTTTCAGGTCCATCGAGTAACCGGTAGCCGAGAAGCCTCTGAACATAAGCCAGAATGCCAAGACAAACGGAAGCACCTCCATGCTAAGTCCCGGGCTTGCCATCAAGAATATACCTAAGATCAAATCGATAATACCTCCGGCCAAATACCATCCCCAACTGCTGATACCCTTTTTGTTCGCCAAGGCGAAAGCGATCTCGAACAAGCCGCTTACGAACATAGAGACACTGAATAAGATACTAAGCGCTACGTAGCTCGCCAATGGCGCGAACATTAAATAAATAGCGACGATGATGTAAAGCAGTCCGACCAATAGTGATAACCACCAATTCTTGACCGCATAATCCATTTTATCAATAAATGTTTTCATATTGGATAATATTTGTATTGTAATTACCCAATTAACAAAGGGAAGGAAGAAAAAGTTCTGGGTATTTGTGGCTAGGATATCCTTAAAAACTTTGTCCTTTGGAAATTAATTCTTTTCTTTGACGTTTCAAATCAATATAGGTATATAAGTACGAGGATTATGATGAAAAATTTGATAGCGATAACTTGTTTTGTCGTGGCGTTGGTGTCTTGTAATAAGGTGGAACATAAGCTGGAAGGAAAATGGCAATTGAAAACCGTAGAGGCGAATGGGGTGGTCCAGACGGTGGATACGGTTTGGTATAACTTCCAGACCTCTTTGTTCGAGTACCAATTATATGACCCGGCAAAGGACGTATATCGTACGAATTTCGGTTATAAGACGTTGGAGGAAGATACGAGACTGGATCTGGAGTTGGTCAACTATGGAGGTACACCTTTGGAACAATTCATGCGTTATACGGATTGGACCTCACCTAAACAAACTTTCACGATCGAGCAGTCATCTGTGACGAATCTGGTAATGAGCTGCGAAGGAAGAACGTATACGTTTAAGAAATTCTAAGATATCATGTGCTGTTTGATCTCAGTCCCTCATAAGGAGTACTCCAGTACTCCCTAGGAAGTACTGCGATACTCTTTGCGGAGTACTGGAGTACTTCTTACGAAGTACTCTCAGCGATGTTAGATCATGCGATCAAATCCGCTTCTATAGCTTGCGCCACCTTGATTAAATCGGCGGGGGCTATCTGTATCTGCAAGCCTCGTTGTCCGGCGCTTACATAGATCTTATCGAAGCCGGATGCCGTAGGATGGATATACGTAGGGAAATGCTTTTTCATGCCGATAGGCGAGCATCCTCCCCGGATATAACCGGTGAGTGGTAACAACTCTTTCACGGGGATCATCTCACATTTCTTGTTCCCGGATACCTTGGCCGCCTTTTTCAAGTCCACCTCGTCCGCTCCGGGGATCACGCATACGAAATAACCGCTCTTATCGCCATGCAAGATCAAGGTCTTGAATACTTGGGCGATATCTTCCCCTAGCTGCTCCGCTACATGCGTAGCGCTCAGATCATTCTCGTCTACTTCATAAGGCACGAGCTGGTAGGCGATCTTAGCCTTGTCCAGCAGGCGTGCCACGTTTGTCTTATTAATCTTCTCTTTCATCGTTTAGATCCCTTTCATGGATAATTGAACACGTTTTCTGGATAGGTCTACGCTTAGAACCTTCACCTTGACATGCTGATGGATGGAGACCACTTGGGTAGGATCGCTTACGAAACGATCCGCCAGCTCGGAGATATGGACAAGCCCGTTTTCCTTGATCCCTACATCGACGAAACAACCGAAGTTGGTGATGTTGTTCACGATACCGGGCAATACTTGCCCTTCTTTCAAATCCTCGATCGTTTTCACCGTAGGATCGAACGCGAATACTTGGATCGTTTGGCGGGGATCACGGCCCGGTTTATCCAGTTCCTCCATGATATCAAGCAGGGTAGGCATCCCGACCTTATCCGTAAGGTAGTCCGTTAGTTTTAGTTTCTTTTTAAGCGCTTTGTCGGTGATCAGGTCGGCTACCGAGCATTTTAGGTCCTTGGCCATCCGTTCGACGATCGGGTAGCTCTCGGGGTGTACGGCTGAGTTGTCCAACGGGTTCTTTCCGTCGGGTATCCGTAGGAATCCGGCGCTTTGCTCGAAAGCTTTCTCTCCCATACGGGGGACTTTCATCAGTTCTTTCCGGGAAGTGAAGGGTCCGTGCTCCGCCCGGTAATTCACGATGTTTTGCGCTAGCGTAGGGCCTAATCCCGAGATGTAAGTCAACAAATGCTTGCTCGCCGTATTCACGTTTACACCTACTAAATTCACGCAACTCTCCACGGTTTGATCCAGACTCTTTTTCAAGGCGTTTTGCTCTACGTCGTGCTGGTATTGGCCGACACCGATACTCTTCGGGTCGATCTTGACCAACTCGGCCAAAGGGTCCATCAGCCGGCGACCGATGCTGACAGCTCCGCGTACCGTGACGTCGTATTCGGGAAACTCCTCCCTAGCGATCTTGGACGCAGAATAGATAGAGGCTCCGTTCTCGCTGACTACGAACACTTGTACCTTGCGGTCGTATCGTATATTCGTGATGAACTGCTCGGTTTCACGACTGGCGGTACCATTACCGATGGCAATGGCATCTATGGCGTAAGTGGCTACTAACTGGGCGACCTTAGCGGCGGCTTTGCCCTTCTCGTTCTGGGGCGGATGCGGGAAGATCGCCTCGTTATGCAGTAAATTCCCCTGCGCATCCAGACAGACCAACTTACATCCGGTACGGTATCCGGGGTCTACGCCTAATACCCGTTTTTGTCCCAAGGGAGGAGCGAGCAGCAATTGCCGGAGGTTCTCGGCAAATACCCGGATCGCCTCCTCATCGGCTTTCGCCTTGCTCTGGTTGGAGAACTCCGTCTCGATAGAGGGTTTCAGCAGGCGTTTGAAAGAATCGTCGACAGCTGTAGCCACTTGCTCGGAAACCTCTCCACGACCTTTTACGAAGCGCCGGTTCAAGCGATCCAGACAAGATTCCGCGTCGGGAGAGATACTTACACGAAGGATACCTTCCGCCTCTCCCCGTCGGAGAGCCAATAAGCGATGGGAACTGGCCCGGTTCAAAGGCTCGCTGAAATCAAAGTAATCCCGGTATTTGGCGCCTTCCTCTTCTTTCCCCTTGATCACTTTGGATGTGATCATGGCGGTATGAGCGAAAGAGTTACGTACGGTATTACGTGCCGATTCGTTCTCGTTAATCCATTCGGCGATAATGTCCCGTGCCCCTTGCAAGGCTTCTTCGGCGTTTTTCACTTCCCCCTTGATAAAACTCTTGATACGTGCGGATAAGTTATTCTCGTTTTGCATCATAACGATCTTAGCCAAGGGGTCCAGTCCTTTCCGGCGTGCGATCTCCGCCTTGGTGACCCGTTTCGGTTTGTAAGGGAGATATAAATCCTCGATCTCGGTGCTATCCCAAGACTCCTCGATGCGTTTCCGGAGCTCGGGAGTAAGTTTTCCTTGCTCTTCTATCGTGGCGAGGATCGTTTCCTTTCGTTTGCTCAGTTCCGTCAGTTTATCCAGTTGATCTTTGATGGCACCGATTTGCACCTCGTCTAATCCTCCGGTCACCTCTTTCCGGTAACGACTTATAAAAGGTATGGTAGCGCCTTCGTTCAAGAGCCCGATTGTCCGTTCCACTTGTCCTTCCGGAATTTGTAGAAAACGGGCTATAAGCGTGTGAAATACGTTTGTCATATCTAGTTTTCTTAGAATTGGAGTACAAATATACGGTTTTGCTTATATTTTCGGTCGGGATGCTCACTTCTTGGGCTTATTATTTGTATCTTTCATTAATTTTCAAGAATTTTACGGCCGGAATATTCAAGCCTTTGATTAAAAAAATCAACATGGAAGTTAATACTACGGAGAACAAAACTTTGGAACAGGATTATAGGGATTTAGCAGGATTGTTATCTAATATCGTGGACTCGTTGCCCATCTACTTTTTCGTGAAGGATACGGGTGATAATTTCAGGTACGTGTACTCCAGCCCTTTGATGAACCAACTTTACGGACGATATCATAATGATGTGGTCGGGAAAACAGATTTTGACCTATTTCTAGATCCGGTCGTCGCCCAATCTTTCAGGGATATGGACGAGGAGGTGGTGAAAACGGGTAAGATGCAGCGTTTCGTGGAGCAAATGATCGATCCGAAAGGTATCTTGCGTACTATGGATACGATGAAACTGCTAGCGCCCCGTGAGGATAAGCCTCCTTATTTAGTAGGGATTTCATGGGATATTACAAAGCAAAGGCAGGTCGAGGAGGAGTTGCATAGCTATAATAAGCGCTTGGCGCTCGCATGTCAAGCGGGTAAGATCTACCCGTGGCTTTGGGATCTGGTAAACGGTACGGCGGAGCTTTCCTTGGAAGAAAACGGCCAGATCAAGCATGTGCAGATCACCCACGCTAGTTTTACGGAGAAGATCCATCCGGATTACCGGAAGGTCTATGAGAATATTACAACCGCTTTCATGCGGGGCGAGATCGATTCCATGCGATTCAGTTTCCCTTGTCGTTATTTCTCGGATGAGTATGTATGGTTGGAGAAGATCGGTGAGGTCTATGAGGCCGATCCGGACGGCAAACCGATCCGCTCGATCGGAATCCTTCGGGATATGACCGTCGATAAACGGCACGAGGCGGATGTGCAGGCCAAGCGTTTGGCGGAAGAGAGCGACCGGATGAAGTCCGCTTTTATCGCTAACATGAGCCATGAGATACGTACCCCTTTAAATGCCATCGTCGGCTTTTCCACCTTATTGGCGGAGAGTGACGATGAGGAGGAAAAAAAGGAATATCTGAGGATCATAGAGAGTAGCAATGAGTTTTTGTTGCAGTTGATCGGTGATATCTTGGATATCTCGAAGATCGAGTCAGGAAAGATGGAGTTTATTTATACGACCCTGCGTTTGAGTGAGATATTCGCTCCCCAGCAGCAAGCTTTCGCCTTGAGAGTGGCCCCGGATGTAAAGGTTATCTTTGAGTCGGACGGTAATGACTATTGTATTGTGTCGGAGAAGACCCGTTTGACTCAGGTCTTGACCAATTTCCTTTCCAACGCCGTGAAGTTCACCAGCTCGGGTTCTATACGGTTTGGTTATCGTTTGACCGATGATGGTATCTATGTCTACGTAACGGATACGGGTATGGGAATCAGTAAGGAGTCTCAAGCGAGCATATTCAATCGTTTCGTGAAATTGAACAGCTTTAAGCAAGGAACAGGATTAGGGCTTTCTATCTGCAAGACGATAATTGAGAAGTTGAAAGGTAAAATCGGGGTTGAGTCGGAGGAGGGAAAGGGCTCTACATTCTGGTTTACGATACCTTGCCAACCGATGAAAGTGAAATAAGACATTCAAGTTTGGTTGGGATTTATAGGTAAATCACCTCATCCGCCAACAACCGAATCTCATCCGGATTATGTGACGTGAAAAGAATGATCCGTTCTTCTTTCATTTGCTTTTCTCGTATTCGTTCTATAATACGATGGCTTAAGGCTTCATCCAAGCCTTTGAACGGCTCGTCCATCAAAAGGAGAGGAGAAGGGTATGCCAATGCCCTCGCTATAGCGATACGTTGTTGCTGTCCGTAACTAAGCTCTTTGGGGTATCGGTTCCCGAAGGGCTCCATTTCCATTTCCTGTAAGTGTTTTTGGGCAATTCGCCGGGCTTTTTCCTCCGTGAGAAAAGAGGAGAGGGGGAGGATGATATTTTCTTCTGCGGTTAGATGGGGCAGGAGTTGCGGTTGTTGGAATATGGTGGCGATTCCAAAGTGTCTTGTGGGATGTATCTCTCCTTCCGTAGGCAATAAGATACCTCCGATTAGGTTTAATAACGTTGTTTTTCCTTTGCCTGAAGGTGCGCTAATTCCATAAATAATCCCTTTTTGAAAGGAATGGGAAAAGTGCTGTATGCCATATTGGTAACTTATATCTTTCGTGTCTAAAACTGATAATGTAGGGGTGGGGATGGTCTGATCCTCATTTGCGAAAGATATTTTAGGGGTGATATCAGCGACTTTGCTAATTCCTTTGTCAAAAAAGAAACTGATGAATACCGCCACGATTGTCCAAGCGAGCAGCTCAGGGACAGCGATAAAGTTTTGCGCCCTTTTCATCTCGCTTCCGATTCCGAATGCGCATTGCGACAAGACTTCTCCCATAATGATCGCACGCCAGCCGAATCCGGCGGCGGAGGCAAGTCCGCTATATAAGAATGGCTTTAGCTGCGGATAGATGATCTGGAATAAGACATTGGAACGTCTTATATGGAATTGACGTGCCATAATGGATAAACCCGGACGTAGATCGAGGATTCCCCGTGTCAGATTCTCTGTTAGTAGCGGGAACATGGTGAGAAAGGCGATCATCAAAGGGATGCTTTCCGGATTTAGGAATATAAGCGCCAAAAGTATGAAGGATATGACCGGGATCGAGCGCATGATGGCAAGCAGAGGTCTGAATAATTCATACACCCATTCAAAACGGGCGAATAACCCGGCCATCCCTATCGCACAAACGAATGAGATCGACATGCCTAAGACTCCCCGGAGTATAGTCGCTCCGACCGACTGATAGAAACTACCGGAGACGAGCCATTCGCAAAGTGTCCGTACGAGTCGGGGAAGTGAAGGTATCAGCTCCGGTTGGTTGGCTATAACGGCGAATAGTTGCCATCCCGCCAAGAGGATAGCGGTAGCGACTATTGTAGTGATTGTTTTTCGCAATCTCATTGTTTTTCGGGGATAAATCCGGCATCGGGAAGCCTCCCGCCGACGGCCTTGGGTTCATACTGTTCGATGAGACGCAGGAAATCCATGACGGCGTTTTTCGCCTCGATAGCCGATAAATAATGGATTTTACACCGCTCGATACTCTCAGGAGTTAAGGCCCCTTGGGCGAAGATTCCATGTTCTTCCAAAGAATGGATGGTCTCTTTCGGATATCGTACGGCTTTTTGGCAGGAGGCTCGTAAGGCATCCTCAAAAGCGATACGATATTTCTCCATCGTCGGGGTGTATACGACCGCTGTTTGGGCGAATCCGAGGGTATCGCTGTCTGTTAAGTGATTCAAGTCCGCAGTTATTCGTAAGCTGCTGTCTTTCCGTAAAGCGATGCTTAGAAACGGTTCCCCGAGCACGGCACGATTTACTTTTCCGGCTAAGATGCCTTGGGTGATTTCCCCGGCGGTATTGAAGGCGTAATTCAACGGATAGTCTGATCGCTGGCGGCCGAGATAGTACCGGGTAAGGATATCGGGAGTCGTACCGTTGCCGAATACATACAATGCCGGTTCTTTTAAGGGTGTTTTCTCGACGAGGTAAAGGGTTCCCCAGATCGGGCATCCCGCTAGTTTAATCTTGATCCCTTTATTGTACAAGTTCGCCGCATTGATCATGGGGAGTACGGCTATGTCGGTCTCCTGCTTGATCAGTAAGGCTTGCGCCAGATCAGGCGAGTCTACCACTTTTACTTGTACTTTTTTGTTATCTATAATTGGAGGATTCTCAAGCCAATCGGCGAATGCGATAACGGATGGACCACGAAGTACCGAAACCTTGATTACGGTATCTTCCGTTTGTGCGTGCCGGCAACCGGAGCAACAAAGTATGAATAGTAGAAAAATGTATTTAATCATATCTAGACCTCTATAAAACAATTAAGGATTGCCTCCCGGCAACCCCTAACCAACTTTGTTAACCTTAAATCTAATACTATTATGAAAAAACCACAGTGCAAATGTACTGTTTTCTATATATCTGTCAATAGAATAAATGCTAATTAGTGTTTTGAGGTTCATAAGAAAAGCTAAAAAACCTTCTTTTGAGTCGCTAGGCTAACCAAAACAATCGTTATCGCCGATAATGGCAAAGCAAATAAGATCGGATCTATCGCATGCCACGGATATACATCGATCAAGACGTCTTGTCCGAATAAAGCCTTGCAAAGTCCTACCGGAGCCGCTTCCGCCTTATGAAGGAACAACATGGCGAATAAACTGGCCAAGCCTCCTACCCATAAGCTGGCCAAGGCCCCTTGCCGGGTAGCCCCTTTCCAATATAGCGAGCAGAAATAGGTAGGTAGGAATGTAGCCGCGCAAATACCCATGAACAAGGCGGTGCCTCGTGCGATAATACTTGCGCTTAGCGTATAGCAGATAACGTAGCTGACCAAGATAGAGCATAGCACGCCGATACGTACACCTAATGTAGAGTTCGGATTTTTGCTACGTCCTAGTTTGGGGAATGCGTCTGCCCCGAAAGCCGCTCCCATGGTATGAAATTGCGCGCTAAGGGTAGACATACTGGCAGAGAGAATACAAAGCATGAAAACCGCCCCGAACCACTCCGGCATCGCTTTATTGATAAATAGGGGGATGATCTTGTCCATATCTTTTACCGCCTCGGAGGCGACTACACCTTCCGTCTTGAGGAAAAACAAATTAGACAAGGCTCCCACGTGATAAATCGCCCCTACCGTGACAATCAAGAACACGCAGCCGATCAATACGCCCCTGTTGAGTTGCTTGGTACTTTCCACCATCATGAAGCGTACGACTAGTTGTGGCTGCGCTAAGCAACCGATTCCTACGCCAAGGATCAATGAGGTAACCAATGTATACCATTGTGGAGAGCCTGAGATGGGCATAGCTGTCCATCCTTGATGTCCCAAGGCCTTGAAGCGTTCGGGCACCATGGGGGCGATATCCGTCAACTTCTGGTTCGCCTCGATAAAGCCCATGTCCATGATATGGTAAAACCAAAATAGCAGGAATAGCATACAAGCGAACATGATAACCGCTTGCAACGCATCCGTATAAAGTACTCCCTTGATACCGCCCGTAATCACGTAGGCCGCTACGATCAAGGTGAAGATCAACAAGGCCAGATGAAGGTCGATGTGAAACATCTGTTCGATGAAGACGGCTCCTCCCTTCATCACCACGGCGGCGTAGAGGGGCATGCCGATGAAAATGATCGAGGCGATGAAGATCTGTATAGACCGGGACTTATAGTGTAATCCCAATAATTGCGGGAAAGTCCGTGCGTTATGTGCCTCGCCTAACTTCCGGGTCCTTCGTCCGAAAAAGATAAAGGCTACCACTACGCCCATGAACATGTTCAATAAGCAAAGCCATTGAATACCCATGCCGAACGTAGCGGCTACGCCACCGAAACCAACGATCGCCGATGCCGAGATAAAGGTCGCCCCGTAAGACAGGGCCATGATAATGGGGTTTACTTTTCGTCCGCCTAATAAATAATCACTGGCATTTTTCGTCTGCCTGTATCCGAGATACCCTAACCAAGCGATTACAAACATGTAAATGATGACAATAATGCCTAATGTTAGCGTACTCATTTTCGTGATTCTTTAGTAGGGTTTGTTTTTTCGTCGTCTTCTTTATTCCAAGTGGTTATCCCGAACCAAATAGAAAATAGGAGGCAGGCGAACGCTAGAAGGTAAGCCAGCCAAATACCGGGGTCGCTGATTCCGAACATATATCCGTGCCTATTAAAGTTTTATTAGATCACTTTCACAGATATACTCGAGATTCTGACGGCGGATTACCTCACGGGCGCTTTCCCGGTTGTTCGTACGCAAGATCAAGATCGCTTTTTCCCGGATGGAGAAACAATACATATATTCTATGCTGATGCCCGCTTTCGTGAAATAAGATAATGTATTGGCAAAACTTCCGGCGCATGAGCTGGTTACGATCGCTAATACGTCGGTCAGGTTTGCGCTGACGTTGTTTTCTTTTAATATCTTGTATGCCTTCTGGGGATCGCTTACGATGATACGAAGGATTCCATACTCGGAGGTGTCGGCTACGGTGGCTGCGATGATGCGGATGCGCTCTTCCGCCAATAACGCTAATATCTCGCTTAATTTCCCGTACTTGTTTTCTAGGAAAATAGAAATTTGATTGACTGTCATAAGGTGTTATTTTAATTGTTTATTTAACAAAGCTTGCGATGATCTTTCACTCGTACCGCCTTGCCATCTGTGGTTGGCAAAGATCCCTTGGCTACCAGCTTGATACGTGGTGTAAGTAATAATTCGTCCTTCAACTGACGGGTGATACCTTTCGTCAAGCGCTGCAAGGCGGAATAATCATCGGTGAATAGGTCGCTCAACTCAACCTCGATCAACATCTCGTCGCTGTTACCGATCGTTTCGAGGGTGATCAAATAATTACTGCCTAACTCCTTGAATTGCATCAATATCTTTTCGATTTGGATGGGGAATAGGTTCACGCCCTTCAAGATTATCATATCGTCGCTACGTCCTTTGAAACGGGCTAGGCGTTTATGGGTACGTCCGCAAGGGCAATCACCCGGTAAGATGCAAGTAAGGTCGCGGGTACGATAACGGAGTAAAGGCATCGCCTCCCGGTTGATGGTGGTTAATACCAATTCTCCGACCTCTCCCTCGGGCACCGGTTGCAAGGTAACCGGGTCTACGATCTCTACGATCACGTTGTCTTCCCAGATATGCAAGCCGTTCTGCTCCGTACATTCGAACGCTACACCCGGCCCGTTCATCTCCGACATACCGAAACAGTTGTAAGCCTTGACACCCAGAAGCTGCTCGATGCGTTTACGTTGTTCTTCCGAGTGTGGCTCGGCACCGATACATACGGTGTGTAGTTTGGTATCCTTTCTGGGGTCTATTCCCTCCTCATACATAACCTCAGCCAAACGAGTGGCATAGCTCGGTATGATATGTAAACAGGTGGTGCCGAAATCGGTGATGAACTTAATCTGTCGTTTGGTATTACCGGCCGCCGCAGGCACTGTCAACGCACCTAATTTTTCTGCTCCATACTGGAAACCGAGGCCACCGGTAAACATGCCGTAGCCGGATGTATTCTGGAATACGTCCGTATCCCTTAGCCCTACCATATACATGCAACGAGCTACTTGGTTAGCCCATTGGTCCAAGTCCTTGGCGGAATGTAAGACAACGGTAGGATTACCTGTCGTTCCACTGGAAGAGTGGATACGTACGCATTTCTGTAATGGGATGGCAGCCAATCCGAACGGATAGTTATTTCTAAGATCATCTTTCGTTGTAAACGGAAGTTTTTGTAAATCCTCCAAGGACTGAAAACTGTCCGGGGTAATTCCTTTCTCTTTGAATATCTTATGGTAAAAAGGGGAGTTGCCCGCTAGTTCTATGGTTTGTTTCAGTCGTTCCAGTTGGAATTTTACCAGATCTTTACGATCCATGGTTTCTATTTCTTTCTGCCAATACATCATCGTTTTTTCAATTAGAGTGTGTTTAATTCATGAAATTAGATTGCAAATGTATCTTTTATTTTGGATAACGCCATGCTTTTGTGTCAAAATATTAGTAATGACCTTTTGAAAATAAGAATTATTAGGCGGTAAGCCGTTGTAAATAAAAAAATAATAGTTATTTTTGTCCATTACGCAATTTAACTTTATGTATGGGCCATGGGAAAATATGACCACCTTTCCAAAGAAGAGTTGATTCAAAGGATTGAGAGACTGGAAGCCGATCTGGAAAAAGCCACTTTGACACCATCCGCGAGCGATAACGAACTTGAGATGCGCCAAAGCCAGCATACGATCAACTTCTTAAATATCTTGATGGATACGATCTTGTCGAACGTATTTGTGGAGATCACGGTGAAAGATATTTTCAACGGTTTCCGGTATATCTATTTTAATAAGGCGGCGGAGGAATTTACGGGGGTCAAGGCGGAAGATATCTTAGGGAAGACGGATTTCGAGCTTTTCCCTGATTCCCGGCGGGCGCATGAGATCCGAACGGAAGATTACCATACGATCAAGACGGGACGTATGGTAAAGGAAATGGTCGAGTATGAGAAACCGAATGGAGAGGTGAGAATCGTAAATATCGTACGTTTACTGATCACGAATCCGGACCCGGGAGCCTCGCCTCTGTTATTGGTCATGCTGAATGATATCACGGAGCAACGTCAAGACCAGTTGGCGCTGATGAAAGTACAAGAGGCGGATAAGATGAAAAACGCTTTTATCGCTAATATGAGCCATGAGATACGGACCCCCCTGAATGCTATCGTTGGTTTTGCCCATCTCGTGACGGAAACGACTAATGCCAGTGAGCAAAGGGAATACTTTTCGATTATAAATAAGAATTGCGATTTATTGTTGAAACTGATTAACGATATCTTGGATTTGTCGAAGATCGAGTCCGGTCGGTTAAACTATAACGTGTCGGAAGTTGAGTTGAGGGATATTTGCCAAGAGGCCTATGTGGTACAATCCTTGAAGATGACTTCCGATGTGGCATTATTATATAACTCGGTCGCCATGCCTTCTGTTCGTCTGTGGATCGATCCGCACCGGGTAGAACAGGTCTTGTTAAATCTCTTGTCTAATGCCATTAAGTTTACTTCCAAAGGTTTTATCTCGCTTTTTTATGAGGTGGAAGATATGTTCGTACGTGTCTCTGTCATGGATACCGGAATCGGGATATCAGAGGAAAAGCTGGAGTCTGTTTTCGAGCGTTTCGTGAAATTGGATGATTTTTATCAAGGGGCTGGTTTGGGACTACCGATCTGCAAGATGATTGTAGAGCAGTTGGGTGGTGAGATCGGTGTGCGATCTGAGCTTGGCAAAGGTTCCACTTTCTGGTTCACCTTACCATTGGTTGTTACGGATAAGGCTGTTGTGGAGAAGGATGATCCTTCTGTTTTAAGTGAATGTCAACTATATTAAATAAAAAAGAAATGAAAAATGCGGTTGTCTTTTTAGCGACAGGCTTTGAGGAAATAGAGGCCTTGGGTACGATTGATGTCTTGAGGCGTGGTGGTGTACGGGTTATGATGGTATCTATTACGGGTGACCGATTGGTGATAGGAGCTCATGATATTCCGGTAATGGCTGATTATCTGTTCGAGGAGGCGGATTTCAGTTGCGTCGATGCCTTGATCTTGCCGGGTGGAATACCCGGAAGCAACCACTTAAATGCGCATGCCCATTTGAAAGAATTAGTCAAGGAGAAAACGGAGGAAGGCGTATTAATCGGTGCTATCTGTGCCGGACCGATGGTTTTAGGTGGTCTTGGATTGCTAAAAGGGAAAAGGGCTACCTGTTTTCCTTTCTTCGAGCCAACAATGGTAGGCGCTATCCCTACGGATAATGGAGTAGAGCAGGATGGAAATATCATCACAAGCAAGGGGCCGGGTTTTATGTTTGAGTTTGGTTTGACGATCTTGAGGAATCTGAAAGACGAGGAAATCGCTTTGGAAGTGGCGGATGCCTTATTATATGACGCTTTGTTGCATGGGACAAAGCATTAATGTGCTTGAAATTAAAATCCCTTGAGAGAATGTCTTAGAGACATTCTCTCAAGGGATTTTTGTTGTAAAGAGTTTTCCCTTTCCTAAATTATTTCTGGAAAGATTTTTTCATACGTGCGATATCTGTCAAATAGTCTTGCAGATCTTGCTCGTGTTCTTCTTCCTCAGCTAAGATATGCTTAGCGATATCACAAGTCGTGAAGTCGATGCCGTCCGTGAATTTAGCGATTTCTTGATAACGCAAGATGGCGCAACGCTCGGAGGCGACATTCTGGTTCAGAAGGCTTACTACGTCAAAGTCTGTCGGTGAATCATATTTGCATCGGGCTAATTCAAACCATTGTTTCGGATCAAGTACCGGAACTCCTTCCAATTCGATGATCCGGTCTGCCAATAATTGGGCGTGATGCCTTTCTTCCTCGGCATGTTCCTCGAATTCACCTTGTACGTCGGAACGCATGGCTCCTTCAACGACCAAGGCTCCTACCCAATATTGATAGTATGCTAGCCATTCTTCCGCTAACGCGGCGTTTAGTTGAGATAATAAATTGTCGACATCCAATTTCCCTCTTAAAATTTTGACGCTTTCTTTTGCCATAGCTGTATTAATTTAGAATTAAACGTATTGTTCGTTTTTTATAGTTCTAACAAGCTTACTAGGGCATTGTTTATTGTTTGTCAAAATTTTAACGTTATGCTGCGATTGTTACAATTTAGGTAATTCCCAAGGTGCCCGGTAATAGGCTTTCGACAAGGCGGTAGCCTCGTTATCGCCGACAAACAAATTGTTTTTATCATCCCAATGAACTTCCCGTTGAACCCGGCAGGAGATATTCGCCAGATGAGCCATCTTCGCTACACGGGCACCGATAGCGACATCGGCGTTCGGAAGCTCACGGCTTTTAATGCAGCTCAACATGTTTCCCACATGATTATAAAGTCCTTTGCCTTCTCCTTTCTTGAAAGGAACGGCTTCCATGCGGGCTACGTTATTGGATACGACTGGTATGACTTCCCAACCGGCCCTGTCGAGTACCATCGTACCATTCTCCCCATAGAACGCTAATCCTTCCTTACGGTTATAGAGTCCGTGATTGATTCCACAGGCGTGATCCCAGATGATATTAAAATCTTTATAGGCGTAAGTTGCCATTAAAGTATCGGGCGTCTCCATAGCGTCGTCCGGATAGGCGAACTTGCCGCCGCCTGAGAATACACGGCTGGGAAGGCCCGCGTTCATACCTTCTAGGGCATAATCCAGTAAATGTACGCCCCAGTCCGACATCAAGCCTCCGGCATAATCCCAGAAAAAACGGAAATTATAATGAAAGCGATAAGGATTGAACGGACGTTTAGGAGCCGGGCCTAGCCACATATCGTAATCCACACCGGCGGGAGCGTCGCAATCCGGTTTAACCGGAAGTGTCGGCTTGCCGTCTTGGTAAGCCCAGACCTTGACCGTACGGATCCGTCCGATATTTCCGGCTTTCAAGAAATTAGCCGCCTCGTCCCAATGCGGGTCGCTACGTTGCCATTGGCCTACCTGTACGATCCGGTTATATTTACGGGCGGCTTTTTCCATCAGGTTACATTCCTCGATCGTATTGGAGAGCGGCTTCTCTACATATACGTCTTTTCCCGCTTGGCAAGCCCAGACCGTCGGAAGGCAATGCCAATGGTCCGGCGTACCGATAATGACTACATCTACGTCTTTATTATCGATTACTCGTCGCCAGTCCTTATATAAGTGAGGTACTTTTTTCCCTGTTTTCTTCTCAACGTCGGCAGCCCGTTTGTTTAACCATTCGTCATCGACATCGCAAAGAGCCACGCATTCCGTCTCCGGATAATCAAGAAAAGTATTCAAATCCCCGTATCCCATGCTACGGCATCCTATGAGGGCTACCTTTACTTTGTTGCTAGGGGCGGTTTGTCCGTATATGGAGGAATACGATTTACCGATAAGCGGCGATAAAGTAAGTCCGGACATGATAAGTCCGGTTTTTTGCATAAAAGTACGTCTGTTCATGATATTAGTTTTTAATACTGTTATAAATATATTCCATATCCACGTGCTCCCTTACGAGGGCGGCGAGTTTATCATACTGCTCTTCCTTAAAAGCGGCATAATCGAAAGGGCCTGTAGTCGTTTCCGTGTCAAAGCCCTCAGCTAAGTTGTCCAATACGGCCGGATTATCAAGGATACCATGCATATAACTTCCCCAGCATCGGTTGTTGAGGTAATATCCGTCCGTTCGTCCGTCTTCCAGTCGGGCTACGGGCTGTTCGGGGGCGTCACCCAATAGGGTGGTTCGTCCCATATGTATTTCGTATCCTTTACAATCCTTATTCTCCGAGGAGGGGAGGAAAGCAAAGTCGCTTTGTCTCGTGATCTTCTCCTGCTCGATGACTGTGCATTGAGGCAGAAGACCGAGACCGGGAATCGCCGGGATATTTCCCTCGATACTTTCCGGATCTTCCAAGCGGACTCCCATCATTTGATAGCCACCGCAAATACCGATCACCTTTTTACCCGCTTTATGCGCCCGGATAATCGCCATCGCTATCCCATTGGCCCGCAGGCTTTGTAAGTCCGATAACGTATTCTTTGAGCCGGGGAGCAGGATGATGTCGGCTTTCTCTATCTCATCGATATTGTTGGTATAATACGGATTGAAACGGGGGTCCATCTCCAATACATCAAAATCCGTGAAATTAGACATTCGTTTCAGCAGGATGATAGCTACATTGATTTTCCCGTCTTTATAAGTGTTATTTTTCATATCCAACGCTACGGAATCCTCTTCCTCTATCTTGATATCCCGAAACCATGGAATTACGCCGACCACGGGAATCCCAGTCAATTCCTTTAATAGGCTCCGTCCTTCTTCGAATAAAGAGGCGTCTCCACGGAACTTATTGATGATAACCCCTTTCATTAACACTCGTTCCTCCGGTCGTAATAAAGCGATCGTTCCATATACAGAGCCGAATACGCCCCCACGGTCTATATCCGCAACTAAATAGGTAGAGGCTCCGGCAGCGATCGCCATACGCATATTGGTGATATCCCGGTCTCGCAGGTTTAGTTCGGAGATGCTTCCGGCTCCTTCCAATACGATCGGGTTATAGCGAGCTTCCAGACGCTTGAAGGCTTCGATGGCTTCCTTAAATAGCTCCTCCTTCTGGTTTTGTATCCCGAAATAATCCTTGGCGGACATATTGCCGACTGGCTTTCCGTTTAATACGACTTGCGAGCTTTTATCATTTGTCGGCTTTAGTAATATCGGGTTCATATCCGTATGCGGGGAAATACCGCAGGCCTCCGCTTGTACGACTTGCGCCCGGCCCATCTCGCCGCCTTCCGGGGTAGAGTAGGAATTGAGGGACATATTTTGTGCCTTGAACGGTGCCGGTTGATAACCATCTTGCTTGAAAATACGGCAAAACGCCGCATTGATAACGCTTTTACCCGCATCAGAGCAGGTTCCGACAAACATAATCGGTCGTAGGTGTTGCTTCATCTGTATAGATTTTATTTACACAGTGTACAAAGGTAGTATTTTTGGCCTTTTTATTAAGGAGAAGATATGAAAAAAGAAGAAGATTTTGTTATGGGCCTGTCCATCTACATGGCTTGTCTGCGTGAGAAAAAACGGTATTCCACGGCGAAGAGTTATCAAGATGCCTTGAACTCGTTCAAGTGCTTTTGCGGTATGGAGGCGATTCCTTATACCTATATTAATAGGAACAGGCTTTTGTGCTATCAGTCATGGTTGTTGGACAAGGGCCGTTCGTTGAATACGGTGTCTACCTATATGCGTCGGATTCGTCACATTTATAACTTAGCCGTGGAGGCGAACGAGGCTCCCTTTGTACCCAACCTGTTCAAAGATGTCTTCACGGGCGTTGAAAGCAAGCGGAAGAAGGCGTTGCCGCGAGAGATGCTGGAGCGTATGTTTAACGCCCCGTTGGGGGATCCGTCCTTGCGGCGTGTACAGTTGACCGTTCGGTTGATGTTCGCGTTCAGCGGGATAGCGTTTGTGGATCTCACGCATTTGAAATGGGAGAATATCCGGGATGGGATATTGCAGTATCACCGACAAAAGAGCGGGTCTCTCATACAGCTGGAGATTCCCTCCGGGGCGTTGTGGCTGTTGGATGAGTTGTCCGCTTGTACGGCAAAGGAATCCCTTTATTTATTTCCTTTTTTGAGTGGAAGGAGAACCGGTGAGGCGGCCTACAAAGAATATAACAGGACCCTGTCCCGCTTTAACCGTGACTTGAAGTTGTTGGCGAGATCGACAGGCGTTACGCTTCCGGTCACCTCATATACGATCCGTCATTCATTCGCCTCGTTCTTGAAGGAACAAGATGTATCGATCGAGGTTATCAGTGAGTTGTTGGGGCATAAGTCTATTAAGACAACACAGATCTATTTGAAGAGCTTCTCGTTGGAACGTTTGTCGACAGTGAACCGGAATTGTTTTGAGAGCGTGTGTAAACCGATACCCAAAGTGGGGTAAGAGGCTTGCTACTTGGGAAGTAGCGTATTCTTTCACGGCGCAAATGTAATAAAAAATAACAAGACACAAGCAAACATTAGACTTTATTTGTGCTCTGTTCTTTATGTTCCGACTTTGATTCTCCTTATATCTTCGTTCCTATTCTTGGGTTATGGACACAACGATAGAGACGGAATGATCTCATATTTCCTATATCATCCCGTTACCTCACAAAAATTGCATCTACATTCACGTAGAGATGAGGCGTGCCCCGTCTCTACAACTGTGTGGTGACCATTTTCCCATCTTTTAAGCTACTTCCCAAGTAGCTTAAAAATCGCAAGTGATGGTAATTTTCAGAAATACCATAATTGAATACTTAAAGCGTTGTTTGTCAAGAAGAAACGATAGGGTCTTGGCAGGGCTTTGAATTGTCGTTAGGCTTGGTGGATATCTTGAAATACTCCAAGGAAAAAAGAATCATGTCGATGAATGTTTTGAGGAACGATTGCCCGGATAGGGGTATGGAGCGGGTCTGTAAGCGCCAAGACCTGAAGACCGTTCGCTGGTACGTGCTGACGCTCCCTACCGCCGCGGGTGGCAGGCGCGATAGGATCAGTCCCTCAAGAGGGTTGGATGCCGAGCTTTCCCGTCGCGAGCGTCGCGGGGAGACGTTGTTCGAGTATTTCGCCCCCTCGTACGTGGAGGTGAGGAAGGTGGACGGCAAGCTGGTCAACACGAGGCGTCCCCTGCTGTTCAACTACGTGTTTATCCGGTCCTCGGTGGAGGAGATCTTCCGGATGAAGCAGACGCTCCCCTTATATAATTTCCTTCCCCGTGTCTCTTCCGGGGGCACGCCCCATTTCCCTTACCTGTCGGATAGCGAGATGGGAAACTTACGTTGGGTAGCGGAGTCTTACTCCAACGAGCTTCCGGTGTACGTTCCGGACAGTGGCCGCCTGCTGAAGGGTGACCGTGTACGTATCACGTCCGGCTATTTCGCCGGGATGGAGGCTGAGGTGGTGATCCAGCCGGGCGGCGGTCACAAGGATGTGATGGCCCGTATCCTCGATTGCATGTGGGTTCCCTTGTTGGAGGTGAAGCCGGGCGAGTACGAGCTGATCGAGCTGAACACCAATGGTAAGCATGTCTATACCCATCTGGACAACGATCGCCTGCGGGATGGCCTGCACGACGCGTTGGGCCGTTATCACGCCTCCGGTAGCGTAGGGGAGGAGGATACCCGCTTGGCGCGTGAGGTATTGAGAGCCTATGGTTCTCTCCGTGCGGAGACGGACGTGATGCGCTGCAAGGTCTATTCGTCGCTCCTTTCCGCCTACAAGCTACTGGGCGAAAAAGAAGAGTTCGCTCGTTTGCTCGCCACGATGCGCGGTATGCTCCTGGCGGTGAAAGCTCCGCAATCCCGTGCCTTGTTGCTTGTGACGCTCTACGGTTGCACGGACAGCAGTCTTTACCGTCAGATGGCGCACGAGGTTGTGGATCCGTGGCGAAGTGAGTCCTCGCCCAAGAAAAGCAAGTTGTCGTTGATCCGCCGGCTGGACGATTACGATCGGTGGCTCAACCATGAAATAAGTTAACAGTAGACAGTTTAAATAATAAATCAAAAATCAAAATGTCTTCCCTTCCTTCCGGCGTTCGTTTGGTGCGGTTGCTGAACGAGCATTTGGGTGAGATCATGGGGCGTGAGCGTACGAACCAAAACTCGATCCACCTGTATTGCACGGGGCCTTATTGGGTGGCGTTCGAGTGCTCGGCCTATCAGTTGCGCCGTGTGTTCCCGGACAGCGAGGTCACGCCGATGCGCTTGCTCGGCTACCCGTTTCCTGTGGTGATGGTATCCGTGACGGATCGTTCGCTCCGCTCGTATGCCCGCAAGCACATCTTGCGAAGAGACGATAAGGATTACAAGCAATTGACCGTCCCCGGTTTTTCCCTGTCTGATTACCAAGGCTGGCATAAGAGAGAGGTGGAGGGATTGCCATTGCTAAGCGAGACCGTATGAGTGTGGCATACGTATAAGGGCATCGTTTTACACGTATATCGACGTCGCCCCACACGTATATCGGTGTAGGCCTATACGAACGTAGGCGTGAGTCGATGCCGATATACGTGCGGGATGGAACCGATGCCGGGGAAAACAGGTGCAAGTAATGCAAGTAATGCAGCACCTTTTTCCCACACACGCACGTGTACATTATATGTGTCGAATCAAACTTTCATACGGCTATCCAGCGTTTCTCTTCCGGATCGTTCCATGCCTTGTTTGTGATCGTTTAGTGTAAAATTCTTGTTTTATATAATGTACGCACGTGTGTGGGAAAAAGGTGCTGCATTACTTGCATTATTTGCATTACTTGGGGTCTCCATAAGGACTGTATAAAAATAATAACAAACCAGACATGTATCACAGACAATCATTTCCCCGTTTGGGCGATTACATCGCCACGGTTTTACAAGTCACCAGACTGACCAAGTCCATTATCCGCATAAGCGGAGGCATTGGCAGTGACACTTACAATTCTTTTAAAAAGGCAAGGACATGCACTTTAGCGTTTACTATCGATTGGTAGATCTCCTTTGGGACCATCTGTCGGACGAGGAACTTTTCCGCCGTCTGGCACGTGAGGCCTTGGAGCGGTATATCGATTATAAGAAAGAGGAGGAAATGAACGGAGGAAAGAAATAATTTAAGGATGGGCTATGCAAATGAGATTAAGTTTTAACCTCGTGCCTGCCTTCATCGACTAATTAACTAGCCATGATTTTAGAAGAGAGTTTTGGAAAATCTACTGATTTTATCTCAGATGGGATGAACGCCTTCGAGCGTAACGTGAAGCGTATAGGGGATTGTCTTTTGGCCTTTATCGCCTTGGTCGTATTCTCCCCCTTGTTCTTGATCTGCTACATCGCCGTAAGGCGCGAGGATGGCGGCCCGGCTATCTTCAGGCAGGAGCGTATCGGCCGTTTCGGTCGCCCGTTTAACATCTATAAGTTCCGCAGCATGCGTTTGGACGCTGAGAAGTTCGGCCCTGCCCTTTACAAGGGAGGCGCTGATCCCCGTATGACGCATGTGGGCAAGTTCCTGCGTGAGCATCATTTGGACGAGCTTCCCCAATTATGGAATGTCTTCATCGGTGATATGTCTTTTATCGGCCCCCGTCCGGAACGCAAGTTCTACATCGACCAGATCATGGAACGCGATCCCCGCTATCGCTTCCTGTACCAGATCCGTCCGGGTGTGACCTCTTACGCCACGCTCTATAACGGTTATACGGATACGCTGGAGAAGATGCTCCGCCGTCTGCGCTATGACTTGTTCTATCTGGAGCATCGCTCGTGGTGGTTCGATTTCAAGATATTGGTGAAGACGTTCTTGAACATTGCGTTTGGGAAGAAATTTTAGATGAGGAAAACTAAGGAGAGCGATTATCCAATCCTGCACTACCAGGCAGAATGAAATTATGTGGGCATTTATGCGTAAGTTTGGTGTACATTATTTATCCTTGCCCGGAAGTGAAACAATAAAAGTCATAGATTTTATGAGAACGGACGTGCTGAATCGAATCAAGGAGACCTTGCGTAAGGTCATACCGGCAGGAGGGCATGCTTTTTTGTATGGTTCGCAGGCCAGAAACGAGGCACGTCCGGATTCGGATTGGGGTATATTGATCTTGTTGGACAAACCGAAAATCGAGGTGGAGGATTATGACAATATATCCTATCCTTTAGTAGGGCTGGGTTGGTTGTTAAACGAGTGCGTCAGCCCGGTGCTTTACACCTTGAAAGATTGGATGAGATACCATTTCTCTCCCTTTGTACACAGCGTAAAAGACAAGGGGATACAATTCTTGAGTGCGGAAGATATAACAGCGGATTCAAGGTGCAAACCCATAATGGGGTAGTTGGTCAATTAGAATTGAATTATGTCTCTAAAGGTTTGTTGACAAAAGATGAAAGCTGATTATATTCCCGTTTGCTACAACATCGTATTACCGGGGATTATAACGATTTCTTTGACTTTGAGCGTGAGGATGTATTGCCTTTGTTGGAACTCACACGTAAATTGTTAGCTAAACTCGAAAGTCTGATCGCTCATCCTTAATAATCACATAAAGAAATACGACAATTTTAGCTTGTAGGAACGAGTTATAAGGAGTTCCTTTGTGGAATAGCTTGTTTCTTACTTGTGAGTGTATCTTGGGGCAAATAGATTTGTGAAGAATATGGCAAAAACAGATTCACGAACATCCAAAAGTATAAAAAACAGTTCGGTGGCGTTGGTGTTTTATTTCATCAACCTGATCCTCCAATTCTTTTCAAGGAAGATTTTCTTGGATTATTTGGGGGCGGAGGTGCTGGGGTTGAATACTACGGCTACCAATTTGCTGCAGTTCTTGAACCTTGCGGAATTGGGGGTGGGAGCTGCTATTGCTTGTACCCTTTATAAACCGCTTGCCGAGAAAGATACGGATACAATCAATGAAATCGTATCCTTGCAAGGGTGGCTCTATCGGCGTATCGCATGGATCGTGATAGCTGGAAGTGTGGTCTTGATGGCCTTTTTCCCTTGGATCTTTGCCAAGATGCCGTTGCCCTTATGGTATGCGTATGCCTCTTTTGGGGTATTATTGGTTAGTGGGCTATTAAGCTATTTTGTTAATTATAAGCAGATCGTTTTGTCTGCGGATCAACAGGAGTATAAGATACAGTATAGTTACAAAGCCTCGATGTTAGCAAAATTACTTTGCCAAATATTGGCGATTCGATTCTTGGATGATGGATATGTTTGGTGGCTGGTATTGGAAATGGTGTTCGCTGTGGTGGCTTCAATGGCTTTGAATCGGGTGATCGCCCGGACTTATCCTTATTTAAAGACAAATTTGCTTATAGGTAGAGAGTTGACAAGGAAATATCCGGATGTGCTTACGAAGGTCAAGCAACTGTTTTTTCATAAAATTGGAGGTTTTGCCTTGTCACAAACAAGCCCAATCATTATATATGTCTATACGACATTAACGGTAGTCGCTTTGTACGGTAATTATATGTTGATTGTAATGGGTGTTCAAACTCTGATGACAGCTATGTTTAATAGCATGAATGCTGGAATTGGAAATTTGGTGGCTGAAGGGGACAAACGAAAGATTATGAGTGTATTTGCGGAACTGTTTTCTATAAGGTTCTTGTTCTCTTGTATCATGTGCTTCGGGGTTCTTATGATTACTCCAGCATTTGTCTCCTTTTGGATAGGCAAGAAATATGTCATGGATTCCTTGAGTTTGTTGTTGATGACAGCTATTCTGTTTGTTAATTTAAGCCGAACGACGGTGGATGCCTATATCAATGCTTACGGCTTGTTTGGCGATATTTGGGCACCAATAGTGGAAGCCTCTCTGAATGTTGGCCTATCTATTATTTTAGGATATTACTTTGGATTACATGGTGTGTTATCTGGGGTGCTGATCAGCTTGTTGTTGGTCGTTTTTTGTTGGAAACCTTACTATTTGTTTCGCAAGGGCTTGGATGAGCGATTGAGTATATACATATTTATGTATGCGAGACATTTGATGGCAGCGTTGCTTTGCGGAGTGATAGTTTGTCTTGGGATGAGGTATTCAATGGTGCAAGGAGATACGACGTTTTTTGATGGATTATTGGGTATTCTTGTATTTTCTATTTTGTCGACTTTAACTTTGCTTTGTGTTGCTCCGGGAATGAGAAATCTGATGAGGCGATTTATCCGGATGTGTCATGTATGAATAAAAAGAGAATAATAGCAATATGAATAGAAAATTAGTTGCTCTTGTAATTTTACTTTGTTTGACAGTCTTTGCTGTTTGTGCTCCTTTTTGTACACTCGTCCTATTTTTGGGGATGAGGTTATATTTGATCATATAGGCGAGATTGGGGATACGATAGGTGGACTTACAGCTCCTGTGATCGGCTTGCTTAATGCGGTGCTACTTTATTTGACATTGAGAGAGCAATTTGAATTTAACGAGAAACAAAAGAAATCTGTAAAAGAAGATCAATTTAAGAATACGTTTTTTCAATTACTGGAAGCGCAAAGGAATATTGTTCCGCGGTTGAAAGCTGATTTTTTATTCTTGAAGAATTGGAATAAATATAAGACTACCTGTTAAGGTTTGGAATTTTTCAGATCTGCAAGGGTTGAGTTAGGACGATTATATTGGGCTTATGAAAGTGAATCTCATAGTGCTGAATATGATGAATAACTGGTATTCAAAATTTGATAGACCCATCGCATAATTGTAAGCCGATGATGATATTGAGAGATCGGAAGGATGATTTTGTTCGTGTGTGGAAGAGATAAAAATACAATTAGAGTTCTTACTTGAAATTTTAAGCAGTAAAAGTTATGAATATTTTATTTATTCTAAAACAATTTCCTAGATATGGTGGTGTGGAAAAAATGACTATAACTTTGTCTAATAGTCTTGTTAAAATAGGATATAATGTCTGTATATTATCTCTTTTTAAAGGAAATAAATGTGAATATATGAGTAGGCTTGATTCTAAAGTTGTTTGCTTAAATATGCCTAATGAAAAAATGTTTTCCAGAGAAAATAGGCGCCATTTTTTGTTGGTTTTGCAGGAGAATGAAATCGATGTTATTATTAATCAAAATATGGACTATGAGGTAAATAAGTTGATGCTTAAATTAAAAGGAAATGTACAAGGTAATGGTAAATATTTTCCAGCTTTTATCACCGTTGTCCATAATGATCCATTTGTTGATTTTAAATGTCTTGATACAATGATAAAAGGCCGAGGAGTAAAAAATGTGTTAAAACGGATGTTAAAGCCAATATATCAGGTATATATACATAATGTAGTTAGGAGATCATATATCATGGCATCTCTTGTTAGTGATAAGATGGTTGTGTTGTCAAAATCTTATGTCTCATCTTGTGCTGAATTGTCAAGATGTGAATATGAGAAAATTATAGCTATTCCAAATGGTTTTAATGTGGATGATAAAGTAGATGGTTTATTCTTAAATAGAAAAAAACTACTTTATGTGGGACGATTAGTAGAAACCCAAAAAAAAATTTCCGAGTTGATTAATATCTGGAAATATTTGTGTGAAGAGTTTTTAGACTGGGATCTGCTTATTGTAGGTGATGGTCCTGATGTGGGAATCTATAAGAGCTTGGTGAAATCGGAAAATATAAAAAACGTATATTTTGAAGGTTCAACTAACTCTCCTGAATATTATTTTAATCAATCTACTGTCGTTTGTTTGACATCAGAATCGGAGGGTTTTCCAATGGTACTGATAGAAGGAATGAAATATGGTTGTATTCCAATATGTTATGATAGTTTTTCTGCTGTTGATGATATTATTGATGATGGAGTGAATGGCTATGTAATTCCATTTAATAAACAAAATGAGTATATTTGTAAACTTCGATATTTGATGTCTTTAGATGATACTTCTCTTTGTTATATGAGAAATAATGCTATTAAAAAATCTGAGTTATATGATATAAATAAAGTAGTGTTTGAATGGGAAAAATTGTTTAATGAATTGATCTGAACTAATAATGCCAATTTTGCTATATTCTTATTCTTGGTTTATTTATAATTTTGTTATTTTATTCTTGCTGTTTTTAGTCTGTGTGAATAAGAAAATAAAAAAATCATCTTACTTTATAATCTTTGTATTTTTTATCATATTTTCAGTATATGGTTATATTACAGCTGATTATAATTCTTATTTGGAATTAATGAAAATGTCTAAAGTGAATGATCCTCTGGTCGCTTTAGAACCAATATATGTATGGTATATTCAATTAATAAGTGGAAATTATTTTGTTTTTAGGCTGACATTGTATATTGTGTCATTTATATTTCTATGGGGAATATTTCAATATGTTAGGTGCTACAAATTGTATTTCTTGATATTGTATAGTGTTATATTACTGTATGATATGGCGGGGGGGCGTCAAATGTTATCTATATGTATGATGTTTTTAGGATTGTTTTTAATACTATATGAAAAAATACAACTTAAAAAAATTCTATTTGGATTATTGCTTTTGATATCGAGTTCTTTTTTTCATAAAACAGGAATATATATGTTGTTGTTTTTATTACTATTGATAATGAATATAAATACAAAAAAAATCTTATTGCTTGTATGTGTTATTCCTGTTTTTGTGTATTTTGGAAATATTTTGATTGAAGAATATTTGTCGGATTTGTTGGAACTAGAAGGAGGAGGGTATTTGATGAAAGAAGCACAGGAGGGATCATTTTGGTGGGTTGTTATAATGTATATACAAGTCGTAGTGTTATATGTGCTAAGTTTTATTGTACTTTATACGCTGCGGAAGAATATACTAACCTGTATCGATAAAGTTATGTATCGTTTTGTATTTTGGATAATATATGTGTCAACGATATTTTATTTTCTAAATATAGAGAATAATGATATCTTTTTGAGATGGTTGAATGTTGTTAAAATTCCCATGATATATTTGCTGAGTAAATATGTGTTTAATAGATTTACATATTCCTGTATATCAATGACAAATTGTTTTGTTTTGTTTCTACTCTTTGCATTTTGGTTTTCTACCAATATTTATATAATAGGTGTTAGTCATATAAATGTAAAATGAATTTTGTATGAGAGTCTTATTTTTTTCTACTTATGAAATTGTAAAACAATCTGGAGGAGTAGAGTCTGTTACTAGATTTTTATATGAATATTTAAATTCAAATGGATATTCTGTGTATTTAATGTATTGGCAAAACCATAAAGGGTTAAAGTCAGAGTTGTGTCAAGTTGGTTTGCCAGATAAGTGCAATATGAATAGCTTATGTAATATCGATTTTATAAAATCGTATTTAATTAAAAATGAAATAGATGTTGTAATTAATCAGACGGCTGTTAATAGTCGTACTTCTGCCGGTTGTACTATTGCGTGTAATGAACTAAAAATTCCTTTAGTCTCAGTTCTTCATAATACTCCAGATTTGTTCCTAAGAGAAAATAAATTCTTTAAAATATTTTTTTATACATCTTTTACGAGATTGCTAATCTATCGAATGTGGTATTATTTTCAGTCTGTATTTAGAGGCTTTAAGGGCGGAAAATTTATATTTGACAATAGTAGTTGCGTTGTTTTGTTATCAAAAAAATATTTTAATGATTATTGTTATATAAATACAAACAGTAACTTTGATAAAATTGAAGTTATAAAT
This sequence comes from Parabacteroides sp. CT06, assembly GCF_002257605.1. Taxonomy (GTDB): domain Bacteria; phylum Bacteroidota; class Bacteroidia; order Bacteroidales; family Tannerellaceae; genus Parabacteroides; species Parabacteroides distasonis. Next base: position 2,507,867 of record NZ_CP022754.1, on the reverse strand, counting down.
AATCCTGCAATTTTACAAATTCCTGTATTGCCTAGTGATAAAGAAAATGTCGTTGTTTTTGTGGGTAGATTGGAGCCGCAGAAATCTGTAGATAAATTGCTTGATATTTGGTATATTATTGAAAGTAAGTATAAGGATCTAGGTTGGAAACTTTATATTCTAGGAGACGGAAGTTGTCGTAGATATTTAGAAAATCTATCTAAAAATATGCGTTTGAGAAATGTTAGGTTTGTTGGGATGGTTGATCCTAATGAATACTATAAGCGTGCTAAAATTTTTTGTATGACATCCATCTATGAAGGATTCCCTATGACATTATTAGAGTGTCAATCCTTTGGTGTTGTCCCGCTTTTATATAATTCGTTTTCTGCAGCTGTTGATATTATAGATGATGGAATAAATGGGTATTTAATATCTCCTTATAAGAAAAAAGAATACGCTAAAAAGCTACACCAATTAATGAATGATCCTGTACAATTACAACAAATGAAAAATAGATGTATGGAAAAAATTCATTCTTTTGATCCAGAATATATAGGTGGAAAATGGATAAACCTTATAAATGACACATTAAATTGCAAAGGAAATAAAATATGAAAAAAGTATTATTTGTTTTTGGAACACGTCCTGAAGCTATTAAAATGGCTCCTTTAATCAAAGAATTTCAAAAATATCCTAATGATTTAAAAAGCGTTGTTTGTGTGACGGGACAACATCGTGAAATGTTGGATCAAGTATTACATGTTTTTGAAATAATACCTGATTATGATTTGAATATTATGAGACAGGGACAAGACCTGTATGATGTAACATCTTGTGTGTTGTTAGGTATGCGTGATATTTTAAAAGAGGTACAACCGGACCTTGTTTTAGTACATGGTGATACAACTACTTCTACCGTCGCAGCGTTAGCTGCTTATTATCAACGAATACCTGTTGGGCATATAGAGGCAGGTTTGCGTACTCATAATACTTATAATCCTTGGCCGGAAGAGATGAATCGACAAATAACCGGTCGTATTGCTACTTATCATTTTGCACCAACTTTATTGGGTAAACAAAACTTAATGAGGGAAAATGTAAATCCTGATCTGATATGGGTTACCGGTAATACAGTGATAGATGCTTTGCTTCAAGTAGTTCGAAAGATGAAGACCGATAAGATTATGGAAGCAATGCAGAAAGAGGTCTTAAGAGAAAGAGGGTATGATGTTAATCGCTTATTGGATGGGAAAAAAATGGTACTTATAACAGGGCATCGACGAGAGAATTTTGGTGATGGTTTTATTCGTATATCTAAGGCAATAAAAGAATTGACACAAAAGTATTCTGATATTGATTTTATTTATCCGATGCACTTAAATCCTAATGTTCGCAAACCTATTCATGAGGTATTTGGAGATGATTTATCCAACTTGAATAATATGTTTTTTATAGAACCATTGGAATATTTGTCATTTGTTTACTTAATGGAGAAATCAACACTTGTATTGACGGATAGTGGCGGCGTTCAAGAAGAGGCTCCTGGACTTGGAAAACCTGTATTGGTGATGCGAGATACAACGGAACGACCGGAAGCTGTTTCAGCAGGAACTGTGCGACTTGTTGGTACCGATTGTGATAAAATTATTTCTGCAGTTTCTGATCTTCTGTGTGATAATGAAAAATATGAGTCGATGAGTCGTACGGTAAATCCATATGGAGATGGAGTGGCTAGTCATAGAATTGTGAAAATCTTGTTAGAATATTTGAAATGATTGTTTTTTTGAGAAGTTTAGATTGTAATCCTGACCCTAGAGTGCAAAAGTATTGCGATTATTTATATGCTAACAATATAAATTATAGAATAGTTTGTTGGGATAGAAGTTGTAAGTTGAAAAATGACCATATTCACTCATATTATCAAAGAAAGTCAAAGTATGGTACAGGTTTAAAAAATGCGTTTGGAATATTAGGATTTAACTGGTATATATTTTGTTATCTGTTAAGAAATAAAAAATCGTACAAGGTCATTCATGCTTGTGATTTTGATACAATCCTACCTGCAATTATATTGAAGTTGTTTTTTGGAAAAAAAGTTATATATGATATCTTTGATTGGTTTGTTGATTCAAGGCATTTTAATAATCGGCTAATAAAAACAATAATATTGACGTTTGAGAGATTTTTTCTTAAGCATTCAGATATTACTATAATTTGTGAAGAAGAAAGAACGGAACAATTAAACTATATACCTCATAATTTATGGGTTCTTCCTAATATACCAACTCTTTTTACGAGTCTAAATCAAAACTTACCTAATAAACAAAATATGTCGGATAAAGTCATATTGTCTTATGTTGGTACTATGCCTGCGGATCGAGGTATTGATAAACTGTTGGAATGTGTGAAAAATAATTCTTCATTAGAACTTAATATTGCAGGATTTGGAATTATGGATAAATTGGTGAAGGAGTATAGTGATTGTGTCTCTAATATTCATTATTTTGGTACGGTTTCATATGAAAAAGGATTAGAAATAATGGCGAATTCAGATATAATTGTCGCTTTATATGAAAAAACTGTTTTAAATAACGTGTATGCAGCTCCTAATAAATATTACGAAGGGCTATTTCTTGGAAAACCAATATTAACAACAGAAGGGACATTGGTTGGAAATAAGACAGAGAAGGGAAGAACTGGGTTTGTCATAGGAGAAAGTTTAAGGGATTTGGAGTCTTTTTTTATTTGTTTTGATCTTCAGGAGCGAATAGATTTATGTAGTAAAAATGCAAGAGAAATGTGGATTGATAAGTATAGTGAATATGTTGATCGTTTCATGTTTAGTAAATATATACCATTTATAATAAACTAATTTTTTACTAGAAATGAACGATCTTAGAATATCTTACATCGATCAACTTAAAGGAATTGCAATCTTACTTGTTGTACTAGGTCATGTCATAGGGTATAACAATTGCGAGGATAGTTTTCTTTGGCGTTTTATTTATTCATTCCACATGCCTCTTTTTATGTTCATTAGTGGGTATGTCGCTCAGATGACATTTCGAATAGAACGCTTTGGATGGAATGAAACCATTTCTTTTCTAATAAAGAAGTTGAGGACATTGTTACTTCCCATGGTTACTTGGGGAGTTGTTATCCCTTTCTTTTTCTTAAGGACAATGATAGATCAAAGCTTTATAGATTGTGTATTGAACTTTGTGAAAACATGGGGAGGGGGATTGTGGTTCTTTGCTACTCTGTTCATTCTCTCTATTCTTTTTTTTGTCTATAGATGGGTCGATAAACAAATAAATGCTAAGTCTATTTTTGTAGATTTAGTAATTTTATTGTTCTTATTTATACTTGTTATTTTGTTGTATATGTTACTGTATAAGGATGCGATTTACTCGGAAGGAATACGATCTGTATTTAATTATTTTATGTTTTATTTTTTAGGGTCTATCGTGTGTAAACAAACGAATTTGAGGAGTCTTATTCTGAATAATAAGAAGTTTTTTACGTTTTCGTTCGTTATGTTTTTCCTGCTGATCCCTTCTTTTGTATATGATATGTCCTCGATGTTTAACCAATTGATGAAGATTGTGTTGTCGTTATTCGCTATCTTTTCTTTGTTCTTTATTGTTCACCATATTTCTTGGAATAGACAGGTAGATAATATGTTCCAATATTTCGGGCGTGAGTCTTTATCTATTTATGTGACCCATAACGGACCTTTTGCGTTTTTATTGGTGATTACGGACTATATTACGTTGTCATCGGTGGACAATATACCTTGTTTTTTGTTTTTGTTTATATTCTCTTTATTTATTAGCTATGCTTCTATATGGATTAAGAACATAGTCTCTATATCTCCTATTCTTGAATTGTTTTTATACGGAAAATCTTATAAAAGAAAATCTATATGAACATCTATTTCATCAATCCTCCATTCAAGGCTGAGTATGGAAAATTCTCTCGTGAGTCCCGTAGTCCAGCAATTACGAAAAGTGGGGCTTTATATTATCCTCTATGGCTGATTTATGCGGCTTTGTATTCAAGCAAACAGGGACATAATGTCTCTTTTTTGGATGCTCCAGCTAAACAGTTAAATGAGGAACAGTCTTTAAACATTATTCGGAAGACGGATAATGAGCATTCATTGTTTGTTTTAGATACAAGTACGCCTTCCATTAAAAGTGACGTTGCTTTTGCCGGGAAGCTGAAGGCATTGTATCCTCACTCGTTTGTCGTGCTTGTGGGGACTCATCCTTCGGCTTGCGCAGAAGAGACGTTGGGTTATTCGGATGCGGTGGATGCGGTCGCTATTGGAGAATATGATTGTATCGTGAATGAGCTAGCGAATGTTCTGGACGCAGGAAAGGATCTGCGGGAGGTTCGAGGGCTTTGTTTTTGGGACGGGAAGGAGTTTGTACGAACCGCGCCTATGCCACCGATGAAGAATTTGGATGATCTTCCTTTTGCCTCACAATTTATCAAGGAACATTTAAATGAGAGGGATTACTTTTTCGCTGCTGCCACATATCCCTCTATCCAGATATTTACCGGGCGTGGATGTCCCTTTCGTTGTAATTTCTGTGTCTATCCGCAAACGATGCATGGGCATGCTTTTCGGGCACGATCCGCAGAGAATGTGGTGGCCGAGTTCGAATACATTGCCGCTAATTTCCCAGATGTGAAAGAGGTAGTAATCGAAGATGATACATTTACAGCCAATAAGAAGCGAGTATTGGACATTTGTCGTTTGTTAGTGGAAAAGAAATTGAATAAACGGCTGAAATGGTTATGTAATGCTCGTGTAGACCTTGATTTGGAAACGATGTTGGCTATGAAAAAGGCCGGATGTCGTTTGATTATTCCGGGTATAGAGAGTGGTAGCCAACAGATATTGGATAACATCAAGAAAGGAACGAAGGTGGAATATTTCTATCAGTATGTTGCCAACGCTAAAAAGGCGGGTTTGTTAATACATGCTTGTTATATGGTCGGTAACCAAGGCGAAACCCGGGAAACCATGGAAGAGACTCTTCGGTTAGCGTTAAGGTTGAATACGGATACCGCCCAGTTTTTCCCGTTGATACCTTATCCCGGTACGGAGGCTTATCAGTGGGCGAGGGAAAATAACTATATAGAGACGGATTATGAGAAGTATTGTTTGCCGGATGGTACACATAACACCGTATTGTCTTTACCGGATCTTTCCGCAGGGGAAATGGTTGATTTCTGTAATAGGGCACGGAAGAAATATTATTTACGTGCCAGTTACATTTTACACAGGCTGAGAGTCGGTTTGCGTAATCCTTCAGACTTGAAACGTTCGCTTAAGGCATTCGCTAAGTTGAAACGTTATTTATTTAAATAATCATTTGTATTTAACGTGTTGCCTCTTGTATCCATTATAACCCCGTGTTATAATGCGGCTCCTTTTATATCCCAAGCGATTGAGTCCGTATTGGCTCAATCGTTTGGGGATTGGGAGATGATTATTGTGGATGATTGTTCTAGTGATGATTCACTCTCAATCATTCAAAAGTATGCGAGAATAGATTCCCGTATTCGATATTTACGGACGGATAAACCATCCGGTTCGCCTACGTTACCCCGTAATATGGGAATAAAGGAAGCGAAAGGACGGTATATTGCTTTCTTGGATAGCGATGATATATGGTTACCGAATAAGCTAAGCGATCAGTTAAAAGTCTTCGAGAAATCCGAGGTCGCTATTGTTTTCTCTAACTATGAGAAAGTAAGTCTAGGCGGAGAGCGATGCGGGCGTGAGGTAATAGCTCCTTGTGAGGTTGATTATCGTTTGTTGTTGAAAGGGAATTGTATAGGATGCTTGACAGCCATGTATGATTCAGCCTTGACGGGAAAGATATTTTTCAAGGAAATTGGGCATGAGGATTATGTATGTTGGCTTTCTATCTTAAAGCAAGGGTATAAAGCGCAGAACACAAATACGGTGACGGCTCTTTACCGAGTTAGTGACCATTCGGTCTCTTCGAATAAATTAAAAGCCATGCGTTGGCAGTGGAACATTTTGAGAAATGAGATGGATTTGCCGGTGTATAAGGCTGTTTATTATTTTATTCATTATGCGATTAGAGCTTTTGCTAAGGCTATGAGGTGATCTTACTCAGTGAAATATTTGTATGCCTTAGATCTAGTGCTTACTCATAGACAAACTGTCTTGTAAAATAGAGGGCGATATTCTACTTCCAGCTTATGGAAAGTAAAATATCGCCCTCTATTAGTGTAGAAAAAATTGAGTATTTCATAGAATGAAAACTATAATCGGAGACTTGTTCCGGAAAAAAGTTCTATCTTTGTTCAACAACAGGTGTGGTAAGAAAAAAGGTTATGACGACTATGCGTAAATTACCGATAGGAATACAGAGTTTCGAAAATATTCGGAATGAGAACTATTTATATGTGGATAAGACTGCCTTGATTTACCAATTGGTGACGAAAGGTAAGCCTTACTTTCTGAGTCGTCCTCGCCGTTTTGGGAAAAGTTTATTGATATCTACGTTAGAAGCCTATTTCCAAGGGAAAAAAGAACTGTTTAAAGGATTGGCTATCGATCAGCTAGAGCAGGATTGGAATGTTTATCCGGTATTGTATTTCAGTGATTTGAACCAACTCAATGATATAAGTTTAGACTATGACTATGCGACCCTTTGCGGGATTACCCATGCGGAGTTGGTCGATAATCTAACACCGGAATTAGGAATGCGAGGGGAAAGATTAGGGGTGTCTTTATGTTAAATCCCATCCGTATGTGGGCGAGTTTTAGTATATTTGTGTTGACTTTAAATGTAAATAGATTATATGGAAAAACAAAAACAACAACCCCAGCGGTTGCAATCATTGGATGCCCTTAGGGGTTTTGACATGCTCTTTATTATGGGCGGTGCTTCTTTATTTGTCGCTTTGGCGACATTGTTTCCGAATCCTTTTTTTCAGGCGATAGCCGGGCAGATGGAACATGTGGAATGGAACGGATTGGCGCATCACGACACGATCTTCCCATTGTTCCTCTTTATTGCGGGTATCTCGTTTCCGTTCTCACTAGAGAAGCAACGAGGAAAAGGTATGACGGAAGGGGCGATTTATAAGAAGATCGTCCGTCGGGGGATTACCTTGGTTTTCTTGGGATTGGTATATAACGGGCTATTGTCGTTCGAATTTGACCACCTGCGTTGTGCGAGCGTGCTGGCGCGTATCGGGTTGGGATGGATGTTCGCAGCCTTGTTGTTTGTCCGTTTCGGTTGGAAAGTGCGTGCGGGGATAACGGTTCTTATTTTGGTTGGCTATTGGCTGGCGATGGCTTTTGTGCCTGTGCCGGACGCCGGTGGAGCGGGGCCATTCACGCTCGAGGGAAACTTGGTAGGGTATATTGACCGCCTGTTTCTTCCCGGACGTTTGCACGAGACTGTTTTTGATCCGGAGGGTTTATTCTCCACCGTCCCTGCGATTGCCACGGCAATGTTGGGTATGTTCACTGGTGAATGGATTAAGTTACGGAAAGAGGGGCTGACCGACCGAAATAAAGTGCTTTGTTTAGTAGGAGCGGGAGCTGTATTGTTGATCGTCGGCTTGTTATGGAGCTTGGTCTTCCCTATCAATAAGAAGCTATGGACAAGCTCTTTTGTCTGTGTGGTAGGTGCTTATTCCGTTTGGATGTTTGCTTTGTTCTTCTATATCATAGATGTATTGGGGTGGCGTAAATGGACCTTGTTTTTTACCGTGATCGGCATGAACTCTATTACGATCTATTTGGCACAGCGTTTCATCCGTTTCTCCTATACTTCCGAGGCTATATTCGGAGGGTTGGCGAAATTGATGCCCGAGACCGCCCAGCCTTTGGTTAGCGCTATCGCATATATCGCTGTTTGTTGGGGATTCTTGTATTTCTTATATCGCCAACGTATTTTCTTGAAAGTATAATAGACGGATGGAGAAGAAGAAATTAAATCGGTTGGAGTCATTGGACGTACTCCGTGGCTTCGACCTTTTTTGCTTAGTGGTGTTGGAGATGGTGTTGCATCCGCTGGCCCATGCGATTGATATGCCTTGGTTTAATTCTTTTATGTGGGGATTCTCGCATGTGGAATGGGAGGGATTTTCTACGTGGGATCTCGTGATGCCCTTATTCTTATTCATGGCGGGAGTTTCCATGCCTTTCTCTTTGTCTCGTTATAAGGATATGCCCGATAAGATGGCGGTATATCGGCGGATCGGGAAACGGGTGCTACTGCTTTGGGTCTTCGGTATGATGTGCCAAGGTAATTTATTGGCTTTGGACCCGGACCGGGTTTATTTGTATTCAAATACTTTGCAGTCGATCGCTATGGGGTATTTGATTGCTTCCTTGTTATTCTTGTATGTAAGGATACGGGTACAGATCGGTATAGCGGCGGCTCTTTTATTAATCTTTTGGGGAGCGATGGAGTTTATTACGGTCGGTAACTATGGGGGAGGTTCGTACACACCGGATAGTAATTTGGCCGAATGGATCGATCGCACCGTACTGGGACGTTTCCGGGATGGGGCGACGGTGGAGAACGGGGAGGTGATATTCGCTACTTGGTATCGTTATACATGGATACTGAGCAGCTTGAATTTCGGGGTAACCGTGTTGACCGGGTTGTTCGCCGGATATATCCTAAAGAACAAATTATATTCCGAGCGGCTCAAATTACGGATGTTATTCGGTATTGGTCTGGGTATGGTTATCGCCGGATGGCTTTGGGGTATCGAGCTTCCCGTTATTAAGAAACTGTGGACTAGTTCGATGGTATTGGTGAGCAGTGGGTACTGTTTCTTGCTTATGGGGTTGTTCTATTATTGGATCGACTATAAAGGGCATCGAAAGTATACGACTTGGCTGAAAGTGTACGGCATGAATTCAATACTGGCTTATATGCTTACTAACGTGGTAAGTTTTAGGTGTATCGGCGAATCCTTGTTTTTCGGAACCCAGCAATATTTAGGAAATTATTATCCGGTGCTCATTGCCATGTGCAATGTATCGGTAATTTATGTACTTTTGTATGCGTTTTATAAACATAATATTTTCCTTAAAGTATAGAAACAAGAAAACTTAGATCGAAGAAAGATGGAATCAATCAAACAAATATACCGGATGGGTCATGGCCCTTCAAGTAGTCATACTATGGGGCCGATGCGTGCGGCACAAATGTTCTTGGAACGTAACCGGGGCGCTGTTCGTTTTAACGTAACCTTATATGGTAGTCTGGCGGCTACGGGAAAAGGCCATATGACGGACGCGGCTATTCTTGAGGTATTACAGCCGGTCGCGAAGACAAATATTACTTGGGAACCCAAGACTTTCTTGCCGTTCCACCCGAACGGGATGTTGTTCGAGTCGTATAATGAGAGTGGCGAGGAGCTGGATACGTGGACCGTATATAGTATCGGCGGGGGAACCTTGGCGAACGAGTCTTTCAATGAGTTGAGGACGGAGCAAGTATACGATATGCATACGATCAAGGAGATACAGGCTTGGTGTGAGAAGACTGGCCATTCCTATTGGGAATATGTCGAGCAGCACGAAGGCCCTTCTATCTGGGATTATCTGGCTGAGGTATGGGAAGTGATGCAGGATGCGGTTCGTCGTGGTCTGGAAGCGGAAGGTATCTTGCCGGGAGGTTTGGGCATTCGTCGTAAGGCTTCCGATTATATGATCCGTGCGAAAGGTTATGGCAGCAGTATCAAGAGCCGGGGAATGGTGTATGCCTATGCCTTGGCGGTGTCTGAGGAGAATGCGTGCGGTGGGAAGATCGTGACCGCTCCGACTTGTGGTTCTTGCGGTGTAATGCCTGCGGTCCTTTATCACTTGAAGGAGACGCGTGAGTTCCGTGATTCCCGTATATTGCGCGCGTTGGCTACGGCAGGCTTGTTTGGAAATGTGGTGCGTACGAATGCCTCCGTATCGGGGGCAGAGGTAGGTTGCCAAGGTGAGGTTGGCGTGGCTTGCGCTATGGCTGCCGCTGCCGCCAGTCAGTTGTTTGGTGGTACGCCCGCGCAGATCGAGTATGCCGCCGAGATGGGATTGGAGCATCACTTGGGATTGACTTGCGATCCTGTTTGTGGCTTGGTACAAATCCCTTGTATCGAGCGAAACGCTTTTGCCGCCGCCCGTGCACTTGACGCGAATACGTTCTCGAACTTCTCCGACGGAAAACACCGGGTAAGTTTTGATCAGGTGGTTGAGGTGATGCGCCAGACTGGTAATGATTTGCCCAGTCTTTATAAGGAGACCTCGGAAGGTGGTTTGGCGAAGAACATGGAGAACTCGAATAATTAAAAGATACTATTTGATTTACTAATAAATAATCTACTATTGATGATAAACGGAAAGAAAAGCCTGTTTTACACGGTATTGATGGCCGGTGCCTTGATGTCCTGCGGGGGCCCTAAACAGGCTCCAAGCGAAGAGGTAGCGAAGAGTGGTAATCCTGTATTCGAGGGTTGGTACGCCGATCCGGAGGGAATTATTTACGGGGATACCTATTGGATTTACCCGACTACGAGTGATTTATATGAGAAGCAAACCTTCTTCGATTGCTTCTCTTCCAAGGATTTGGTGAATTGGACCAAGCATACCGCTATCTTGGATACGGCAGAGGTGAAATGGGCGAAGATCGCTATGTGGGCTCCTTCAGTAATCAACAAGGACGGTAAGTATTATCTTTTCTTTGGGGCGAATGACGTGCACGAGGGAGAGATCGGAGGTATCGGTGTTGCCGTGAGCGATCGTCCGGAAGGGCCTTATAAGGATTTGCTGGGTAAGCCGCTGATCAACGAGATCGTGAATGGGGCGCAGCCGATCGACCAGTTTGTTTTCCACGACGCTGACAATGATGAGTATTATATGTATTACGGTGGTTGGAAGCACTGCAACATGGTACGCTTGAATAAAGACTTTACCGGACTTATACCGTTTGAGGACGGAACGATTTATAAAGAGGTAACTCCCAAGGATTACGTGGAAGGCCCGTTTATGTTTAAGAAGAATGGTAAATATTACTTCATGTGGAGTGAGGGTGGCTGGACCGGACCGGATTACAAGGTCGCTTACGCCATCTCCGATTCTCCTTTTGGCCCGTTCAATCGTATTGGGGAGGTCTTGCGGCAAAATTTCGATATGGCAAACGGAGCGGGTCACCACTCGATCATGCATGTGCCGAATTCGGAAGATTACTACATCGTGTACCATCGCCGGCCGGCCGGGGTCAAGACACGTGACCACCGGGAGACTTGTATCGAGAAGATGACGTTCAACGAGGAGGGATTGATCAATCCCGTGGAGATTACGACCGAAGGAGTTGAGGCTCGCACGATCCAATAATTACTTCCGATAGAAATGAAAGGCGGGTTCGAAGGGAATCCGCCTTCCTCTCGAAAGGAATCGTATTTCCTCTCGAATGAAAAAAAGAAGGATTACATAGCAAGAAAACTTAGGTTTTACTTGCTATGTAATTTTTTTATACTACTTTTGACGCATGTGTCAAACAATAATGACAAACAATGGTGACAAAACAAAAAATAACATTTTATTATGGAAGCGAAAGATATGAATGAGATGGAGCCTCGCATCATAGAAGCGGCGAAGCGAGTGTTTGTCCGAAAGGGGTACGAGGCGGCTACTATGAGTGACGTGGCGGCAGAAGTGGGTATTGGCAGGACGGCCTTACATTATTATTATAGGACGAAAGAGATTCTGTTCGACGCTATTTTCGGGCAATTGCTTTCTTCATTGTTGCCGAACATCGATCGGGTTTTGGATGAGAAGAGTACGATGCTGGAGAAAATGCCGGTGATCGTTGATCTGTATATGGGAATTGTTCGTGCGAACCCGATGTTCCCGAATTTTGTGGTGGGCGAGTTAAACAGAGATCCGGAACGTTTATTCCAGACCGTGCTGAAAGATCCGAAAAAAATACAGCCCATCTTGCGTCTTCGTCGTCAGATAGAGGAGGAGATGGACAAGGGGCTTCTACGGAAGATGCCGGTCATAGATTTAGTTTCGACCTTGGTGAGCCTAGTGGTCTTCCCGTTGTTGATCCGCAAGCCACTAGCGGCGGCTTTTTTGGATAACGATATGGGTCGGTTTGAGGAATATATGGATAGGCGCAGGGATTTGATCGTCGAGGTAATAACACAGCTGATGGTCCCGGATGCCAGATGATGGATTTGTTCAATTTAATAAACATATCATAGAGTATATGAGAGGTGTATATGTATTATTGTTAATTAGCCTGTTGGGTTATACCGGAAGGGTTAGCGGACAGGAATCGGTCACGATCACCCAATGTTACGAATGGGCGAGGGCGAATTATCCACAGATTCATCAAATGGGTTTGATCGATCAGACGGAGCGTTATAGCTTGAGCAATGTGGGCAAGGCTTGGCTTCCCCAGCTCTCGGTAAGCGGTAAGGCAAGCTATCAGAGCGACGTGACGAAGTTGCCTTTGGATGGCGATAAGATCTCCTCGCTTCTTCCCGGCTTTGAGATCCCTAGCTTGAGCAAGGATCAGTATCAAGTCGTGGCGCAGGTGGACCAGACGATTTGGGACGGCGGTAGCACCCGTTCGGCCCGTGCCTTGACTCGTGCCGAGGCGATCGCCAACCGGGAGCAATTGGAAAGTGAGTTGTATGCGCTGAACGACCGGGTGAATCAAATCTACTTCGGTTGCCTGCTGCAAGACGAGTTGATACGTCAGAACGCTTTGCTCCAAAAGGAGTTGCAGGTCAATATCGAGCGTATCGAGGCGATGATGGAGAATGGCGTGGCGAATCAATCGGATCTGGAAAGTATGGAAGTGGAACTGCTGAATGCCCGCCAAAATGAGATTGAGCTAAAAGCGTCTCGTACGGTATATCGGCAGATGTTGGCGACCTTTATCAATAAACCACTGACGGATCAAGTCGTCTTGAAGACTCCGGAGTCACCCGAGCGTTCATTGTCCACGCAAATCAACCGTCCGGAATTACGGGCCTTGGATGCTAAGAGCGAATGGATCGAGACGCAAAACAAGCAGGTAACGGCGGGCTTGATGCCTCGTATCGGAGCTTTCGTACAAGGTGGTTACGGGCGGCCGGGCTTGAACATGCTGGAGGATAGTTTCGAGCCGTATTATGTGGCCGGTGTCCGTCTTTCTTGGAATCTGGGGAAGTTGTACACGCTGAAGAACGACCGGAGGAAGATCGAGGTAAGCCGTCGCCAGATCGATGTGCAGCGGGAGACCTTCTTGTTCAATACCCGCCTGCAACTTTTGCAACAAAACACAGAGATAAAGAAAATGACGGACTTGATGCGTGCCGATGACGATATCATCCGTCTGAGAACAAGCATCAAGCAGGCAGCGGAGGTGAAGCTGGAGAATGGCGTGATTTCCGTCACGGACCTGATCCGGGAGATCAACGCCGAGGACATGGCCCGGCAAACCGCCGCAGCGCACCGTGTACAGCGCTTGATGACCATTTATAATTATATGTATACAACGAATTAAATAGAGTATGACAAATACAATTAATTTATGAGACATTTGATTTTTATCAGCTTATGCAGCCTTCTATGGACGGCTTGCGGTAATACAGACAATGATTTTGACGCTTCCGGCACCTTTGAGGCAACCGAGATATTGGTATCTTCGGAAGCCAACGGTAAGATCATGGAACTGAATATCGAGGAGGGCGATCGCTTGGATGCCGGCGCCATCGTGGGTTACGTGGATAGCACCCAGCTTTTTCTGCGGAAGATGCAACTCTCTGCCAGCCTTCGCTCGGTAGATATTCGCAAGCCGGATATCCGTAAGCAGATCGCTGTCTTGGAACAACAAATCGCCACGGCTAAGACCGAGCAACAGCGACAGGAAAACTTGGTGCGTGCGAAAGCGGGTAACCAAAAGCAACTGGACGATATCGTGAATAACATCAAATATCTTCAGAAACAACTGGATGCCCAATACTCCTCCTTAAGCAAGACGACGGGAGGTGCCGACGCCGAGGCGGAAGGCCTGCAATACCAGATCATGCAATTGGATGATCAACTGATGAAAAGCCGTATCCTCAATCCCCAGACCGGTACGGTATTGGTGAAATACGCCGAGCCGGGAGAGGTGACGGCGGCAGGCAAACCGCTTTACAAGATCGCCGATACGGACTTGCTTTATCTCCGCGCCTATGTGACGGCGGATCAGTTATCCCACCTGAAACTAGGGCAATCTCTCAAGGTCTTCGCCGACTATGGGAATGATCGCCGGGAATACCCCGGTACGATCACGTGGATCTCCGATAAATCCGAGTTTACCCCGAAAGGTATCCAGACGAAGGACGAACGGGCTAATTTGGTATATGCCATCAAGATCGCCGTCCGCAACGATGGTTATCTGAAGATCGGGCAATATGGGGAGATTAAATATGAATAATGAGATTCATATAAATCATATCACCAAGCGTTATGGCGATGTCGAGGCCCTGCGGGATCTGTCGCTGGAGATCGGCTCTGGTGAGTTGTTCGGGTTAATCGGTCCGGATGGGGCGGGAAAGACCACCCTGTTCCGTATCCTGACCACGTTGTTGCTGGCCGATAGCGGTACCGCCTCTGTCTGCGGCTTGGACGTGGTGAAAGACTTGAAGGAGATCCGTCGGCGGGTAGGATATATGCCCGGCCGCTTCTCGCTCTACCAAGACCTGACAGTAGAGGAGAACTTGAACTTCTTCGCTACGGTCTTCAATACGACGATCGAGGAGAACTACGATCTGGTACGGGATATCTATAGTCAGATAGAGCCGTTCAAGCATCGGCGGGCGGGGAAGCTGTCCGGTGGTATGAAGCAGAAGCTGGCTTTGAGTTGCGCCTTGATCCATCGTCCGGATGTCTTGTTCTTGGATGAGCCTACGACGGGGGTCGATCCTGTCTCCCGCTCTGAGTTCTGGGATATGCTGGATCGTCTGAAACGGCAAGGCATTACGATACTTGTCTCTACGCCTTATATGGATGAGGCCTCCCGTTGCGACCGTATCGCTTTGGTGCGTTCTGGGGAATGCCTATCTATCGATACGCCGGTAGGTATCCGTACCTCATTCGATAGGCGGCTATACGCGGTGCGATGCGCGTCGATGTATAAGTTGTTGGGAGACTTGCGGGAGTTCCCGGATACAAACTCGTGTTTCGCTTTTGGAGATGCTCATCATCTTACGTTGAGGAGGGATGGGGAGGATGTCATGAGGCGATTACAGGAATATCTGAAAGGCAAAGGTTACGCAGATGTAAGCATCGAACGCCTTGAGCCAAGCGTTGAGGATTGTTTCATGGCCTTGTAAGAGAGGGGAAATGCGGGGCCTTGCGTCGGGTGCGTGGTTGAATCGCGGAAAAATGCGACATTGTAATTATGAAATAAGGATAAAAAATGAAAGCGATAGAAGTAAAACAACTGACCAAGCGTTTCGGCACCTTCACCGCCGTCGATCATATCAGTTTCGAGGTGGAGCCGGGCGAGATATTCGGCTTCCTCGGGGCAAACGGGGCAGGGAAGACCACCGCCATGCGTATGCTCTGCGGCCTGTCGGTCCCGACATCCGGCGAGGCCCGGGTAGCCGGTTTCGATGTCTACCGGGAGAGCGAGTCCATCAAACGGAATATCGGATACATGAGCCAGAAATTCTCCCTATACGGCGATCTAAAGGTATGGGAGAATATCCGTCTCTTCGGCGGTATCTACGGCTTGTCTAAACGGCAGCTGTCCCAGAAAACGGATGAGTTGCTGGATATCCTCGGGCTGGAAAAGGAGCGGAATACCTTGGTCGATTCCCTGCCCTTGGGGTGGAAACAGAAGCTATCCTTCTCCGTGGCGATCATCCATGATCCCAAGATCGTTTTCTTGGATGAGCCTACCGGAGGCGTCGATCCCGTCACCCGCCGCCAGTTCTGGGAGTTGATCTATGAGGCCGCCGCCCGGGGGATTACGATCTTCGTCACCACCCATTATATGGATGAGGCGGAGTATTGTAACCGTGTCTCCATCATGGTAGACGGAAAGATCGAAGCGTTAGACAGTCCCTCCGCCTTGAAGCGGGATTTTAAGACAACGAATATGAACCAAGTCTTCCACGCCTTGGCTCGAAAAGCAACGAGAGGAGAATAAACGATGAAACAATTCATATCCTTTGTTAGAAAGGAGTTCTATCACATTTTCAGGGACGCACGCACGACAATGATCCTCTTGCTCATGCCCGTCATCCTGATCATCTTGTTCGGATATGCCATCACGACCGAGATCAAGCGTGTGCCGATCGCTATTTTCGACCAAAGCCGGGATGAGCTGACACTGAAGATGGCAGACCGCTTGAATGCCAGCGAGTACTTCGAGCTGTATACGACCGTCGATAGCTATGAGGATGCCGGGGCCTTGTTTCGGCAAGGAAAGGTACACGTCATAGTTGTCTTCCCCCCCGGGTACGCTTCCACGGCCGATGCCCAAGTACAAGTCTTGGCGGACGCTACCGATCCGAACGAGGCCACGCAGCTAATCGCCTATTGCTCGGCGATCATTGCGGAGCAGTTGAAAGGAGAGTCGGCGGTTGAGGGTAAAGCCGTGACCCCGGTTACCACTTTGCTCTACAACCCTCAAATGAAAGGCGCCTACAACTTCGTTCCCGGCGTGATGGGCTTGATCCTTATCCTTATATGCGCCATGATGACCTCGATCGGCATCGTGAAAGAGATGGAGATGGGAACGATGGAAGTCCTGCTGGTCTCCCCGCTGAAACCCATCTACATCATTCTAGCCAAGGCGATCCCATACCTATTGCTGAGTATGGTGAATATCGCTACGATCTTGCTACTATCCTATTTCCTGCTGGACGTTCCGATAAAAGGCAGCCTGCTGTTGCTGGTTTCCGTGTCCATCCTGTACGCGATCGTATCCCTCTGCCTGGGCCTGCTGATCTCCACGGTAGCCGATACCCAGCAGGCGGCTATGTTGATCAGCGGTATCGCCTTGATGCTTCCGATCATGTTGTTGAGCGGCATGATGTTCCCGATAGAGAATATGCCGGATATCCTGCAATGGTTCTCCCATATCGTTCCGGCCAAATGGTATATCATCGCCGTGAAGGACGTGATGATCAAGGGGCTTCCCGCCGTGTCGATCTTGAAGGAGATCGGGATACTGTCGTTCATGGCGGTCGTGCTGGTATTCTTGAGTGTGAAACGTTTTAAAATACGATTATAAGCTATGTTACGATATTTGTTAGAGAAAGAGTTCAAGCAGATCCGTCGGGACCGGTTCATGCCGAAGATTATCTTCATCATCCCGATCATGCAGTTGATCATCTTGCCTTTCGCCGCTAATTTCGAGATGCGAAATATTAACCTTAGCATCGTGGACAACGATCATTCCGTCACCTCCATGCAATTGGTAGATAAGGTACTATCCTCCGGATATTTCCGCCTGACAGACCGGTCGGATCGTTACGACGAGGCGCTGACCTCGGTGGAGAGCAATGAGTCCGATATCATTCTGGAAATCCCCTCTGATTTCGAGCGGGACTTGGGGAAGGAGGGCAGGGCGGACGTGATGATCGCCGCTAACGCCGTGAACGGAACTAAGGGCGGCTTGGGTAGCTCCTACCTCTCCTCGATTATACAGGATTTCAATAGGGAGAAAGGTTTCGCCTCTATGGGATCGGGCAGGGGAGTGGCTTCGATTAACCTGTTCAATCCCCACTTGAGTTACAAGATCTATATGGTTCCCGGCATCATGGTATTCTTGCTGACGATTGTCGGGGGATCGATCTCCGCCTTGAATATCGTGAGCGAGAAGGAGAAAGGGACGATCGAGCAGATAAACGTCTCGCCCGTACCCAAGTCCCTGTTCCTGCTGTCGAAGCTGATCCCTTTCTGGGTGATAGGCTTTGTCCTGCTGACGGTGGCGATCCTTATCGCTTGGCTGATCTACGGCTTGGTGCCGGAGGGGAGTTTCGGGGTGATCTATTTGTTCGCCGCCGTATATTTGATCGCTTTTACGGGATTTGGCTTGGCGATCTCCTCCTTCTCGTCCACGCAGCAACAAGCGATGCTTACGGCGTTTTTCTTCTTGATCATTTTCGCCTTGCTAAGCGGATTGTTCACGCCGATCAGCAGTATGCCGGAATGGGCGCAGAAGATCACGCTGGCGAACCCGGTGCGTTATTTCGTGGATGTGATGCGTATGGTCTATTTAAAGGGGAGCGGCTTTGCCGATTTACGGGGACATTTTGTGATTGTCTGTCTATTTGCTGTTTTTTTTAATCTGTTAGCGGTAATTAGTTATCGTAAAAAGGGGTAGTTCGGAAATAAATGTTTTCTTTGTATCCCGTTTACGGATTATAAACTAATACAGCGAAAAAACATGTCATTTATCATTGTCGTACTTTGTTTGGCCTTATTGATTGTCTTGATATCCTACTTTAAGGTGGATGCTTTCATCGCGTTTCTGATCTCCTCTATCTTGGCGGGCATCGCTTTGGGTATTCCGTTGGAGAAGCTGCCGGACTCGGTGAATAACGGTATCGGGAGTATCTTGGGTGGGTTGACGTTGATTATCGTATTAGGCGCTATGCTAGGCAAGTTGGTGGCCGAGAGCGGAGCGGCACAGAAGATCGCTTCCGTGATGGTGTCGCTTTTTGGTACTAAGCATATACAATGGGGGCTGATGGTGACAGGCTTTGTCGTGGGTATTCCGTTATTTTATGGGATCGGATTTGTGTTGTTGGTGCCATTGATCTTCTCGATCGTGTATAAATACAAGCTTCCGGCGGTCTATATCGGGTTGCCGATGTTGGCGGCGTTGTCCGTGACGCATGGATTCCTGCCCCCGCATCCGTCTCCGGTAGCCTTGGTGGTACAATTCAACGCGAATATCGGCCTTACGCTGATCTACGGTTTATGTTTGGCGATTCCGGCTATCATTATCGCCGGGCCGGTGTTCGGCAGTCGGTTGAAACATATAAAATCCGGTCCGGTCACGTTGTTCGAGCAGAAAGAGGATAGCGGGAGATATAGCATGCCGGGCAAGGCGAATAGTTTTATCAGCGCTACGTTGCCTGTCTTTTTACTGATTATCGTGACGGTTATTCCTTATTGCTTTAAGGATATGGGCGAGATGGCGAGCGGGATAGTCTCTTTTATTGGTGCTCCTTCCATTGTAATGCTGATCGCCTTGTTGTTCGCTACATATACGCTGGGCATCCGGCAGGGACGTAGTATCAAGTCGGTTATGGCAGTCTATGGGGAGGCCGTGAAAGATATCTCTATGATCCTTTTGATCATCGCGGGTTCCGGTATCTTCAAGCAGATCATGGAGGATAGCGGGGTAAGCAATGAGCTGGCGACAAGCCTAGAGCAATTGCCCGTTCATCCGTTGATCTTGGGTTGGTTGATCTCTGCCGTGATCCGTTTGTGCGTGGGATCGGCTACGGTGGCGGCGTTGACGGCGGCGGGCGTGGTGATGCCTTTAGTTACGCAAACGGGTGCGAACCCGAACTTGATGGTTTTATCTTTAGGAGCGGGTAGCTTGATGTTCTCGCATGTCAACGATTCCGGCTTCTGGATGTTCAAGGAATATTTTAACCTAAGCATAAAGGATACGATCTGCTCATGGTCTATCATGGAGACGATCGTGTCGGTTGTAGGATTGATCGGGGTAATGATCTTAAATATGATTGTATAATAAAAGAATGATTGAGCAATGAGAAAGAGATGGTTGCTTAGTATCGTTATTATGCTTTTCCCTTTCGTCGCCTCGTTTGCGGCGGACCCGGAGGAAGGTACTTATCCAACGGTCGGGAGGCTTTTTCATATAGCACGAAGCGTGAATAAGAACTTGGTTTGTTACGATGTGAATCTGAGGGATGGTAAGCTGGATACACATGATCCCTTGAACGTTTATTGGGTCAATCGGGAAAAGCATCCGGGGGAAACCAATGGCTTGAGCTATATACAACGGAAAATGGCTTATGGGTATAAACTGATCTCGGCGAGTGATAATGCTTGTGTGTGCTCATTGACCGCTTATCCCTCCCGCCAGTTGACGATTACCAAACGTGATTCCCGCTATGTATGCTACATAACGATCAACAACCAACAGGCGATTCTCCAATCCCTCTACGTTAAAGCCAGCTCTAAGAATCCTTTAAGCGTCGAGTATGTAGAGCTACAAGGAATCTCTGTCGCCACGAATCAACCGGTAACGGAAAGAGTCAGGAAATAGACCAATATATTTTTTTACTAATCATATAAATGAAAGAAATTATGAGCATGATTAACGCAGATGAGAATTTTGAGAAATTAGGGTTGACCTTACCTCCCGCACCGGCTCCGGCCGGAGTTTACAAGCCTTGTGTGATAGATGGTAAATACCTGTATCTTTCCGGTCACGGGCCTGTGCGGAATGATAAGTCCTTGATCATCGGACGTATCGGTAAGGACTTGACGATGGATGAAGGCAAACTCGCCGCCCAGCAAGTAGGACTTACCATGTTGGCGACCATCCAGGCGAACCTTGGTAGCTTCAACAAGATAAAGAGAGTGATCAAGGTATTGGGTATGGTAAATTGTACGCCCGATTTCGGAAAGCATCCTTATGTGATCAATGGCTGTAGCGAGTTGTTCGCCGCCGTATGGGGGCCGGATAACGGTGTAGGTACCCGTAGCGCCGTAGGATTCGGTTCTCTTCCCGATAATATTCCTGTAGAGATAGAGGCTCTGTTCGAATTATACGAATAAGCCATGGGCGATTGGTACGTCATAAGTAATGTAGACCGGATAGACTCGCCTGCCTTGGCGTTCTATCCGGATCGTATTTCCGGCAATATCGAGTTGGCCAAGAGGATCATAGGCGATACGAACCGGCTTCGTCCGCACGTGAAGACGAATAAGGCGGCTGAGGTATCCCGCATGCTGCTGGATGCCGGAATCCGGAAGTTCAAGTGCGCTACGATTGCCGAGGCCGAGATGCTGGGGCATATGAATGCCCCAGATGTATTATTAGCCTATCAGCCGGTAGGTCCGAAGATTTCCCGCTTATTAGATTTGATAAAGGCATATCCCGCCACCCATTACTCCTGCTTGGTAGATCAAGCGGAGAATGCCCGTGCGATCTCGGCTCTTTGCGAGGCCGGGAATATCACCTTGGATGTCTTTATCGATCTGAACGTGGGAATGAATCGTACCGGAGTCCTCCCGGAGAGAGCGGAGGCGCTGGTGGATGCCATTCTGCCGCTGAAGTCTCTGCAGATTATCGGGTTGCATGGCTACGACGGACATATACATGACGCGGAGCTATCGGTACGTTGCCAAGGCGCGGATGCAGCGTACGCCTTGACCGAACGTGTGTTCCGGGAGATATCCCGCAAGTTTGCCTATCCATTGGTAAAGGTGATGGGAGGTACTCCTACATTCCCGATGTACGCGAAGCGGAAGGATTGCGAATGCAGTCCCGGCACGTTTGTGTTCTGGGATTGGGGGTATGGAAACGCTTATCCGGATATGCCGTTCAAGGTAGCCGCCTTATTGATGACTCGGGCCATTTCCGTGCTGGATGAGCATCATGTTTGCGTAGATCTTGGTTACAAGGCGGTAGCCTCGGAAAGTCCTTTGCCCCGTGTGTTTTTCTTGAACCATCCGGAGGCGAAACCTATCTCCCAGAGCGAGGAGCATCTGGTCTTGGAAGTCCCGGACAGTCGGCTCTATCCATTAGGTTCCGTATTCTATGGCATTCCCGTTCATATTTGTCCTACGGTCGCTTTATACGACAAGGCTTATGTGATCCGGGATCGTGAGGCGATCGGCGAATGGCCTATCATTGCCCGTTCACGCCGCATCACCTATTAACGGTAATCAAATTATCAATTATCAACTCTCAATTAATAAAATGAATAAGCCATTTATTATCGACGCCCATCTCGACCTTAGCATGAACGCTTTGGAGTGGAATCGGGATTTGCGTGAACCCCTAAAAGAAATCAATCGGAGAGAAATCGGTATGACCGATAAGCCCGACCGTGGAAACGCCACTATATCGTTTGAGGAACTGCGTAAAGGAAACGTCGGGTTAGTAGTCGCCACCCAGATCGGTCGCTATGTAGGGCCGGATAATCCACTTCCCGGTTGGCATTCCCCGGAACAAGCTTGGGCGCAGACCCAAGGCCAACTCGCTTGGTATAAGGCGATGGAAGAGGAGGGCCAGATGGTCATGATCCGGGATAAGAAGGCCTTGGAAGCGCATCTGGCTCTTTGGAAAGACGGTGAACCCGCCGACAAGAAGCCGATCGGTTATGTATTAAGTATCGAGGGCGCCGACTCGTTCATCACGGTGAATCATGTGGAAAGGGCGTATGCTTATGGCTTGAGGGCGGTTGGCCCGGCACATTACGGCCCCGGAAGGTATGCCAACGGTACGGATTCTACCGGTCATCTGAATGCCATGGGGAAAGAGTTGTTGCGTACCATGGATCGCTTGGGTATGATTCTTGACGTGACCCATTTATGTGATGAGGCTTTCTGGGATGCGTTGGATTTGTATAAGGGACCGATTTGGGCGAGCCATAACAACTGTCGGGCCTTCGTAGATCACAACCGTCAGTTTAGCGACGAGATGATCAAGGCGTTGATAGAGCGTGGCGCCGTGATCGGTATCGCCCTAGACGCTTGGATGATGGTACCGAACTGGGTGCGAGGCGAGTCTACTCCAAGAGGCATGAACTGTGGTATGGAGATTATGGCGAACAATATCGATCATGTCTGCCAATTGGCTGGAAACGCGAACCATGTGGCTATCGGCAGTGATCTGGATGGTGCTTTCGGTACGGAGCAATGCCCGTATGACCTAGTAACGATCGCCGATCTCCAAAAGATATTCCCGATCCTTCAATACCGTGGCTTTACGGACGATGCTATCAACCGTATCGCCTCTGGTAACTGGATTGAGTTCTTACGGAAGCATTTGCCGGAATAAGCTACTGCAACCCGGGTTGCAGTGATACCGCGATGTGGATGCAGTGTTACTGCAACCTGGATTGCAGCGTCACTGCATCCGCATCGCGGTAAAAAGACAAACACGGTGAGTCTATTTTATATCTGCAATACCAAGACGAACCGGCATCCCTTCTTATATTCCTTATCGATAGATAGGGTTCCGTTTAATTTACTAGCCATCAGTGCGCAGATGGGTAATCCCAAACCATCGCCTTGCGCTAGATCCTTCGCCTCATTGAATGGCTTGAATAAGTTCTCTTTTAGATCATCCGGTATGCCTGTACCATTATCGGTAATGATAAATTGGCAAACATGAGCGCCTTTCCGTTTAAATTCCAGACGGATGTTACCGCTGGAAGTATATAATGCGGCATTCTTTAACAAATGCAATAAGACTTGCTCCAGATGCTCGGCGTTCGTCTTAATCTCCAATTGGGGCACGTCTGTTACGAGATTGACCTCCGGCTGAATATCCCCTTTAACCTTCTCCACGATTTTCTTACTGAAGTTTCCTACATTAAAAGAACTAACCTCATACGGTTCCATCAACGTATTCTCCAAGGAGGAAAGCTCTTGGATATGAACCGTAAACTGTTTCAAAGCCTCTACCCGTGTCCATACATCCTCGGCCTGCTTCGGAGCTACCGCCTGTAATTCTTTGGCGGATGCGCTAAGCTTGTTCAAGGTAGGCTCCATCTGAACCGATATGTTTTGGATGAATTGGGCTTGTTGTTCGCTATGCTCGTTTGTCGTCTGGATGATTTTCTTTAATTTCTTGTTCAGCACAATAAAGCGTAATAGAAGGAATCCCAAGAAAAGCAAGGCGGCTATCAGGATTACCACGAATGTGATAAGTCCGACAATCATATATTGCTTAACAGACAATTTATCGTCTTTTTCCTGTATTGTCTGTAGGCTCTGATCGTATTTTTGTTGTAATGCCCCTAGTTTATCCTCTGCCGTAAGAGCTTTTACGGAATCCGTCCATACGATGTATTTGTCGTAGGTACGTTCCATCAGTGGGGCATTGTTTGCCTTACGAGCGATAGAGATCAGGTTCCGGTAGCAATCGTTCACCTTCTCATATTCTTTTTTCTCCTTATACTGGTTGATCAGTTTCTGGAAAGCAGCATCCCCCTGCTCGTTTTGCCCGAACGTATAATAATAACCTGCTTGGGTATATAATAAATTGTTCGATAACTTCTCATCGCCCGCTTGGCTGGCCAGATTATCTAATGTATTGAGTTGAACTTGCGCTTGGGCGGCGTTCTTTAGCTTAATATACATTTCCAACCGCTCTTTCGTTACTTGGAAGCGTTGCTCATAGAGCGATTTCTGCAACTTCTGTTCCTCGGTTAAGATGAATTGGTTCATCTGGCGGCAAAGATCGAATGCCTCTTGGTAATAATTCTCGCGATAATATAGATAAGCCGCCTGCGTACCGGCATCGATCGCTTGTTTGTAATCACCTTTTTGGGATAAGCTCTTGTAAGCTTGTAAAAAAAGATAACGAGCTTTGGTGTAGTCTTTTTTTTCCAGGCTGCTTTGTGCCTGTGTCATAAATTGATTCGTCGTATTTTGCGCCTGCATGACCGGACAGAGACAAAGTACAAGAGAGAGTAAAAGATAAGTGATCCTCATAACTTAAAATTTTAATTTGAAGTAAAAATATGTATTTACTAGGATTAAAGCAAAATATATCTGGGGAAAATAACCGGGATATTACAAATAGATGCGATTCTCTCAAGGAGGCTCGATCAAGTAGAATGAATCTATTTAAAGTTTATCGAGTTATTGCCATTTGATTTTTTATGTCTATGTTTGCAAATATCTTGACGCTAAGGGAGATGGAATAATGGATAAAACTATAGACGATTTGTTTATTCTAAAACTGATAAAAGCTGGTGATAGACTGGCTTTTAAACATCTGTTTGAGTTATATTTCACTCCTTTATGCCGCTTCGTACATTTATATATGAAGAAACCGGGAGCCGCCGAGGATATCGTAGTCGATATCTTTGCCAGCTTTTGGGAAAGACGGGAGACCTTACAAATCCAGATCACGTTGAAAGCCTATCTATTCCAGTCCGCACGGAATAGGGCCTTGAATTACCTAAGAGATAACGAGCGTTTTATCTCAACGGACGATTTTTCCTCTTTGGAACGTTTCGAGAATGACGAGACATTAGAAACTCAAGAGTTGCAACGCCTGATTCATGAGGCTATTTTCTCCCTTCCCCCGAAATGCCGTGATGTATTCAATAAGAGCCGTATGGACAACCTTTCAAATAAGGAGATAGCGGAGCAAATGAATATAAGCGTTAAAGCCGTGGAAGGGCATATTTCCAGAGCGTTAAAACAGATCCGGGCCTATTTGGGGGATGCCTATCACTACTTATGGTGATTTTATTTCCACAAGATTAAAAAAAATAATGAAAACTATGTAGGGTTATCGTCATTTGATGTGTCACACTAGAAAATGGCACTTCATGAATAAACATATACCATGGCAATTAATTATATCTCGTCTGAAGGATGAACAAGATGAGAGAGGTGAGAAGTTGTTCGAGGAATGGCTTCAAGGGGAAGGGAATGCTCATTTATATCAAGAACTAGAGGGATTATGGAGAGAGATCCGGGAGGAGGCTTCATCCTATACGCCGGATACCGCTTTTTATTGGCAACAACTGGAAAGTCGTATGTCCCAAGAGAACAAGGCTCCTAAAGTCGTCTCTATCTGGAAATTCCGTATGGCGGTAGCCGCGGCTTCCATATTATTGATCATTTCGTTGACCTTCTCTTTCTTGTATACTGGAGGAGACCGGGCCGTTTATTCCAATAAGTTGTCTTATTCCGCTTTAAGCGGTAAGTCGAGGATCGTATTGCCGGATAGCAGCGTTGTTTGGTTGAACTCCGGTTCTACCTTGGAGTATGCGGCAGATTTCATGGAGAACCGGGAAGTGGCTTTGAACGGCGAGGCCCTGTTTGACGTGACGAAAGACAACCGGCATCCTTTCGTGGTCTTGGCCTCGGAGGTGAAAGTAAAGGTACATGGTACCTGCTTTAACGTGAACTCTTATCCAAAGGAAGAAAACATTCGGGTGACCCTTTTCCGGGGTTCAGTCTCTTTGGAGGCCGGAGGTAAGGAGGCTTATCTGTATCCGGGGGAGATCGCCGCTTTGAATAAAAGGGATAAGACCTTGAATATAACCTCCGCCGATATGTTTTACGAGTCTTTCTGGGCAAGCGAGAGTGTGCGGTTTGAGGCGAAGTCGTTACGGTACATAACTCGTTATCTGGAGAAATGGTATAATGTTAAGATCGAGGTAGATCCTACCATCCCGGATTCACAAGCCTATACGTTCACAATCAAGGATGAGTCACTGGAAGTGATCTTACGGATCATGTCGCGCATAAACCCGATCGCTTATACGTTCGACGAGGATGATCACGTACAAATAATGCATGTTGAACCTTCTAAAAAGTAATGCCTATGAGATTATCCCAATGACATAAGACAACAAAAAAGGCTTAAGCGGTAACTTAAGCCTTTCGGGGACAAATCCCTAATCCAAATTAAAATCTAATTACAGCTTGTTCAAATTTGGCCGTTTGTCTAAAGCTGTAAGGATGTTAACTTTAAATACTTCGCAAATATATGAATAATAAAAGACAATTTGTGAAAGGAAGAAATTGTTTGTATGCGATATTCTTTCTTCTATTCTTTTCTTTACGTTTGTTAGCTGTTGAAGCCGTCGACAAGAAGATATCAGTTTCATTTTCGAACCTACCGTTGAAAGAGGCGATCCATGAGATTGAGGTCGCTAGCGGTTATACGTTCTTTTATGACGGTAACAAGATAGACTTGACTCAAAAGGTAAGTTTGAACGTCTCGAATCAGCCTATAGAGTCTGCCTTAAATTCAATGCTAAGGACCACGGACCTCTCTTTTGAGATCACCAGTAAGCAGATCGCTTTGTTTCCGAGACAAAATGCAAGTGCGTCAGCCGGTAAACCTTCCCGCAAGATAACCGGTACGATACTAGATCCTTTGGGTGATCCGGTAATCGGGGCGAATGTCGTGGTGAAAGGTACGACGAACGGTACCATAACGGACATGGATGGAAATTTCTCGGTGGAGGCTTCGGACAATGATATCTTGCAAGTCTCTTATATCGGTTTTATGCCTCAGGATATCGCTGTTAAAGGGAAGAGCGAGCTGACCGTGACGATCCGTGAGGATACCCAGAAATTGGATGAAGTAGTCGTGGTTGGTTACGGTACCCAGAAGAAGGTGAATCTGACGGGTGCGGTGGAACAAGTGACGAGTGAGGTGTTCGATAACCGTTCCATCTCAAACGTTACCCAAGCGCTTCAAGGTACGATCCCTAATCTGAATATCTCGATGACAGATGGTAAACCAAATCGTACGGCGGAATATAATATACGTGGTACGACCTCTATCGGACAAAAGGGTAGCGCCTTGATATTGATCGATGGCGTGGAGGGTGATCCCAGTATGTTGAACCCGAATGATATCGCCAGTGTATCTGTCTTGAAGGATGCGGCTTCGGCTGCCATTTACGGCGCGAGAGGCGCATTTGGTGTCGTATTAATCTCGACGAAGAATCCGTCCAAGGACAAGACTTCCGTGACGTACTCGGGTAATTTTACGATGAAATCTCCGACGAAGGTACCGGATGTCGTTACCGATGGATATACATACGCTAAATACTTTAATGAGGCGTGGAGCGCTTATTACGATTATTCCCAAACTCCACAGAACATTAATAAGACCTTGAAATTCTCTCAGGAGTATCTGGAGGAACTGGAGCGTCGTTCCGGCATCTCGGGATTACCGGAGGTAGAGATCGGTCCGAATGGGGATTATGTATATTATGGAAATACGGATTGGTACAAGGAATTGTATAAGAAATCTACGTTCGCTACGGATCATAATATTTCCGTGTCCGGAAGTAGCGGCAAGACCAGTTTCTATGTAACGGGCCGTTATTATGGGCAAGATGGATTGTTCCGATATAATACGGACGACTATAAGTTGTTCAATATGCGTGCGAAAGGAGCGGTGCAGGTATTTGATTGGTTGAAGGTGGAGGACAATTTGGAGTATTCCAGCATGACTTATCATAATCCGTTGAATGTAGGTGAAGGTGGCGGTATCTGGCGTAATATCGCGGATGAGGGGCATATTTTGGCTCCGATGTTTAACCCGGATGGTACCTTGACGCACTCTGCCGCTTATACGGTTGGTGATTTCTGGTACGGAAAGAATGGTATCGATACCGAGCAAAGGATCTTGAAGAATACGGTGAGCGCTACGGCTAGTTTCTTGAAGGATAAATTGCGTATCAAAGGTGATTTTACGTTCCAGAACAATGACAACGACCAAACCCAGATCCGGGTACCGGTGCCGTTCAGCCGCCGTCCGGGTGTGATTGAGTACGTAGGTTCTTCCAAGAATGATATCCAGAATACGAATAAGACGACTAGTTATCTGGCTAGCAATATTTACGGAGAATACGAGGATACCTTTAAAGAAGTGCATTATTTCAAGGCGATGGTAGGATATAACTACGAGGAATCCCGTATGAAGAATGTAAAGGTATTGAGAAACGGATTGATCTTTGATGATGCCGAGGATTTGAATATGGCCTTGGGACAAACGATTAATACCGAGGGTGGTTATTCCAAATGGCGTATATCCGGAGGTTTCTTCCGTTTGAATTATGTCTTTAATGATCGTTATCTATTGGAAGTGAATGGTCGGTTAGATGGTTCTTCCAAATTCCCGTCGGATTCTCAATATGCGTTCTTCCCATCGGTCTCTGCGGGTTGGAGGGTTTCGCAAGAGCCGTTCTGGAAGGTTCCCGAGGAAATCTTCTCGAATCTGAAGGTACGTGCCTCTTATGGTTCCTTGGGTAATGGTAATATTGATCCGTACTCATTCCAAGAGTTATTTAAGATCAAGCAATCCAGTTTGGTGTTGAATGGCATACGTCCGCAGTATACGGGCCAGCCGGCGGTTATTCCGTTGGGCTTGACTTGGGAGAAATCTACGACCTTGAACCTTGGTCTGGACTTTGCTTTCCTATCGAACCGTTTGCAATTCTCGGGCGATATCTATCAACGGAAAACAACCGATATGTTTACGGTGGGTATGTCATTGCCGGCGGTGTTCGGTACGGATGTGCCGAAAGGTAACTATGCGGATCTTACGACAAAAGGTTTTGAGTTGAGTGTCTCTTGGCGGGATCAATTCCAGTTGGCAAGTAAACCGTTCAATTACGAGGTTCGTTTCACGCTCGCCGATTACCAGTCAACGATTGATAAATACAATAACCCGGAAAAGAAACTGGGCGATGATTACTATTACGAGGGTATGAAGGTAGGTGAGATCTGGGGATACGAGACTGAAGGTTTCTTTACCTCGCAAGCTGATATCGATAGCCACGCTAAACAACCCTATTTCTACGCGGGTGCTACGGCTGGACAATGGCTTCCGGGCGATATCAAGTTCAAGGACTTGAACGGCGATGGCGTGATTGATTATGGAAACAATACGGTGGATAATCCGGGTGACCAGAAGATAATCGGTAATAGCGAGCCTCGTTTCATCTATGGTATCAATTTGAGCGGTGATTGGAATAACTTCTTCGTCTCCGCTTTCTTCCAAGGTGTAGGTAAACAAGATTGGTGGCCGGGATCGGAAGCCTCTTATTTCTGGGGTATGTATAATCGTCCGTATAATGATATGCCTAAATCTCATTTGGGGAATATCTGGACGGAGGAGAATCCGAATACCTATTTCCCCCGTTTGAGAGGATACTCCTCTGAGGAGCCTTATGCCGAGTTGAACTTGAAACAAACCCGTTACTTACAGAATATCGCCTATATACGTATGAAGAATATTCAGTTAGGGTATACTTTGCCGAAGAGCTTTATCTCGAAACTAAGGATGCAGAATGCCAAGGTATACGTCTCGGGCGAGAATCTTTGGAGTTGGTCTCCTTTCTATAAATATTCTAAAGACTTAGACGTTGAGGCGGTCAGAGGTTCTGACCGGGATTTAACGGAGGGTACGTCGGGTAATGGATATAGCTATCCGATATTGAAGAGTGTTAGTTTTGGTTTGTCAGTTACATTCTAAAAAGTGCTATAGTATGAAAAAGACATTAATATATATCATCAGTGTGATAGGTTTGTTCTCTTGCGATTTGGATGAGGTTCCTGTTTCAGAGGTTTCCAAGGAACCGGTTTTCAGTACGGAGAATGGATTGGAATTATACGCGAACTCGTTCTATGAGATTTTACCGACTCCATCGGCCGCTCACCAAGCGGATAATATGTGTGATTATGCGGCGAGGGCGTTGGTTCCTAATTTTATATTGGCGGATGCCTATGGTCCTCAACAGAGCGATGGCTGGGATTGGGAAAAGCTTCGGAACATCAATTACTTTATCCAGAATTGTACGGACCCACGGGTATCGGAAAGCGTTAGGATGAATTATATAGGTTTAGCTCGTTTCTTCCGTGCTTGGTTCTACTTTGATAAGGTGAAACGCTTTGGCGACGTGCCTTGGATCAATAAGGCGATGGAGGTGGATGACCCCGATCTGTATGCGGCAAGGGATTCGAGAACCTTGGTGATGGATTCGGTCTTGGCTGATTTGGATTTCGCTTGCGAGCATATTACCTTGACGAGTGATCAGACCAGTTCCTTGATCACGAAGTATGTAGCTCAGGCTTTCAAGTCGAGAGTATGCCTGTTCGAGGGGACGTTCCGTAAGTATCATACGGAATATGGGCTGAAAGAGTCGGCGAATGCTTGGCTGAACGAGGCGGTTAAAGCGGCAGAGGATGTGATCGCTAACTCTGGTTTTAAATTGTATACGGCAAACGGTACGACGAAATCGTACCGGGATTTGTTTATCAGTGTGAAGCCGGTGACTACGGAGGTTATGCTTGCCGCTGTTTGTGATAAGTCCTTGAGCGTATTGAATGACGCTAACTGGTATTGGACAAGCGCTACATATGGTCCCCGTCTGAATTTGATCCGTACGTTCGTGAATACTTATTTGATGGAGGACGGTACTCCTTTTACGGACAAGGAGGGATATAAGACCATGGTCTTTATGGATGAGGTGAAGAATCGTGATAAACGTTTGCAACAAACCATCCGTATGGGGGATTATAAGCGTATTGATGGGGGGGTGCAAACGCCCGCTCCTCCGATCTTCTCTTATACCTATACCGGTTATCAACCTATTAAGTATTGCCTGGATGATGTGTTTTATGATAGCGGTGCGAATAATGATAATTCGATTCCTTTGATTCGTTTCGCCGAGGTATTATTGAACTATGCGGAAGCGAAAGCGGAGCTTGGAGTCTTCACGGATGCGGATTGGGAAAAAACGATCGGTGCTTTACGGGGTAGAGCGGGGATAACAGGAGGTTTGACAGCTAGACCGACAAAGGCTGATCCTTACCTGCAAGCGAATTATTTCCCGGAAATAACAGATCCCAGTTTGCTGGAGATCCGTCGTGAGAGAGGTATCGAATTGGTATTCGAGGGTTTGCGTTTCAGTGATTTGTTACGTTGGAAAAAAGGGAATCTGATGACAATGCCTTGGAATGGTTTCTATGTCCCGGAATTGGATAAGCCGATGGATTTAAATGAAGATGGTATCTTGGATGTATGTTTTACGATGAATGAGAACGTGGAGAACCCGATATCGGGAGTGACCTACGTGGTCGTTTCCGAGATGAAGGCCGGTAAGGTAAATCCGCAGCGTTTATCAGGGAATACGAAAGGAGAATTGACTTGGTTGAATAATATTCCCCGGGTATGGGAGGATAAGCATTATCTATATCCTATTCCGGACTTGGATATTATCATGAATCCGAACTTGACACAAAATCCGGGTTGGTAACTAAAAAAAGAATGAATCATGAAAAAGTTAATTATATTCGTGTCATTGCTGTTCTTGGCGATGGCTTATGGAAAAGCGGAAGATAAGGAGGTCTTAAAGATCGCTACTTTTAATTTGAGGATGGATACTCCATCCGATGGGGAGAACGCTTGGTTTCACCGGAAAGATATGGTGAATGACTTAATCCGTTTTTATGGTTTCGATTTATTCGGGACTCAAGAAGGATTTACGCATCAATTAAACGATATCTTGCGGTTAAGCGACTACCGGTTTATTGGTGTAGGACGGGATGATGGAAAAGATGCCGGAGAGCACTGCGCCATATTTTATCGTTCAGATCGGTTCAAGGTGTTGGATCAAGGTGATTTCTGGTTATCGGAACATCCCGAGAAACCCGGTAGAGGTTGGGATGGTACTTGCTGTAACCGGATTTGTACTTGGGGGAAGTTTGAGGACTTGAAGAACCATAAACAATTTTATTTCTTTAATGTACATTATGAGTACGAGGGAGATGTGGCCCGTAGGGAATCTTCTAACTTAATGATCTCACGGATCAAAAGTATCGCCGGTAATCAGCCTGTATTCCTGACAGGCGATTTCAATGCGTTTCCTACCGAAGAACCGATCCGTATTTTAAATGATAGCGGTTTCTTGAACGACTCTTATAAGATCACCAAGGAAGCCCCGTTCGGTCCGGTCTGTACCTATCACGGATATGATAGTACGATCAAGACAGAGGAGCGTCTGGATTATATTTGGGTAACCGACAGTATCCAAATTGATAAATACGGTGTATTAACGAACACATTATACGGACATACACCTTCGGATCATTTCCCGGTGATGGTCGTGGCTGAGTTCTAATATTATCTCAATGTGTCCGATCCCTGAACTCCGAGGGCGTGACCCCTTCTTTCTTCTTGAAGAATGTGGAGAATTGGCCGGCATTCTCGAAATGTAGGCTATAGGCGATCTCGGAGATCGTCAAAGGGGTACTAGTCAGAAGCTCTTTCGCACGAAGGAGCTTCTGTTGTAATTGATATTGGGCGGGGGAGACGCCGGTGTATTCCTTAAACATCCGGCGAAACCATGAATAACCTAAACCAAGACGGGCAGCGATCTCTTCTGGACTTAATGGGTCCTCGATGTTCTCCTTCATTAATATACGTGCCTCGTTGATTTTATCTACGACATAGGTGTTCGTGAAGGAGTTGTTCTTTTCCTTATAATATACGGAGCCTAATATATGAAGCACGATACTGGAGATCATCTGTTGGTAACCGGATTTCTCCTCCGAGGCGAACTTCAGTATATCCTCATAAAGTCCGACGATCGTAGCGCTCAGCCCGATCCGGTGTAGCGGCTCTTCCTTGGTAAAGAATTTCTTCTCCACACGTTTATCGATATGAATGCCCCGGAAACCTACCCAATACTCATCCCATCCCGTTTCCCGGTCCGGATAATAACTATGCCATTCCCCGGGGAAAAGGAGGATCATCGTCCCTGCGTTTATCTTTTGCGATTTACAAGACTGGGAGGAAAAGTACCCGCTACCTTTCGTTATATATACCAATTGATACTCATTCAGGATACGTCCGGTCTGAGGCTTGAAATTATACTTCTCCGGATGCCGGGAAAGCGGATAGGCGCAACCCGGCGGGATGAATTGATATCCGACCGTCGTGACGACGATTCCCCATTCCTCATCCGTAGCGCTGATCGTCAAGTAACGTAGTAAATCATTCCGCAGTTCGTTCATGTCAGATTTGAAAGGTTTAAAATCATTTTCGTAAGCAAATATAGCAATAATGCTTCTACTTTTGCTTTCGTCAAACAAATAACTTTGTTAAGCCATGAAGGAATATAATTTTCTAGCCTTTGATATAGGGGCTACCAGTGGACGGGCCGTGCTCGGAACCTTAAAGGATGCCAAATTTGAAATGAAAGAGATCCATCGGTTCCCGAATCCGATGGTGGAATTACACGGACGGTTTTATTGGGATATCTATCATCTTTATACTTCTCTTATAGAAAGCTTGACGATATGCGCCCGGCAAAGAATCCGGTTGCACTCGATCGGAATAGATACATGGGGAGTGGATTTTGGGTATGTGGCTTTGGATGGCTCTTTATTGGGCTTACCTCGTGCTTACCGAGATCCTTATACGGACGGCGCTCCCGAGGACTTTTTCAAACGGATTCCCAAGGAAGAGGTCTATAAGCGAACAGGTATTCAAGTGATGCCGTTTAATAGCTTGTTCCAGCTTTTCAGGGCGGGGCAAGACTCGTTTATACCGCAGGAAGTGGCGGAAAAGATATTATTCATACCGGACCTTTTGGCTTATATGTTGACGGAGCGTATGGTATGTGAATATACGATCGCTTCCACGTCTCAATTATTGAACCCGGAAACCCATAAATTCGATTACAAGCTCTTGGAGGCCGTGGGTGTATCTCCTACTTTGATGTGTCCAGTGGTGATGCCGGGAACGTTGATCGGACGGTTGAGCGAGTCGATCGCCCGTAAGACAGGAATCGGGGAAATCCCGGTAATCGCCGTGGCCGGTCACGATACGGCGTCGGCGGTAGCCGCTGTTCCTGCTTCTTCTCCTAATTTCGCTTACTTGAGTAGCGGTACTTGGAGCTTGATGGGTATCGAGGTGGAGAAGCCGATTATCAACGAGGTCTCTTTCAAGAATAATTTCACGAATGAGGGGGGCATCGAGGGTACGACTCGCTTTTTGAAGAATATTACAGGTATGTGGATCTTGGAACGTTGCCGGGAGCAATGGAAGCGGTCCGGATTGGATTATTCGTACGATGATATGGTTCGGATGGCGGAGTTGAGCGAATTTACTTCTTTGATCAATCCGGATGATCCCCGTTTCGCCAATCCAGAGAATATGCTACGTGAGATCACGGCCTATTGTGAGGAAACCGGACAGGCTGTTCCCGCTTCGGACGCCGATTATATACATTGTATATTTTATAGCTTGGCGAATCGTTATAAAGAGGTGTTGGAAATACTCAAATCGATGTCGCCACATCCGATTGAACGATTGCATGTGATAGGTGGTGGCTCTCGGAACGATCTGCTGAATCAGTTGACAGCCAACGCTATCGGTATTCCCGTATTGGCAGGCCCGTCTGAGGCGACAGCCATTGGAAATTGCTTGATACAGGCTAAGTCGGCAGGATTACTGACGGATTGTTGGGAGATGCGAAGACTGATAGCCACCGCATTCCCTCCCAAGGAATTTTATCCGGAAAGGTGATACACATTCAAATCATATAAATTTAAAAACATCATACCATGACAAAAGACAGTTTAATTCAACAGGCATTTGAAGTAGCGGCAGAACGCTATGCGGCCGTAGGTGTAGACGTTCGTAAAGCTTTAGAGGATATGAAGAAAATATCCCTATCCCTGCATTGCTGGCAGGCCGATGACGTAAGCGGTTTCGAGAACCAAGGCGGCTCCTTGACCGGTGGTATACAAGTGACCGGCAATTATCCGGGACGTGCCCGTACTATCGACGAGTTGCGTCGGGATGTATTGAAGGCGAAATCCTATATCCCCGGTAATCATCGGCTTAGTCTGCATGAGATCTACGGGGATTTCCAAGGGGAGAAAGTAGACCGTGACGAGGTAGAACCCCATCATTTCGAGAGCTGGATACAATGGGCGAAAGAGAATGATTTCAAGCTAGACTTCAACAGTACCTCTTTCTCGCACCCTAAAAGCGGAGATTTGACCTTGGCTAACCCCAGCGATGATATCCGTAACTTCTGGATCGAGCATACGAAGCGTTGTCGCTGGATCAGCGATGAGATGGGTAAAGCCCAGAACGATCCTTGCATGATGAACCTTTGGATACATGACGGGAGCAAGGAAGTACCGGCCAGCCGCTTACGTTATCGCCGTATCTTGGAGGAATCGCTGGATGAGATATTCGCTACCGAATATAAATGGATGAAAGATTGTATCGAGGCGAAACTCTTCGGTATCGGCTTGGAGAGTTATACGGTAGGTTCCTATGATTTTTATTTGGGCTACGGAGCGAAAAAGAATAAGATCGTTACCTTGGACACCGGCCATTTCCATTTGACGGAAAGTATCGCCGATAAGGTTTCCTCGTTATTGCTGTTTACGCCCGAGATCATGTTGCACGTAAGTCGTCCGATCCGTTGGGATAGCGATCATGTCGTGATCTTGAATGACGATGTGCAGGATTTAGCCCGTGAGATCGTGCGTTGCGACGCCTTGGACCGGGTACATATCGGTTTGGATTATTTCGACGCTACCATCAATCGTATCGGTGCTTATGTCATTGGTAGCCGTGCCACGCAAAAAGCCTTTATGCTCGCTTTGCTGGAGCCGATCGCCTTGCTTCGCCAGTACGAGGATGAGGGTAAGTATTTCCAGCGTCTTGCCTTGCAGGAGGAAGCGAAGAGTCTGCCTTGGGGTGCGGTTTGGGATATGTATTGTCTGCAAAGTGGGGTCCCCGTAGGAGAGTCTTATATCGCTGAGATCGAGAAATATGAGTCCGACGTTACCTCAAGACGGCAATGATAGAGATCGGGATCGGGTTGTTGATCATCGCGATCGGCAGTTTCGGGCAGAGTAGCTCGTACGTGCCGATCAATAAGATCCGGGATTGGAGTTGGGAAAGCTTTTGGTTGGTGCAAGGTATCTTCGCTTGGTTGGTTTTCCCTTATCTCGGGGCGATGTTGGCGGTACCGGAAGGGAGTACCTTGCTGGAGCTATGGTGTTCGCCGGGTAGCTTGGGAGCGGTTATTTATGGCATGCTCTGGGGTGTCGGCGGGTTGACTTTCGGGTTGAGTATGCGTTATCTGGGCGTAGCTTTGGGACAGAGCATCGCCTTGGGTACATGCGCCGGCTTTGGTACGCTCTTCCCGGCTTTGTTCGGTGGAACGAATCTGTTTGAGGGAACCGGATTGATCCTGTTGACCGGTGTTTGCATTACCTTAGCGGGTATCGCCGTGATCGGTTACGCCGGAAGCCTGCGGGCCCGGAATATGAGTGAGGAGGAGAAGAAAGCGGCGGTGAAGGATTTTGCCTTGACTAAGGGCTTGGCGGTAGCCTTGCTTGCCGGTGTGATGAGCGCCTGCTTCAATTTGGGTTTGGAATCGGGAAACGAGGTGCTGGCGAAAGCGAAAGAGGCGGGAGCTAGCGATCTGTTCGCCTTGAATCCCGTGATACTGTTGGTTACTTTGGGCGGCTTTTGTACGAACGCTGTGTATTGTATTTTCCAGAACGTGAAAAACGGGACGGGCAAGGATTATTTCTCGGTATCGGGAGGTACATTGCTGAATAATGTCTTATTTTGCGCTTTGGCAGGCGTGCTTTGGTACTCGCAGTTCTTCGGACTGGGGATGGGAAAGAGCTATTTCTCGGATTCCCCGGTTATGCTGGCTTTCTCGTGGAGTATCCTGATGTCGTTGAATGTTATTTTCAGTAATGTCTGGGGCATCTTATTAAAAGAATGGAAGGGCGTGGATCGCCGGACAATCGTGGTATTGATTACCGGCATGTGTATCTTGATCCTTTCCTTATTATATCCGAATATAGTTTAATTAAAATAGACATGATAATACTAAGAAACAATGAACGCCTGATGGCGGAAATAGATCGTATCGCCGAGGTCGCCGGCTATTTGTGGACCAAGGGTTGGGCTGAGCGAAACGGCGGGAATATATCGGTGAACCTGACTACTTTATTGAGCGAGGAGGAGAAGGCGTTGCCGGCTTTGGTTTCCTCGATCCCCTTGCAAGAGGCGATGACGGCCTTATGTGGGCACGTCTTTTATGTGACGGGTACCGGAAAACGGATGCGTTACGTGGCGAAAGATCCTTTCGCCAACGGCTCTTTGATCCGTATCGCCGCCGATGGGAAATCGTATGATATCCTAGCGGAGCAACCGATCCCACCGACTTCCGAATTGCCTTCCCATTTGTTGATGCACAATTTCTTGCGTGCGAAGGGACGGGATAACCGGGTGGTATTGCATACGCATCCGACGGATATTATCGGCATGACGCATTGCAAGCCGTTCTTGGATTCGGAGAAGATTACCCGCACGTTATGGAGTATGATCCCGGAATGTCGGATTATCGTGCCGAAAGGGGTCGGTATCGTTCCTTACGAGATACCGGGCACTTTGGCGTTGGCGCACGCTACGATCCGTCAGTTGGAGGAGCACGACGTGGTGTTCTGGGAGAAGCACGGTATCCTTGCCGTCGGTGAGGACCTGATCGAGTGCTTCGATGCGATTGATACGTTGAGTAAATCCGCCCAGATCTATTTCAGTGCCCGCATGACCGGTTACGAGCCGGAAGGTATGACGGATCAGCAATTGGATGACTTGGTTCCGGCTTTTGGACTCTAGCGTATGCGAAAGAAATTAATCATTCTATTCATAGGGATCGGTTCGTTCACGTTGTTCGCCCAGCAGCGAGACCATCGGACACGGGAGTATATCGCTCCGGTCCGTATTGTCTGGCAGCAAAATAGTTCGCGAATTACGGGAGCGAACTATTTGCTTGTTCCGGGCAACGGACAGTCGGATTTGGCGAATAATCGGTTGTGTGTGTTGAAAAGTACGCCAACCGAACATCCTGCTTTGCTGCTTGATTTCGGGAAGGAGTTGCAAGGCGGTCTTCAGTTGGTGACCGGCATGCCATCGTCTCACGATCCGGTTTCCGTGCGGGTTCGTTTCGGCGAGTCCGTTAGTGAGGCTATGTGCGAGATAGATGGTGCGAACGGGGCGAGCAACGATCATGCGATGCGGGATTTCGTGGTATCGCTCCCTTGGCTGGGCGTGCAGGAGATCGGTAATTCCGGTTTCCGTTTCGTGCGTATTGATGTATTGGGTGATTCTACGGAGTTGCAATTAAAAGAGGTCCGTGCGATCTCCACGTTTCGGGATATTCCTTATCTGGGCTCTTTCCGTTGTAATGACGAGCGGTTGAACCGGATCTGGAAGACAGGTGCGTACACGGTTCACTTGAATATGCAGGAATATCTATGGGACGGCGTAAAACGGGATCGTCTGGTCTGGGTGGGGGATTTACATCCGGAGGTAATGACGGTCAGTACCGTCTTCGGTTATAATGAGGTGGTTTCTAAGAGCTTGGATTTGATTCGGGATATTACGCCGCTGCCTAGTTGGATGAACGGTATCAGTTCGTACTCGATCTGGTGGTTGTTGATTCAGCGGGATTGGTATTATTACCAAGGGAATCTTGCGTATCTACAAGAGCAACGCTCTTATATGACTGCTTTGTTGCGTCACTTGATATCGAAGGTTGACCCAAGTGGACAAGAGAGACTGGATGGAAACCGTTTCTTGGATTGGCCTTCCAGTGAGAATACACCCGCTATCGATGCCGGCCTTCAATCGCTGATGATACAAGCCATGCGTGCGGGAGAGGAGTTATGTACCGTTTTAGGTGAGGATGCGTTGGCCTCGGAATGCCGTATGGTAGCTTCCAAGGCTATTAAGTTTTCCCTTCGGAAGAAATTCCGGTTCCCTTCGGAGAAAGATCGGATTACGCCCGGGGACAAACAGGCCGCCGCTTTGATGGCTCTGGCGGGTATCATGGATGCTAAGGAGGCGAACGAGCGTTGCTTGGCGGTGGACGGGGCGAAAGGCTTCTCTACGTTTTACGGGTATTATATGCTACGGGCGATGGCGTTGGCTGGTAATTACCAAGGTGCGTTAGATGTGATCCGTACGTATTGGGGAGCTATGCTGGATGTAGGTGCTACTACGTTTTGGGAGGATTTCAATATGGAATGGCTTCCGGATGCAGGGCGTATTGATGAGCTGGTCCCCGCGGGAAAGAAAGATATTCATGGAGATTATGGGGCGTATTGCTATCAAGGTTTCCGCCATAGCTTGTGCCATGGATGGGCTTCGGGTCCCACATCGTGGTTAAGCGAGTACGTATTGGGCGTACAAGTGGTGGAACCGGGTTGCCGTACGGTACGTATCATCCCACATCTGGGAGATCTCGAATGGGTGGAAGGTACGTTTCCCACGCCTTATGGGGTGATTGAGATCCGGCATGAGAAAGGTGCGGACGGTAAGGTGATAAGCCATATCAACGCTCCTGAAGAAATCCGTGTTTGTATGGATTAAAACCAAATATGAATAATAAAATAAACGATGCTACTATGCGAATAAAACAGTCTATTTATATCTACGCTTTCGCCGCCCTCTTATTAGGCGGTTGCAAAAGCAATAATGAATTAACGATACCTACGAATCTCCGTACGGAATACCTTACGGAGCCTATCGGCTTGGATACTTCGTCTCCTCGCTTTACATGGGAATACTCCGGAAATGAGGAGGGCTTTAAGGCTTCCCGCTATGAGGTACGGATCGGTACGAGTCCGGACGACTTGCGGCCCTATGCGGAGGGAATGGCCCTGAAACCTCATACCCGTTATTACTGGAATGTTACGGTATGGGATGGTGAAGGGCGTCCGTGCGCTACCTCGGAGACGGCTTCTTTCGAGACCGCTAAGTTCGATCCCTCGGATTGGTCCGCCTCTTGGATTACCGATCATAAGGATAAGGAGTTCGAGCCTGCCCCTCTGTTCCGCAAGTCTTTCCCGGTAGGCAAGGAAGTGAAGGATGCCCGTGTGTACGTAGCATCCGCCGGGTATCATGAGCTATTCATCAATGGCGAGCGGGTCGGAACGAATTATCTGGACCCGGGGTATACGCATTTCGATAAACGTATTTTGTACGTGACGCATGATGTTACCTCTTTGCTGAAGCAAGGCGACAACGCCGTGGCCGCTGTTCTGGGAAACGGCTGGTACAATGAGCAGTCCGTGGCGGTCTGGAATTTTCATGAGGCACGCTGGCGGGATCGTCCCCGCCTGCTATGTGAGTTACGTATTACCTATACGGATGGTACGACGGAGGTGATTGGCTCGGACGAGACTTGGAAGACTTCCACCGGGGCCTATACCTATAATAATATATACAGCGGCGATAAATTCGATGCCCGGCTGGAAGAGGCCGGATGGAAAACCGCTCATTTCGACGATAGTAAATGGGAAGCGGCACTTCCGGCGCAGGCTCCGGCACCTCTGTTGGTAGCCCAGCAAATGCCGGGAATCCGTATCACGGAAGAGGTGAGACCCGTGTCTATGAAACGTTTCTCCGATCAATTATACGTATATTCTTTCCCGAAGAACATGTCCGGCCTTTGCCGCTTGAAGGTGAAAGGCGAGGCGGGAACCCGTATCACGTTAAAACATGGTGAGTTGTTGAAGAAAGATGGTCGCTTGGAGCAAGGCAATATCAATGTATATTATCATCCGGTCAAGCCGGACGAGGTATTCCAGATGGATGTCTTTACCTTGAAAGGTACGGGAGAGGAGGAGATCTTCATGCCTTCCTTCTCTTATCACGGTTTCCAATATGTGGAGGTGGAGAGCAGCCGCCCCGTTACTTTAACGGAAGAGAACTTGACCGGCTTGTTTATGCATACCGATGTCCGTCCGTCCGGTTCCTTCGCTTGTTCGAATCCTCTATTGAATAAGATTTGGGAGGCTACGATGCAGGCTTACCGCAGTAACCTGCACAGTATCCCGACCGATTGCCCGCAACGGGAGAAGAATGGCTGGACAGCCGACGCGCATATTGCGATCGACCTCGGTTTGCTGGGCTTCGATGGTATCACGCTTTATGAGAAATGGATGAATGATATTATCGATAACCAGCGTGAGGCGGGTGAGATTTCCGGTATCATTCCTTCCAGCGGTTGGGGATATGGCGAGTGGCCGGGTCCGGTTTGGGACGCTGTCATGTTTATCATCCCGAACGCCTTGTATGATTATTATGGCGAGTCTCGTAGTATAGAGCGCTTATATCCTACGATGTTGCGGTATCTGGATTATTTGAAGACGAAAGAGAAAGACGGTTACTTGCCTTTTGGCTTGGGTGACTGGGTGTATTGGAAAGCTACGACGAATAATGAATATACCTCTACCGCCTACTATTATCTGGATTATAAGTTGATGGCTCGCTTCGCCTCTTTGCTGGGCAAGGATGCCACTCCTTATCAAGAGAAAGCGAATACGCTCAAATCCTTGATCAACCAGAAGTTCTTCAACGCCGAGACCGGTGTGTATGCCGAAGGGACCCAAACGGCGCAAGCCTTGGCCTTGTATCTGGGACTTGTACCGGAAGGAAAGGAACAACTCGTGGCGGATAAGCTGCGTGAGGTGGTAGCGGGAAATAACTATTTCTTGGACTTCGGTCTTTTAGGCAGTAAGACCGTTCCGGCCATGCTTACGAAATATGGCTATATCGAGGATGTCATGAAGATGATCACGAAGACTGAGGCACCTTCTTGGGGATATTGGGTAGAGACGATGGGTTACTCCACATTGCCGGAGACGTGGACACTTAGTCCGAAGTTTGCCGACGCTTCCTTGAACCATGTCTTTATGGGAGATGTCTCCGCTTGGATGATGAACCAGCTGGCCGGTATCAATCATGACGACTCGGATCCGGGCTTCCGTCATATCCGTATCACTCCTCATTTCGTGAAAGAACTGGATTGGGCGAAAGGTGAGTACCATTCCGTACGCGGCCGTATCGCAAGCGAATGGAAACGGGAAGGGGATAAGGTTATGCTTACCGTGACGATTCCGGCTGATTGCTCCGCCGATATCGTGGTAGGCGATCAGACCGAGACCGTATCCGCCGGTACGCATACATTTACATATCCCGCTTAATATACTTAGTTGTAGAGACGGGGCGTGCCCCGTCTCCCACCGGCTAATAGTATCTTTAAGTTACCTTTTGGGGAGATGAGACGGGGCACGCCCCGTCTCTACAACCAGATAATTATAAACTGTTGAACTTTAAAGATTAAATTTATGAATAAGCTACTCATTGCCTTCTTTTTGTTCCTCTTGCCTTTCGGCTGGATAAAGGCGACAGCTTCATCTCATCCCGAATCCTTCCCTTGGAAAGCCCAATGGATCAATACCGAGCGTTGCCAAAGCGCCACGAACACTTGGTTGATCTACCGTAAATCATTCGGCGTGACGGATGTCCCGGACCAACTCATCGCCCGTATCGCCGCCGATTCCAAGTATTGGCTTTGGATCAACGACCAACTGGTTATCTTCGAGGGTGGCTTGAAAAGAGGACCTTCTCCTTCCGGGACTTATTACGATCCGGTAGATATCGCCCCTTACCTGACAAAGGGCTCGAACACCATCGCTATCTTGCTCTGGCATTTCGGAAAAGACGGTTTCAGTCATATCAACAGTGGGAAAGCAGCTTTGTTATTCGAGGCGATCGCTCCGGGACTGGAGATCGTCTCCGACGCGAGCTGGCAGTGCGCCTTGTATGAGGCTTATCAAAATACCGAGGCCCCTTTCCCGAATTACCGTATGCCGGAGAGTAATATCCGCTTCGATGCCCGTCAAGCGATAACA
Source organism: Parabacteroides sp. CT06 (assembly GCF_002257605.1). Taxonomy (GTDB): domain Bacteria; phylum Bacteroidota; class Bacteroidia; order Bacteroidales; family Tannerellaceae; genus Parabacteroides; species Parabacteroides distasonis. The sequence continues at coordinate 2,464,369 of NZ_CP022754.1, read as the reverse complement.
AACTGGAACCGTACGAGTTTCGAAGGTTCCCTTCCGGGGGCGGTCTGCGTCGGTAAGGCGGGGAAAGCTCCTTTCGGGGAGCTGGTGGAACGTCCGATACCCCAGTGGAAAAACAGCGGCCTGTTATCCTATGTATCCGTCCGGGAATCCTTGAGAGGCGATACCCTGTTCTGTCGTTTGCCCTATAATGCCCAGATCACTCCGTATCTGAAAGTAGAGGCGGAGGCCGGGAAGACTATCCACATCCGGATGGATAATTACGAGGGAGGAAGCGAGCGCAACGTACGTGCCGAATATATTACCCATGAGGGTGAGCAGGAATACGAAAGCTATGGCTGGATGAACGGCCATGAGGTCTATTACATCATCCCTGAGGGCGTGAAGGTGCTGGATGTGAAATACCGTGAGACCGGTTACAACACGGACCTCGCCGGCTCTTTCCATTGTGACGACCCGTTCTACGACGAGCTTTGGCAACGTTCTGCCCGTACCTTATACATAACGATGCGTGATAATTATATGGACTGTCCGGATCGTGAACGTGCCCAATGGTGGGGCGACGAGGTGAATGAGCTAGGCGAGGCTTTCTACGCCCTTTCTCCGTCCGGGCAGAAACTAGCCGTAAAAGGCATCCATGAATTAATGAATTGGCAGCGGGAGGACGGAACGCTCTACGCTCCGGTTCCGGCGGGTAATTGGGATAAGGAGCTTCCTTTACAGATGTTGGCGTCTATCGGTTGGTACGGTTTTTATACACAATATTATTATAGTGCCGACAGTAGTTTCGTTCCGGTGATATACGACCGGATGCGCCGTTACCTGCACGAGGTCTGGCAAGTCGATAAGAGTGGCTTGGTGATCGAGCGTCAAGGCGCTTGGAGTTGGGGCGACTGGGGCGAGCACGTCGATATGGGTGTATTGACCAATTGCTGGTATTATCTGGCCTTGAAAGCGGAGCGAGCCTTCGCCCTGCAACTCGGCAAGGATAAGGATGCCGATGAGATCTCCCAGATGATGCGTAGCATAGAACGTTGTTTCGACACGAAGTTCTGGACAGGTTCCGCCTATCGCTCCCCCGGCTATAAAGGGGAGACGGACGATCGCTCCCAAGCCATGGCGGTTGTTTCCGGGCTGGCCTCGAAAGATAAGTATCCGGCGCTGACGAAGGTGCTTAAAAAGGAGTATCACGCCAGCCCTTATATGGAGAAGTATGTCCTAGAGGCCCTTTTCCAGATGGGCGAGCCGACGTTTGCCTTGGAACGGATGAAGCAACGTTACACCCGTATGCTGGATTATGCCGAATATACGACCTTGTTCGAGGGATGGGGCATCGGAGCCGAGGGCTTCGGTGGCGGCACGATCAATCACGCTTGGAGCGGTGGTCCGCTTACCTTATTGAGCCAGAAGGTCTGCGGTATCGAGCCAACCTCTCCCGGCTTCCGTACCTTTAAGATCTCGCCTCAACTGGGTTCCTTATCGGAAGCCTCTGCCAGTCTAGAGACTCATTATGGAACCATCCAAGTAAGTATCAAGAAGAAAGGCAAGCGAATGAAGTTCGATCTCCAAATCCCGGAAGGCACCTCCGCCGAACTGATAAGACCGAACGGCACTCGCAAGCATCTCGACCCGGGACACCATCAAGTGGATTAGTGATCTGTGTGTTTGTTATATTTCTCAAAAACAGAAGCAAAGAATAAATATTTTGGTAAAGAACGGAATTTATCCTACATTTGTAATATATAAGTATTATATCGAAGGATATGGAAAAAGAGAAAAATAGCAAGATTACCAGAGAAGAGGCTTTGCGTCGGTTGGAGACCGCACGGAAGCTGAAGCGAGAGTATGTAGCTAAACTGGAAAAAGAGATGAAAGAAGAGTTTAAGAAACGTACAGGGCAAGAAGCTACTTATTTTGAAGTATGGTAAGCCTTAACCTTGAACGTATAAATTCTAATTCTCCTTATGCGGTAACAGCTCTTAGGGATTCTATGTGTTTCCGGTTTGTTACGGACTTTGGTGTGATTTATTATGCAAGCAGAGTATGCGCAATCGCCTTTTTGAGTTTTGGTTTCATTCCTCGCCGCGTAAATCTGATTTCGCTTTCATGTCTGCGGACATCCGAGATGCAGATGGGATACAGAATTATGCGGCGATTATTATTCGACTCGATAATCCCAATTTGAAGTCTATAGTCGCGGAGTTTACTGAAACAATACAAATGCTTAGTCAAAAGCCGGAGTAAAATGTATGTGTTTTCTCCGGCCCGGGGCACCATTGGGTGGATTAGCGATCGCCCTCTGTTTTCCTGCGGACATACACCCGGTGGCTTCCATAACCCGATATGGTGAGCCCACTCGCCGGATCGCTGCTGAGTCGTAGTAGCTCCCGGTTTGCGCTACTGCGTTTTAGTCCGGTGATAGCCATGTAGTCTTGTATGCGCAAGAATGGGTGTTCGTGAAGGTAATCCAATGCCCGCGTCCGGCGCTCCTCTTCGGTGAAGGGCGATTTCCATACACGGCTGATACCTCCCCGTCTTAAGTCGCAACGCAGGTTAGTTTCCCGTACCAGTTCCTTGTCGGCCCGGTAGTTGATGCCATTCACCTCGATGCTCCGTGCGTTACGCTTCGGTTCGTCACCATCCAGCGAGTCGATCTCCTTGTCCTTCGCTACGCCTAGGCGGGGCGTGAACGTACCGATGCCATCCAACGTGACCGACTGCCCTTCCGCCATGCAATAGGCCAGATGTTCCGCTACTGTCGTCATCACCTGTATTACGCTACCCCTGCTCAAGCCCGATCCGGGGTAGGTGATCCGTTCCACGAAATCCTCCATATCCATGTTCCGTTGTATCTTCATCCGATAATACACCGGCTTTTCCCCCGTCCCGTTCAGGTCGCACATCTCTTGCTTGATATATTCTGCCATAACTGCTACTAGGTATAATTGTTTGTATCTTCAAGTTAAAAACATTCTTCTTACTATATACAAATATACTTACTACTTGATCTATTTCCAAATTATCACCGTGGAATATATAGACCACGTCGTGATTTGTATATTCCACGTCTTGATCTGTACAGACCACGTCGTGGTTTGTAGAATTATACAGTATGCGAACAAGAATTCATCTGCTACCGATAAGGTATTTATGCGGTATCGGAGCATTATTTACTTAGGGAGAAGCGGGCAACCCTCACGTTTCCTCTGCCAAGTACGTCGACCAACCCTGCGGGATTCTCTATCTTCCCTAAACGGGTATAGCTGTAAGACGAGGAAAAGGTCTCGTAGAAAAGGACTACCGTATTCGCTCCCCATAGAAGTAGGTCGCTTGTATGGATTATACCCGAACGTATTGGTCGCGATCAAGAGTATTATACTCGTTTTCCCTGCTCGTATGCTTGCCTCAAGGTCGGGTTCCCTTCGATCTCGCCCACGTGCCACACACCACCGCAGAATAGCGTTCCTTTCACGGTCGGGTTCTCCAGACAGTCGAGGAATCCCATAAAGTTGGCCACAATGCGATCCATGATGCCGTTATCTTCTTCAGCGGCCGTGGCGATGAAGTAAAACTCCTTGTTTTTCATTTCGGTATAAGGACCGCAGCAACGGTCTATCAGCGTCTTCATCTGTGCGCTCATGGCATAGAAATAGACCGGCGTAGCCATCACGATCACATCGGCGGCAAGCATCTTTCCGATAATCTCTGCCGCGTCATCTTTTTGTGGACAAGGCTTCTTGTATTGGCTGCACACGCCGCATCCCGTGCAGGGGTGAATGGTCTTGTCTCGCAGAAAAACCTTTTCCACACGATGACCGCTTTCGATCGCCCCTTGCATAAACTCATCGCATAGCGTATCGGAATTGCCTCCACGACGGGGGCTGGAAGATAAAATCAATACATTTTTCATGTTTACTGTTATTTATTAGGTTCTACATTCATTTTTAGGATACAAAAATAGCGAGATAATCCCTATCTTGCGGTAGACAAATTACGGATGTTATGACCCTAATTACATAATAATACGGAAGAATGATCACAACGGACTCCGGTGAGCAAGTCGAGGCACTTGCTCCCATCATCATTTCGGCCAGCCGGTCAACGGATATCCCGGCCTTTTATGTCAAGTGGTTCTTTAATCGTTTGGCCAAGGGGTATTGTGTTTGGTATAATCCGTTTAATCGGCGGAAGATGTATGTGTCGTTTGAGCGGTGTAAGGCAATCGTGTTTTGGACAAAGAACCCGAAGCTGATATTGCCTTATTTGCATGAGTTGGATAGGAGGGGTATCCATTATTATTTCCAGTTCACGTTGAATGACTATGTGAGCGAAGGCTTTGAGCCGAATGTGCCGAGCGTTACGCAACGGGTGGAGACATTTCGGGAGTTGTCGGAAATGATAGGGAAGGAACGGGTGATCTGGCGATTTGATCCGTTGATTATGACTCCATCTATCACGCCTCGTGTCTTGCTTAGCCGTATTTGGAAGATCGGCAATCTGTTGAAAGGATATACTGATAAGCTCGTGTTCAGTTTCGTAGATGTAAAGGCGTATCGTAAGGTACAGAATAACCTTATAAAAGAGACGAATTGCTTTACGAAAGAGGATGTGGAAACCGCTGAGATGAATGCGACGCAACGTCAAGAAACTGTAGAGGGATTGGTGAAGTTGAGGGAAATTTGGGCTTCTACTGGTTGGAATGTGACACTCGCTACTTGTGCCGAGGATATTGACCTTACGGTTTATGGCATTGAACATAACCGGTGTATCGACGGTGATTTAATGGAGCGTGTGTTTGAGGAGGATTATGAATTGGTTTATTATCTTCGAACAGGCCAATTACCTGAACCGGATCTTTTTGGTACGTTTCCCGCTTTACCCGACAAACGCAAAGACCTAAAAGACAAAGGCCAACGGAAAGCCTGTGGTTGCATGATAAGCAAAGATATCGGTAGGTATAACACTTGCCGCCATTTCTGTGTCTATTGTTATGCCAATACAAGTAGGGAATGCGTACAAAAGAATGCGGTACACTATTCGGACGATAGTGAAAGTTTGATTCGAAGTTAGATTTGAAAGCAAGGTCAAATGAAGCGGCGTATTAAATTAAGCCGTCTTTTATAGTAATCGAGACCAATACTATCCTAGAATTGTGTTGTATAACATGCCGGATTTATCTATTTTTGCGCCCAATACGAAAGGTTAAGAATAGGAAGTTTTAGGTATGGCAAAAAAGAAAGGTAAGCCTCAACCCCGGAAAAGCAAGAAGAAGCGGGCATCATCATTCATGTCCTCTGTAAAGAAGATGCTTCTTGGCGTTTTTGCGGTAGTTGTTTGTTTTATCGGTGTATTATTCATATATAACTGGTTTTATCCGGTATCCAAGACACGGCTTGTAGAGAAGAAACAGGATCGGGCGGAGGCAATAGTCCGTCCGAAGATCTCGGACAAAGGCGGCTCCGGAACATCGGGTAAGAAAGCCGCACAAGCGACGAAAAACAAGCAAACGACGAACCCAAAGAAAGAGACCTCCGCTTATACTTTTCAAGGGGGAGCTGAGATACCGAGACTAAAGAATAAACAAAAAGAGCAGGTTATAAAGCATGAGGGCTATACGGTTTCTTATAATTCCGATTATAAGATCGCCAATTGGGTAGCCTATGAACTGACCTCGAAAGAGGCGACAAGTAAGAAGAACGAGCGGTCTAATAAGTTCGTCTCGGACCCCATGGTGAAAGGGGCTACCGCCACGAACGAGGACTATACCCGTTCCGGCTATGACCGAGGACATATGGCGCCTGCTGGCGATATGAAATGGTCCGCCAAGGCCATGCGAGAATCATTCTACCTAAGTAATATCTGTCCGCAAAAGCCCGGCTTGAACCGGGGTATCTGGAAAGATCTGGAAGAACAGGCTCGTTTGTGGGCGAAAGAGAATGGCTCTTTGTTGATCGTGACCGGCCCGGTGATCACGGACGACCTGAAACGATTAGGTAAGAATCGGGTGGGAATCCCGAAGACCTTTTATAAGGTAATCTGTACGATAACGAACGGTAAACCGGAAGGGGTAGGTTTTCTGTTTGATAATAAAGACTATGGAAAGACTCCGTTGAAATCGATGATGATCCCTATCGATAGCGTTGAGAAGGTTACCGGAATTGACTTTTTCCCTTCTTTGCCTGATTCGATAGAAAATCCGATGGAAGCATACGTGAATGATGGTAGTTGGTCTTTTTAAGGCACGTTATGCTCAACAATCTCTAGGCGAGAATGTTTTATATTTACTGTGAAGAAAAAGAAATCATAATTAAATAACAAAATGCAAGTTATCATGAAAGGAAAATTAATCCCTGTGTTTGTTTTGGCAGCATTGGTTTCCTGTAGTCAACCACCCGTTAAGGAGCAAGGTCCTCGTCCAGTTAAATTGGCGGACGTTACTTCGCTGAACATGGTTGAGAAATCATTCAGTGGAGTGGTATCGCCCGATCAATTCAGTGATTTGGCGTTTAAGATGTCCGGCCCGCTGATCTCATTAAACGTGGATGAAGGCCAGAAGGTCCGTACGGGACAGATCGTGGCCGAGATCGATCCGCTGGACTTTAAATGGGAATATGAGGCGAAGAAAGCGTCTTTCCAGACCGCTGAGGCGCAATTGCAACGTGCGAAGAAGTTATTGTCCAAGCAAGCTATCTCCAAGCAAGAGTATGAGTCTACGGAAGCCTCTTACTCAAATGCCAAGGCGGCTTTCGAGTATGCGCAAAACACATTGAACCAGACAAAGCTTCGTGCGCCGTTCGATGGATTTATCCAGAAGAAATATGTGGAGAATTACCAGAAGGTACAGGCCGGACAAGGAATCGTTTGCTTGATCAACCCGAATAAGTTACAGGTCGTGTTTACGATGCCGGAGAGTAATATCAATTACTTCTCTTCTCCTTATTCTGTTTATGTGGAATTCGATAATTACAAGGGCGTTCGCTTCAAGGCGAAGGTGAAAGAATACGTGGAAGCCTCTCCGGATGGTTCCGGCGTTCCCGTATATCTGTATATCGACGATCCGAACTTTAATTTAGAGAAATATAAGGTAGCCGTAGGTTTCTCTTGCCGTGTGATCTTGAACGTGGATAGCGAGAGTTTCACGCAAGGCGCCGTATTGGTTCCGCTAGCCGCTGTCGTGGCTGACGATGCCAATAGCGATAAGTATGTGTTTGTTTATAATGGGCAGTCTCAAAAGGTTGAGCGTCGCAAGATTACCGAGTCTATGCTGATCGGCAAGGATGGCGTGATCGTAACGGATGGCTTGCGACCCGGCGAACAGGTTGTCTCAGCCGGAGCCACTCGTTTGGTGGATGGACAACAGGTAAAAGTATTAACAGATTAAGAGATAAACAATGAATATTCCAAAATATTCCTTAGAGAATCAGAAGATTATATACTTTTTCCTAGCGGTCATGCTGATAGGAGGTATATATTCTTTCTTTAAATTGCCGAAGAAGGAAGATTCTCCCTTCGTAATCAAGCAAGCGGTTTTGGTTACCCAATATCCGGGAGCGACACCTCAGGAGGTGGAGAAGCTGGTGACTGAGCCGATCGAACGGGAGATTCAGGCTATGTCGGATGTGTTCCAGATCAAATCTGAGTCTTATTTCGGTATGTCCAAGATTTCTATTGAGTTGCAGCCTACCTTGTCTCCGGATTATATGCCGGTCAAGTGGGACGAGTTGCGTCGTAAGGTGGCGAATATACAGCCTCGCCTTCCGTCTGGCGCCTCCTCGATATCCGTTAGTGATGACTTCGGTGACGTATTCGGAATTTATTATGCCTTGACGGCCGATGAGGGATATACTTACGACGACCTGCGTAATTGGGCGCAAAAGATCAAGACGGAGCTATCTCCTGTACCGGGTGTACAGAAGGTCTACCTATTCGGTGAACAGACACAAGTTGTCAACGTAAAGATCTCTATCCCGAAACTGGCTAACCTAGGTATCGACCCGAACGCTATCCAGCAGGTGATGCAAACGCAGAACTTGTTGGTGAATACGGGAGATATCAATACCGGTAATTATCAATTGCGTTTGCGTGCGGAAGGTACGTATAAGGATATACAAGATATCCGGGACCAATTGATCGTGACGAAAAGTGGCGGTGAGGTTCGTTTGGGAGATATCGCTACGGTAGAGCGTGGTTATATGGACCCTCCCTCGAACCTGATGCGTGTGGACGGTAAGCGTGCCATCGGTATCGGTGTCGCTACCGGTTCGAAAGACGATGTGGTTGCCGTGGGTAACGCCGTGGCGGATCATTTAGCGGAGATGGAGCAGCTGTTCCCGGTGGGTATGGACCTGAAAACGATCTATCCGGAGAACAAGATCGCGGATGAGGCGAACAACGGTTTTATCTTGAACTTGATCGAGTCGTTGTTGATCGTTATCGTGATTATCTTTATCGTGATGGGGTCCCGTGCCGGTATGTTGGTCGGTAGTTCGTTGTTGTTCTCGGTAGGTGGTACCTTATTGATCATGTTGATCTGGGGTGTCGGCTTGAACCGAACCTCGTTGGCGGCCTTTATTATCGCTATGGGTATGTTGGTGGATAACGCTATCGTGGTGACGGATAATGCCCAAGTCGGTATCAAGCGGGGACTTTCCCGTTATCAGGCGTTGATCGATGGCGCGACGAAACCGCAGTGGGCGTTGTTGGGCGCTACCTTTATCGCCGTATGTTCTTTCTTGCCGATGTACTTGGCACCGGCATCCGTGGCCGAGATTGTGAAACCGTTGTTTATCGTATTGGCGGTATCCTTGGGATTAAGCTGGGTCTTGGCCTTGACGCAAACGACTACCTTCGGTAATTTTATCTTGAAAGAGGCGAAACCGGGTGAGAACAAAGACCCGTACGATACGAAGCTGTACCATAAATTTGAGTCGGTATTGGGCCGTTTGATCAAGCGTAGATATGTAACGATCTCTACCGTGGTAGCTACGTTATTCCTTTCCTTGTTCGTGATGAGCATCATGCCGCAGAGTTTCTTCCCGATCATGAGCAAGCCTTATTTCCGTGCGGACTTGATCTTCCCGGAAGGATATAGCATCTACGACGTGGAGACGAACGTGAAGAAGATAGAGGAGGAATATCTTAGCAAGAATGAGAATATCAAATCATACTCGTTTACCTTGGGAGGTTCGCCGGTGCGTTATTACTTGGCCAGTTCTTCTATCGGTCCGAAGCCAAACTTCGCCAATGTGTTGATCGAGACACAAGATCCGGAGGATGCGCAAGCGGAAGAGGGTAAGTTCTACGATTATATGGTCGCTAACTATCCGAATATATTGACCCGTTCGGCTTTGTTCGCCTTGTCTCCGGTTCCGGATGCGGCGATCGAGATCGGTTTTATCGGCGATAACGTAGATACGTTGGTTGCCTTGACGCAAAGGGCGCAGGAGATCGCCCGGAATTATGATCAGGTGATGGAGGTTCGCAATAGTTGGGGTAACAAGGTTCCGGTATGGAAGCCGCTATATTCCCAAGAGAAAGGTTTGCGTCTGGGTATTACCCGTCAGCAGGTGGCTTATTCCTTGCGTTCGGCTACGAATGGCGTACCTTTGGGTGAGTATCGTGAGGGCGACGTGTTTATGCCGATCTTACTGAAAGATGCGGATAAGGATTCTATCAGTCTGAATGATATAAAGACTTTGCCGGTTTATAGCGCTAAAGGCCGTTCAGTAAAAGTGGAGCAGGTGATCGATGATTTCTCGCTGGATTATGAGTTTAACGTAGTGAGACGATTCAACCGTGAGCCGTGTATGCTTATGCAGTGTGAGCCGAAGCGTGGCGCCAATACGATGGCTGCTTTCAGTCATTTGTGGAAAGAGGTACAGGAGAAGATTCAGGTGCCGGAAGGATATAAGATGACGTATTTCGGTGAGCAATCCGAGCAAGATAAAGGTAATAAGGCGATCGCCGCTAATATCCCGTTGATGTTCGGTTTGATTTATGTCACCTTGTTATTCTTATTCCCGAAATATTACCGGAAACCGGTATTGATCATGGCGATGCTGCCGTTGATCTTCATTGGTGTGGTATTGGGATTGTTGGTGTTCGGTAAGTCCCTCGACTTCTTTGCTATGCTGGGTCTGTTGGGCTTGATCGGTATGAATATCAAGAATGCGATCGTGCTGGTGGACGAGATCGGTTTACAATTGAACGCAGGCTTGTCTCCGGTGAATGCCGTGATAGAGGCAACGAAAACCCGTATCGTTCCGGTGACGATGGCTTCCGGTACGACGATCTTAGGTATGTTGCCGTTGTTGGGTGACGCTATGTTCGCCGGTATGGCGGCTACCATCATGGGTGGTCTGTTCGTATCTACGATCTTGACGATCTTCGTGCTTCCGGTTACTTATTGTGTTTTCTTTAAGATTAAATCAGAGTAAAAGGTATGAGAAATAAAATAATCATAGGTTGTTTATTGTTGGGTGCCTTGTCCGCTAAAGCGCAAGACACCCGGCTATCGGCTGTGGAATATAAGGAACGGGTCCTTGAATACAGCCGTCAGATCAAGCAAAGCTCTGAGGAGCGTATCGCTATGCAGCATGCGATCAAGGCCGCTAAGACCGGTTTCTTCCCTTCGGTGGACTTCTCCGGCAGTTATCAGTACCGTATCAATAAATATGATTTGGATTTCGGACCGGGCATGTCCGTAGAGATGGACCATAATACGTATAGCCTAGGCGCTACGGTGAGCCAGCCCATCTATGCCGGTGGACAGATCTATAATAACTATAAGGCAGCTCAGGTACAAGGCAAGATCACCGAGCAAGCGGAAGAATTGACAACGGATAATATCGTTTATTCCGCCGATTTGAACTATTGGACGGCCGCCGCACGTAAAGGTATGTACGATGTGATGTGCCAGTATGTAGACATTGTCGGGGAGTTGGCGAACGTGTTGACGATCCGTTTCAATGACGGCCAGATCAGCAAGACCGATTTATTGCAAGTGGAGTCCCGCTTGAAAGAAGCGGAATTGAATAAAAGCTCGGCTTATAAGGAGTATCAGATTGCGTTACAGAACCTGAACTCATTGATGGGTGTGTCTCCGTTAGACCCGATCGAGGTGGAAGATTCCATTACGACCTATTTGGCCTTGCCGTTGCAAGTAGGAGAGGATGTAGCTCTTCGGAATCGTCCGGACTACGCTATTTCCGAGTTGAACATAGAGTATCAAAAGAGACAGATCAATTTGTCGAAGGCGAAATATAACCCGTCTTTGGCGATCGGTTTTCAAGGTACTTGGGGTACGCCGATGTTGAACGTGAAAGGTTCGGACCAGTTGTGGACTCCGGCCGTCTTCGCTTCCTTGAAGATACCTTTGTTCCGTTGGGGAGCCCGTTTCAAGGAGGTAAATTCCCAGAAGGCTATCCTTCGTAGTAAGGAATACGCCTTGGACAATACGCGTGATAAGATCGCTCAAGAGGTAGCGAACGCATGGACAAGCCTAACCGAGTATACGAAACAAATTACCGTCGCGGAAGAGGCTTGTAAGATTGCCGAGGAGAACCTTGATTTGAATACCTTCAGCTACAACGAGGGTAAACTACCGATCTTGGATGTGCTCTCCGCCCAATTGTCATGGATTCAGTCTTACAGTAGCTTGATCCAGACTTGGTATCAGCAAAAGGCTTCTTTAGCCCAATATAACAAGGCTATAGGTATCCGCCGTTTGCAGTAAAAGAAACATTTTATACTTAGAAGACAAGGTCCCTTATTTTGGAAACGAGATAAGGGACCTTCTCTATGAAATAAAACGTCCTTTATACCGTTAGGTAAACTGAAGATTGCTACATTTGCATACAATCTCGTCTGTTTGGGACACTCCTTGGAACCCGGACTTTTAAGTAGAATGATGAAATAATAAGATGTATACAAAGTTACTAGATAAACAAACGAAACTTGCCCTAATCGGACTAGGATATGTCGGGCTTCCTATCGCGATGGAATTCGCTAAACATGTTTCCGTTATCGGATTTGATATCAACGAGGATCGCTTGGACAAGCTTCGGAACTGTATTGATCCGTGTGGTGAGCTTCCTACTGAGGTATTTGAACATAAAGATATCACATTTACTTCTTCTATAGAAAAGTTGCGGGAGGCTTCCTTTTACGTTATAGCTGTTCCTACCCCGATAGACAGCCATAACGAGCCGGATCTATCCCCTTTGTTGGGTGCGACCCGCACGGTAGGCAAAGTCCTTAAACGAGGCGATTATGTAGTATACGAATCTACCGTATATCCGGGATGTACGGAAGAGGATTGCATCCCGATCTTGGAGGAGGTTTCAGGGTTGAGAGTAGGAGAGGACTTTAAGGTTGGATACTCACCGGAACGAATCAATCCGGGTGATAAGGTACATACCTTGGTAAATACCGTGAAGATCGTTTCCGGCTGCGATGCCGAAGCTTTGGAAACGATATCGGACGTCTATAAGCTGGTCGTTCAAGCGGGGTTGCACCGTGCGCCTAGTATCAAGGTAGCCGAAGCCGCCAAGATTATCGAGAATACCCAGCGTGATGTGAATATAGCCCTTATGAACGAGCTTTCCATTATTTTCGATCGAATGGGGGTAAATACGTTTGATGTCTTGAAAGCCGCCGGAACGAAATGGAATTTCCTGCCTTTCTCTCCCGGATTGGTAGGTGGGCATTGTATAGGGGTAGATCCTTACTATCTGGTGCATAAAGCCAAAGAATTGCAATATCACACGAAGATGATCAACTCCGGTCGCTACGTGAACGATTCCATGGGACGGTATATCGGAAAGAAGGTCGTGAAAAAGATTATCTCGCAGGGGAAAAATATCCTAGGAGCGCATGTGTTGGTGATGGGTATGACTTTTAAGGAAAACGTATCGGATATACGTAACTCGAAAGTAGCCGATATTATCAATGAGTTTAAGGACTTCGGAGCCGAGGTCGATGTGATGGATCCGTTCGCTTCCCCTTTGGAAGTATTGCAAGAGTACGGTATCCGGTTAGTAGAGAGGCCCGGGAAGAAATATGACGCGGTAGTGGTAGCTGTCGCTCATACGACTTATTTGAAGCTGGATGAGTCCTACTTCATGTCGATCACGAACGAACATGCCGTGTTGGCGGACGTGAAAGGAGTCTATCGAGGTAGCATCCATCAGATGATCTATTGGAGTCTGTAATTGTTAAAAAGTAACACAAGCTGCAAAGAAATTTCGATAAACTTAAAAAAATGTGTTGTACAATATCTTTTTTTATTTGCTCAATTATATTAATTAGCCCATCTTTGCATGCAGATAACCTAAACAATCTTTTTGCCTTAAAGACTAATACCTATTAAAAACCTATAAAGAGAGCCTTTGCGAAAAGGCTCTCTTTATGATTTTTAGGGGATTAGTAGTTCGTTTCCTCTATCTTTGAGGTGATTCTGCTAATAGCCTCATTCAGTTTGTCTTCGGGTAATATTACGTTAAAATCTCCCCAGAAACCCTCGTCGTAGTTGAAGTGGGTATCCGAGAAAACCGTGCGGGTGGGAAGGGATTCAATGCGTGAGAAGCGGTTCACATTGGCTGTATCTATCTTACAGGTAACCATTTCGAACCAAGTATGTAAAATATTTGTGTTAAAAAGTTGTCTTCTTTTTTTAATTTTAAAATGCAGATCTCCCCGGATATGGTTAATGTAGTAGGTGCCATTCCATTGCTTGTAAGATACCGTATAGGCTACTTTCTGGGGCGTGATCCGTAAATTCCGGCTTTTTCTCTCGACGAACATGCCGGCCGCTTGCTCGATATATTGGGGATTGACCTCAAAGTCCACCCTTAATAAGGCATTATTTTCCATGTCGATATATATCTGTCCCCGATAAAGCGGTTCATTGATACTCTTTCGTTGCTCGAAAGAGATGACGTTAGCAAGTCGATCATCCACTACCGTGATGTCGGTATGGGCGTATGTATAGGGTGAATCCGGGCTAGGATCCAGAAACTCCGGTAACTGTTTCATCAAGTCCAAGACAAGGCAGGAGTAGATACCCGACTTCATTTTTGTGATCAACGTGTCCTTTTCCTGCTCGTTACTAATGCGGCGCATCTTTAGTAGTTTCACTTGATCGGCCAAGGCATTGCTGTGGTAAGATGCCTTATATACCTTAAAAACAGCCTCGGTCAGTCCTACGAGTCCTTTTTTACGTTCAACGCCTTCTCTGTAAAATGTGGTAAGGTAAATCGGGTGCTGGGAATAATTGCTTCTTCTCTCGTCCAGCATCTCCTGTAATAAGCGTTTCGGATTGGTTAGACGCACGATAACTTCTTGGATGGAGATTACTTTAGGCTCTAGGGATAAGACGGTATGTTTATCTATTAACTCCCGACCATCTATCTCTTGGGGAAGATAGCCGATATGAGAGAAACGTACCTTGGATAATCGGAGTGAGTCCGGTAATTTCAATCGGAACTCTCCATTCTGGTTGGTGATGGTGCCGATAGCGGCCTCGCCGATTCCTACCGATCCGAACGCGATTGGCTCATGGGTATATTGATCCTGTAAAGAACCTTCTATCGAGAAATAGGTTTGTATGGAATCGGGAGTTACGGATGCGCTTTTAGGAGCGGAGGGACTCTCTGGCAGATAAAGCAAGAGATGGTTCTCTATCGTACGGATCGCCAGATTTTTATTACCGGTAATAGCGTATATAGCTTCTTGTATCGTATAATCTCCACCTTTTATCGATGTTGTTTGTTCATTATCGATAATCTTACTGTCGTATATAAAAAGATAGCCGGAACGTTCCGTGACGAGTCCCAGCAATTGGTAGATATTTCCTTTTGATTTAGGCAATCGTATGACCTGTCCCAGTACGTTACCATTCTGGGCATTCATAGGGATGAGAGCTACGAGTAACAGCAACCATCCTACGATCAGCTGTCTCAAGGTTCGGAAATCATCCATATATTATTTTGTTGCGTACATTTTAGTTTTAACGCCGCGCAGATCAGTTCAGCCATCGTCGCGGGTGAGTTATTATAGAAACTAACGGTCAGCCGTCTATTCTCTAAATCAGCCGTTGTCTTCAATGGCATCTTCGGATATTCCAGATTAATTACATGCAAGATATCTCCTAAGCGCTCATCCTTAAACTGGATACGGCGGGTGTAATCGGAAAATTGTTCGTTATCTTGAGTCGGAGCTACTTGTAAACGGTTGGAGAATAAGGATACGGTTTGACCGGCCTTTACCAGCGTTTGTTCTCCGTTCTTCTTGAGTGTCACTTTCACTAATCCCCGGCGAACGGCCAATTCAAAGGCGCTTTTATCCGAGCTTTTGATATTGAATGAGGTTCCCAATACCTCGATCCGGGCCTGCTCTGTCTCGATTAGGAAAGGACGTTCCTTATTCCCGCTTACATCAAAAAGGGCGTTTCCTAGTAGAGACACCTCTCTTTTTTCTCTTTGGAAATGTTCCGGATAGCTTAACTGACTGTTATCGGCCAGATAAACGATAGACCCGTCTTCCAAAGTCGTGACCAAGGTGGTGGAAGCCTCGTTATTATGCAGGGTGAGCAGAGTGGTTTCCGGTGTCCGTTCTCGTCCAAGGAAAATAGCCGTAGCTACCGATACACAGAGTATAACGATAGCGGCGGCCCATTTCATAAGTCCGATCCGGTATGGGATTTGTGTACCGGAAATTGGCTTATCCAGCAGCCCGTCTTGCTCCAAGCGAGTGTATAATTGTTCCCATGCTTGGTCTGTCTTCAATTTATTTTTTTCTATTTGATTCATAACTGTTAGGTATAATTCTCGATTTCTTTTCTTAGTGTTTGTAGTGCCTTGGTCATTTCCGCTTCTACTGTCTTTATGGACAATGAGAGGCTGGAGGCTATCTCCGCGTATTTCATTCCTTCGAAACGGTGCATCCGAAAGATCCGGAGGCGGCGTTCGGGCAATTTACCTAATGCCCGGTTGACCAAGGATTGCAATTCTTTGTACTCAAGTTGATCTTGCGGGGTATACGATTCGGATTCCGGATTCTCTCCGGCTAAAACCGTATTCCGGTATCGGTATCGTACTTCCCGATGCTCCAGATATTGTAAGGACCGGTTCCGGGTAGCTCCATAAAGGTAGTTCTTGATGGAACGTAAGATTGGAAGAGATTCTCTTTCTTTCCAGAATACATAAAACAAGTCCTGAACTATCTCCTCTGCGACTTCCTGCTCTCCTGTTATACTGGTTGCGTACAGGCAAAGAGGGGTATAATAAAGCCTGAAAATACTTTCGAATGCTTTAATATCCCCTTCCTTGATCTTTTTGAGTACGAACAAATCCATAATAATTTGGTTTCAACAGATAATTGATAATGGACAAAGATAATGATTTGTCCATATCATTGTCGATAGTATATTTACACGGTCAATTTTTATGTTGCTTCTTTAATTTATATACCGCATTCTCCAAAGACTCGGTAGGCTCGATAATGTTGTAAGCTCCCCAGAAGTTCTCGTCGGCGAAGTCCGATACCTTGTCGGATAGAGACTGATCCGCTTTAAAAGACATCCGGTAGGGGATGGAGTTATTTTGTTCTTTACCATCGGTAACGACCATCTCGGATACGATCGTGTAGTTGGTAGAGAAAAGTTTTCGTTTCCAGTCGCATTTAAAGCGAACCTCATTGCGGATATAACTCAGATAGCTCATGCCGTCACGTTCTTTGTAAGTTACGAGGAAAGCTACCTCCACGGGTTTAAATCGCAAGCCAAAAGGCTTTTTGCGGAGGATGGCCTCGGTAGCCTTATTCCGGTCATCCATGCTGAGGGCGAATTCCGCACGGCTGAAGGAAAGCCGTTCCTTATCGATATACAATTTACCGTAATATAAGGCGTAAGGCAAGATCGCTTGAGGTTGGAAACTGATTACGTAATGCGGTCGGTCGTTTAACATCACGCTTTCTTCCATACGGAAGGCGTAATAAGGTAAGATATTCGGGTCGAGCAATAAATCCGGATTCTTCACCACATCCACGTAAACGGATAGGTTAGGGCCTCCCAATAATTTCACGGCTAATGTGTCGCTAGCCTTCTCGCTCAATAATTTACGTCCTTTATAGATCTGTACCCGATCCCGTTCCACGTTCCTGTCCTTATAGGGAGTTTTGTAAACATCGATAACCGCTTCCGATATATTGATATAGCGACGGCCTTTTTGTGCGGTCTCCCGGTAGAACCCAGTAAGCATGCTACCCGTGGTAATGTAATTCTTATTTACTTTCTCAATCGCTTCCTCTACGATATATCGAGGATCTCCGGCCCGGATAATGACTTCGCTGAGCGTATTCATGTTCGGTTCGAGTAATACCGTACATTCTAATATGTCCTTATCGTTTACGGGGATCAAGCCATTCAAATATCCGATATGCGATACTTCTACTTGTCTGGCATGGAGGCCGTTTTTCACTTTGATAGAGAACTCACCGTCATTATTGGTGATCGTTCCCACGTTGGTTCCCGGAATAGAGATATTTACGTATTCCAGTTTTTTTCGTGTTTGCTTGTCTTTTACTACACCGCTGACAGTGATAAACTCATCGTCTGCGCTATCCTGTGCCTTTATAGAGGTTACACCGCAAGCCAACAGTATCATCAGGATAAATCCCATAGTTTGTTTACAGAGCGCTTTCATATTTGTATTGTTTTAATGGTAAATAATCACTTTGTACTTATATGATCGCCCAGGAAAGAAATACCCTATGGGATTTATCAAAAAAATCACACAACCTTTTGTCCGGGCTGCAAAGTCAACATTTCTTTAGGTACCGCTTTCTTGATGCTCTCTATTAAAATACCCGCTACGGTATGCCGGATAAAATCTTTACGGGTGACAAAGACGATCTCCCGTGTCGGCTTGGGAATGGCGAACGGACGTACCAATTCTTTCTGCTCTTTACTTAACTGCAGGGTAGCCAATTCCGGGATGAACGTAATACCGTTACCGCTTTCCACCATACGCATAAATGTCTCTAGGCTACCTAAACGGTAAGCGGCTTGGCGAACCTTTACCTTCTCCATCTGGCAGAAACGCATCAGCTGGTCACGGAAGCAATGTCCCTCGTCCAACAGCCACAACCGCTCGTCGTTGATATCGGCGGTACGGATCAAATCCTTTTTGAATATAGATTCGTTGTGAGCCACGTATCCGAAGAATTGCTCATAATATAATATATCTCCTTGTAAATTGGATTCAGTGGGTTGGTTCGCTATGATAGCGGCGTCGATTTCCCCGTTTTGCAGGGCGGCCATAGTGGGAGCGGTTTTCATTTCCAGCATACGGATGTCAAGATCCGTATGCTTTTCCGATAATTGCTGGAAAAAGCGAGGTAGTAAATAAGGGGCGATAGTCGGTAGCACCGCTAAGCGGAACGTACCTTTCAATGACTGTTCCTCCTCGTTCACGATATCTTTGATAAGAGAAGCCTGATAGAGGACATTTCTCGCTTGCTCAATAACCTTACGTCCGGCAGGTGTGGGGCGAACGGGTTGTAGGTTTCGATCGAACAATTTAATACCTAGTTCGTCTTCCAGCTTTTGGATCATCATACTCAATGTCGGTTGTGTCACCCTACAATGCTCTGCTGCCTTTGCGAAATGACGATAAGTATCCACCGCTAGGATATATTCGAGTTGCTGTATATTCATAGTACTTAATTTTACAAGCGTTAGAAATTAATGAAGACAAACTTACGGAAAAACGCTGGAATAATCGAATAAAAGTGGAAGAATAAAGCAGCTTAATTTGAGTATTAGGCATTTAGGGGGAAATCGGAGAAGTTGGGTGAAAAGCCAAAATACATTTGCTTATCATGGAACAGACGAATGGGCTAACTGGATGATAGATTTACACAGAAAAAATATGTAACTTTGGAGAGTTATTTACAAATGGTTTACAGTCGTATATATAATGAGCTAAAAATTAATTGATTAAAGTATATGTCAGACAGTATCGTCATTATTCCTACATACAACGAGAAGGAGAATATTGAGAATATCATTCGTGCCGTGTTCGGGCTGGAGAAAGTGTTTCATATCTTGGTGATCGATGATGGCTCTCCGGATGGGACGGCGGCTATCGTGAAGGGCTTGCAGAAGGAGTTCCCGGAGCGTCTTTTTATCGTGGAGCGTAAGGGGAAGCTGGGATTGGGTACCGCTTATATCCGGGGTTTTAAATGGGCTATCGAGCATAAATATGATTTTATTTTCGAGATGGACGCCGATTTCAGTCATAATCCCAATGACCTGCCGAAGCTATACGCCGCTTGTACCGGGCAGGGTGCCGACGTAGCCATCGGATCGAGGTATTGCAACGGGGTGAATGTGGTGAACTGGCCGTTGGGCCGTGTGTTGATGTCTTATTTCGCCTCGGTGTATGTCCGTATCGTCACGGGTATGAAGATACAGGATACGACGGCGGGCTTTAAATGTTACCGCCGTGAGGTGCTGGAGACGATCGATCTGGACCGTGTCCATTTCAAGGGATACGCCTTTCAGGTGGAGATGAAGTTTACGGCTTATAAGTGCGGCTTCAAGCTCGTGGAGGTGCCGATCATCTTTATCAACCGTGCCTTGGGTGTCTCCAAGATGAACTCTTCGATATTCGGGGAGGCTTTATTCGGCGTCCTTCAATTGAAATGGTGGAGTTTCTTCAGGAAGTATCCGAGGAAACATGCGAGCCATGCCTAATGAAAACAGAGTTTGACAATTTATAATAGAATAAGAAAGATGAATAAAATATTAATCCAAAATCCGAGAATCATCAACGAGGGCCGTTCTTTTATCGGCTCGGTGTTGGTGGAGGGGGATAAGATCGCGGCGGTGTTCGAGGGGGAGGTTCCCGGGAACGTGCGTGCCGAGGCGAACCAAGTGATCGACGCTACGGGGAAATGGTTGATACCGGGCGTCATCGATGATCAGGTGCATTTCCGGGACCCCGGGCTTACCCATAAGGGGGATATCGGGACCGAGAGCCGTGCGGCCGTGGCCGGTGGCGTGACGACCTTCATGGACATGCCGAACACGAAGCCACAGACCACGACGATCGCCGATCTGGAATGGAAATTCAACCGTGCCGCCGAGGTCTCCCGTGCGAATTACTCCTTCTTCTTCGGTGGGACAAACGATAATATGGACGAGATCCGCAGGCTGGATCGTAGCCGTGTGCCGGGACTGAAACTCTTCCTCGGCTCGTCTACGGGAAATATGCTGGTGGACAAGAAAGACTCGTTGGAGCGTATCTTCGGCGAGGCCGGTATGCTGATCGCCATCCACGCGGAGAAAGAGGAGGTGATCCGGCGTAATATCCAGTATTACACGAACCTGCATGGCGAGGATCTGGATATCTCTTTCCATAGTAAGATCCGTAGCGAGGAGGCCTGCTACCAATGCTCGGCCGAGGCGGTTGAACTGGCTACCCGCTTGGATTCCCGTTTGCATATCCTGCATCTCTCCACGGAGAAGGAATTATCGTTGCTCAGTAACCATCTTCCCTTGAGCGAGAAAAAGATAACCGGCGAGGTCTGCGTGCACCATCTGTGGTTTCATGACGGCGACTACGCCCAATTCGGTAATCGTATCAAGTGGAATCCTTCTATCAAGACGATCGAGGATCGCACGGCGCTGCGTGAGGCGGTCAATAACAATACGATCGATATCGTGGCTACCGACCATGCCCCGCATCTACCGGAGGAGAAGCAAGGCTCTTGCTTGAAGGCGGCTTCCGGAGGACCGCTTATCCAGCACTCCTTGATCACGATGTTGGAGCTGGCGATGGAAGGCCGTTTCACGTACGAGAAGGTGGTCGAGAAGATGGCGCATATGCCGGCGGAGCTGTTCCGTATCGATAGGAGGGGATACATCCGTCCCGGATACTACGCCGATATCGTATTGATCGATCCGGAGAGGACTTGGACGGTATCGAAGGAGAATATCTTGTACAAATGCGGTTGGTCTCCTTTCGAGGGCTATAC